>BJHS01000014.1 GCA_014193315.1 Verrucomicrobiota bacterium
GGTCGTGACCGAGAAGTCCTTCGATGAATTCCATCTTTATACGCTAGGCAATCCGGTGACCTTGCGGGACAAGGAGACCAAGCAGGTCGAGTTCGTGCGCGCCACGGGCGTGAAGGCCGAGCGCATCTATGTCTATGACGGCGCCTACCAAGGCGGAGCCGGCAAGGTCCAAGTCTACCGTGAGTTCAAGAACACCGAGGCCAACAAACTCGGCCTCGCCCTGCCCAAGGGTAAGGTGCGCTTCTACTCCCAGGATGGCGACCGCCAGCTGGAGTTCGTCGGCGAGAACCAGATCGACCACACTCCGAAGGACGAGGTCATCCGCGTGCTCACGGGCAATAGCTTCGACCTCACGGGCGAGCATCGTATGACGAACGAGACCGAGGACGGCGCGAACCGCGTCTCCACCCAGACCTTCGCGATCAAGGTCCGCAATCACAAGAAGGAGCCCGTCGAGATCCGCGTGCGTGAGCACGCCCATCGCAGCAACACCTGGACCCTGACGGCCCAGAGCCAGTCGCATGTGAAGAAGGACGCCTCCACTTTCGAGTTCCAAGTGCCGCTGCAGCCCGACGAAGAGAAGACGATTACCTACACGATTCGTTATACTTGGTGATGCGGTTGGCGGTTAGCGGTTAGGAGAGACAGTGGCTCAAAGGTAGACCGCATAGGATGCGGCTACATTTTCAGGTCTCAGGTCTCGGCCTTCAGGTTCTTGGTTCAGGTGTTCAGGTTCGGGTGCGGGTCCCGGGGCTGATACCTGAACCTGTTCCCAAATCCGTACCTGTAGCCGAGACCTGTGACCCGAAATGAATGTCTCTCCCATCCGCTAACCGCGAACCGCCAACCGCTACCACCTATCTCTTGAACTCCGGCAACAACTCAGGCGTAGCCCCTGATCGGGGACGGTTTGTGGGGCCAAACTGCGCGACCATCCCGCGGTGGAGGGCGGCGGCGCGGGCTCGGGCGGCACCCGCCTTGGCCCGGGCACCTGACGGGTCCTTGGCTATGGCCAGCACCGCGTCGGGCAGGCGGGCCACCTGGGTCTGGATTAGTTTCAAGGTCATGACGGAGGGTGATTTCATGCGATGAGCTTCTTGATCGCCGTGCCGCCGAACTGACTGAGCTGCTTGAAGCGGCCGGCGTGGTAGTAGGTGAGCTTGTTGTCGTCGAGGCCGAGGAGGCGCAGGAGGGTGACATGGAAGTCGCGGACGTGGGCTTTTCCTTCGACGGCGGCCATGCCGAGTTCGTCGGTGGCCCCAATGGTGTGACCGGCATTACAGCCACCCCCGGCCAGCCACATGGTCATGGCGTTGGCATTATGGTCGCGGCCATAGGCGATGCCGCCACGGACGCCGTTGTCGGGGGTGCGGCCAAACTCGCCGCACCAGACGATGAGGGTGCTCTCGAGGAGCCCGCGCTGCTTGAGGTCGGTGATGAGGGCGGCGATGGGCTGGTCTACGCCACGAACGAGGTTACCGTGGGCGCGCTCGATGTAGTCGTGGCTGTCCCAAGAGCCCTTATACAGTTGCACGAACCGCACGCCTTTTTCGATGAGCTTTCGGGCCAGGAGACATTTGCGGCCGAACGAGTCCGTCGAATCCTTGCCGATACCGTAAAGCTCCTTGGTCTTCGCGTCCTCCTTCGAAAGGTCGAGCGTCTCCGGCACCTGCATCTGCATGCGGAAGGCCAGCTCGTAGTTATTCATGCGGGCCGACAGCTCGTCATGTCCGGGGTGCTGCCCGGCGTGGGCGGCATTGAGCTTGGCCATTAGGTCGAGGTTCTTGCGTTGTTGATCCTTCGTCACTCCGGCGGGCGGCGTGAGGTCGAGGATTGGGGAGCCTTTGGCGCGCAAGGGTGTTCCTTGGAAATTGGCAGGAAGGTATCCGTTGCTCCAGTTGGCGGCGCCACCTTGGGGGTAGCTGACTTCGGGGAGTACGACGAAGCCGGGCAGGTTGCGATTCGATGAACCGAGTCCGTAGTTCACCCAAGCGCCTAGGCCGGGATCGCCCCCGAAACGGTTGCCACAGTTCATCTGATACATCGCGGTCGGATGGTTCACGCTATCGACCGTACAGCCTCGGAAGAAGCAGAGATCGTCCGCGACCTTGGCGAGATGCGTCCAGTTGTCCGCCATGTCCGCACCGCTCTGTCCCGCCTTGATGAACTTGAAGGGACTCTGCACGTAGTAACGCTTGCCGGTTTCCATGGCTGACTTCTGCTTGCCGTCGCGGGTGAACTCCTGAAGGTGCAGCTTTTCCAGCTTCGGCTTAGGGTCGAAGGTATCGATGTGCGATGGGCCTCCTTCCATCATGAGGAAGATCACGTTCTTCGCCTTGGCACCCGGGAAGTGGGCTTGGGTATTCGTTGATAACTGCTTCGCCTCCTCGGCCAACAGGGCGCTGAACGCGACGCTGCCGAGGCTGGCTCCCAGGCCATAGATGAAGTCGCGTCGGGTCGGCGCATGCAAGGCGCGGGCGCCGGCGCAGGGGAAGAACGGCTTAGTAGACATAGGAGAACTCGTTGGAGTTGAGCAGGACGAGGCAGACCTCCGCGAGGGCGCGGGTGCGGGCATCGACATCGGCCGGTTGCAGGTCGGGCACGAACTCAGCGTTCGCGTAAAGCTTCTCGTCGAAGGAGAATTTCTCGCCGGTGTTCTCTTCGACCGCGTCGCGTCGGACCACGAGCGGCGGCCGGATGGCAGCTGGCTTGATGTCGGCCGCCGCCGAAATCATCGCGGCCCAGTGTTCGCGGCAGTTCTCGAGTTCAGCGGCCGTGGGCGACCGCGAGAAGGCGAGGGTGAAGAGACGGGTGATGGCTTCGGCGTCACCATTCGTCTCCTTGATCGCGCGGTTGGCGAGGGCGAGGGCGCGGGAGCGGGTGCTCTGACCGTTGAACAGACTGAAGACCTGGGGGGTGACGTTGGACGATTCACGTTTTTCGCAGGAGAAGTCAGGCATCGGCGCGTTGAATACTTCGAGCTGAGGGTCGGGCTGACCGCGGGTCTTCAGCGAGTAGATCGACCTCCGGTGGCGCTGCGAGGGGAGGGGGTTGAGTGTCCAGGCTGAGGCGAAGGTTCCCATGACCTGACGAGGCTGTAGCGCCGCCTCCAGGTTGATCTCGGGACGATTAGGAATGCCGCCGAGCGTAGAATTGAGCTCACCCGTCGCGGTGAGCATCGCATCCCGTAATTCCTCGGCCGTGAGCCGGCGAGGCTTGAAGACCGCGTAGCTGGTCGCGGTGGGATCCTTCTCCGCGACCAGTTTCCGGTCGGGATGGGTGGCGCTGCGACGATACGTTTCCGAGTTCATGATGGCCCGGTGCAGGGCCTTGAAACTCCAGCCTTTCTCGACGAATGTCGCCGCCAGCCAGTCGAGGAGCTCGGGATGGGTGGGTTTCTTACCGGTGCTGCCGAAGTTGTTCGGATTGCCGGCGATGGCTTGGTCGAAATGCCAGAGCCAGACCCGGTTCACGATGGCACGGGTGGTGAGCGGGTTCTCGGGGCTGGCTACCCATTCGGCGAAGGCCTTGCGGCGGCCTTCGATGGTTTCCGGAATCGGAGTCTTCTGCACCTCGCCCAGTACGCTGAGTACCCCGGGCTTAACTTTTTCGCCGGACCCCAAGGGGTCTCCGCCCGTGAGGATGCAGGACGCCTCTAGTTCCCCTTCGGTCAGGTGATTGTTCGGCCTGCGGAAGGGAGCGTAGATGGATGTCACCTGCGGTGTGCGGCCGTCGTAGACGGTGAGCGCCACCGGCTCATAGCGGTCGAGCTCCCACTCCAGGCGCTCGAGTCCTTTCCGCGCGACTCGATCGATGCCGAATTGTTCCGGGGTGAAGCCGACCAATTTCGGAGGATAGTCGCTCTCAGGCATTCCCTGGTCTTTGACCCGATCACGCACACGCGTGAAAACGTCGGCGAAGCCGAACTTATTCTTGGCTGACGACTTGCCGATGACTTCGGCCGCGGCCACCCATTTGGTGACGTCTTTCTTGTTCTCCTTATGCCAGACCAGGGCGTTCCGGAGAAGGACATCGTCCAGGATCCCCAACTGTTTGAGGTGATCAGCGCGGCTGAGTTCGAGGAATTTCTTTTCTTCGAATCCCTGCTTGTTCTCTTCGTCCAAGAAGGGCGCAGCCCGTTCGCTTAGCTGGGTCGTGGCGAACACGGCCTGGAGCGAGTAGTAGTCCTTAGTCGGAATGGGGTCGAACTTATGATCGTGACAGCGGGCGCACTGCAAGGAGTGGGCGAGGAAGGTCTCGCCTACGCTATTGCTCACGTCGTCAAGGAAGCGCTGTCGGGCGATCTTCGGCACCTCCATCCCCGTCAGCTCCCATGGGCCCATGCGCAAGAAGCCCGCCGCGATGACCATCTCCGGGTTGTCTGGCTGGATCTCGTCGCCCGCGATCTGCTCGCGGATGAACTGATCGTAGCGCTTATCCGCGTTGAAGGAACGCACCACGTAATCCCGATAACGCCAGGCGTTCCCTCGCTCGTAATCATTGGAGAAGCCGGAGGAATCGGCGTAGCGGGTCACGTCGAGCCAGTGCTGGGCCATGCGCTCTCCGTAGTGCGGGGACGCCAGCAGCCGGTCGACCAGGGCGGCGAAGGCCTCGGCCTCTGGCCGAGGGTCCTTGACGAAAGCCGCTACTTCTTCCGGCTTAGGGGGCAGGCCAAGCAGGTCGAACGTCGCGCGGCGGATCAAGGTGACGCGGTCGGCAGCCGGGGCGACCGCGAGTCCGGCCGGCATCTTCCCCATGATGAAAGCGTCGACGGGGTTACCTTGGCTCGCGAGAAGCGCAGGTTTCTGGACGGGCTGATAAGCCCACATGTCCTCGGGCTTGTATTTTCGGTTGGTCCATTCGGGAGACAGGCCGCCGGAGGTCTTCATGATCGTGCCGTCTTCCGCCGACCACTTGGCTTCGTTCGCCTTAGCGATAGCCTGGGCGCGTGAGGCCTCCGGCCAAGGCGCGCCGCCGGCGATCCATTCCTTGATCCATGACACCTGTTTTTCGTAAAGCTTGTCCGCTTCTTTCGGCGGCATCGCCTCCCAGTCTTCGTGCGTGCGGGTGACCGCCAGATAGAGCGGGCTTTCCTCCGGCTTACCGGAGACGAAGCCGGGTAGCTTACTGTCGCCGCCTTTAAGGGTCGAGGCCGCCGTCCTCATGTCCAGTCCGCCCTTGATCTTCGCCGCGTCCTTCCCGTGACAAGCGAGGCACTTCTCATGGAAGAGCGGGTTGATGCGTCGGACGAACAGCAGTTCAGCATCCGGGTTCTGGGCCATCGCAGGTAATGCGGCGTTGATACTCAAGAATATGACGCCCAGATGATACATCGGAATGAGAGTGTGACTCTAGGCCAGGGTCCAGCCGCCGTCAACCATCAGCACCTCGCCGGTGATGAGGATGGAATCAGGATGGCTGAGGAAGCGGACGGCGTGGGCGATGTCATGGATGCTACCGACGCGGCCGACAGGGATGCGTGAAAGCTCGGATTGACGGAACTCGGCTTTTCGAGGTGAGGGCGGGTTCCCGGGGTCATGAGGTAGGTGGGGGCCACGGCGTTGACGGTGATGCCCAGCAGAGCCCACTCGAGGGCCATGCTCTTCGTCAGTATGTTCAGCTCCTTGCAGATTTCGGCCTGGCTCCGGCCGGATTCGTAGTCACGGATGGCCTTGATCTGGGCCTCCTTCGTGTGCCGTTTCTTGCTCATGTTTGTCTCGTTTATGGGGGTGGTTTGGTGGTTGGGCAACCCCCCGAGTAACATTTCAACTGGCCCCATTTAGCGTGACCCGATCAAGTTCGCATCTCAACTTGATTGACGGCCTCTTTCATCGTGAGTATCATAAATACTCAAAACTGTATGAAGCCGACACCCCCTTCTGGCTATGCCCGCAGCCTTAGCCTGATGGCCCTGATCGGCGTCAGCTGCCTCGGTTCGGTGCAAGCCGCGCCGCCTCCCGCCGCCTTCGGGGTGTGGGACCGTGGTTCCTCTTTCGACCCGAAAGATTATCCCTTCCTGAAAGGCCTGGCCTTCAATCAGAAATGGGCGGACGTGGAAAAGAAGCCGGGTGTCTTTGACTGGAGTGCTTTGGACGATGCCATGGATGCGGCGGACAAGAGGGGTCAGTACATCTACCTTTCCTTGGGCGTCGGGCCGGATGCGCCCGATTGGATCTATGGCCAGGGAGTTCCTCGCGTGGAGTGCAAGGATCAGAAGTTCGACGCTTGGCCTGCTTACCCCTTTTATCCTTCAAAGGAGTACAAGGCTCTCTTGGAGAGGCTGACCGCCGCATTCGGTAAGCGCATCCGCAGCTACACCCCGGAGAAGCAGGCGCGTATCGCGTTCATCCAGGTCAAGACCGGGTGCACGGGAGACGAATGCGCTTACAAGGGTAGTGTCATCGAGAAGAAGTACGATTTGCCGACGAAATCCTCCGCCTGGCGCGAGTTCCGGTTATGGCAGTTTGATCTTTTCACGAAGACTTTTCAGGGCGTTCCTGGCCAGCCTCGGATCTCCCTCATGTTCAATAACGTGACCTCGGACGATGACGAGAGTGGTGGCAAAGGATTTGATGAAGAATGGAAGTGGGTGACGGAAAACGTCACCGGGGGTATCGCCATCAAGCTTGCGGGTAGCGCCCGCGGGCATCACTTGAGCGGTGAGAGGACGATGATCGAAGCGTGGCAACACCGGTTGATCGCCTCGGAGGCCGCGCCTTTGTTCGCTCGGTCGGAAATGGACCAGACCTGGCAGCGCGCCATGTTCGCCCAGAACCTGCCGATGAGCTTCTACTGGGGCGCCCTGACCGGCCTGCAGAACGGACAGAGCGTCTGGGACATCACCTCCGGGGCGCTGGAGTCCTGCAAGGAGATGGGGTTCGACTACTCCTTCTATTTCTTCAACCGCTACGCCGGCCAGATTGACCCCCGGACGGCCACGGGCGCCTTTTGCGCCCTCCACAAGGGGTTGGATGCCGCCGATACCAAGGCCTATCCGGAGGCGAAGTTTGGCAAGGCCTCGCACAAAAACACCGAGCGCATGGAGAAGATCGTCGCCACCTATGCCAAGTACGGCGCGGCCGTAGATGATAAGAACGGGCTGACGCTGGGGCAGGTGCGGCAACGCGACACGCAGACCGGATTTAACGACGTAGGCTGGGATATCTGGCCGGAAAACTATGGCCGGTTCCTTTATCAGATCGACGCCGATGCCACTTCGATTCCGCTCTGGCGCGTGGGCGGCCCGATCACCAACAAGTCTCCCATCTATTCGCGTTTCGCCCGCGGCTTCGAGCATGCCACTGGCAAGGACTCCCTTTACTTCAAGCTGCACGACGGCTTCTCCCAGGGCTCCGCCCCGAAGGTCATGACGATGACCGTCGTCTGGTATGATGCGAAGGCAGGCTCGACCTGGAAGCTGGATTACGATGCGGGGAAGCCATCCATGAAGACGGCGCTGACGGTGACGGGCACGGGCGACAAGCAGTGGCACCATGAGACCGTCACGGTAACGGACGCGGTGCTACGTCAGGGAGGCGCGAAGGGTTCGGATTTCGCCCTCGTGAACACGGATGCCGCCGACGATATCTTCAGCCTCATTGAGATTCAACGGGGCAAGCCGACGGCGCCGGTGATGCTGCCGCCGACTCATTTCAAGGTGTTAGACAAGGCGCCGAAGCCCCCCAAGGCGGATAAGCCAGAGAAGGGTGAGAGCCCCAGGGAGCGGAAGAAGGACAAGAAGTGATCCTTCAGGCCGCCCCGAGTTCCCGCGGACCAGGTGGCGCCTTATTTCGACGCTGGAAGCGTAGCTAAGAATTCCTTGAGGCTCAGGCTGCCGTCCTTGTCGAGGTCGCGGGCTTCGAAGCGCTCCTTGGCGACCTTCTTGTCGGCCATGCTGGCCTGAAACTCCTCGTAGGTGATCTTGCCGTCGTGGTCGGCGTCACGCTCCTTGAAGCGGGCGCCGCGGGGGTCGGCTTCCGTCTTCGGTGCGGCGGCCTTGCCTTTCTTGGGGCCGGGAGCGGAGTCGAGCTTTTCGCGGTAGTCCTTGAAGGACTCGGCTTGTTTCAGGAAGTATTCGTCGCGGGGTCCTTGATGCGCGGCCAGCACGGCCTGGAGTTTCGTCCGGATGGCTTTGGCTTCGGCGGAGAGGTCGGCGTCCTTCAGCGGGGACTTCTCTCGGTCGTCGGCGACGGTGTCGAAGAAACGGCCATCGGCGTAGAGCTTGTAGCGGGCCTCGTGCGCGAATTCGTATTGGGCGTTGGGCCCGCCGGAAGGGTTATACCAGACGTAGAGGGCGTCCTTCGGATTACCCTTTTCGCCGCGGAGCTGGGGGAGGAAACTACGACCGTCGAGCTTGAGGTCGGCCGGGAGCGGGACCTGGGCGGCCTCGCAGATCGTCGGGAGCATGTCGGCGGCCTCGATCATGTCGCCGCAGACCTTGCCGGACGCCACCTGGCCGGGCCAGTTCGCGATACCGGGCACGTGCGTCCCCCAGACGAGGCTGCTGCCCTTGCCGCCGGTGACGTCGCGTCCTCTGAAGCGGGAGGGCGTGCCGGCGCCGGTGCCGTTGTCGCCCATGATGACGATGAGCGTGTTCTCGCGGAGCTTCAGTTCTTCGAGCTTGGCGACGAGCTTGCCGATGAGCTTGTCCGCGTAGGCGACCATGTCGGGGAAGTGTCCGATCTTCTTCGTGCCTTCCTCGGACTTGCCCGTCAGGTAATCAGGGCTGTCGGGCGTCGCGTCGTAGGGCGAGTGCGTCAGCATCATCGGATAATAAAGGAAGAACGGCTGGTCCTTCTGGCGCGTGATGAAGTCGAGGGCGTAGTCGTTGACGATGTCGGGCCCGTATTCGTTCTGCTTGAAGTCGACCTGCTTGCCGTTGATTTCCAGGCCCGGGTTGCGGTAGCGGCCGGGACGTCGGTTCAGCTGCCAGAGGCAGTTCTCGTGGAAGCCGAAGAGGGCCGGTCCGGGCAAGTCGTTGCTTAGCTGCCATTTGCCGACGACGCAGGTGGCATAGCCGGCCGCCTTGAAGTAGTTGCCGAAAGTCTGCTGCTTGGGGTCGAGGTGGCCGAAGCGCGTGTAGTTGCGCTTGTTGTTGAGGCCGGTCATCAGGGCCACGCGGGTCGGGGTGCACAACGGTTGGGCGTGGACCTGGTCGAGGCGGACGCCTGTCGCGGCGAGCCTGTCCATCACCGGGGTGCGGTAACTCTCGCCGCCGTTGGCCGTGACGCACTCGTAGCCGAAGTCGTCGATCAGGATGAAGACGACGTTGGTCTTCGTCGGCGCGGCGCCCGCGAGGGCGCAGACGCAGGATAGGGCGAGCAGTCGGAGCAGGTGCATGGGGTAGGTCAGAGGGAAGCAGGGGGCGGCAGGGCGGTGATCGGCCGGATGAGGCCGGGATCCTGGGCGCGGGGGCGAGGGTCATGCGTACGCGCGCGAGGGGCCGGGGCTTGGGTGTCGAGCCAGGTGCCGAGGCGCAGGCGTAGCTCGGCCACGGAACGGGCGGCGCCGTCGCCGAAGGTCGAACTGCCGGCGTCGTCGGCGTAGGTCTTGACGGTCCCGGCGCGCAGGCCGGGCAGGTCGAGGACGGCCGCTCCGACGGCGTCACGGTCCTCGCCGGAGGTGGCGGCGTAGAGGGCCAGGTATTCGGCGAGCTGCTGGCCGGCGCGGAAGGCCTTCATGCGCAGGCTGGGCAGGGGTCCGTCGGGGCCGGGATAGAAGACCGCCAGGTCGTCGGCCTTGGTCAGCGCGTCTTTCTTGCCGATCGTCTGCCAAGGCACGACGCCATCGGCGCCGAGGGCCCAGGTTTCGGCGCACCAGGCGGCGTTGATGATGAGCGGCTGCCCGAGTTTGCTCACGGACCCGTACATGTAGGTGAGCTTGCCGTCCCGACGATTACGGCCGAGCACGCGGCGGGGGTAGTCGCGGAGCGTGCCGGAGACCACGTCGACGTTGCTTACTCCGTCGAGCAGGTCGCGTTGCCATTCGGGACGGGACACGTCGAGACGGAAGGCCGTCCGGACCTCCGGATAGGGGGCGACGGCTTTCCAGAACTCCGCTCCGAAGCGACGGAGAGCCCAGAAGTCCTGGGTGTGCTGCGGTTCGTCGAAGATCCAAGGCGCCGAGCAGACGTTCCAGCTGCCGGGCTTCCCGTTCTTGCCGTTCTTGAAGTAGACCTTGTTGTTGAGGTAGAACTCGAAAGTCGTCTCGTGCCAGCGCTTCTCGGCGAAGTGTCGGGCGAAACCTCCCGCGGCAGACCTGAATTCCTGCCAGTAGTCCGCGGCGTAAGCCTGCTCGATCCAATAGCCGCCTTTGAAATGCTGCTCATGGTTCATCGGCCAGTTCTCGTTCAGCGGCAGGTAGAACGCCTCCGTGGGTACCTGGCCGCGAGGCAGGTCGGCGAAGGCCGAGCCGTCCAGGAGCGGGCCGAAGCGTTCGTCCCAGGCTTGCCAGTCGAACGTCCCGTCGGCCTTGGGCTTCGGGGCGGCGGAGACGCGGCCCGTCCAGCCGTAGGGGAGGATGTTGAGGGTCAGCCGGTGCTCATGGGCCAGGCGGAACCAGTCGCGGGAGGTATCGTTCATCCCGTAGCCGTTCATCTGGGCGACGAAGGACAGACGGTCTGGCAGGGTGAAGTTCCAGACCGTGACCGAGAACGGCACGTCCTGGCCCTCGAGGCGCAAGGTGCCGCGGTGTTCGCCCGGCTTGGCATCCTTGGGGATCTGGAATTCCAGCAGACGTCCGTGAGGCGAGATGACCAGCGGATCGACATGGTCTCCGACCTTCGGGAGTTCGTAGCGGCGGACAGGCAGGTCGATCTGCACCGTCTGCGGCGCACGCTCCAGCAGCATGGTCACGGCTTCGCCTTTGGCGGCGAAGAGGCGCAGGCCGGGAATCGGCAGGCCGGCGGCATCGGTGGCCTTCACCGCGGAGGGGCCGTCGGCGAGCTTCGGGATGGGAGGGAGTGTCGCCGCCTTGACGGGCTTGAGGGTGGGGTCGGGCGTAAAGGCGACCGTCGGTCCGGGGCCGTCCTCCAGCCAAAGGGTGAAATAAGGGGCCGTGGATTTCTTGCCTTCGCGGCTGGCGACGAAGCGGTTGGGGAAAGAGCGATAGGTGAACTGGTCGCCGTCGCGTTGGTACTCGCTGCCGACGTCATCCATCACCAGGAAACCGAAGCTCCGTCCGTCGAGGCGAGCCTGGACGACGGCAGGGTCGATCGGGATCGCTTGCCAGCCCTTCGCGTCGGGCGGGGTCGGGTCGCCGAAGCCCCAGGCCGAGCCGCCGAGTCCGAGGGAAACGGCGGTGATATTCCTGCCGTCGTGGCCCCAGGCCAGTTCGCCGTTACGCGCCCAACGGAAGCTGCTCGCGCCGGGTTCCTTGGCGTACCCGGTGCCTTTGCCTTCGACCCATTCCTGGGCGACGGTCGAAACCGTCGTGCGACCGAGGACGTAGGGTGACTCCAGGTGAAGGTGGAGCGTCGCCCGCACGACGCGTTTTCCCCGGAACTTGGCCGGATCGAAATCGATGAGGAAGCATTCCTGCGTGCCTTTGAGCTTCAGCTTCGGCGCGCCCCCGTTGTTGCCTTCCTGTTCGGAAGAGTAGGAAGAGATCCAGAGGTCACGCGAAGTCTCCACGCGGAGAGGTTCCGCGGTGAGGACGGTGACCGCGAACAGGGTCAACAAGGAGGCTCCGGAGATGCCAGGGGTGGGCATGCCTTCAGTGAACCCACGCCGAGGGGGCTTTCCACCCCAATCCGCCGTTACTTGACCGGCACGAAACCGGCCGGGCGGCGTTCCGTGCCCTGGGTACCGGTCAGCTTGTCGCCCAGGGCGCGTCGCATGGGATCGGCCAGGGCGGAGAGCCGTGCGACGATGTCGGGGTGCTGCGCGGAAAGGTCACGGGTCTCGCCCGGGTCGGTGGTCAGGTCGTAGAGGGCGAGGGGTTGCGCGGCGACCTTCTGGCCGTGGCGGCTGGCGATGGCGTTCATCGACGAGTCCGTGATCGGGAGCGGGGTGTATTCGCCGTAGGCCGAGGGTTTACCGCCTTTGCCCGGGTTACCCATGTTCGTGAGATACGGGTGGGCGAAGTGGAGCTTCCACTGGCCTGAGCGCACCGCGTGGAGTTCCTCGCCGGCGTAATAGAACATGGCTTCATGTGTGGCGGCTTCGTCGGTGCCCCGGAGGAGCGGCAGGGCGGAGAGGCCGTCGATCTTAAGCGTGGGCGCCTTGCCGCCGATCGCTTCGACGAACGTCGGCAGCAGGTCGATCGACATGAAGGGCGTACCGCAGGTGCGTCCCGCGGGGACCTGTCCGGGCCAGCGGACGATGAGCGGGGAGCGCAGGCCGCCTTCGAAGCAGGTCAGCTTGCCTTCGCGGAAGGGGCGGTTTGAGCCGGCGTGCTCGCCGTAGCTCATCCACGCGCCGTTGTCGGAGAAGAAGAGTACGACCGTGTTCTGTTCCAGGCCCGTCTCGCGCAGTTTGGCGAGCACCTTGCCGATCGCGTCGTCGAGCTCTTCCACGACGTCGCCGTAGAGTCCGCGGGAGGAACGGCCTTTGAACTTCGCCGAGGCGAAGATCGGCACGTGCGGCATCACATGGGGAAGGTAGAGGAAAAATGGGCGGTCCTTATGGCGTTCAATGAAGTCGACACCTTTGGCCGTAAAGCGAGCGGTGAAGGTCGATTGATCGGGGTCCAGCTCGACGACTTTTTCACCCTCAATCAATGGCAAGGGTGGCATTTCAAACGCCAGGGAAGGATGGTATTTGGAATTATCATTCGAGTAGGGCAGGCCCAAGAATTCCTGAAAGCCGTGGCGGGTGGCGCTTAGTTCGACGGCCGTACCGAGGTGCCACTTACCAAAGCACGCGGTTGCGTAGCCGATATCGCGGAACATCTTGGGGAGCGTCCATTCTGCGAGGTTAAGACCGTTACGACTGGTGTGGTTGAGGGCGCCTTGCATCCCGACGCGGTTGGGGTAACAGCCGGTCATCAAGCCGGCGCGGCTGGCCGTACAGACGGCTTGGGCGACGTAGAAATCGGTGAAGCGAGTGCCTTGCTTCGCTAGCGCATCGATGTTCGGCGTGCGGATGTCCTTCGCTCCGAAGCAGCCGAGATCGCCGTAACCAAGGTCGTCGACGAGGATCAGGACGACGTTCGGCGGGCGATCCGCGGATAGGGCGGCGGTAGCAATGAGCAGGAAGAGGAGGCGGCGCATCGTTACGGATTCATTTTTTCAGAACGCGGACGCGGTGGTTCTCGGAGTCGCCGACGTAGACCGAGCCGTCCTTGTCGACGAACACGCCGTGAGGGCGCGCGAGCTGACACTTTAACGGATCACCATCAGGGCCGTCGCCTTTGACGCCGGTGCCGATCTTGAGTTCGAGGTTGCCGGTCTTCATGTCGACCATGCGGATTGAGTGAGATTCCGTATCGGCGATCCAGGCGTTGCCTTCGGCGTCGAACGCCACGCCCTTGGGGCCGCTGAGGGTGGCGAGCTTCGCCGGGCCGCCGTTGCCGGTGAAGCCCTTCTTGCCGTTACCGGCGATGAGCGAGATCTTGTCGGCCTTGAGGTCGAGTTTGAGGACCTGGTTGCCTTCGCGGGTGCAGACCCAGAGATTGCCGGCCGCGTCGAAGTCGATGGAGCGTGGCCCCTTGATCGGCGTGCCCTTGACCGGGGCGCCGTCAGGAGAATCACCCGCCTTGCCGGTGCCGGCGATGGTCGTGATGATGTGCGTCTTCATGTCGACCTTGCGGATGACGTTGTTGCCGATGTCGCAGATGAAGAGGTCGCCTTTGGCGTCGAACTGGATGCTGTGCGGGTTCTTCAGCTGGGCCTGGTCGGCCTGGCCGCCGTCGCCGGTGTAGCCCGGCTTGCCCGTGCCGACGACCGTCGTGATGACGCCCGTGGTGGTGTCGATCTTGCGGACGGCATGGTTCATCATGTCGACGATGAAAAGGTTGGCGCGTTTCGGACCGAAACGGAGTTCGTGGGGCAGGTTAAAGGTCGCTTCGATAGCGGGGCCGCCGTCGCCGGTGTACCCGACCTTGCCCGTGCCGGCGATGAGGTGGATCTTGCCGTCCTTGTCGACGCGGCGGATACGCTGTCCGGTGTATTCGCAATACCAGATGGCACCGTCCGGGCCACGGACCACGCCGAAGGGATTATCCATCTTCGCTTCGGTGGCGGGGGCGTTGTCGCCCGAGTAGCCCTTCTGACCGTTACCGGCGAAGGTCGAGACGGAGGCGGCGGAAAGGGAGGCCGCGGCCAGGAGGGGGAGGAGGCGGAGGAGCATTTATTTAGGGATAGGGGTAGGGGTCGGGGTAGGGGTAGGCAAGCCCGAGGGAGTCTCTCGGAGCTATGAAAACGTGTAGGATGATGCGGCTTCCTTTATTCGCCTGCCCCCACCCCTATCCCGACCCCTACCGCTAATGTTTACTTCCCCGCCGCCCAGCGAATCGCGTTTTCCACGACCTTGATATTCTCGGGTTGCTTGAAGATGGGGTAGGTCTCGTGGCCTGGGCGGTAGTAGAAGACTTTGCCGGCGCCGACCTGCCAGGTGATGCCGCTGCGGAAATATTCACCTTTGTCCCAGCGTTCTTCGAAGATCGTAGGGTTTGCCGGCGAGGCTCTCTTTCAGGGGTGGTACGAAGTTGACTTCAAAGGCGTGCAGCACCTGCACGCCTTCCGTTCCGCAGTCGCGACGCGCCTGCTCCACCGCGGCCTGACGCGCGTTGATCCAGTCCGTCATGCCTTGGTAGGCCGTGTCCCAGGTCGACGGTGCCGCGTCCTTGAGCGCGTACTTCATCACGTTATCCGCTTCCCAGTTCTGCAGCACGAAGGTCTTGCCGGTGCCACGATAGCGGGTGAGCAGGTGGCAGGTGAGCCGATAGATCTGCGCGTGGACTTTCTCCCGGTCGGGCGTGCCAAGCCCTTTCTGCCAGAAGTTCTTCCGCAGGCCGAACTCCTCTGTCTCCAGGACGTAGGTGTGGAATGGCATGGCAAAGACGGCTTCATAGTAGGGCGTCTTGGCCAGCGATTCGAGGTCGGGCACGCCTTGCGGCCACGAACTATGCCATGCGTATTGTTCGGCGTAGATCGGGTAGAACCAGAGCTTGAGCACCTTGGATCCGAGTTGCTGCGTAGCGGCGGCTCCCTCGAGGAGGAAAGGCTTCTCGCTGAGGGCATATTGTCCGTTCACATGGGTCACGCCCAGGATATCGGAGATCTTGCGTCCCTTGAGCAGGGTGCGGGTCTCCGCCGTCGCCTCCGTCACGGTCAGCTTCTGGCTCGGTTCGGCGGCGGAGCCGGAAGCCGCGCACAGAAGGACCAGGAGGAGGCGGGGCATTGACCTGATCATTTCAGCGTCACGTCTGACAGGATCGCGTTATCGACGGTGACCGGCTGATGAGAGCAGAAGCCGATGCCGACATAGAAGGGGCCTTCGAGACGTAGTTCCGTCGAGGTGCCGATCTGTCGGAGCGGTTCGCCGTCGAGGCTTGCGAACAAGGCATAGGTGTCGCCGTGTTTCGCGATGCTGAGCCGGATAGGCTTGGCGTCGGGCGGCCTACCCTCGGCCTTGAGGCGGGCGCTTTCGGTGATCTTCTGTCCCTTTTCGGAACGTTGGGCCAGATGGATCAGGCCGCCGCCGTGCAACGCCACCATGACCGTCTTCGAGTCGTCGCTCAGGTCCTGCCTGAACATGAGCACGGCCTTGCGGTCGAAATAGCCTTCCTGGTAGGGGAACTCGATGGTGGCGCTCAGCGTCGCATCGCCTTCCATCTTTTTCCACACGTAGCGGAACTCGTCACGTGTGTACCAGATGTTATAGCCTGCGGAAGTCAGCCGATAGCGGCCGGTGCGCGCGTCGAACGTGCAGTTGCCGGGCAGGAGGGGGCCGCCGACGTCGGCCTGGCCCTCGAAGATGCCCATCGGCTGGTTGAGCACTACCGACGGACGATGGAAATCGGCGGGCGGCGGAACCTGCTTATGGAAGTTCGGCTTAGGCATGCCCGGCAAGGACCAGTCCGGAGGCACCGGCTTGGTGACGCTGACGAAGGCGAGCTTCTTGCTGTCAGGCGACCATGAGGCGACGTTGAGCGTGCCCTGACCTCCGAACAGCTTGACCAGGTCGCGGATCGGGCCGCCGCCGACAGGCATGAGACGGATGATCACCTCGCGGTTCTCGGGATGGTCATCGGCGATGACATCCTTGCCGAAGCTGATGTATGCGATCCATCTGCCGTCCGGCGAGATATGTGGGAACCAGTTACGACGCTCATCGGCGATGACCCGCTCCTGGGCGGAGCCGTCCGGCTTCATCCGCCAGATCTGCATGGTGCCGTCGCGTTCGGAGTTGAAATAGATGTGCTTCCCGTCCGGGGAATATTCCGGGCCGTCGTCCAATCCCCGGTTGCTCGTCAGGCGTTTTTCGACCCCGCCTGCCGCCGGGATGGAGTAGATGTCGAAGTTGCCATCGCGTTCGGCGCAGTAGACGAGAGTCTGGTCGTCGGGCGACCAGCCGTGCCAGTAGGAAGGAGTGAGCGGCGTCACCAGGCGTGCTTCGCCGCCCGCGATTGGCAGGACGTAGATCTGCGATTTTTTCTCCTCGGTTCGTGCGCTCACCGCGAGGAGCCGCCCGTCGAAAGAGATCCCGTGGTCATTGTTGCATTTGCTTGCCGCCCCGGTGTCGAGCTTCAGCGGCTTGGCGGCGCCATCGGCCGGAATGCGATAGATGCCGCCTTTGAAGTTGAAAAGCATGTAGCTGCCATCGCGCGACCAATTCGGTGCTTCGATGTGGTCATAGGTCCGGTAGATTGTCTGACGCTCGCCGGACTCGATGGCGACGGTCTCGAGCTTGTACTCTAAGCTAGGAGGTTTGCCGGTAGGTGCGGCGGTCTGGGCGGAGGCGGTCGTCAGGCCGATGCCAAATGCCAGCAAGGCTGGCAGCCAGGCGGCTCTATGGGTCAGGTGGGCGATGGTGTTCATGGGGAGGGTGGGGCGTATGTTCATGGTTCGTTGTTCTTGGTTACTTGTTCTGGGGGGCTTTGTTCCAAGGTATCGCTGAAAGGCGGCGAGCTTCATTGGTCATCTGCGGTTGAGCGAGGGCGCTCAACCCTACCTAGGTATGCCTATGTCGTGACGCGGTCCCTACCCTACCCACGGCAGGAGGGAAAGCGCTAACCTTGGTCCGTCGAGGGCTTGCCGTCTCATTGAGCTTAGGAACGACGAACGAAGAACCCAGAACCAAGAACTTCCTCACGCCAGGATCTCCTTGATCACGTGTCCATGGACGTCCGTGAGGCGACGGTTGGCGCCGTTGTGACGGAAGGTGAGTTTCTCGTGATCGAGGCCGAGGAGGTGCAGGACGGTGGCGTGGATGTCGTAGCCCATCGTGAAGCGCTTGCGGTCGGCAGGCTTGAAGCCCCATTCGTCGCTCTGGCCATGGGAGACCCCGCCCTTGATGCCACCGCCGGCCAGCCAGTTGGTGAACACGAAAGGATTATGGTCGCGTCCCTTGCCGCCCTGGGCGCAGGGCATGCGGCCGAACTCGGTGGTCCAGAGGATGAGGGTGTCCTCGAACATGCCGCGATCCTTGAGGTCCTGGATGAGTGCCGCGGTGCCTTTGGCCATGCCGAGCGAGAGCGGGGCGTGGTCGCGGGCGATGTCCTCGTGCGAGTCCCAGTTGCGACGCGGGAACCCGTTGTCGTTGCCGGACCAGATCTGCACGAAGCGGACGCCGCGCTCGAGGAGACGTAGGGCGGTCAGGCACTTGCGGCCGAAGGCGTCCTGCTCCTCGGCGACATTGATCTCCTTCGGCCAGACCTTCGTGGAGTTATCGATGCCATAGCGGGCCTGCGTCTTTTCCGATTCCTGCGAGAGATCGAGGGCGTCCGGCGCGGCGAGCTGCATCTTGGCGGCGAGCTCGTAGCTGCGGATGCGGGCTTCGAGGCGCGGGTCGGCTGGATGCGTATCGGCATGGGCCCGGTTGAGCTTGCCGAGGAGCTCAAGTCCGGCGGTCTCGCCGGAGGGCGTGATGTAGTCGGCGGGAGGCGGGGAGAGGTCCGCGATGGGCTTCGCGGCGTTGACGCGCACCTGCGTGGCCTGGTTCTGACCTGGGAGGAAGGCGGAGTCCCAGTTCTTCTGGCCGTTGGACGGTAGCCCGCGGATGTCGGGTAGCACGACGAACGTTGGGAGGTTGTCGTTGAGCGAGCCGAGGCCGTAGCTCACCCATGCGCCGACGCTCGGGTAGCCTGGGATCAGGAAGCCAGTGGACTGCAGCAAGGTGGCCTGGCTGTGCACACCGGAGCGGCCGACGACATTATGCACGAAGGCGATGTCATCCACGACGTCACCGATGGGCGCGACGATGTCGCTGAGCATCTTTCCCGACTTGCCGTAGGGTTTGAATTTCCATGGCGACGCGAAGGTCGAGCCCGGGCTGCTCTGGAAGAGTTCGACGGCTTCACCCGGATCCCACTTCTCGCCGTGCTTCTTCTCGAGCAGCGGCTTGTAGTCCCACATGTCGACGTGGCTGGCGGCGCCGGCCATGAAGAGCTGGACGACGCGCTTGGCCTTGGCGGGGGCGTGGAGGGCGCCGCTGGTGGGCGTGGCGGCGAGGAGGGATTCCTGTCCGAGCAGGCTGGCGAGGGCGATGCCGCCGAGGCCGCCGCCGGAGCAGAACAGGAAGTCGCGTCGGTTCATCGCGGTGACACCGGACTGACGATGGTAGGGAGAGTTGTTCATGGTCAGTCGATGAAGTTGAATTCGTTGAGGTTGTAGATGAGCCGGCAGAGGTTCGTCAGGCCGTGCTCACGGACATAGGCCGACATGGCCGCGGCTTCCTGCGACGAAGGCGGCCGGCCCAGCGCCAGGCGAAAGGCCAGGTCGACCTGGGCGGACGGGGAGGAGGCCTCCTTGGCTACGCGGGCCGCGAAGTGCCTCGCCATCGCGACCGTCAGGCGGTTGTTGCGCATGGCCAAGGCCTGCAGGGCGTTGACGGTCTCGTTGCGGCTGGCGACCGACATCGAGGGGTCGGCGCAATCCAGCACGGTGAGGAAAGGTTGCGGCTGGGAGCGGACGATGAAGCGATAGACCGAGCGGCGATGGGACTTGGGGTCCTCGACGTCATGCTGGTCGTATTCGTAGTGCGGCGAGTGCTGCGGCTTATCGATGACGAAGTCCTGGAAGCCCGGGCCGCCCATCGTGAGGTCGAGCTTGCCGGCGACCGCGAGGACGGAGTCATTGACCGCTTCGGCCTCGAGCTTGCGCCGGTTCATGCGCCAGAGGAAGGCGTTGCCCGTGTCGATCTTCTCGTTGGCCGGATTACCGAGCGAAGACCGGCGGTAGGTCGCGCTCGTGACGATGAGGCGATGGAGTTTCTTCAACGACTGCCCGCCGTCGCGGAAGTCGACCGCCAGCCAGTCGAGGAGCTCGGGGTGCGTGGGCTGGCTGCCCATGCGTCCGAAGTCGTTCGGCGTGTCGCTCAGGCCCCGGCCGAAATGGTAATGCCAGACCCGGTTCACGATGACGCGCCAGGTGAGCGGATTGCGGTCATCGGTGATCCATCTGGCCAAGGCCACTCGACGGGAGCCTTCGGGGGCGTCCCCGGGCAGCTCAAACTGAGAGGCCAGCTCCTTGGCGAAGGGCAGGGTGCCCGGACCGACCTCCTTGTCGGGCTGGCTCAGGTCGCCGCGCTTGAGCACGAAGATGGGACGCGGCTTGCCGCCGTTGGCGCCCGTGCCCGCGAAGGAGCCCGTGCCTTTGTGGATCGTGCCCACGTAGGCGACCTGCGGAGCCGGGAGGGCGGCGAGTTCCTTGGCGACCCTGGCGCGGGCGGCGGTGAGTTCGGCGAGGCGGTCGCTGTCGGCCGGGGCGACCTTGTTCGAACCCTTGCGGATCTCGGCGCGTTCGCGTTCGAGGAGGGCGAGGCGGGCGTCATCGCGTTCGGATTTCGGACCATAGGAGTAGCCGTCGGTCAGGTTAAGGCGTCCCCAGCGCGGTGCGGCTTCGATGCTGTCGAGGGAGATCACGTTGGCTCCCAGGGCGACGTTCCGGCCCTTGGGGTCGATCGCTTGGAGCTCAGCCAGCGCGAAGATGTAGTCGTTCTTGCGAAGCGCCAGCTTCGTGGCCGTCACGCGCAGGTAGCGCCCTTTCAGTTTGGCCAGCGCGAAACGTTGCGGCTTCACGCCGGGATTCGGGACATCGGCGGCGGTGAAGTCGGCGACCGTGGTGACGCCTAGGGCGAATTTGGCGTCATCGGAAAGCTCGACCTTGTAACGGGCCGGGAAGCCGAAGCCGGCGCCGATGTTGTTATAGGTATCGTGGCAGCCGGTCAGCACGATTTCGGTGAGTTCGCGGGCGACCCCGAGGTCGACCTGGACCCACTTCGTGGCGGACTGTTCCTTCGAGATCGCGCTGTGGTATCCGTATTCGGGACGTTCGACGGCGGCGGTGCCCTGCTTCAGTTCATCGATGATCTTGCCGATGAGCGTGACGCGGCGGGAGTCGACCGTCGCGAGCTTGTCGTTCAAGGCCTTGATCTCGCCGTCGAGTCGGGTGCGTTCGGCGACCAGCGGGTCGCGCCGCTTGGCGGCCTCCGGGTCGACGTCGAAAGTCTTGTCGGCCCGGTCGAGGGCGGCGAAGACGGCCTGGAGGCGGTAGTAGTCCTCCTGCTTGATCGGGTCGAACTTATGATTATGACAGCGGGCGCACTGGGCGGTCGTGGCGAGGAAGGCGCCGGTCGTATTCGAGACCATGTCGTCTCGGTCGAGGGCACGGGCGATCTTGCCGTCGAGTTTGGTCTCCGGGAGTTCGGCGTGCCCGATATAGTCCCAGGGGCCGGCCGAGATGAAGCCCTGGGCGACATGGCCGTCCAGGGTGTGCGGGTAGAGCGTGTCCCCGGCGAGCTGTTCTTCGACGAAGCGGGCGTAAGGCTTGTCGTCATTGAAGGAGCGAATGACGTAATCGCGGTAGGGCCAGGCGTTGGGGCGGAGCTTGTCCTTATCGTAGCCGTGGGTGTCGCCGTAGTGGACCACGTCGAGCCAGTGGCGCCCCCAGCGCTCGCCGTAGCGGGGCGAGGCCAGCAAGCGGTCGGCGGCCCGGCCGATGGCGGCGGGTAGATCTTGGGCCGCGTCCTTCTCGAAGGCAGCGAGTTCATCGGCCGTGGGCGGGAGGCCGATCAGGTCGAAGGTGAGTCGGCGGAGAATCGTACGTGCGTCCGCGACGCCCGAGGGCTGCAGTCCCTTTTCCTGAAGCTTGGCCTGGATGAAGCGGTCGATGGGATGGGTGGCGGCGCCGGAGGGCAGGGCGGGCTTGGTAAGGGGCTTCAGCGACCACCAGTCGAGCGGGTCGGTCTTCTTCAGGGAGGCGGATTCCGGCCAGACCGCGCCTTCGGCGATCCAGCGCTTCAAGGTGTCGACTTGGGCGGCAGTGAGGCGGTCGCCTTTGGGCGGCATGCGCGTGTCGTGATCCGCCGTCGTCACGAATTTGATGAGAGGGCTTTCGGCGGCTTTTCCCGGGAGAATGTTCGGGGCGTGGCTTTCGCCGCCGTGCAAAGCGACCTCACGGTCATCGAGGCGGAATTCGCTCTTTTGCTTTTTCGGCCCGTGGCACTCCATGCAGTGCTTCTCGAAGATCGGTTTCACCTCCGACTCGAATGACACGGCGGCCTGCGCCAACGCCGTTCCGAGGATGAAGAGGAGCGACCGCACGACGGCTCAGGCGAGGATTTCCCTCACGACCTCTCCGTAGACATCGGTGAGGCGGAAGTCGCGGCCGCCGAAGCGATAGGTGAGCTTCGCGTGGTCGATGCCGAGCTGGTGGAGGATGGTGGCCCAGAAATCGTAGACGGTGAGCGGCTTATCGACGGCGTAGTAGCCGAGTTCATCGGTGGCGCCGAAGACGGTGCCGGGCTTGAAGCCCCCGCCGGCCACCCAGAGGCTGAAGCCGTAGGGGTTGTGGTCGCGTCCGTCGCTGCCCTGGGAGAAGGGCGTGCGTCCGAATTCGCCGGAGAAAATGACGATGGTATGCTCGAGGAGTCCGCGTTGCTTGAGGTCCTTGAGGAGCGCGGCGATGGGCTGGTCGACCTGATGGGCCATCATGCCGTGGCCTTTGACGATCGCGCCGTGGTGATCCCACGGATTGGCCGCGTTGCCGCCGCCGAGATTGCCGGAGAGACAGCTAAGCTCGACGAAGCGGACACCTTTCTCGACGAGCCGGCGGGCGAGCAGGGCCTGACGGGCATAACCGGCGGTGAGCTTGTCCGGGGAGTCGAGGCCATACATCGCCTTGGTGGCTTCGGATTCGCCGCTGAGGTCGCAGATCTCAGGCACCGCGGCCTGCATGCGGTAGGCGGTCTCGTAATTGCGGATGGCCGCTTCGACCTGCGGTTCACGGGTGGCCTCGGCGAAGGCTTGGTCGACCTGGTTGATGAAGCCGAGACGTCGACGCTGGGCCGCGTCGGCTTCGCCGGGCTTGATGTTGGCCAAGGGCAGGGGGCCGTCGGCCTTGATGACCGAGGCTTGGTGCTGGCCGGGCAGGTAACCGTTGTTGAAGAGGCCTACGCCGCCGTGCGGGATGCCGGCGTTGCCGCTTTGGAGGACCACGAAGCCGGGGAGGTTCTGGTTCTCGCTGCCGAGGCCGTAGTTGAGCCAGGCGCCAGCGCTGGGGTGGCCCATGAACGGAAAGCCCGTGTGGAAGAAGTAGTTTCCTTGAGCGTGTTCGCTGACCTTGCTCGTCATCGAACGGATGACGGTGAGGTCGTCTGCGCACGCGGCGATCTGCGGGAAGAGGTTCGTCATTTCGATGCCCGACTGGCCGTAGCGCTTGGCCTCCCACGGGCTGCCCATGATGTTGCCGTTGTTGTTGAAGACCGTGCGCTGGACCGGCACCGTCATCGGCTTGCCGTTGAGCTTGGCGAGGGCGGCCTTGGGGTCGAACGAGTCGACGTGCGAGACCCCGCCGGACATGTAGCAGAAGATGACGTTCTTGGCCTTGGCTTTGAGCGGGCGCTTGCCGGCGGATTCGGCGCCGAAGGCGGGAGAGGAGAGCAGGCCGGACAGGGCGATGCTGCCGAAGCCTAGGGAGCAGCGGCGGAGCAGTTCGCGACGGGTGAGCGGGTGCATGTTATTTGAGATAAAGGAACTCCTTGAGGTTGAGGACGGATTGGGCGAAGTCCTGCCAGACCAGGGCCGGCTTATCGGCGTGGGTGACCTTGAGGTCCGCCAGGTAGCGCGCCGCGGCCGCCTGTTCGGTCGGGCTGGCCTTGCGGGCGAGGGCTTGGAGGAAAAGCGTGTCGACCTTGGCGGCGTCGGGCTGATTACGATCGAGGGTCGCCGCCCACTGCTTGGCGGCGTCGATGACGAAAAGGTTGTTCAGCAACGTGAGCGATTGGGCGGGCACGTTCGTGGCGTCGCGGCGCCCGACCGTCGTGAACGGCTTCGGTCCGTCGAACGTGGTGATGAGCGGGTTCAGCGAGTTGCGCCGGATGGTCAGGTAGACGCTGCGGCGGACCTGCTGGCCCGGGGCGGCCAGGGCGTTGTCGCCCGGACCGTACATCCGATGGTCCATTTTCCCGGCGAGGGTGAGGAGCGAGTCGCGGAGCGCCTCGCCCTCGAGGCGCCGGACGCAGGCGTGGGCTAGCAGGTCGTTCGCCGGATCCTTGGCCAGGGCCGACGCCGTGGGCAGGCTGGCCCGGCGGAAGGCCGCGGTCAGCAGGAGCTCGCGGAGCAGCGTCTTCACCGACCCTTGCTGTTCGACGAAGCGGCGGGCCAGGTGGTCCAGCAGCTCCGGATGCGTCGGCTGGTCCCCGAGTCGGCCGAAGTTGTCGACCGTGCCGACGAGCCCGCGGCCGAAGACGTGATGCCAGAGGCGGTTGACCATCACGCGCGCGGTGAGCGGATTGTCGGGCGCGGCGATCTTGTCGGCGAGTTCCAGGCGGCCGCTGCCGTTCGTCGCGAAGGCTTTGGTGTCGAAGACCTCGAGATAACGACGCGGGACGATGGCCGCCGGATTCTTGTATTCCCCGCGCACGAAGAGCGGCATGTCGATGCCTTCGGCTTCGAGGAAACCTGGCGCGCGACGCGGGGAAGGGAGCTCAGCCTCGAGCCGGCGGAATTCGGCGGTCAGGGTGGCGAGCTTGGGTGACGCGGCCGTGGAGGCGTCGAGCATCCCATGTCGCACTCCGGCATCGAGCAGCGCGGCTTGGGCTTCGTTGGCTTCATCCCGTCCCCAGGCGGCGGCGGCGGCGGAGAGGGCGCTGACGACCTCCTCCACGGTGGGAAGTTTCGGTACCGCCGTGACGATCGCTTCGCCGGAAGGCCCGGCGGCTCGGCTGGCATGGAAGACCACCTGGCGGATACTATAGAAGCCGTCGGGGCCTTCGGCTTTCCGGTCCGGATTCGGTGAGTCGTCGGGCAGGGTGAGTTCGAGGTAAGCGTAGGAGCCCTTGCGGTACGCAGTGTCGAGGGTGATCCAGACCGGTTTGGCCGAATCGATGGAAGCTTTCGGGAAGCGGGAACCACCGGGGGAAAGCGGGTAGTTGTCGGGGATGAGCCGCAGCGTCGCCCCCTTGCCCATGGCCTGAACGCTGATGAAGTCCGTGGTGACCTTGAAGCGGGGTGACGTCAGGACGGCGCTGTGCTTGGTCGAGAGCGTGTGGGAGTGCAGGCCTGAGGGAAGGATGCGGCCAAGGACGGCTTCGCCTTTCGTCTCGACCCGGAAATCTCCAGGCGCGAAGCGACCGTCGAGGCCGTTGCCATGCCGAGGCCAGGAGGCGGAGGTGCGGTCGCTCAGGGTCCAGTCGGGCTTTTCGCTCCGCGGTGCCTTGGGTTCCTTGGGCTGAAGGCCGACCCGCAGGAAGGTCGCGGCATGCAGCGGATGAGTGGGGTCCGCTTCGCCTTTGACCAGTCCCTCGTCGAGTCTGGCGTCGGTGGCTCCCAGCGCTTCGAGGCGTGCCCGTAATCGTTTCGCCTCGGCGCGCCGCGCGTCGAGCGACTCGTTCTTCGCGGCGACGGGCGCGAACTCTCCGCGCAGGGTGCCGGCGCGGAAGGAGTCGGCGACCTGCGCGGCGGTGAGGGCGAAGCCGTAGAGGCGGGCTTCCTCCAGTTCGCCGCGGAGGAACGCGTTGCCCCCGCCGGTGTGGCGGCGGCCGAAGAGGAGGCGGGACTTGCCGGCCGTGAACGCGGTCGGTCCAGCCTTTTCGTTGGCGGGAGCGTAGCCCTGGCCATAAGGCTGGCCGTTACGGTAGAGTTCGATGCGTCCGTCGGGCTGATAGACGATCGCGAGGTGGATCAGGTCGCTGGGCTTGGCAGTCTCGGCCGGGCCGTCGACGTTCCGGGTGCGGACGCCGTTGTTGCTGCCCGCCATCCACTTGGCCGGCTGCCTTTCGCCGAAGACGATCGCGTCGAAGACCGCGCCGCCGACGGACTCGACCGTGACGACGCCGCCGCCGCGCTGCGCGAGGGTGGGCAGGGCGACCCACGCCTCGAGCGTCTTGGCCGCGAGGGTCTCGGCGATCGGGCCGGTCTCGGCGAAGGCATCCGCGCCGTCGAGAATCAGGCGTCCGTGGCGGACGACGGCGGCGCCGTTGAGTTGCGCGTCGAGCCGACCGACGAGGTCGCGGCCGTCCTCTTCGAAGGTCCACCAGTGGCTCGGCGCCGGTCCGGCGCCCTGGTCGGACTTGAGGCGACGCCGGAAATCGTCGGTGGCGAGGCTGCTTTCGATCTTCGCCAGTTCGTCCTGCAGGCGGACGCGTTCGTGGGAGGTGGCGCGGATGCGTCCGAGGGCGGCAGGCAGGTCCTTGGCCTGCTGCACCCACTGCGCGGAGAGTTCCGAGCGGATGGCCTTTTTGAGTTCGGTCAGGCGGTCCCGGTGCTGGTCGAGCAGGGCGGGGGAGTCCACGGTCACTTGTCCCGGGCGGGCGGACGCGAAGATGCCGTAGAAGGCGGTGAAGTCGGCCTGACTGATGGCGTCGAACTTGTGGTCGTGGCAGCGGGCGCACGACACCGTGAGACCGAGGAAGGTCTTGCTGACGACGTCGATCTGGTTGTCGACGTTACGGACCTGTTCATCGATCGTGTCGACCGGCTGGAAGCCGTGTTCGATCATGCGGAAGTGGCCGGTGCCGAGGGCGGACTCGTTGAGTTTTTCCGAAGGGTTGATGCGCGGGGACTTCAGCAGGTCGCCGGCGAGCTGTTCGCGGACGAACTGGTCGTAGGGGACGTCGGTGTTGAAGGCGCGGATCAGGTAGTCGCGGTAGCGCCAGGCATGCGGTATGGCCGGATCGCCTTCGCTGCCGTGCGTGTCGGCGTAGCGGACGAGGTCCATCCAGTGGCGAGCGAAATGTTCGCCGTAGCGAGGCGAGGCCAGTAGGCGGTCGACGACCTTGGCGAAAGCCTCAGGCGAGGTGTCGGCTTCGAAGCTGGCGATATCGGCGGGCGTGGGCGGCAGGCCGGTCAGGACGTAGGTCGCCCGACGGATGAGCGTGGCCTTGTCGGCCTGGGCGGAGGGAGTGATGCCGGCGGCGGCGATCTTTACGTCGAGGAAGCGGTCAATCGGGCTCACGGATTTACCCGTAGGAACGACAGGCGAGGTGATCGGCTGGAAGCTCCACCAGTGACGGCGGACCTGAAGGAGGTCGGACCACGCGGGCGTGATCGAGTCCTCGGGGGCTTTGGTGCGCGGGTCGGGGGCGCCGCGGTTCACCCATTCGACGAAGTCGGCGATGATCTGCGCATCCAGCTTTGGGCGCTTCTTGGGCATCACCAGCGTCTCATGGGTGTGCTCCATGGCCTGGAGTAGGAGGCTTTTCTTCGCATCACCAGGCACGATGGCGGGACCTTCTTCGCCGCCCTTGAGCAGGCCGGCGCGATGATCCAGCCGCAGTTCGCCTTTCTGTTTCTTTGCGTCGTGGCATTCATAGCACTCCGCGACCAGCACCGGGCGGATCTTCGCTTCGAAGAATTCCACGTCCGCCGGCTTGAGGTCGGCGGCCAGGGCGGTGGTCAGCGAAAGGCTGAGCCAGGAGAGGATGCGGCAGGGCGAGGCCAAAGGGGCGGGGTGCCTTGGTTATCGCCTCCGGAGGAAGGCATGCAAAGGCCTAAATAGGACAGCGGCACGGTCCCGAGGTTGCGGGGTCATTTTCGGGTGGCGGACTGACGGTCGGAGAGCCCTCCCATGTCTCAGGCCCGACGCAAACTACACGGTTTCCGGTCTCCTTTAGTGCGTTTTACCCAACCGCCACCCGCTAACCCCTCACTCCAACATCTGGATATGATTGATGCTGGTGAACTGGCGGTGGTCGGTGAACTGGCGGACGAGCTTCTTATGGGCGTCGACCTCGAAGATTTGGGCGGTGGCGCCGAGGTGGCCGTGGCCGAGCCAGTTCATGACGATCGTGTTGCCGTTGGACAGGCGTTCGACGGAACTGGCGAGGTAGAGGTGGTTGTCGGTGACTTCGTCGCGGCCGATGTTCCAGACGACCTGGCCGGACTTGTCGTATTCCACTACGCCATCGCCCTCGCCGAGGGCGACGAGCCAGTTGCCGTTGGCCAGCTCGCGGACGTCATGGACGTCGCCGTTGACCGGCAGCTTGCGCAGCAGCCTGCCTTCGGTGGAGAGTTCGAGGACCGCGCGGTCGCCCTTGGCGCTGACGAGGTAGCGCCCGTCGGCCGTCTTGCGGCAGCCGCGCATCTGTTCGTGGGTCTTGATGGTCGACGTCAGCGGCACCTTGATCTCCTTGGCAATCTTGCCGTCGCGGCCGATCTCCAGGAGGCGCCCCGGGCCGCACTCGACCACGAGCACGCGTCCGTCGGCCAGCGGCTGGCAGCCCTGGATCTCGGTCTTCCCGTCCGCCACGTATTCCCAGGCGACGGACTGGTCTGGCTTCACTTCCTTGGCGCCATGGACGTGGCTGAAGAGCACGTTGCCGTTGGGCAGGAGCCAGGAGTCCTGCGGCTTCTCGGCCGGGGTCGACCACTCGACGCGGCCGTCGGCGGCGACGATCGCGACTTTGTTGCCGACGTAATCGCTGACGAGCAGTCGACGTCCGAAGGGCTTGGGTTCGAGGCTGGTTTGCGGGCCTTGGGCGCGGTCGCCGAGGGCGTTGCGATTATTCTTCATCACGGGAGGCATGGGGACTTCCCATCCGGCGGGGGCGTTGACGCTGACCACCTTGCGGAAAGTCACGTCGCCGAGGCGGAGGTTGTCGGCGATGACGCCGTTCTTGGAATGGCGCCAGCAGTGAATGGCCTCGCCGTCGCTCTTGATGTGGTTGCCGATGACCTCGTAGCCGTCCAGGTTGAAGTTCGGCTCGATGGCGGTGAGCTTGGTCTCGAAGTAATTGTAATTACAGCGGACATTGCGGAGCTGTCCGCGGAAAGAAGGATGGCCGAGCAGGGTGCCGCTACCGTTCGGATTAAGCGTGCGGGTGAACTGCACCGTGATGTTCTCGGCGTCGAACGATTCGCCGGGGCCGACCTTGCCGCCGGGGAGGAATTTCCCCGAGTGCTCGCCGTACATCATCACCGCGCGCATGGTGTCGGTCATCGTGATGCCCTCGACGAGGACGTTGCGGACACGGCCATGGATGAGCACGCAGGCGTTGATGTTCTTCACCAGGCCGCTGGGCAGGTCGTTATGGGAGGCGTTGAGGTCGATGGTGCCCTTGCCCGTGATACGGACGCCGGAGATGGTCTCCGCCTGGCGGCCGTGGCCGATGCGGATGCCGTAGGCCTCCGGGGCGTCGTAGGACACGAACCAGAGGCTGCGGGCGCCATGGCCGGTCTTGTTCGCGAAGCGGATCTTCACCCCGTGGCTGAGTTCCTGCCAGTCGCCCGTGATGGGGATGCCCTTGTGCGGGGTGTCGAAGAGCTTGCCGTCGCCCCAGGCGATGGTGTCAGGGGCGCCGTTCTTGCCGCCGGTGACGATGATCGTGTAGACCGTGCTGCCGAAGAGCTCGGAGCCGTCGACCTTGCCTTTCATCATGTCGTAGGTGCCGCCGATCTCGAGGTCGTCGATCTTCTTGTCCGAATCCTGGTCGGTGGTGATCTCGCCGACGCCCTCCTTGCGGCAGACATTATCGGCGAGCTTGAGCGTCGCGCCGGCCATCATCTCGATCTCGACGGACTTGTCGACGTAGAGGATCGCGCGGTGCTTCGTGAGGCCGTGCTGATGCAATCCAGGCAGGAAGGTCAACTTGTCGCCCGGCGCGGCGGCATTCATCACCGCCTGCGGGTCGTCCCCCGGCTTGATGCGGTATTCGGCGGCGCCGGCGGCGGCGGCCAGCAGGACGAGAGCGAGCGATGTCAGGCGCATAGGTCAGCCGACGATTTTCTTGTAGGGCTCGCCCTCGTTCTGGGTCGGGCGTTCCGGGCGGCCTTTGTAGCGGTAGGTCAGGCCCATGTTGTCGATGCCCAGCAGCCAGAGGATGGTCGCATGGAGGTCGTGGACGTGCAAAGGGGTCTCCTGGGCGCGCAGGCCTAGCTCGTCGGTGCTGCCGATGGTCTGGCCGCCCTTCACGCCGCCGCCGGCCATCCACATGGTGAAACCGGTCGGGTTGTGGTCGCGCCCATCGCCTTTCTCGGACATCGGGGTACGGCCGAACTCGCCGCCCCAGACGACCAGGGTGTCCTCGAGCAGCCCGCGGGCCTTCAGGTCCTTGAGCAGGCCGGCCACCGGTTTGTCCATGGAGGCGCAGAGGCCGGCGTGGTTGCTCTCGATCTTGGCGTGGGCGTCCCACTTCGAGCCGGCGCCATGGTAGATCTGCACAAAGCGGACGCCTTGCTCCACCATCCGGCGGGCGAGCAGGCAGAGGCGGCCCATGCCTTCGGTGGTCTTGTCGTCGAGCCCGTAGAGCTGGCGGGTCGCCTCGGTCTCGCCGGTGAGGTCCACGACGCCGGGGGCCTCGGCCTGCATGCGCGCGGCCAGCTCGTAGCCGGCCAGGCGCGCGCCGAGCTCGGAGCGGTCGGGGTAGCGGTCGGCGAACTCCTTGTTCACGCTGGTGATCAGCTGCAGCTTGCTCTTCTGGAGGTCGGCGCTGACGGCCTCGGGCGTGTTGAGGTGCGGGATCGGTTCGGCGCCGCCGGAAATGCGCACGCCCTGGTAGACGGCGGGCATGAAGCCGGCCCCCCAGTTGCGGGGCCCGTTGATCACGGAGGCCTGGTTATCCTGCATCACGATGAACGCGGGTAGATTGCTGTTCGCGGAGCCGATGCCGTAGTTGATCCAGGAACCAAGCGAGGGCTTGCCCGCGAGGATCGATCCGGTGTTCATCTGGCAGACGCCGGCGGAGTGGTTGATGCCGTCGGCCTTGCAGGAGCGGATGACCGTGAGATCGTCGGAGCAGGAGGCGATGTGCGGGATCCAGTCCGAGAACCATTGGCCCGACTGGCCGTGTTGCTTCCAGGCGCGCTTGGAGGCCAGCAGGGGCGACTTCGTTTCGCCCATCGCCGTGATGACGGAGCCAAAGCTGTCCGGGAGGCGTTGCCCCGCCAATTTATTCAGCAGGGGCTTCGGGTCGTAGAGGTCCATCTGTGACGGGCCGCCTTCCATGAAGAGGAAGATGACGCGTTTAGCGCGCGGTTTGATCTGGCCGACGCCCGCCGGGAGCGGGGTGCCGGGGGCAGGGGCCGTCAGTTCCTTGGCGAGCAGGTCGCTGAAGGCCATGGCGCCGAGACCCAGTCCCGCGTTGAAGAGGAAGTCGCGGCGGGAAGACGAGGCTTCGACGCGATGGCAGCGGGGGTCGTTCATTCGACGTAGAGGAATTCGGAGGAATTAAGCAGGGCGTGGCACAGGGCGGCCAGCGGGGTCCGGTCGGCGCGGGTTGCTGGAGCTTTCTTGGCGTTGTCGACGGTCAGGTCGCGACCTTGGCCGGAGGAGTCCTTCATCAGGCCGGTTTTGTTCTCGAAGCGCCAGAAGCCGAGCGTGGATGGTTGTGCGTCCTCGGAGGTGTACAGCAGGCGCGCGTCCGGCAGAGCCCCGGCGCTCAGGCGGACATCGTCGATCACGCCGTGGAACGAGCCTTCGGGTTCGGCATGCTTGCCGCCGGGGTGGAACGGGTGCGTGCCGGTGTCGAGGCGGGCGAGTTGCCCGGCCACCTGGTCGTGCAGCAGCGGCTCGTCGTCATTCGCGAGGTCCTTGAGGGTGAAGGCCACGTGGCCCGGCCGACCGTCCTTGGCGAAGGTCAGCGCGGCCGCCACGTAGTACGGTTTGTGCATCGTGAGCCGTAGGTTTGAGAAGTAGACCGCTTCGCCGAACTTGCCGTCGGCGAGGTCGCCGTGGCACTGCAACACCAGCACCATCGGGGCGCGGCGCGACTTCTGGCCGGTGATGCCGAACTGCCAGGAGGCTTCCTTCTTGCTGGTCACGCCTTGGGCGGCGATCGCGCGGACCGCCCCGCTGTCGCTGACCGAGCGCGGTACGATGACCGCCTCGATGGTGAAGCCGTTCGCAAGGTCGAGGCGGGTGGTCCGTTCGGCCGTCAGGAGGTGCGGGTTGCCCGCCTCGAGGCGCAGCCCTTGGCCATCGCGGAAAGGCACTTTTTCGAGGGTGAACTCGAGGGCCGCCGCGGTCTGGGCCGTGGCGTCGGGCTTCTGGCCGCGGACCTCGGCGAGGAAGGCCAGCGCCCGGGCCGACTCGGCGGGGGCGGGGTCGCGGGCGAACAGGAGCCGGTAGAGCTGGCGCACCTGGGTAGGCTCATTACCAGGGACTTCCTTTCTGAGGCGGTCGGCCAAGGCCTCGCCGCGCTTGAGCATGAAGGGGCTATTCAGAAGTAATAATGATTGGATCGGGGTCGTGGTGACATCGCGCGAAGCCGCGCTGCCGAACCACTGCGGTGCGTCAAAGACGTCGGCCAGCGGGTCGCGGTTGTTGCGCATGATGCGTGTGAAGATGCTGCGAATCGGCTCGCTGTACACCTGACCAGGCCCCGCCCGTTTCTCCACCTTTAGTTCGCCGGTCGCGGCGAAGAGGGCGTCGCGGATTTGTTCGGCTTCCAGTCGCTGCGGCTGAAAGCGCCAGAGCAGGGTGTTCTGGGGGTCCTTGAGGTTGCCCGCGTTCGACTCGGGGTGGCGGGAGGATTGCCGGTAGGTCGCGCTCGTCAGGACAAGGCGGTGCATCGCCTTCTGGTCCCAGCCCTTCGCCATGAACTCGGCGGCGAGCCAATCCATAAGCTCGGGGTGCGAAGGCGGTTCGCCCAGGCGGCCGAAATCGCTGGCATTGGGTGTCAGGCCGCGTCGGAAGTACTGCTGCCAGAGGCGATTCATCGCGAGGCGGGCGGTGAAGGGGTTGGTGGGCTCGGTCAGCCAGCGCGCCAAGGCGGAGCGTCGGCCGGTGGTCTGGCCATCGGCCGGCGGGGTGATCTTGGCCGGCGGCGCCGGGACCGTCGCGCTCAGCACGGAAAGGAAAGCCGGCGGGACGACCGTGCCCTTTTTCGGGATGGTCACGTCGAGACCGACCGGACCGGTTTCCCTCACCGCCAGGACCAAGGGCGGCGGCGCCGGTTTCAGCGCGTCCGCCTCGGCGAGTTTCCGCTTCAAGTCGGCTTGCTTCACGCTGTCCTCTCCTTTGATGGAGTTCATCAGCTGGTTGAACTTGTAGTCGACCTGCCGCCAGGCGAGGGCGGAGACCTGCGTCTCAAGCGGCGAGCGTTCCGCGGCCGGCTTGCGGATCATGGTTTGGATATCGTCCGGGAAGACGCCCACGGCCTCTTTCTCGGCGTTGTTGCGATATTTCCGCTCGAGCTGGGCGAGGCCGGCGCGGGTCTCGGCGGTGCGTTTCTCCCAGGCGGCTTGTTTGGTCGCGTGGTCGGCCGCTTCCGCGGTTGTCCAGGCGGCGCGGTCCTCCACCGGCAGCACGTTGGCGAAGAAACTGCGGAGCGCGAAGTAATCGCGCTGCAGGATCGGGTCGAACTTATGGTCGTGGCAGCGGGCGCACTGCATGCCCGCCCCGAGGAAGACGTCGCCCGTCGTGTCGGTGAGGTCGTTGAGGATCGTCTCCCATTGCCCGCGGGCGTCGCGGTTATTGTATTCGTAGATCCAATGGCGCAGGTAACCCGTCGCCGTCAGCGCCGCCGGGTCGCCCGGAAAGAGCTCGTCCCCCGCCAACTGCTCCTGCACGAAGCGGTCGTAGGGCTTGTTCGTGTTGAAGGCCTCGATGACATAGTCGCGGTAGCGCCACGCGGTCGGGCGGAAATCATCGATGCGGAAGCCGTCGCTGTCGGCGTAGCGCACCAGATCGAGCCAGGCGCGGGCGTGCCGTTCGCCATAGGCGGGGGAGGCGAGCAACCGGTCGACCAGTTTCTCATAGGCCAGCGGGTCGGGGTCGGCCACGAAGGCCTCGACCTCGGCCGGGGTCGGCGGCAGGCCGGTGACGTCGAAGGTGGCGCGGCGGATCAAGGTCGCCCGTTCGGCGGGCGGCGCGGGCGCGAGACCGGCCTGGCTCCGGCGGGCGTCGACGAAACGATCGATCGGGTTGGTCGTATTTCCGGCCGGCGGTTCGACTCGCTGGATCGGTTGATAGGCCCACCAGGCCCGTTCCTTGGCGCCGATGGTGCCGGGTAGGTATTTGGCCGCGCCCTTCGCCGTGGCTCGGCTCGCCGGCCAGCTCGCCCCGGTCTGGACCCAGTCGGTGAGCAATCGGACCTCCGCCGTCGTGAGCCGATCGCCCTTCGGGGGCATCATCTTCTCGGGGTCGGTCGCAAGGATGTTCCGGAGGAAGCGGCTCTTCTCCGGGTTGCCCGGGATGAGCGCGGGTCCGTCGTCGCCGCCGGCGAGTAGGCCGGCGAGGGAATCCATGACGAGACCGCCCTTGTTCTTGCCGGCGGCATGGCTGTGGCACTTGAAGCAACGGGCTTCCAGCAGGGCGACGGCTTTTTCGGCCTGCTCCCCGTCGCCGGCCCAAGCGACGGAAGGCCCGGCGGCGAGGGTCGTCAGGGCGAGGAAAAGCGGGACGGACGGACGCACGGGCATCGGGGCAGGCCTTTCATAAAGGCATTATGAACTATGAGTGCAAGCCGATGCCGAGGGTTTCGTCAGCGGAGGGACTGCTTCCAGGCCGGGTAATCCTTCGCCACCAGGTCGCGAGCGTATTCACCGAACCAGCTGTAGCCGTTGCGCCGCTCGGAGCCGAGGTCGGCGAGGTTCGGCTTGGGGACGCCGTCCCGGTCGCAGACGAAGGGCTGGCCGGTCCGGAGGTCGTAGAAGCGGGCCCACAGGGCGGGAGCCTTAGGGTCGGCGGCCATCACGAGGTTGGACTTCCCGTCTTGGTCCGTTTCCTTGCTGAGGCGGCGGCCGGTGACCTTGTGAGCCTCGAACCAGCGCACGGCTCCTTCGATGGCGGCCTTCACCTCGGCCGAGGGGTTTTCCAAACTCATGAGTAGCCGGACGATACCCACGGACTCGGCACCGCTGAAGGAGGGTAGTTCGTAGGCGCGGGCCTTGGCGGGGGCCAAGGTCACCTCGTCGTGTTGCGCACACCAGACGGTCGGCTGGCCGTCGACGATGATCTGGCACTTCAGGATGCAAGTGACGCCGAGGTCGAAGGCCTTGCGGCAGGCCTCGCGCGTCGGCGCCTCGAGGAACGTATAGGTTGGTTCAGTGGCCACTTCACGCACCAACCGAAGCACGCGCACCATGGCATCGTCGTTGAAGGTGATGTGATCCCAGTAGCCCTGGCGCAGTGGGAAGAACTGCGGCCAGCCGCCGTTCGGGTACTGGGCGGAGAGCACGTAGGCCAGGCCGCGGTCGAACGACTGACGGTACTTCGCCTCCTTGGTCGCATTAAACATCCGCGCCATGAAGCGGAGTTCGTCCACGGTCGCCTTGTTATCGAAAGTCGGCATGAGCTTCGTGCGGTCGCCCGCGTAAGCCTTGCTGATGGTATCGGTGTTTTTGGGCCACCCGCCGGACTCGCACTGGAAACTCAGGACGATCGCCGCCACTTGGCGGGCCTCGGCCGAGGCGAACCAAGCCTCCGGGTTCCGGAGGAAACGCCGGACGCTTTCATCGGCGACGAGGGGCAGGTGCAGCCCGAGGCAGGTGAGGAGGAGCAGGGTGGGGCGCACGGCTGGCGGGTCGCTCAAGGGGTATCGGCCGTGGGTCGGGAGTAAACTCGTAAATGCCCCGGCCGCTTGCGGTTGTCTTCCGCCGGATATTCCGCTTGTTGGTCGGGGTGCCCTCGCCGCTCTTCCTTATCCTTGCTTCCGCGTCGCCTCGTCGCACGGAACTGCTGCGCGAAGCCGGTATTCCTCACTCCATCCAGGTGGCCCCGGTGACCGAGCACGAGGACCCGCGGACCGACCCGCGCGAGATGGTCCTGCATAATGCCCGGATCAAGGCCGCGGCGGTCGCGCGTCTCCACCCCGACGCCTTGGTGCTCGGTGCCGACACCACGGTGGCTCTCGGCGATCGCGCGTTGAACAAGCCTGCCGACCTCGCGGAGTCGCGGGCGATGCTCCGCCGCCTTTCCGGTCGGGAGCACACGGTCCATACGGGGATCTGCTTGCTCGCCCCGGCCCTCGGTATCGATGAGGTGCACGATGTGACGGCGTGGGTGCGATTCCGGAGCCTTTCCGACGAAGACATCACCCGTTACCAGTCCCTCGTGGATACCTTGGATAAGGCCGGGGCCTATGGTATCCAGCAAGGTAAGGAGATCATCATCGACGACTTTCAGCGGCCGATCTCCACAATCATGGGCTTACCCGTCGAGTTTGTGCACTCCCGCCTGCTTGCTCTCGGGGTCCTGGGGAGGCTCGTCGCATGAAGGCCGGCTGGCTATTGCTGCCGGCCTTGGCGCTGGCGCAGGTCCCCGCGGTGAGCGGTGATGCCGAACTCGCTGGCATCGTCGGCGGGAAGCCGCTTGTCATCCGCACGACCTCCCGGCTGGCGGGCGCCATCGATTCGCTGAAGTGGGACGGGGTCGAATTCATCGATTCGCATGACCATGGCCGGCAGCTTCAGTCTGCGCTCAACGCGGACGTCGACGGGGTCTTCCATGTCGAGTGCTACAACCCGACCGAGGCTGGCTCCGTGGTCGATGCGTTGGGGCCGCGTTCGACCAGCCAGCTGGAGTTCCTCTCCGTCAAGGATGGCGTGCTCTCGACCCGGACGCGGATGGCTTATTGGCTTGTCCCCGGAATGCGGTCGCACGGCCAGCTAGCCCAGAATCGCGAGGCGCTTTCCCAGCATCGCCTGAGCAAGTCGGTCCGCATTGGTCGGCCGGGCATGGAGCATGCCCTTGACTATCGCGTCACTTTCACCGTCCCGGCGGATCGCCCCCACCAATTCCTCCAGTTCGAGGCCTTGACCGGCTACATGCCGATGACCTTTGCTCAGGAACTGCGTTTTGACGCCCGCACCTCGAGTTTGCAGCCGCTCCCCCGGCAAGATGGCGAAATCGCCTCCCCGGTCGTCCTCTCGACGGCCTCTGGTTCCCATGCCATGGGCGTTTTCTCCCCGTCGCGTGGGCTGGTGGGCCAACTTGGCCCTGGTTATGGGCGGTTTCAATTCTCCCGGGAGCAGGTTGTGAAGTGGAATTGCGTCTTCCGCCTGCGTCAGGGGGTGCCGATCGCGCCTGGTGACCACACTTTCCAACTTTTTGTGGTCGTTGGGACGCGTGAGGACTGCCGGCGCACCCTGACGGACTTGCACCGCGAGTTCGCCCCCCGCTGACCGACCTTGAAGTCGGGCCCGATGGTGTTAACTTCCGGGGTGTGCAGGCAGAAACACGCAGCGACTTGCGGATCATGGCGTTCGCCGCCGGGGCTTCACTGCTCCTGCACGTGTTGCTCGTTCTCCTGACTCCCGCCCACTTCCAGACACGGCAGATCTTGCTCTTGCGCCCCTTGGAGGTGCAGCGTTCGACGGCAACGGTGCCCGACAGCCGGCTCGCGCCCTCTATGCGGCAGATTCCGATCGAGACCAATGCCCAGGCCAACCGGGCGGCTCCCATCCTGCCGACGCCCTATGTGGCGGCACGCAACCAACGGGCCGCCCAGCCGGTGCCGGAGAAAGCGCCCACTAAGTCCTTCTTGCCGGCTTCGCCCGGAAAAGAGGAGACCGCCCTCCGCGTGGCCCAAGGAATCCCGAAGAGTCAGGAGGAGGCCGCTAAGATGTCGACGGAAGGCCAACCTGGCACCGCTTCCGCCGTGGCGGGCCTCATGCCGAAGGTCGGCCAAACCACCAAGCCTTCCCCCGCGCTAGCGCCGGCGGTGGATACCGATCACCCGCGGGTCCGGGCGGCTCCAGCTGGTACGACCGGCATGCTGCTTCGGCGAAATACCGGGGTCAATCAGGCCGGTATGGTGGCCGTCGACGCGCGTTTCAGTAATTACGGCGACTATGCGCAGCGGATGAGCGAGGCGATCCAGTCGACCTGGTGGGATATCCTCTTCCGCGCCCGTATCCCAAATTACGAGACCGGCACGGTGCTCGTGCGCTTCAAGTTGCACCGGGATGGTGCCGTGACCGACCTCACCGTCATGCAGACGAGTGTGCCCACGATGCAGACCTTTGCCTGCAAGGATGCGATCTCAGCTTGCGCCCCTTTTGATGTCTGGCGGCCCGACATGGTCGCGCTCTTCGGTGAAGTGGATGTTGTTACCCTGCGCTTCAACTATTATTGACGGGCATGAGCGCGCTCGAATGGATTCCCTTTGGTCGTGGTGTGCGCGTCTTGGAGCAGCATCCCTGCGGGCTGTTTGCGGTCGAGAAACCTGACGGCATCTTGGCCCACCCCAATCCGGGCGAGCCCGTGGAAAAGGGCGAAGTGCTCATCGCGGGCAATTACTCCCTGGAAGAGGAAGCTTTCCATGTGCGCGACGGCCAAGGAGGGATTCGCCGCGTTTACCTCCTCAATCGCCTCGACTCCCCGACCAGCGGGGTCCTCTTGCTTTGCTTGGACGAAGCAATCGCCAAACTAGTCCGGGAACTATTCGCCAAGTCTCAGGTCGCCAAGAAGTACCTCGCCCTGGTCCGCGGTCGGGGGCTGCGCACCCCGCGCGGCACTTGGCAGGATCAGCTGGTGAAGACCCGCGGCCCGGGTAACAGCGTCCGTTCCGCGGCTACCGAGGGTGGCGGGATGTCGGCGGTCACCCTCTACCAGTGGGAACGGTCGGCGACCGGCGATTTGCCGCTCTCCTTGCTGAGGTTGGAGCCGCGCACCGGCCGGACCCATCAATTGCGGGTGCAGACGGCCAAGCATGGCCACCCGATCCTAGGCGATCGCACCTACGGCGACTTTGATTTCAACAAGGCCGTGGGGACCGGCCGCGGTTTCAAGCGCCTGTTTCTCCACGCTTTCTCGACCGAGGTGACCTTTCCCTGGCAAGGAGCTGCCGTGCGATTTGCCGCGACGGCCCCGATGCCCGCGGAGTTCGAACGTGCCTTGAAAGGACCGGAGAGCGAAGGGGATGGGCCCCGCAAAAAGCCGTCCGGCCCGGTCGGCAAGCAGGTTTCGCCGCGGCTAAGGATCCGACTCTAATCTCAGGGGGTTCCCCAGGCTTTTTTCAGCACGGCCACCATGGCCGGGTCATGCGCTTCGAGTTCCTTCCGGTTGTAGGGGAAGAAGTCGTTCTGCCCGAAGAAAGCTTCGGTGGTCTCCGAGAAATATTCCATCGGGGTGGTCATCGCGTAGGCCTTGACACCCTCGGTGATCCTGCCCTGCCAGTTCTTACGGCTGACGTTATCGTAAGATTTGTTGGCGACCGCTTGGTCGTAGCAGGCCTTGATTTCCGGGTGGTTGAAGCCGAGCACCTGATCGTGGTAGGCATGGGCGAGTTCATGCAGGGTGAGCAGGGGCATGCGCAGCACTTCCTTGTCGAGGTTGGCGACGCCGGAGAATTCGACGCCTTTGACCATGGCGGGATTGCGGCCGTTCTGCTTGAGCCAGCCGGCGCCCGGGTGATACTCGGCACCGGCGCCTTTACCGTAAGGAGGTGAAAGCCACAGGGTCACCTTCTTCATCTGGGCGACCGCTTTGGCCGGCACAAGGCGCTCGACGTCCTCAAGCTGCTTGCCGATCAGCACGAGCCCTCGCTCGGTCTCGGCCCTCTTTTCGTCGGTGAGGAGTTCGAGGCGAATCATGACCGACCAGCCACGAAGTATCCGCGACTCGTAGCGCAAGGGCAGGGGCGCCGCAGCCTCCGAGCTGGCAGAGGGCTTGGCAGGGGCGGTCTCGGCGGCCGTAAGGCAGGTCACCAGGGTCAGCCAGAGGGCGGGGCGGAGCAAACGGGGCATACCCCCCCCCTTATCAGGGGCGACCTGAGGTCTAGCAAGCCTCAACCTTCGCCGCTGGGGTCGTAGAGGCCTTGCCGGACGACATAGCGGATGACGCCCGCGACATCGTGGACCCCCAGCTTGCGCATGAGGTTGGTGCGGTGGTTCTCGGCTGTCTTGGTGCGGATATTGAGCTTAGCAGCCGCTTCCTTGCCGGTGTGGCTCTTGGCGAGCAGGACGGCGATCTCGCGCTCGCGCGGAGTCAGCAGGTCGATCATCGGGTCGGCATGGGTGCCGGGTTTAGCCAAGGCGTCACGCACGGACTTGCTGAAATGATTGTTAAACCACGTGTTCCCCTCGGCGATGAAGCCTAGGGCGAGCAGGGTTGCGAGGACGGTGGTGCGAAATTGGCGGAACGCGATTTTCAAAGCATCGTGCTGTTCCTATCACTTGCCGAGGCGGTTTGGCGTGTCGCCACCTCTGGCAACGTTCAAAAGATCGCCCAGCGGGTCGTTGTGTGCATCGAAAGCGGTGAGCACTGCTTTTCCCCTGCTGTTGGCGATGACGCGAAGGCGCGCCTTGGATGTGGTTTGCGGGACGATGGTGCAAACGAATTCGCCGCCGACGCCCCGGCCATTGAAGCAACTCTTCCACTGCGACTTTTGGTCATCCCAGGTTTCGATGATGTAGCGCGAGATGCCGGAGGCCGGGTCTTCTCTAAGTTTGAATTCGTTGATGGAAACGGGGCGTCCGAAATCGAGCATAAATGCAGGGACCGTCGCGCCGGCAGCAGCGGCAATCTCGGTCATCTTGGCGGGATGTTTCGGCGAACTGCAGGCAGCGCCGAGATTTTTGACGAAGCAGTCCTTGAAGGTGGAGCGCTTGTCTTTTTCGCGATCCATCACAGCCATGATGCCCTCGCCTTTGGAGAGGTAGAATCGGCATTTGTTCCAGGTAGCCTCGGTCCAGTCGGTGGTGTTGATGATAGCTGCGCGGACGCGCGGCTGCAGGGGGCGCTTGGATTTCGCGTTAATGACGCAGTTTTCCATGACGATGCCCATGTTGGGATGCCCATCCGACGCATAGCAGCAGAGGAGGAAGCCGGGGCCGTCGGTATCGTGGAAGTTACAATTGCGCATAATCATGTTGTCGCAATTACCCTCGAAGTCGAAAGCCTCGCCATCGCCGCTACCAAGGCCGATGTCCACGAAGCCCCACTCGCTATCCTCGAAAATCCAGTCTTTGCAACGGAAGAACATCGCTCCTGCCACACCGTTGAAGGAGCGGAAGCCGCGACCAACATCGTGCGTGACGCAGTTTTTTACGGAGCCCTTGATCACGCCACGGATGCCGAGCTGCCACTGGTAGCCTTCTTCAAAGAGGCAGTTTTCAAAATTCAGGTTGGCGAAGTTGTAAACGAAGGATGCGTTCTTGTTGAAGTTGTCGGGACTGTTCGTCCAGAAGCCGGATGCCAGTCTACGGAAGACACAGTTTTTCACCATGATGTCCTGCATGACGATTTTCTTGTCGGTTTCCCACGAGAAGAGGCAGACGCCGAGGCCGATCTTGCGCTTCGGGTAGTCCTCGTAGCGCCCGTAAAGCAGCGAGTCACGGAAGTAGCAGTCTTCAATCCAAAGGTATTTCTGGGTCGGAGCGCCTTTGGCGTATTCGGCGTAGATGCCGGTCATGCAGCGGGCGAATTCGATGCCCACGATCTTGTAGCCGCCTTTGTTGTCGAGGCGGATACCGGTGCGGTCCTGCTTGAAATCCTCGCGGTCGATGAGGGGCTTATTGCCCTGCCCATAGGAACCGATTAGGATCGGCTTCTCGGGTGTGCCACTACCTTTCGGGGTGAATTCTTCGTTCCAAGTGTCGCCCTTTTTGAGAAGGATGCTGTCGCCGGCCTTATATTCGATGGAGGCTTTGGTGAGCGTTTTCCAAGGGCCTTTCGCTCCCGCCTTGGCGGCGGCGAGTCCGTCGAGACTGTCATCACCGGTGGACTGGCTGACGTAATAGGTCGCCGCCTTGGCGGTGAATCCGCCGCAAAGCAGGGCGGCTGCGAAGAGGGAAATCTTACAGGTAGCGCGGAAGAAGCGAAGCATGCCCTACGCCTAGAGGCCCCCTGAGGCCTAGCAAGCCTCAGCCTTCGCCGCTGGGGTCGTAGAGGCCTTGCCGGACGACATAGCGGATGACGCCCGCGACATCGTGGACCCCCAGCTTGCGCATGAGGTTGGTGCGGTGGTTCTCCGCTGTCTTTGTGCTGATGTTGAGTTTAGCCGCCACTTCCTTGCTGGTATGGCTCTTGGCCAGCAGCACGGCGATCTCGCGTTCGCGGTCGGTCAGGTTGATCCCCATCTGGTCTACCCGGGTCTCGGGGCTGTTCAGCGCCTCGACGAGGGCGCGGTTATACACTTCGCTGAACCAGGGCTCGCCCTCGGAAATGGCATCCATCGCTTTGCGGAGTTCGGAGAGCGGCGCGGACTTATTGACGAAACCAAGCACGCCTTCTTTCAGGAGGCCGCGGGCAAGTTGCTTTTCGGATTTACCGGAGAAGACCAGGACGCGCAATTCCGGGAGCGTGTTGCGGAGGCGATGCAAGACTTCGATGCCCGAGATGCCGGGCAGAAGGATATCCAAGATCAGGATATCCGGTTTGAGCGTGAGGGCGAGTTCGACCCCTTCGGCGCCATCCGCCGTCGAGCCGATGACTTTGAATTTACCTCGACCTTCGAGCATCTCGGTGACGAGTTCCCGGATGGCGGTTTGGTCTTCGATGATGACCACGCTCTTGGTCTTCTGGGCCGGGGCTTTCATTTGCATGTTAGGTGTAGGCGATGGGAGGGTTCGGGTCGAACATTAACCAAGTAAATCATCCAAATAGAATTCTTTATTGGTAGGGTGTTTCCCTTAACGCCCGCATCTTTTTAAAGATTGGTTTTATTCATTAGTAGGGTCAACCAGACCTTGACGAACGAGGTAACGGACGAGGCCAGCCACATCCCGCACGCCCAGTTTGCGCATCAGGTTGGAGCGATGGTTTTCCGCGGTCTTGATGCTCAGGCCCAGGCGGCCCGCGACTTCCTTGCTGCTGTGGCTGAGGCCGATGAGTAAGGCGATTTCGCGTTCGCGCGGCGTCAACTGCTCGATCTGTCGGTCGGTCTGCGCCCGGGGATTGGCCAAGGCTTCGCGAACCGTCTGCCCGAAGGCGTCATCGAACCAAGTACCCCCGTGGCCGACCCTCTCGACCGCTTGCCGTAAGTCGGCGAACCGTTGTGACTTGTTGACGTAACCGTGGATGCCTTCCTGGACGAGACTCCGGATCACTTGCGTCTCTTGACGGGCCGAGAAGACGAGTACTTTGGTCCGGTCCGTGGCGCGGCGCAGCCGGCGCAGGAAATCGATGCCGCTCATTCCCGGCATCTGGATGTCCAGCAGGACGAGGTCCGGTTTCTCCTTGGTCACTAGTTCAAGCCCCTCGCCGCCGGTCGCCACCGCGCCGACAATGGCATGCCCGCCTTGCCGCCCTAGTAATTCGACCAGCATCTCGCGGATGGCGGCTTGGTCTTCGATGATCGCGAGACGGAGCGGGCGCGTGGCGGGTGGGTTGGTCGTCGCCGGCTGTAAGGCGAGGGGTCGAGTGACTCGGATTTTAACGCGGCGCGATTTCATGGGAGGATGGCGTGAGGTGTCTCCGAGTTTGCACCGCGTGAGGCAACAGAAACGGTGTGAGGTTCATCATCCATGAGAAGCTCCCGTGCCTTTGCTTTGCTCGCTGTCCTCTTTCTTTTAAGCGGCTTGGGCGCCCTCTGTTGCTTGGTTTGTCTTGGGCTGCCGCCCTCGCGTGCGGAGGTCACCGCGGCGCAGTCGCGGCAGCGACTACACCGCGATGCCTTCGCCCTTCTCCAGCTCGCCCAAGCGGAGGTGCAGCAATGGGCGGGAGCGGATACCGTCGCCACCTCGATGGACGATGGGGCGATGCGGGTTGCCCGGTCCAGCGCGGCGGGGCTCGAGACGTTTCGCCTCGCGGGTGATCGCGTGGTGGATGGCGTCCGCTGGTCGTGGCATTGTGAGGATATCTCATGTCGCTTTGACCTAGCGGGGGCGGCCGCCACGGCGGTCCAGTCATCCCGTTGGGCCCGGAGTCAAGTCGGGCGGCAGGCTATGGCCTCGGGGGAGGCGGCCGCTCCCGCTTCGCCCGCGGCTAAACTGGCCTGGCAGATGGACGACGTGGGGTTCTATCGCGCCGCCATCGGTCGGGCGAACGTTGCCGGGACGGACTGGGGCGGGCGGGGATTACTGACGGACCCTGTGCGTGGGGGCTGGCGACGGGACTTGGCTTCCGCGGAGGTTCTCTCCGCCCTGGTTGGTCCAGAAGTGGCCGATGCTTTCAAGGTGGCTGATTTGCGGGAGGAGCGGGGGCTGGGGCTGGGGTTCTCCGTGGCTCGGGGACCTGCGGGCCAATTCCGACACTTGGCGCATGTCGCCGACCTTCGGCTGAGCTTCGGGGTCTTCAACGCACGTTCCGATGGTCGGCATCGGTTCCGCTTCCATGTCTCCGGGCTTCTTTGGAATCCCGCCTCGGCCCCCTTGCTCGCCGATTCTTCCGGTCAGCTTTACCTCCTCGAGGTGGTGGGCGCGCCAGAGATCACCGTTCGCAACTTGGATTCCGGCGCCGTGCTCTCGACTTGGCTGGATGCCTGTCCCGTCGCCGATTTTGGGATCTTCAATCAATACCCACGCGAGGCTGGCTTATGGTCTTGGTGTGAGGTGGAAGATGTGGCGCGCTACGGGATGGCCCGTCGGGGCTTGTTGCCTGGCGAGGCCTACGCCTTCCTCAGTCCGTCGCCCGCGGTCCAGCCGCAAGGTCTCTCGCGCGTCCTTGGTCGCGAAACCTGGCGATTGGAGTCGGTGGTGCATGGGCCGGGCTGGAAGCGGCCTTCGCCTCAGGTCTTCCTTCCGACGGATCGCATCGAGATCACTTGTCGTTTCCTTGCACCGATGTCTTTCCGCTTCCGGCCCGCGGCGGGAGAGCCTGCTCGGGAAAAGCCCATCGCGGATTACCCTTCGCCGGTCGTGCATGAGATCGCCCAGGTTTGGTTCCCGGATTTTCGGCTCGAAGTCAGTGGGCGGGATTATTCGCGCGAGGACAGCGGAGGGTATACCATCGAGGAGCGACGGGCGTGCCTCCGGGTTTCGTGGGTACCCCGCGGCGTCGGGCAGCTGACCCATGCCGTGCGTTCGACCGAACTGCTTCGGACGCATTGGGATCTGTCCCGGCCAGAGGAGGCGGCGCAGTGGGTCGTGGGTGCGCCTTTGGCGGCTTCGCTGCTTCCCTTGGACTGGGCGGGGGCGTCCGGGGTCGGTGCTTTGCAGGATACGACGATCAACCAGCATCTGGCGAACACCCCGGGGGCTTATGCTGACCTTAGGCTTACTCCCTTACCAGGGTGGCCGTTGCCTTCGGTCGGTGCCTTGCGGCATCTGGGGGGCGCGATGGACTGGGCCCGACTCGATGACAGTTTTAATTCGGCCCCCCTCAAGGTTGCCGAGCCGGGGAGTTGGTCGGAGAACCCTCGCCTGACGCCTTGGGCGACCGCGACGCCCGTGGTCGCGGCCGACTGGTCGGTGAGTGGGCCGTTCAACGTCAATAGCACCGACCCGGATGCTTGGTGGGAACTTTTGCGAAGCTCGGGCTCGCCATGGCAGGTGCAAGCGGGCGGTCCCTTTCCAGGGTCGCCGTGGCACCGCCCGTTTTTCCCGACCCATCCGGCGGGCGCCCAGTTGGCGGCCTGGGCTGCCCGTGCGAGCCCCCAGTGGGTCGACGAGGCGCTGGTGGGATTGGCTGGGGTCGAGCTGGCCGAGGCCGCGGCGCGCCAGGGACTTCGGCTGCCGACCGATGCCGCCATGGGGGAGTTGGCACGCCAAGTGGTGCGTTTGGGTCCCGAGTGCGGCGCCCCTTTCCGTTCGCTCGAGGCCTTCGCCCGTTCGGGCTTATTGGATAAGGCGTTGGCGGCATCGCGGTTCAACGAGTTCGCTCCGGCGGGAGAGGACGTGGCACCGATGCTCGTGCGCGGTGCGGACTTGCTGGAGTTATGGGCGCCTTTCCTGACCGTCCGTGGGGATACGGTCCGCGTGGTGGGGCAAGTGTCCTTTCAAGATCCCCGCACCCCTGGGTCGCTGCGAGTGGAGGCGGTCTTGCAACGTCAACCGGAGTCACATGAAGTTCGGCGTTTTGGGCGGCGTTGGCGGGTAATTCGGGTGCGCCTTTTATAACCGGAAGGAGGCAGTCGGATTCTTGACTGTCCGGGTAAACCCGCCAAGGTTAGCAGCATGGAATCCAACCCGTTCATCGTCTCCCAGGCGCCGGCCTCCGATCGCGTCGCCTTCTTCAAGCGCACCTACCTGCATGTGGCGGGCGCCTTCGCCGCCTTTGGCGCGCTGCTCTACGCGTTCTTCGTGACCGACGTCGCCCGATCCATCATGCAGGGTTTCGGCTCCATCATGAGCTCCATGGGTGGGTTTGGCATCCTGGTCGTCATGCTGATGTTCTGGGGTGGTACCTACGTCGCCCAGAAGTTGGCCGAGAACCGGGCCTCCCGTCAGTCCCAGTACCTCGGTCTTGGTCTCTACGTCGTGCTCCAAGCCATCATCTTCGTGCCCCTGATCTTGATGGTCGCCATCAAGACCGGCGGTAATCCCGGCGAGGTTCTCATCCCGGCCTGCGCCGTCACCGCCGCCTTGGTCGTCGGCCTGACTGTCGCCGTCTTCACGATGGGCATCGACTTCTCCTTCCTGCGCGTGGCCATCGTCATCGGCAGCGTCTGCACCCTCGGCATCATCCTCGTGGCCGCCTTCACCGATAGCCAGCTGGGTAACTGGTTTTCGATCATCATGATCCTGCTGATGGCCACGGTCATTCTCTACCAGACCCAGGTGATCAAAGACAGCTGCCAGACCGACCAGCACGTCCTGGCCGCCTTCATCCTCTTCTCGGCCTTCGTCACGCTCCTCTTTTACGTCATCCGTCTCTTCGCCGGCCGTCGCGACTGACCTGCGACTGGCGCCTCTCTGCTTTATGCGACTTCTCCTCCTGTTCCTGTGTTCCCTCCTGGGGGCCGTTTCCCTTCCGGCCCAAGGAAAACTCCGAGAGCTGCTGACGGCCAAGGCGCCCGAGGGGCTCAGCGAGCAATCTTGGATGGTCGACGGCGTGAAACGTACCGCCTTGGTTCGGGTCCCGAAGGACGCCAAGGGCCCGCTGGCGGTGGTCTTCTGCTGGCATGGGCATGGCGGCCGGGCCGCCCAGGCGGCTGGTCGCTGGGGCTACGAGCAGGCCGACACTACCTCCATTCTGGTCTTTCCCCAGGGGTTACCGACCGTTTCGCCCTTGGTGGATAAGGAAGGTCGGTTGCCCGGCTGGCAGACGGCTCTCGGCGGTGAGGGTGATCGAGACGTTCACCTCTTCGATGCCATGTTGGCCGACCTCCGGAAGGCGCAATCGATCGACGAGCGTCGGGTTTATTCCATGGGGCATTCCAACGGTGCGGCTTTCAGTTACCTGCTCTGGCAGGCGCGCCCGACGGTGCTCGCGGCGATTGGTTCCGTCGCCGGTGCCTTGCACGGCGACGCCAAGGAGCTTGCCCCGATGCCGGTGATCCATGTCGCCGGCGAGAATGACCCCTTGGTGAAGTTCGCCTGGCAACAGGCGACCTTCGTCGCGGTCCGGCGGTTCAATCATTGCGACGCGGCCGGTAAGCCATGGGCGAAAGAGGGTGTCCTGGAGGCTGCGATCTATGAATCGGACCACGGCGCACCGCTGGTGACGGCGCTGCACGTCGGTGGTCACGAATACCCGAAGGGTGCCTCGGAGCTTATCGCCCGGTTTTTCAAGACGCAGCTCCGGCCGGCCCGCTGACCTTGCGGGCGACGTAGAAGCGCGTCTCGCCGCAGAAGGCTCGGACGGCCGCGGACTCAACGGCGACCTCAGAGCTGAGCGGGGAGGCCAGCACCTTGAAGCCCGCTTCCTGGAGTTCGGCGTAAGTCTCCGCCTCGGTGCTGCTATGCATGAAGACCGGGGAGGTGGACGTCTCGTGCCAACGGTCGCCCGGCGTCTCGTCAGGTGCTTGCTTCGCCCAGTGGGGGGCCAGTGCCCCTTTCGCCCGGTCGGAGCCGGAGCCGAAGAAGATGCCGCCGGGGCGAAGCACGCGATGGAGCGAGCGCAGGGCCCGGGCCCGATGGGCCGCATCTGGCAAGCACATCAGGCCGTTGAAGGCGTAGATGACGCCATCGAAACTCGCCTCCGGGTAGGTCAGGGCAGTGGCGTCTTGGAGTTCGGCGCGGGCACCCCAGCCGGGTTGGGCTTGCTCCAGGACTCCTTGGGTCACCTCCACCATCGCCGCGGAGAAGTCCGTGGCCGTGACGTCAAGGTAGCCGCGTTGCAGGAGCCCGAGCGCGACGCGGCCGCCGCCGCAGCCGACTTCCAGGAGCCGGGCCGCCCGGTCGAAGTGCTCGGCGATGAGTTTTTCTTCCGATTGCCAGAGGCCGACTTTCAGCGCGGCCCGCCCGTACTCGACGGCAGTGGCGAGTTCCTGCCAGTGGGCTCGGGGGTCGCGGGGCATCGGTTTGGTCAGCCAAGCGAATCTTGCCAGCATGGCAATCTTCGGAACACTTGGCGGGATGTATCGCCTGTTTCTGGTGCTCGCCTGTCTCGGATTGCTCGCCTGCGATAACCAGACGCCGCGGCCAGCCGCGCCCGTGACCGAAGAGGCCGGCATCGAGGTGCGTTTTCCGCTCCGGTTAGGGGCGGTCGCCACCCGGCAGCGCCTGGCCGCCACCGAACTCGAGAAGGCCCGCGGGCTGATGGGCACGCCCAGCCTGCCGGAGGACGAGGGGATGGTTTTTCTTTATCAGGAAGACCAGCAGATGCGTTTCTGGATGAAGGATACCCCGCTGGATCTGGATATCGCCTTTGTCGCGGCGGATGGGACCATCCTGGAGGTGCGGACGATGCAGGCCGGCGATACCAATACGACCGTGTCGGCCTCGGAACGCGTCCGCTTTTCGGTGGAGATGGCCGCCGGTTGGTTTGCCCGCCGGGGGGTGAAGCCCGGTGACAAGGTCGACTTGGCCGCGTTGCGGGCGGGCCTGACGGCCCGCGGGTTCGTCGCCTCCCGCTACGTACCCTAAGCCGTCAAAGGGAAAGCCAAAGCAAGCGGAGGCCGCAGGCGACGGCGAGCAGCGTGAGCAGCAGGGCGAGGGCCAGGCGTTCCGAGCGAGTCGTCCGAAATAGCATCATGCCTGGGGAGCCAGCCGCGCGGCGGCTTCGCGGAGAAACGCCGTGAGGCGGAGCAGGAAGAACGGGGAAGGGGACCCCTCGATCGGCCGCAAGGCTTGCTCGGCCGAGGCGATCTCGGCGTCGAGCCGGCGGAACGATTCGCGCCAAGTCTCGGCGGAGATGCAGGCCCGGGGCTCGTCGCCCCGGCGGAGTGCGACCAGAACCCCTGGACCGGAGCGGTCGCGCTCGAGCAACATCGGTAGGGTCAATTTGCCGCTGGCGGCATCCGTCCCGAGCGTCTTTCCGGCCTTGGTGTCATCCTGGAGAAGATCGACCAAATCATCGTAGATCTGATAGGCGATCCCGAGGTGCCGGCCGAATCGCGCGCAAGCCTCGATATGCCCCGCCGGGCGTTCGGCGAGCAGCGCCCCAACCCGACAGGCCCCCTCGAAGAGTTCGGCGGTCTTGAGGCGGATGTGCCGGTAGTAGTCATCGAGGGAGATGCCGTCGTTGCCCCGCGAGAACGTCTGGCAGACCTCGCCGGAGCACACTTCCCGGGAAGCTCTTGCGACGATGCGGCACAGTTCCGGGGTGGTGTATTCCGCTGCCAGCATCAAGGCGTGCGCAAAAAGGGCATCCCCGAAGAGGACGGCGGCATGGGCACCGTGGGTCTGGTTGGGGGTATCCGCCCCATGTCGGGTGTCGGCACCGTCGAGCACGTCGTCATGGACGAGCGTGGCAAGGTGGACGAGTTCGACGATGGCGGCGCCGCGGATCAAGGCGAGCGTCGGTGTTCCGCCGGCACCAGAGGCGAAGGCAAGGAGGGGGCGCAGTCTTTTGCCAGGGTGGGCCAGGACTTCGCGGACCATGGGTCGGACCTCGGGTTCGAAGGCCGCTTCCTGCTCTCGGAGGAAAGCCTCCAGCGCCCCAAAATGGGCGTCGAGACCGGCATGGAGCGTAGTGGGCACCCCGGCAATTTGCCTAGGTGGCCCTTCCGGGGCAAGCGCAGGATGGCCCCGGCTTAAGGCGCGAACTTCGTCTCGGTAACCAGCGGGAGTTTGCCAGCCCCATCGCAATCCTTGCACGGGGTCCGCTTGTCCTCGATTTTTCCCTTCTGGGCTTCCCGGGTGAAACCAAGTCCGCCACAGGTCTTGCAATTGATTTTCTCGGTGGTGATGACGCTGAGTTCGGCTCCCTGGTTGACGGCGTCGACGAATTTCTGCATCGCGGCGGGCGATTCATCGACCGGCGTGCATTGCAGGAAGGCCTCGCGGCGGAGCGTGAGTTTCTTGCCCTCGAGCGGGGGGAATTTTGCGGTAAAGGTGAGCGCGATCATGCCGACATGCAGGCCGGTACAACGTCCGACGGCACCGAGCTCGGCGGGTTTTTCCAGGACGAGGATGGCCAGGGAATCCTTACCTTCCAGGAGCGGGTCGCCGTTGAGCGCCGGCCAAGTGGCTTTGACGAGGTAGCGGTTCTCGCCCAGATCCTGGACGATGGTGTAGCTGATCGGGGCCATGCAGCCCGGGGCTTTCGAGAAGGCGCCGGTCGCGCCATCGAGCAGGTGTTGGGTGCTGAAGACGGCGAAGAGCCGTTGCAATTCGCGCGTGGTCTCGAAGGCGAGCGGCTTGTTGATTTTGGCGAAGTGGAAGGTGCGCGTTTCCTTGGGGGTGGGCAGCTTGGGCGCACGGAGGGGGGTGATGGTCACCTGCTCGGCGTCCTCTCCCTTGGCCTCCGCCTTCTTCATCTCGCCCTCGGGCACGGGCTTCTTTTCATCCGTGGCCTTCTCGCTCATCACAGGTTTGGCCTCGATGGTCTCGCCGGCCTTGGTCGCCTCCTTGGGGGCAGGGGTGGCCTCGGCAGGCTTGGTCGCCGGAGCAGGCTCCCCCTCTTTCTTCATCGGCGCCTCGGCCTCGGCCGCGATGAGTGCCGAGCAGAACAAGAAGCAGAGGATCAGGGCGGACGGGTGGTGGCGGCTCATAAGGGGTCAGTCGAGCGAACTCAGGTCGCCATCGGCGGGCGGCGGGGTGGACTTGGCTTCACCGCCGGAGGCCTTGCTTGCCGGGTCGCTGGAAGTCGTGTCACCGGAGGAGGGGCGGCGGGGGCGGTCAGCGTCGACCTCTACCGTGTCGCCCTCATCGTCATCGTCGGGCAGGTCGTCATCCTCGGGGTTAGGCTTGTCCCCGCGAGCGAGCCGCTTGCGGCGGACGATGTACATCCCGATGAACACGGCGGCGATATAGAAGCCGAACAGCACGCTCGTCATCACGATCAGCGAGAGGGGTTCGGCGATCGGGGTGATCAAGGCGACGAGGACCATGATGCCGACCAGCATGCCGCGCCACGATTTGAGCAGGGTCTTGGGGCGGACAAGCTCGAGCCACATCAGGACGATGAGCGCCAAGGGGAATTGGAAGGTGAGCCCCGTCAGGAGGCTCATCATGACGACAAAGGAGTAATAATCCGAAGCCTGCCAGGTCACTTCCATCTTCATCCCGGCGGCGAAGTGCTGCCAGATCTGGATCGACATGGGGCTGAGCCAGACGAAGGCCAGGGTGGCGCCCGCGATGAATAGCACCAGGGCGGCTAAGCAGAACGGAATTAACCCGCGTTTTTCCCGTTCGGTGAGCGCTGGCCCGACGAATCGGGCGGTCTCGTAAAGAAAGACAGGGGACGCGACGGCGACGCCGACCCCGAAGGCGGCGTACATCAGGACTTTCCAGACCCCCATGAAGGTGAACTCTTTCAGTTCCCCCATGCTGACCAAGCCCGGGTCCGGGTCGCTGAGCGCGAAGGCGATCGGCGACCGCTCGGGGTATTTGGCCCACTCCAGCGGAAGGCCGAGCAACCAGGGCGTCTCTTTGTAGAACACCAAGGCGGCGAGCATGCCGATGCCGAAGACGATCACCACCCGGATGACGGAGATGCGCAGGTCGTCGATATGCTCCAGAAACGTCATTTCGCTCCGGGGTCGGTTTCGGCGGATGATGTTGGTGAGCATGGGGTCAGTCCTGTAGCAGGGCCTTGATGTCCTCGAGGTCGAGGCTGATGGCGGAGGAGACTGAATCTGACTCCGTCAGGAGTTTCCGCAACATCTCAGACTTGGACTTCTGGAGGTCCATGACCCGTTCTTCGATGGTGCCGGCGGCAATCAGCTTGATACTGGTGACCGTCCGGGTCTGGCCGATGCGGTGGGCGCGGTCTGTCGCCTGGGCCTCGGCGGCGGGGTTCCACCAGGGGTCGAAGTGCACGACCGTGTCGGCCCCCGTCAGGTTGAGCCCGGTCCCGCCGGCCTTAAGCGACATGAGCATCACGGGGATGGTGGGCGTCGCATTGAAGGTGTCGCAGACCCCTTGGCGGTCCTTGGTCGAGCCGTCGAGGTAGCAGTACGGGATCCCTCGTTCCTCGAGCGACGCCTTGATGAGTTGCAGCGCGGAGACGAAGGTGGAGAAGACCAGCAGGCGATGGCCCGCGTCCTTGGATTCTTCGAGCAATTCCAGGAGGGTCTGCAACTTGGCGGAGTCGGTCTCCTCCATCTTCGGGTTGAGGATGCGTGGGTCGGCGCACACCTGCCGGAGACGCAGCAACTGGTTGAAGGCCGCCATCTGCAGGTTCTGCTTGTTGCCGCCCTTCATCTCGAGCTCGAAGATCGACTGCCGCGTCGACTCCAAGGTCTCGGCATAGAAGTCCTTTTGGTTGGTCTCGAAGTCGCAGTAGACGACCTGCTCGATCTTGGGCGGCAGTTCGGGCGCGACCGCGACCTTGGAGCGGCGGAGGATGTAAGGCGCGGCCATACGCAGCAGCCGGTCGTCATGCCACTTGCGGTCTTCGGCGGCGAGGCGTTCCTCGGGCTTCGGCAGGTAGCCGGGCATCAGGTAGCCAAAAAGCGAGCGCAGGTCCTCGAGGGAGTTCTCCACCGGCGTGCCCGTCAGGATGTAGCGTCCCTTGGCGATGAGCTGTTTCACCGCCTTGGAAGCCTGGGCCCGGGCGTTCTTGATGTTCTGCCCTTCGTCGCAGATCGCGGCCCCCCAGGAGACCAAGGCGAAGGTGCCGATGTCGCGGGCCAGGGTCCCGTAGGACGTGATGATCAGGTCGAACTTCTGCACGTAGGACAGGGAGGATTCGCGCGCCTGGCCATGGTGGGCCAGGACCTTGAGGCTCGGCGTGAAGCGGCGCGCTTCTCGGCGCCAGTTTTCCACCAGCGAGGCCGGGCAGACCACCAAGCAAGGGCCGTCTTCCCGGCGATGAGTCCGCAGCGCCTCCATGAAGGCGAGCGCCTGCACCGTCTTGCCGAGGCCCATCTCGTCGGCCAGCAGGCCGCCGAGGTTGTTGTTATGGATATGCCAGAGCCAGGCCACGCCGACCTGCTGGTAGATGCGGAGCATCGTGTTGAGCTCGTCGCGGATCGGGGCAGGTTGCAGCTTCGAGAGGTTGCGGATCGCGGCGGAGCGCTTCGTCCAGGTTTCCGGCGGGGCGAAGGCGGCCTGCAGCTCCTCGGCGATGGCGTCGGCGCTGGCGAGGTCGGCCAGACCGATGGTCAGCTGGAGGTCGAGATCGACGTCGCGCTTGGACTCGCCGGTGATGCGGCGCTGGGCGTCGCGGATGGAGTCGAGTAGCTCGGGGGTGATGAGGCGCGGGCCGCGGTCCGTGTAGAAGAACATGCGGCCGCTGTTCAAGGCCTCTTGGACGACCTTCGGGGACTTGCCTTCCGGGTCGATGCCGATGGCGAAGCGGAAACCCTTCTCCTGTTCGGAGGCGTCGCACTTGGCCTTGGCCAAGGCCACGTTGCGGAGCGAGTGGCCGAGGTTGTGGGACATGAGCGCGTCGTTCTGCTCGAAGAGCAAGCGGTGGTGACGCCCGAGGAAGTTCAGGACCTGGATGGTGCCGGCGAGGTACCATTCGCGGGTCGCGGTCTCGAGGGTGAAACCATTGCGCTGGAGGGTTTCGCGGAGTTCGGCGACCGGGCCGGAGGATTGCTGCGGGAGCCGGATCCGGAGCCATTTCATTGAGCCATCCATCCAGGTGCGATCCTCGCGGCCCCGATCCTGGGAGCGAACCTCCTGCTCACCATCGTCGTCGGGCGGGTCACCCGCGGCGTTTGTCTGGGGCGTCGCGACCGGCTCGCTCAAGTGTTCATGGACGTGCTCAAGCACGTCGCCGGCCCAGGCCAGCGGGACCTCCGGAGCGTTCGCCATGCGGAAGATCGCGAGGCCTTTGCCCATCGAGAGCAATTGACGGAGGTGGCGGCGGGTCAGCGGGAGCAGGCCTTGGAGTTTGCCTTGGCAGAGGTTCTCGATGATCGCCAAGAAGAAAGTCGTGTCCGGGTCGATGGTCCAGGCCTTGCTACGGTCGAGGTTCTCGGGCGCGGTCTGGATACCCTCCACGCGTAATTCGAGGCGGCAGATGATCTCATCGCGCAGCGCGGCGGTCGCGATATTCGGCGGGATGATGAAGCGCACCTCGATCGGCGTGCCGCGCTTATCGGAGAGGGTGAGGGACTTGAGGCGAGGGCCGGCGGCCGGGGCGGGTTGACCTTTGC
>BJHS01000015.1 GCA_014193315.1 Verrucomicrobiota bacterium
CCGGACTACCCGGGGCTGTTCGCACGGGCGGTCGAAATGCTCGGGGCGCTCGGGGTCTTCCACTCGCTCGATGTCTACCGACTCTTCCTGGATGCGGAGCAGCGCGAGCGCGGTCTGAAGCGTGCGGCCGACGCCCATTGCCAGCCGTTCATCCGCCGGATCACCGAACGCCCAGGCGAACTGCAGGCCGAACTTACCGACGGGCAGGGTGGGGCTTTGATGAAAGGCGCGTGGGTCGACTTGCCGAAATTGCTCGCCGAGAGCCGTGCGGGATTGGTGGCCGACGGTTCGCTGATCGAGGCTAGTTTCGACCCGGCCGAACTGCAGGTCACACCCGAGGGGGTGGCCTGGCGTCAGGTCCGGGCCCGGGGGGTGGTTTACTGCGACGGGTATAAATCCTCCCAGCGCGGCCCCTTCGCGTACCTGCCTTGGCAGCCCGCCAAGGGCGAGGCCTTGGATTTGACCTCAGACGCCCCGCAGAGCCCTTTTGTCCTTAATCGGGAGGGATGGGCGCTTCCCTTGGGTCAAGGGCGCTGGCGGGCCGGCACGAACTGGGAATGGGTTGGTCTGGACGAGACCCCGACCACGCCCCAGCGGGACAAGCTCGTCGCGCGATTTCGGGGGTACTTCCAGCGACCTGTTTCCGTGGAAGTCACCGGCCACCTCGCTGGCGTCCGGCCCTGCACCGCGGACAATCGGCCTTTCCTCGGGACGCATCCGGAAGAGCCGCGGTTCCATGTCTTCAACGGCCTCGGCCCTCGCGGCACCGTCTGGGCGCCGACCTTGGCGGAGGAGATGGCCGATTATCTCGCCACAGGAAAACCGCTCCGCCCCGACTGCGACCTGCGGCGTTTCGCCTAAGGGCTTCGGTCCACCTTATTTCGCTTTCCTGCCGCCTTTGCCACCGCCGCGAGGCTCGCGGGCGTTGGGGTCGTAGGCAGGGTTAGGTTGGTCAGCGAGGAAGGCCCCCGTGGACTTTTGCCACGCAAGCAACTGCTTCTTGAGTGCCTCCACGCGGGCGGGTTCCTGTTGGGCGAGGTCCTTGCTTTCGTCCGGGTCCTTGCGCACGTCGTAGAGTTCGAAGGTCGGCCCCGCGAACTTTTCGATGAGCTTATAGTCGCCGGAGCGGAGGAGGCTCATCGGTTCGCCTTTGCCGATGTAGCAAGGGAAGTGCCAGTAAATGGCCGTGCGATCGAGGGAGGCCCCGGTGCGCAGTTGCTTCATGAGACTGAGCCCATCGGTGGGCTGTTCCTTGGGCAAGGGGGCGCCGACGGCCTCGAGGATTGTCGGCATGAAGTCGATGCTGGCGACGGGTTCTTGGAACGTCTTGCCGGCCGGGATGACGCCGGGCCAACTGACGGCACCGGGTACGCGCAGGCCGCCTTCGTAGAGCAAGCCTTTGCTGCCACGCAGCGAGCCGACGACATAGGGCAGGCCTCCGTTGTCGGACGTAAAAATCACCAACGTGTCCTTGGTCAGGCCCAGGCTCTCGAGCTTGGTCATGATGCGGCCGATGCTTACGTCGACCGCTTCGACGGTCGCCGCGTATTCGGGGGTGATGCCTTTGTCCGCCCCGGTGGGCGTCTTCGCCTTGTACTTGGCGAGTAGCGCGGGTTTTGGGTCGAACGGTTCGTGCACGGAGTGTTCGGCGTAGTAGAGGAAGAAAGGCTTTTCGCGGTGCTTATCCACCCAGGCCAGCGCCTCGTCGCAAAGGACGTCGGAGAGGTAGCGCCCCTTGCCGTCCATATAGGCGTCCTTGGCGAAGCCCACATCGTCGGGTCGCACGTAGACATCGAAGCCACGGCCGGTCGGGCTGCCAGCCGAACCATTGCGGCCGCGCCCGAGGTTCCACATGCCGATTAGGGCCGTGGCGTACCCTTGGCCGCGCAGCACGTCAGCGACTGTCTTGGTGTTGGCGGGGAGCTCATCGTGGCCGCGGGTCGAAACCACCTTCATGTGGGGTTGCCCAGGCGCGTAGCGCTCGTCGACCACCGTGTAGACGCCGTGGCGCGACGGGTATTGACCGGTCAGCAGGCAGGCCCGAGTCGGGGCGCAATTCGGGGCACTGGCGTAACACTGGGAGAAGACCGCGCCGGAGCGGGCGAGTTTGTCGAGGTTCGGCGTGTCGATGTACCGGTTGCCGGTGAAGCCTGGGTCGCGCCAGCCCATGTCATCGATCAGGATGAGGACGACGTTGGGTGGGCGCGCTTCGGTGAGGGTGGCCGCACCCATTAGCAGTAGCGTCAGGAGGCGACGCATGGTCAGGCGGAACGGGGCTTTACCTCGTAGGTGTGCGCGACCATGCCGTGCCGTGCGTCTTTGGTCTCGTCCTTGGGTAAGAAGCAGCGGACGTAATCAACCTTCGTCTGTTGCGGCGCGACGCTGACACGCAGGTAGCCGGAACTTGGGAGTTTCTTGCCGGACTGGTAGCGGTCCTCGTTGTAGGCGATATAGCCGTGGTCGGAAGGCATCGGCACCTCTTGGTAAATCACCCCGTCCTTTTCCTGCTGGCAGTACAGGTGGTCGTGGCCTTGGAAGAAGACGTTGACCTTGTGCTTCACCATGAGCTGGTGGATGGGTAGATCCCAGCCGGGGCGTTTTTCTTTGAAGGTACCCTCGCCGCGCTTCCCTTGTCCGCCCCATTCGTAGAGGTCGGCCTCGTCCACGCCGCCGCGCCCGGAGCCGAGTACGTGGTGGGCGAAGACGAACTTGTACTTCGCCTTGCTCGTCTCGAGCGTCCGTTTGAACCATTGGTATTGGGCGTCACCGATCGTGATGCCCCACCAGTCGCGGTTTTTCTTTTCGTCACCTTTCGAGGCCTTGGCCTTCTCGCCGAAGCCGCTATCGACGAGCGTAGGCGAATGCCAGTAGTTATCGAGGATGACGAAGAGCGCGTCCCCCCAGGTCCAGGCGCAGTAGGTCTTGAGCGGGCCGACGTCTTTGAGCGTCTCGTCGCAGCCCGTGTAGAAGCCATCCGGGCCGACGGTCGGGAAAAGACGGTTGCGGGCTTTCTGCACGCCGACGGCGACGTCGCGACGTTCGTCGGTTTGCTGATAGTTGAAAAGCGAGCCCTGCTCATGGTTGCCGTTCATCAGGAACACGCCGGCTTGTTGGCCGATCAGCCCCAGGAAGGGGCGCTGGAGTAGGTAGGGTTGGGCGAGGGCCGCCGGCGAGACCGTCCGGACCTTGTCGACGCTGAAGTCGTCGCCGATGCAGATATGGAAGTCGGGGCGCTCCGCCGCGGCCGCCTGCAGCGTGCGGGCGTAGAGGTCAGGATGGCTGCTCTGCGGGCGTTCCGGGTGGGAGTCGCCTTGAATTGTGAAGATGAAGGACGAGCCTGGCGCGCGCTGCGTGGCAAAGCGGCACTCCGGTCGGGCGGTGAACGCTCCCCCGCTGGCCTTTAGAAATCGGGATTGGAGCCGGTAGAAGTATTCCGTATTAGCGGTCAGCTTGTCAACGACGACCTCAACCGGTTCGCCCTTGGGCAAGGTGAGCGGACCGATCTTGCGGGCGTACTTGCCAGGTGTCGTGCCGAGTTCGATGACGGCCTCCATGGCTTCCGCGGCCAGCAGGCTGAGCGTCACGGTCTTGTCCGAGGCGCGGCCGAGCACGACCGAGAGCCGGGAGAATTCCGCGAGGGCTTCCGGTAGCACGTATTCGCCTTGGAAGGACGGTCCGCGAGCGCGGCTTTGGTCGTCGCCGGCACCGCTCTTGCCCTTGCCGCCTTTGCCTTTCTTCTCGGCCTCGGCTGCACTGACCATCGTCCAGCCGCAGGTTAGGGCCAGTAGCCCGAGGAAGTGGCGCCGGTCGACGGGCTGGAGCTGCGTGGCCTTTAGGTAGAAAGGGTTGGGCTTGGCAGACAGTTCGGACAAATGCTCGGGGTTCATGGATTGCGAACAAGGATACCAAACCCTACCTTAAGCGTATGTTAAGACAGGTGTGGCGTCGCCCGGCAGAGGGTTACTTCGCCTTGGCTTTCTTGCCCGCGGCTTCAGGGTAGGGCTTTACTTGCGCGCGGATGGCCCAAGTCTCCCACAGAGCGGCGAGTTCCTTGACCTTATCGGGCTGAGCTTCGGCGAGGTTCAGCATTTCCGTACGGTCTTTGCGGATATCGTAGAGTTCCCAAGCACCGTTGCGACCGACGCGCACGAGCTTGAGGTCGCCGACGCGTACGGCGGCATTACCTTCGTGTTCCCAATACAGGGCTTCGCGTTGGATGGGTTGATTGGCAAAGGCGGGCAGGAGGCTGCGGCCTTCCGGCGGCTGTACGGCCACACCGTTGCGTTCCTTGAGCGCGGTTGCACCAGCGGCATCCAAGCAGGTCGGCAGGATATCAATGAGGTGGCCAGGTTGCGTGCGGAGTTCGTTGCGGGCCTTGATGCCGCTGGGCCAGTGAGCGATGAGCGGGGTGGCGATACCGCCTTCGTGGTTGTAGTGCTTATAGCGGCGGAAGGGGGTGTTCTGGAGGAAGGCCCAGCTTTCGCCGCAAAACCAATCGGAGTTGGCCTTAGTGGGGTCGCCCTCGGTCCGGCCAGCGATACCAGCCTCCGCGTTGCCGCCATTATCGCTGAGGAAGAGGATCAGTGTGTTATCGAGTTCGCCGCGCTCCTTGAGTCCGGCCACGAGGTCACCAATGGCTTTGTCCATGAGTGTAATCGTGGCGGCGTAGACCGACATAATGTGATCGAAGCGGGCTTTTTCTTCGTCGGTATAGGTGGTCCAAGCTTTGATGGCGTCTGGGCGGGGCGAAAGTTTCCAGCTCGGATCGAGTAAGCCCAGTTCGAGTTGGCGGGCGTAGCGTTGGTTGCGTAACTCGCCCCAGCCGGCGAGGTACTTGCCGCGGAACTTCGCGATTTCTTCGGCCGGCGCTTGGAGCGGGAAGTGCGGGGCATTGTGCGCCAAGTAGAGGAAGAAGGGCTTCTTGGCCGCACGGGCTTCATCGATGAACTTCAGGCCGTAGGTGGTCCAGAGATCCGTCGAGTACCACTGCTTGGGCAGGCGTGCGTCGTCATTGGCGATGGCTTCACCGTTCAGGAAGAGTTTCGCCCGATTCGCGCCGGGTTGGTAGAAGCCACCCGCGGCGGCATTGAGGCTGCGGTCGAAGCCGCGATTGCTCGGGGTCACGCCTTGCTCTTGGCCCACGTGCCATTTTCCCGTCATGGCGGTGAAGTAACCGGCGGGCTTGAGTGCTTCCGCGATGGTGGCGCAACGTTCGTTCAGGTGGCCTTGGTAGCCAGGGGCGTTGCGGTTCTCCATCATGTGACCGACGCCGGTCTGGTGGGAATACAGGCCCGTCAGCAGCGAGGCGCGGGTCGGACAGCAGCGTCCCGTATTGTAGAACTGCGTGAAGCGCAGGCCGTTGGCGGCGAGCTTATCGAGGTTCGGGGTGGGGATTTCGGAGCCGTAGCAACCGATGTCGGCCCAGCCCATGTCATCGACGAGGATGACGACGATGTTCGGTTGAGCGGCGGGCGCAGTCAGGTTCACCAACAAGGCGAGAAGCAGGAGGAGGCGGGGCATGGTGGTGTCGTGAAAGGGGGTGTTCAGCGCAAGAGTTCGCAGAGGATCGTCTTGCGACCATGGGCGGTACCTTCGAAGGCGACGACGGCCTGTGGGCCGCGACTCGCGACGCTGGCGTATTGTCCGCCGGGAGCGAAGGCTTGAGGCGGCGTGGATCCCCGTTGCAGCATCAAGGTCCCTTGGGATTCCCAGAAAATCAGCGGGGTCGACCCGAGGAAGGTCGCCACGGGTTGAGCGGCCCCATCGGCGACCTTGCGCTCCTGCGCGGCATTGTCGCTCGCGAAGACCGTTCGGACCCGCTTCCAGACCGGTAGCCAGCCGCCGGCGGGGTCATAGGCCAGGGAGCCGCCGTCCATCGGGCAGCCGTTCAGCATCCAGGTGCCTTGGCCGAGCTTGCGGGCGGGGCTGAAATGCAGGCCGTCGGTGGTCTCCGTGGCATAAAGGTCACGCGCACCTTGCACGAGGTTGCGCCAGAGGATGCCGATGCGGCCATCGGGGGCGAACGCGACGCTAGGCGCGCAGCATTGGCAGATCGGCCCGTCCGGGGCGGCGTAGACCAAGCGGTCTTCAGACCAGGCCCGGCCGCCGTCGAGGGAGAATTTCGCCCAGAGGCTCATCTTGCCCGTGCGCAGGTCGAGCCAGGTGACCGCGACTTTGCCGCGGCCGTCGCCGGCCAGCGCTTGGAGGCCCTCCCGGGCGGAGAGCGGAACGCTATTCAGGGCCGGCTGTTCCTGCCAGCGCCGACCATCGGGTGAAGTCCAGGCATGGAGGTTGCCGTCGGCGTGGGAGAGCGCCGTGATCAGGATGGTGTCCTTGCTCGCGGTGATGCGCGGTCCGCGGCGCATGCCGAGGGCGAGTTTCTCCAGCCGGCCGACCTGGATCGGCGGGGAGAACGTCGTGCCATCCGCCGAGGCGGTGTAGAAAATGGCCTGGCCTTGGCCGAAGGTCAGATGGATCCGGCCGTCGTCCCCCATGGTCACCTGCGGCTGGACGGCACCGGTGATGTCCAGCGGTACCACGTCGACCGCGGCGGCTTCCAAGGCGCACCAGCCCAGCAAGCAGCTGGCAAGGAGCCCTTGGAAGGTCGGGCTCATCTCACTTGCGGGTTTGCCTCGTTTTTTTCTTCTTCGCGGGCTTGGCCTTGGCGGCCGGCTGGTGCTGCGCGACAAGGTAGTCGACCGCGAGGAGGTAGCCCGGGAAGCCGAGGCCGGTGATGACGCCTTCGCACGCGGAGGCGGTCACGGACTTGTGGCGGAATTCCTCGCGCTTGTAGATGTTCGAGATGTGCACCTCGACGACCTTCATGCCGGAGCCGGCGAGGCAATCGCGCAGGGCCACGCTGACGTGGGTATGGCCCCCCGGGTTGATGACGAGGAACTTAACCCCTTCGTCGGCCCACTTGGCGATGGTGTCGATCAGTTTGCCTTCGTGGTTGGACTGGAAGAAACGGGTCTTCACGCCTGCCTTCTTGGCGTGCGCGGTAATCGTCGACTCGAGGTCGGCGAGGGTGGCGTGGCCGTAGACCTCGGGCTCGCGCTTGCCGAGTCGGTCGAGGTTGGGGCCGTTGACGATGCCGATTTCCATGCCTCAGTCCTAGGGCGGGCGGGGTAGGCGGGCAAGGAAAAGGGGCGGCCCCTCGCGGGACCGCCCCTGGTCGCGTCGCGCCGGGGCGCTTACTTCTTCAGGATCTGGCGCAGGACGTACGGCAGGATACCGCCGTGGCGATAGTACTCACCCTCGATCGCGGTATCGATGCGGGCCACGAGTGGGGCCTGGTCGACCTGCCCGTTGGCGCGGCGAATGACCAGCGTCACTGGCGTCTTCGGTTTGATCGGGCTGGCAAGGCCTTCGAGGTCGAAGGTCTCGGTGCCGTCGAGCTGGTAGGAGGAGGCGTTCTTGCCGTCGGCGAACTCAAGGGGCAGCACGCCCATGCCGAGGAGGTTGGAGCGGTGGATGCGCTCGAAGGACTGGGCGACCACGGCACGGATGCCGAGGAGGGCCGTGCCCTTGGCGGCCCAGTCGCGGGACGAGCCCATGCCATAGTCGACGCCACCGAAGACGATCATACCCTCGCCGCGCTGCGCGTAGGTCTGGCAGGCGTCGTAGATCGCCTCGATCTTGCCGTCGGGTTGGACCTTGGTGAAGCCACCTTCTTTGCCGTCGGCCATGCGGTTCTTCACCTGGGTGTTGGCGAAGGTGCCGCGCGTCATGATGCGGTCGTTGCCGCGGCGCGAGCCATAGGAATTGAAGTCCTTCTTGGTGACGCCGGCGGCGAGCAGGAACTTGCCGGCCGGGGTGGCCTCGGCGAATGAGCCTGCGGGCGAGATATGGTCGGTGGTGACGGAGTCGCCGAGCAGCGCCAGCGGGCGGAGCTTGGTGAGCCCGGGGACCGCCGGGGGCGTCATGGAGAAGCCCTTGAAGAACGGCGGCTCCTGGATGTAGGTGGACGATTCCTTCCAGCTGAAGCGCGCGCCCGTGCCGCCCTGGACGCCCTTCCACTCGGCGGTGGCGTTGGCGAGGGACTCGGCGGCGTATTTCGACTTGAACATCGCGGGCTTGAGGCCGCGGGCGACGTGGTCGGCGATCTCCGCCTGGGTCGGCCAGAGGTCCTTGAGGAAGACCGGCTGCCCGTCCTTGCCCGTGCCGAGCGGTTCGGCATCGAGGTCGAGGTCGACGCGGCCGGCGAGGGCGAAGGCGACGACGAGGGGCGGGGACATCAGGAAGTTCGCGCGGACGGCGCCGTGGACGCGGGCTTCGAAGTTGCGGTTGCCTGAGAGCACCGAGGCGGTGACGAGGTCGCCGGCCTTAATGGCGCCTTCGATGTCGGCGTCGAGCGGGCCGGAATTACCGATGCAGGTCGTGCAACCGTAACCGACGAGGTTGAAGCCGAGCTGGTCGAGGTAGCCAGAGAGCTGGATTTCATCGAGGTAGTCGGTGACCACCCGGGAACCGGGGGCCAACGAGCACTTCACGTTCGGGTTCACCTTCAGGCCCCTCTCGACGGCCTTCTTGGCGACGAGGCCGGCGGCGACCATCACGGACGGGTTGGAGGTGTTGGTGCAGGAGGTGATCGCGGCGATCACGACGTCGGCATGCTTCAGCGAGCGGCCGGTCGCGCCCACGGGGGCGGCGGCGGCGCGGTCGGCCGCGGCCTTGCCGAAGCCGTTCTTATCCTTGGCGGCGGTGAAGAGCGAGTCGAAGGTGTCCTTGATCTTCGGGAGGTCAATGCGGTCCTGCGGGCGCTTCGGGCCGGAGACGCAAGGGACGACGGTGCTGATGTCGAGGTCGATGGTCTGGGTGTAGTCGATGCTGCCGGCCTTCGGGATGCCGAAGAGGCCCTGGGCCTGGTAGTAACCGCGCACCAGTTCCACGTGGGTTTCGTCGCGGCCCGTCTGGCGCAGGTAGTCGAGCGACTTGTCGTCGACCGGGAAGAAGCCCATGGTGGCGCCGTATTCCGGGGCCATGTTGGCGATGGTGGCGCGGTCGGCGAGCGAGAGGGCTTCGGTGCCTTCGCCGTAGAACTCGACGAACTTGCCGACGACCTTGGCCTTGCGGAGGATTTCGGTGAGGCGGAGCGTGAGGTCGGTGGCGGTGACGCCTTCGCGGAGGCGGCCGGTGAGATTGACGCCGATGACCTCGGGGGTCTGGAAGTAGACAGGCTGGCCGAGCATGCCGGCTTCGGCCTCGATACCGCCCACGCCCCAGCCGACGACGCCGATGCCGTTGATCATGGTCGTGTGGGAGTCGGTGCCGACGAGGGTGTCGGGGTAGAAGATGCCGTCCTTCTCGAAGACGAGCTTGGCGAGATACTCCAAGTTGACCTGGTGGACGATGCCGATGGCGGGCGGGACGACACCGAAGGTCTTGAAGGCCTGCATGCCCCACTTGAGGAACTCATAGCGCTCGGTGTTGCGGCCGAACTCCTGGCGAAGGTTCTCGAGGAACGCGGTGGCGGTGCCGGCGCGGTCGACCTGGACGGAGTGGTCGACGACAAGGTCGACGGGGACGAGCGGTTCGATGACGGCGCTATCCTTGCCGAGCTTCGCGACGGCCTCGCGCATGGCGGCGAGGTCGACGAGCAGTGGCACGCCGGTGAAGTCTTGCAGGACGATGCGCGCGACGACGAACGGGATTTCGGTGTCGACCGGCTTGGTGGCGTTCCAGGCGGCGAGGGCTTTGACGTCGTTCTCGGTGACCGCGACGCCGTCGCAGTTGCGTAGCACGGACTCGAGCACGAGGCGGATCGAGACGGGCAGGCGGGAAATCTTGCCGAGACCGGCCTGCTCAAGCGCGGGCACGGAGTAGAGCTGCCCGGATTTGCCACCAGCGGTGAACGGGCGGAGGGCGTTGAAGGGGTCGGGGTGGGCCATGAGTGGTGGGAGGAGAGGGGAGGGAGTCTGGGCGACGCCAGTCAGGCTATGAGCCAAAAGCAAAGAAGGCGGCCGGGGCAAGCCCGACCGCCTTTTAAACGCCTATCGCTTCCTTAGGACAGGAAGCCGATGGAGAGGGGGAATCGGTAGGTCTTGCCGTCCACCACCTTGACCAGACCGACGATGCTCAGGATGAAGTAGTAAATGCCGAGCAACCAGAGCAGTAAGTACCCGACAAGGACGAGAGTCAGGACCACGCCGATGAAGGCATAAAGCAGGGTGCTTAGATGGAAGTTGAGCAGGTTTGCGCCTTGGGTCCGCAGGTAGGGGCTTTCGTCCTTTTTGATCAGCCAGATGATGAAGGGGCCGATCAGCACCAGGCCGAAGAGCGGCATGACGTGCATGATGATGGCCATGATCTTCTCATCCGACGTGGGCAGGGGCAGGGCAGGCGTGCTTTCCATCTAGTTTCTATATTTTCCAATGGGGTGATTGGCAACCCAATTAGCATCTCCGACTCCGTAAACGAAGCGACCGCCTTTCGGCGGTCGCGTTGGGAGGTCGTTGGGTCGCTTAGGCTTCGACGGCCTTCTTGATTTTGGCGAAGTTCGGCATGGAGGCCGGGTCGCGCTTGACCTCGGAGTGCACCACAAGGCCATTCTTGTCGGCGACGAAGACCGAACGCTTGGCGACGTTGAGCAGGTTGTACTTCTCCGGGATCACGCGGGTGTCCTTGACCTTGAAGGCCTTGACCGCGACGCGGTTGAAGTCGGAGAGGAGCGTGACGGAGATGCCCGCCTGCTTGGCCCAGGCTTCCTGGGCGAAGGGAGAGTCGACCGAGATCGCGATGACGTCGGCGCCGAGCTTCTTGTACTCGTCGAGCAGGCCGGTGACCTTGCAGAGCTCTTCGGTGCAGACGACGGAGAAGGCGAGCGGGACGAAGAGGATGACGGTCTTGCCCTTGCCGACGTTGCGGCGGAGGCTGACGTCCACGAGACCGGAGTCGGTCTTCTGCTTCAGGGTGATTTCAGGAAGGGGCTGGCCGAGTTTGAGGGGCATGGGTAGGCGGGGTGAGGGTGCGGCACTAAAAAAGGGCAAAAAGCGAGCCAAAGCAAGGCAGGAGGCGGGAAAAGTGGCAAAGAAGGCCGCTTTTCGCCCGGCAAGGCCAGACTCGGCCCTTCCGAGGGCTTATTCCCCGGTATTTGGGCGCAAATCCAGCCGCCGAAACCATTTGCGCTGTTTCCGGACCAAGGCCCAGGTATCGAGGTTGATCCGCTCCGCGAGGCCCTCCAAGGCCACGCGACGGCCATCCTGGAGCCACTCCATGGTCGCCCGGTAGCCTACCGCCCGGGCCGAGGCCAACTCGGGGTCGAGGTTAAGCGTGAGTAGGTGCTCCGCCTCGGCGATCAGCCCGGACCGGAGCATCTCGTCGGTGCGCTGGGCGATGCGCCTGCGCAACTCGCCGTCGGGCCGCTCCAGGAGTTCACTGCTCACCGGATGGTCGGCGAAGGGGCCGGGACGGAGGAGGAAGTCCTCGCGGAGGCTCTTCAGGGGGCGACCGGAAGCCAGCCGGCGTTCCAAGGCCTTCACAACGCGGATCGGGTTCCGGGTGTCGAGCCAGGCCGGAAGCCCGGTAGTGCCCTCGAGTTCCTGCAAGGCGGCGAGGACCGCGGCGGGGCCTTGGGTTTGCAAGGTGCGCACCATTTCGATCACCGCGTCACTGATGGGGTATTCGTCCGAGACCGGGCCGAAGAACGCCGCGAGGTAGAAGCCGCTCCCGCCCGTCACCAGGATTTTCTTCCCGCGTTGGTGGGCGTCCGTGATCGCCGCCCGCGCCATCGATACGAACTGCACGACCGAGAAGCGTTCCGCCGGTGACACGAGGTCGAGCCCGTGATGCCGCACGCGGGCTTGCTGCGCCGCGGTCGGCTTGGCCGAGCCGATATCCATCCCGCGATAAACGCAGACCGAATCGCACGAGAGGATTTCGGCGTTGTGTTGTTCCGCCCAGTCCAGCGCGGCCTCCGTCTTCCCGGCCGCCGTCGGGCCGGTGAGGACATGGAGCGGAGGGGCTTCCGTCATCATCAGGCCCGCTTAGCCCAATCGAGGCAGTAAGAGAGAAGGATGAGCGCCGTCGGTGAAGTCAGGACCAGGCTATCGAGAAGGTCGAGCGCCCCGCCGATGCCGGGGATGGTGGCGCCGGAGTCCTTGGCGCCCGCCAGTCGTTTGAAGACGGACTCGGCCAAGTCGGAGGGGATGCTGAGGACGGCGAGGGGCAGGGCCATGAGCGCCGCTTTGCCCGGGGTCATGAAGGGCAACTGCAGGGGGCCGACGCAAATCCAGGCGAAGAGGGCGGAGGCCGCGGCGGAGATGATGATCCCGCCGACGCTGCCTTCCCAACTTTTCGCCGGGCTGATGGTCGGGGCGACCTTGTGCTTGCCGAAGGGGACTCCGATCAACAGTCCCCCGACGTCGGTGAACTTCGTCGCGACGACGACCCAGATGACGTAGTAAAGACCGATGGGCTGCCGCGTCAGCAGCTGGCCATCTTCCATGCGCGCGATGGCCACGAGCGGGGCGAGCATGAACGGGATGTAGATGAAGCCGTAGAGCGTCGGGAAACGGCGGAGCAAGGCCGGGACTTCCGTCGGGCGGCGGAGTAGGGTCAGGAGGTGGAGTCCGAAGAGCAGGGCGCCGACGATGAGCAGGGCGTTGGCGCGGGCCCGTTCGTTCGCGAGGAAGAAAAGCGCGAAGAGCAGGATGAAGCCGGCGACGATTCCCGAGGGGCTCGGTTTCCGGACTCCCGGGATGCGCGCCGCGAGTTGATGGAATTCGTATTGGGCGGCGCCGACCAGCAGGGCGAGCAGGCCGAAGGCGGCTTGCTCCGCGACCGAGAAGAAGCCCCCGACCCAGATGACCAGGCCGACGACGACCCACAGTCCAAGGGTGCTCAGGGCGCGGTCTTTCATGCGGTGGGTGGGGTGTGGAGTTGCTCGGGGGTCATGCCGAAACGGCGCTCACGCTTGGCGTATTCGGCGAGGGCGAGCCGGAGTTGGTCCTTGGTAAAGTCGGGCCAATGCACCGAGGCAAATACAATCTCCGCATAAGCCGACTGGAGGAGGAGGAAGTTGCTGAGCCGATGCTCACCCGAGGTGCGGATGATGAGGTCGGGGTCCGGCAGGCCGGCGGTCTGCAGACGGGAGGCGACCGCGGGCCAGTCCACCTGGTCAGGCTGCAATCGGCCGGCGACGACATCCTCGGCGAGCTGGCGGGTGGCCGCGACGATCTCCTGACGGGCGCCATAGTTCAGCGCCACCACCAGTTCAAATGCCGTGAAGTCGCGGGTAGCCTCGATCGCATCGGCCAACGGGCGGCGGACGAACTCCGGCATCGCGCTGAGGTCGCCGATCACCCGGAGCCGCACCTTGCGGCGCTCGAGGCGGCTCAGGTGCGCGCGCAGAACCCACTCGCCGAGTTTAAAGAGGCCGCTGATCTCCTCGGCCGGGCGTTTCCAGTTTTCGGCCGAGAAGGCGAACACGGTCAGCGTGCCGATGCCTAGGTCGAGGCAGTCGTCGACGATTTCGATCAAGCGCTCCGCCCCCCGGCGATGGCCTTCCAGTCGGGGGAGGCCCTTGGCGGCGGCCCACCGGCCATTTCCATCCATGATGATCCCCACGTGACGGGGAAGGTCGGTCGGCTTTGGGGGGACGGGCGTCGGCACGGGAGAGCGGAGATTGCCCCCGGAGCCCCGCCTCTGGCAACCGTGAACAGCGAGGGCTACTTGGGCTCTTCGGTCGCGATCAGCACGCCAGGAAAACCCGCGGCCCGGGCGAGCGCGCAGACCTCCACGAAAGCCTGCATCGTCAAGGCGGCGTCGGCTTTGATCAGCACGGGTCGGTCTCGTCCGCCCGTGGCGGCAACCCGGCTGAGTTCCTTCTGGAGACCGGTGCGATCGATGACGCGGCCGGAGACGACGTAGATACCCGTGCCGCGCGCCGAGACCAGGGTGACGGCGGTCGCGGTGCGCGCCAAGTCGCTTGCGGTATTGCGCGGAACCTGGGGCTGGCGGCTGACGGCGGCTTCGCGCTCGTCAAACGCCACATAGGTCCCGGGGATGAACGCGAATTGTCCGACCAGCAACCAGACCAAGGCACAAGCCAGGCCGGCGGCGGCCAAAGGGGTGAAGTCGAGCCCTTGTTCCAAGGGGCGGACCTTCGCGAGGACTCCGAGCGGCGTGCGCATGCTCAGGCTTTGGGGACTGCCGCCGGCATTTCGTGGCGGACGAACGTGATGATCGAGTGGGCGGCGATTTCCATCTCGGTCACGATCGAGCGGACGCGGCCGACCAAGAAGTGGTGGGCGAGGGCGCAGACCGCGGCGATGAGCAGACCGAAACCGACGGTGGCGAGGGCCGCCTGGGCTTGCAGCATGACGGCGTCGGCGCTGGCGTAAAGGCTGCCGTCACGCAGCGCGGTGACGATGCCATAACCGGAGAGGACGCCGCTAGCCAAGCCAAGCAGGGGCGCGACCCGGCCGATTGCGGCGATCGAGCCCAGCCGGCGTTCCAGGACGGGCAGTTCCAATAAGGCGGCCTCCGTCGCGGCGGCGCGCATGGCCTCTTCCCCTTGGGTCGAGCGCAGCAAGGCCGCTTTGACCACCCGGGGGATCGGCCCAGGGGATTCTTCGCAGGCGGCGAGCGCTTCGAGAGGACGGCCCGCCAGGAGGTTGTTCCGTACCCCGTCGATGAAGTCTGACGAAAGTACCAAACCGCGGTGGAGAAACATCGTGCGCTCCACGACGAAGACCAGCACCAAGAAGGCCAGCGCCACCAGCAGCCAAGCGAACGGGCCGGCGTCGAAGGGGAAGGAAAAGGCTAAGGCGGTCATTGGACGTTTTTATTTGGGGCGGCGGAGGGTCGCAAGTTTGCTTTCGGCGGCGGCTTGTCCAGGCAGGCGGGCTTCCCCGGCCTTGAGGCCTCTGTTCAGTTCCGGGATCAACTGGTAGGCGGCGATGGCCTCCGCCACATTGCCTTCCTTTTCCCAGACCTGACCGAGCAGGAGGATCGAGCGGGCGAGCCAAGTGCGGCCGCCATGCGTGTACTCCGGGGCCGCCTTGGTCGGGTCGGCGCGGAGTTTGGCCAGTGACCCCATCAGGGTCGCCCGGGCTTCGCGGAGGGTGCCGTTGGCATCGATCCCCGTCTCCGTGCCCGCTCGTTCCAACAGGGCCAAGGCCAGTTTGTAGCGCGCCTCCGCGGCGGTGTCGGGGTCCTTGGCGTAGGAATCGCAGACGCGTTGGTAGGCCGCCACGGCGAGGCTCACGCGCGGGCGATCCAACTGGCCCATTCGGTCCCGGTTTAGTTCGGAGCGTCCCAGCAGGGCGTCCGCTCGAGCCATCTCCGCCTGGGGGCGAGCCGGATCCTCCGCGTGGTTGCGGATCAGTTCGTCGAGGATCTTATAGGCGTTATCGAAGAGCCCGAGCGCCCGCAGGAGCTCCGCGCGGCGCAAGGTGACGCGGACGATCAGGGGGTTGCGGCTGTGTTCTTCGGCGAAGATCTCCAGCAGCTCCACCGCTTGCTTGAGCTTGGCCTCGCCCTCGGTGGGCGCTTGGAGGACGGCCTGCTCGGCGGCCTCATAGAGACCCAGCGCGGCGAACTCGGCCAGGCCGGGCTTGCCCGCGAAGTCCTGACCAAGGCGCGTGAAGAGCGCCTGCGCCTCCGCATGCAGCTGTTGGCCGGCGAGGAACCGACCTTCGGCGAGGTAGGACGCCGCGGCCGCGGGGCTGTTCGGCTGGGCCGTGCGCAGTTTGCGGAACTCATCGCGCCCCTTGTTGGCGTCTTGGCCGAGGAAGGTCCGGGCGCGCAGCAGGGCGACGTGGCCGCGCAACTCGGGGACCGCTTCCTTGAGTTCGCGGATGACGGGGCTGTCGGGCGTGGTGTTGATGCGGTCCAGTCGCGTGGAAATCTCATCCGCCAGCCCGATCGCGGCGTTGGTCTGGCCATTGCCGAGCGCGATGAGGGCTTTGAGCCAAGCGAAGCGGAGGCCGAAGACCGGGTCATTGGCCGCGCTCCGGATGAACGGGGCGAGCCGGGTCACGAGCCGGTCGGCCTCGTCCGGTTGCAGTGATTTGCGGGCGTCATCGATGACGTTCCAGGTGTTGCGCCAGAGGGTTTCGCGGTCGGGCGGGCGGCTGGCGCGGGCCGAGGTCTCGATGAGCCCGGCCGCTCGATCGCGGAGCACCGCATCCTTGCCTTGCGCCAGCACGCTCAAAATCAACTGGTAACTGGCGGCGGCGACCAACTCCGGGTCGCGCGCTTCATGCTGGAGGGTGGCGTAGGCTTTCTCGGCCAGCACGAAGTCGCCGGCGAGGAAGAGGGAGTCGGCCGTCAGCACGGCCAGGGTGTCGCGCACGGCCGGCTCCTCGGATTGCTCGCGCAACTTGGTCAGGTAGTCGGCCGCGAGCCGGTAGGAGCCCTCGCCCCAGGCGGCGATGGCCAAGGTGCGGTTGGCTTCGCGGGCGAGGGGGCTGGCGGGCACGTCGCGCAGGAGGTCTTCGGCGGCCTGGCGGGCTTTCTCCCGGTTGCCGGCCAAAGTCATGAGTTGGGCCCGGGCGAGGTGGATCGCATCGAGCACCTTGGGGTCGCGGGGGCAATCGTAGGCAAAGTCCCCCTGGCGTTTCATCAGGAAGTCGTAGACCTCATTGGCGACGGATTTGCGTTCCGTCAGCGGTGCCTCGAAGGCGGCGGCGACCAAGCCGCGCAACGCGGTGAGCCGGACGGCGGGGTTGGCGCTGTTGCGGGCGGCCGCCATCAGCCGGCGACGGCCATCCAAACTGTCCGGCCCGATGATCAGCCCGGCGAGCAAGTCGGCCTCCGCCAGCCGGGCTTCGCTGAGGGGGCCGCAGTCGGCGAGGATTTGCGCGGCCTCGGAGCGGGTCGCGCGCACGCGAGCCTTCTCCTTGCGGTAGGCGTCGGTCTCGGGTGCGCCGGAAGCGAGCACTGGCCAATCGTTGAGCCGGGCGATGGCGAGCGCGAGGTTGCGCGCGTAGGCGAAAGCCAGCGGCGACCCCTTGGCATTGCTGGTCATTTCGCGGAGCAAACTGACCGTCTTCTCGTCGACCTTGCCCGCGGTGACCAAGGCGCGGTAGCCGAGGAGCTCGATGCGCTGTTTCTGTTCCTCCGACGTCGCGGTGCGGCCGGCCGCCTCCAGGTTCAGGTTGATCGCCAAGTTTTCGCCTTGGTTGGCGGCGATCATCCAGCGGAGGGCGTGCCCCCAGGCCACCTCATTGGGCGGGAGTCGGGGCGGGTCGAGGTCGTTGGCGATTTTCGCCGCCTCGGTGAGGCGGTCGTCCAGCAGGGCGATCAGGCCTTCGCGGAGTTGCCGGGCGGGTCCGGGCGGGGCTTCGGTCAAGGCGACCTTGGCTTCTGCGAGGCGCGTGCGCTCGAGCAAGGCGGCGGAAAGGCCGAGGGCGATGCGGCCGCGCTCGGGGGTGCCGGGTGCCGTGTTGGTCGCCGCCTGCCGGTAAAGTTCCTCGGCGGTCGCGGACAAGCCGGCGCCTAGCGCCTCATCAGCCAACTCGATGAGGTCGCGCAGCCGGGCGACCCGTTCCGGGGTACTGGCCCCGCCGGTTCCAAAGGTCTTGGACGGCAGGTCCTGACCGCGCGCGGGCGCGGCGAGGCCGCCGGCGACGGCGAGGAGGGTGGCCAGAAACAACCGAGGCATCGACCTGACAATGTGCGGTCCGATGCCTCGGGCAAGAGGGGAGTGCGGGGGCTCAGGCTTTGTCGAGACCGAAGGCGGTGTGCACGGCCCGGACGGCGGCGTCGGCCTTGGCCGGCTCCAGCGCGACGGAGATTTTGATCTCGGAGGTCGTGATGAGCTCGCTGTTCACGCCGACGGAGGCCAGGGCCTTGAACAGGGTGCCGGCCACGCCGGGGTGGGAGATCATGCCGACGCCCACGATGGAAAGCTTGGAGATCTCGCCGGCGGAGCGGACCGAGCCCGAGCCGAGCTTCTGGAGCGTCTCGCCGACGACTTTCTCGACGCGGCTGAATTGGTCGGTGGTGACCGAGAACGTCAGGTTGGACTTACCGTCCTTCCCGAGGTTCTTGATGATCATGTCCACGCTCAGGCCGGCCTCGCCGAGGTCGTCGAAGAGGGCGGCGAAGGCCTGCGGGTTGTCGGGCAGGTCGCTGACCGTGACGCGGGTCTGCAGACGGTCGAGGGCGACGCCGGCGATAGCCGCGTCTTCGAGGGTTTTGGCGATGGCTTTCACGATGGTACCGGGTTGGTCGTTGAAGGAGGAGCGGACTTCGAAGGGGACGTTGTATTTCTGGGCGAACTCGACCGAGCGCGACTGCATCACCTTGGAGCCGCTGGAGGCCAGCTCGAGCATCTCCTCGTAGGAGATCTCGGGCAGCTTGCTCGCGTTGAGCACGATGCGAGGGTCCGCGGTGTAGACGCCGTCGACGTCGGTGTAGATCTGGCAGAGGTCGGCCTTGATGGAGGCCGCCACGGCGATCGCGGTCAGGTCGGAGCCGCCGCGGCCCAGGGTCGTGACCTCGCCTTGCTCGGTGACCCCTTGGAAGCCGGCGACCACGACGACTTTGCCTTCGTCGAGGCGGGCGAGGAGGTCGCCCCCCGAAATGCGGGTGATGCGGGCGCGGGTGTGGACGTCGTCCGTGAAGATCCCCGCCTGGGCGCCGGTGCGGGAGACCGCGGGTACGCCGATGGCGTGGAGGGCCATGACGGTCAGCGCGATGGTCTCCTGCTCGCCCACGGCCATGAGGACGTCCATCTCGCGTTCATCCGGAAGTTTCTGGAGGGCCTTGGCGCGGGCGATGAGGTCGTTGGTGACGCCGCTGCGGGCCGAGACCACCACCACGAGGCGATGCCCCTGGGACCACTGTTCCTTGATTTTGGCCGCCACATTCTGGATGCGGTCAACGTTGCCGACGGAAGTACCGCCGTATTTCTGGACAATCAGGGCCATCCTTAGGATTCCGGGGAGAAGATGCGGAGCACGACCGGCTCCTCGAGCACCGTCTTGAGGCGGCGGAGCTCTGTCAAGACCTTGGACATCTTGGCCTCGTTGACCGGGTAGGTCGAGAGGGTGACGGTGCCGCGCCCTTGGTTCGGGTGCTCGTACTGGATCACGCGAGCGATGGAGACCTTGTGCTTGGAGAAGATGCGGTAGATGCCCTCGGAGACGCCCGCCTTGTCGAGGAGCGAGAGGCGCAGGTAGAACGGCGAGACGATCTCATCGAGGTTGGCCATGCGGACTTGGCGGCCCAGTTGCTCGCGGGCGGCGAGGCTTTCGGCGGAGAGCCCGGGGTTGGCGGCTCCCGTGAGGGCGGCGATGGCGTCGACGATGTCGCCGATCACGGCCGAGGCGGTGGCGTCGCCACCGGCGCCGCGTCCCGTGAGGGTGGTCGCGCCGACCACGTCGCCGCGCAGGGTGATGCCGTTGTTCACGCCGGAGACGCGGGCGAGGATGTCGCGATTCGGCACGAGGGCGGGGTAGACCCCGACGGTCATCCAGCCGGCCTTGAAGTCGCGGCGGATAACGGCGAGGTGCTTGAGCGCGAAGCCGAAGCGGCGGGCGAAATCAATGTCCGCCGGGCCGATGTTGCGGATACCCTCGACGAGCGTGCGGGCCCGGGGCGCCCACTTGCCGTGGGCGAGCCAGGCGAGGATGGAAGCCTTGTGGAAGGCATCGATGCCGTCGATGTCGAGCGTCGGGTCGGTCTCGGCATAGCCCAACTGCTGGGCCTCCTTGAGGGCGTCGGCGAAAGAGAGGCTGTCCTCGCCCATGCGGGTGAGGATGTGGTTGCATGTACCGTTGAGGATGCCGACGATCAGCTCGAAGCGATTCGCCACCAGGCCTTCGCGGATTGCCTTGATGATCGGAATGCCGCCGGCGACGCTCGCCTCGAAGAGGAACTGGCCGCCATGTCGGCGGACGGCGTCGAAGATTTCGGGACCGTGCTGGCAGAGCAGCGCCTTGTTGGCGGAAACCACGACCTTGCCGGCGCGGAGCGCGCGGAGGGTGAGCTCGCGGGCGATGGTCGTCCCGCCGATGAGTTCGCAGACGACGTGGACCTTGGGGTCGTCGACGACCTCGAGGGGGTCGCGGGTGGTCTTGGTGGAAGGCACCTTGACCGCACGCTTCTTCTTGAGGTCGCGGACGGCGACGCGCCGGAGGTCGAGCTTGACGCCGAGGCGCGACTCGAGGTCGGTTTGTTTCTCGGTGAGGTGCTTCCAGACGCCTTGGCCGACGGTGCCGAGGCCAAGGATGCCGATGCCGATGGTGCGAGGGGCGGTCATTGCGAAGGGGTCATGCTTTCTTGCTGAAGCGATTCTCGGTGCCGGCGAGCAGGCGGCCGACGTTGGAACGGTGCGTCCACACGTTGAAGGCGGCGATGGCCGCGGCGAACCAGAACTCGGCGGGGCCGAACTTCAGCGAGGTCATGAGTGGGAGGAGCCAGCAGGAAAGGGGGAGGGAGACGCCGAGGGCGATCGAGGCGAGGGAAACGTAGCGCGCGCGAGCGAACACGAGCCCCCAGATGGCTGCGCCGATGATGATGGGGACGGGGAGGAGCACGAGGAGGCCGCCGATGGTGGAGGCCACTCCCTTGCCGCCCTTGAACCTGAGGAGGCACGAGAAGCAGTGGCCGAGCAAGGTGCCGATGAAGCCGGCGACGCTGACGAAGAACAGCGCCTGGGCGTCGTCCTTGGGCAGGCCGAGGTCGAAGTTAAGGAGCAGGAGCAGGTGGGGCAGGCCGGTGCCGACCAGCCCTTTCAGGGCATCGAGGGCGAAGACCAAGTTGCCCGGGCCTTTGCCGAGGACGCGTTTGACGTTCGTCGCGCCGGGGTTGCCGGAGCCCTCCTTGTGGATGTCGACGCCGTGACGCTTGGCCACGAGCACGGCGAAGTTGACGGAGCCGAGCAGGTAGCCGAGCGCGGCGATGACTCCGAGCGCCAGGAACATCGCTTAGGCGTCGATCAGCTTAGCGCTGACGATCGCCGGGTTGCGGAGAATCTCCGCCAGGGCGGCGGCACCCGGCGCGGTGTCGAGCTGGTAGACGGCGAGGGCGTTGGCGCCGCCGGTGCGGCTGAGGGCCATGTTGGCGATGTTGACGCGTTCCTGCGCAAGCAGGGTGCCGAGGGCGCCGATGATGCCGGGCTGGTCCTGGTTCTCGATGAGGAGGAGCTTGCCTTCGGGGACGAACTCGAGGGTGCGGCCGTTGATTGAGACGATGCGGGGCGAGTGGGCCTTGCCGAGGATGGTACCGGCGACGGAGACGGTCTTGCCGCCCGCGAGGAGGGCCTCGACGAGCACGAGTTCCTTGTAGTCGGCCTCGGCCGAGGAGCGCACGGACTGGACCTCGACGCCGAGGGCCTTGAGTTTGCTCGGGGCATTGACGTCATTGACGCCTTCACTGATGCCGCGAAGGTAGCCACGCTGGATGGAGCGGGCGATGGCGGTGGCGCCCTGCTCGGAGCCGGTGCCGAACGTGGTCAGGCGAAGGGATTCGACGCGGCCGGGCGCGGCGAGCTGGCGGGCGATGGCCCCGAGCTTCTCGGCCAGGCTCTGGAAGGGACGGATGGCGGCGAGCGTCTGCGAGTCGACGGAGGGCAGGTTGACCGCGTTGGCGGGCGAACCGCCGCTGAGCACGATGATGGCGGCCTCGGCGACTTCGACGCCGACGTTTTCCTGGGCTTCCGAGGTGGAGGCGCCCAGGTGCGGGGAGAGGTGGGCCTTGGGCAGCGAGCGGAGCGGGTGATTCTTGGCGAGGGGCTCCTCGACGAAGACGTCGAAGCCGCAACCGCCGCACTGGCCAGAGGCGAGCGCGTCCGCGAGGGCGGCTTCGACGACGATGCCGCCGCGGGCGCAGTTCACGATCTTGACACCCTTCTTCATCTTGGCGAACGCCGCGGCGTTGACCATGCCCTCGGTCTGCTCGGTGAGGGGCATGTGCACGGTGATGTAGTCGGCGGTCACGAAGACCTCTTCGAGGGTGGCCATGATGACGCCGAGCGACTTGGCGCGGGCCTCGGTGAGGTAGGGGTCGTAAGCGGCGACCTTCATGCCGAAGGCGAGGGCGCGCTTGGCGACTTCGGCGCCGATGCGGCCGAGGCCGAGCACGCCGAGGGTCTTGCCGAAGAGCTCGGTGCCGGAGAGGGTCTTCCGGTCCCACTTGCCTTCGCGCATCGACTGGACGGCCTCGGGCACGGGACGGGCGAGCGAAAGCAGGTGGGTGAAGGTCAGCTCGGCGGTCGCGATGGTGTTGCCCGAGGGGGTGTTCATCACGATCACGCCGCGCTCGGTGGCGGCGTCGACGTCGATGTTGTCAACGCCCACGCCGGCGCGGCCGACGCAGACGAGGCGGTGGGCGGCGGCGAGGACTTCCTTGGTGATCTGGGTTTCCGAGCGGACCAGGATGGCATGGACGTCGCCGACGAGCGTCAGGATCTTCTCGGGGGAAGAGCCGTAGGCTTCGATGACCTCATAGCCCGGCTGGGACTTAAGGAGGGCGACCCCGGTGGGTGAAATTTTGTCGGCGACGAGTACCTTGGGCATGGCGATGGGCTATAAAGATTGGTTTGAGTCATAAATGACCACCCTTGGCAATGGCAAGCCACTACCCCTTGGGTCGCGTCATAATCAGCCTAAAGCCGACGGTGGGCATAATCCGCCAAATCGTAACAATCCGGGTTCATTTCCTCGATGAAACGGCAGGGGTCGAGGGGGCGGTAGCCTTCGCCGGAAACCGCGAAACGAGGGGCGAAGAGGAAGAGCATGTTCTCGGCCCGCGTGCAGGCCACGTAGAAGAGGCGGCGCTCCTCCTCGACATCACCATCATCGATGGCGCGGGTCAGCGGCAGGAGCCCGTCGGCGACGCCCAGCAGGAAGACGATGGGGAATTCCAGCCCCTTGGACTGGTGGATGGTCGTCAAGCGGAGCATGTCCTCGTCGGGCTCGGCCTTCTTGTCGGAGGATTCGCCGTTCAGCAGCGCCACCTGGGCGACCAGGTCGCCGAGTTCCTCGAACTTCGCGGCAAAGCTCAACAGGCCGACGAGGTCCTGCTCCCGTTCGCGCCAATCGGGGAAAATCGTCTTCAAGTGGGTGCCGTACCAGCCCTCGATGCAGACGCGCGTCGTCTCGGCGGGCGTGCGGGCCACTTTCGGCGAGTTCGCCTCCGAGGCCGCGACAAAGAGGTCCACCGCCGGGTTCGTCGGCACCGGTTTGGCCCGGGCCGCCTCGAGCCCCTCCAGCATGTCCGCGAGCGTGAGCGACAGGTCCGTGAAGTCTTCCTTGGCCGATTCGGGGACTTTCTTGAGCACCTCGGGGTCGCGCAGCGCGCGGACGAGGCCGCGTCCCTGGGCGGTATCGACCTCGTGGGCCGTGTGCGCGATCCGGCTGGCCGCGACCGGGCCGACTTTCGGGAGGAGGCAGAGCAGGCGCGCGAGCGCGACCTGGTCCCGCGGGTTGTGCACGAAGCGCAGGTGGGCCAACACGTCCTTCACGTGGATCAGGTCGAAGAACTTATGTCCGCTCGTGATGACGAAGGGGATGCCGAGCGCATTGAGCTCCATCTGGAGCTCCAAGGACTGGTAGTGCGCCCGGTAGAGGACGTGGATGTCGGCGAGCGCGTGGCCCTCGTTGTGCAACTGGAGGATTTTGCGACCGATGAGCTTGGCCTGCTGGGAAGTGTCCCCGACCGTGAACACGGTGGGTTGCGGCCCACACGGGCGGACGGCTACCAGCTGCCGTTCGAAGCCTTCGACCTTGGGCCGATGGCGGAGAATCTCGTTGGCGAAGGCGAGGATTTCGGGGGTGGACCGGTAGTTGGTGTCGATGTGGTGGAACTCCGTGCCGGGGTGGCGCTCGGGGAAGGCCATGATGTTCTCCCAGTCGGCCCCGCGCCACGTGTAGATACACTGCGCGTCATCGCCCACGGCCATGATCTGGTGGCGGTCGCCCAGCAGGTCGATGATGCGGCTCTGCAGTCGGTTCGTGTCCTGGAACTCGTCGATCAGGATATGCTGGAAACGCTGCCGATAGTGGGCGAGGGCTTCCGGGTCGGTCTCGAGCACCTTGAGCCAGAGCACCAGCAGGTCGTCGAAGTCGCACAAGTTCCCTTCCGCCTTTCGCGCCTCGTAGCGTTGGCAGAATTGGAGGAGTTTCTCCGGGCCGCTCTTCATCCAGTCCAGTCGCTCGGCAAGGACCTCGGGCAAGGGGCGCAGCGTGTTGCGGGCATGCGAATAGGCGTCGAGGATGACCCCCGCCTTCGGGTTCGTCTTATCTTTGATGAAGGCCCTGTCGGTCTCCTTGACGATCTCCGAGAAGAGTTGTTCGGATTCCTTCTGGTCCAGGATGGTGAAGTCTGGTTGCCGGCCGGCGGCCTCGGCGTTGCGCCGCAGGATGCGTTGGCCGATGGAGTGGAAGGTGCCGCCCCAGAACTGCCCCCGCGGCACGCCCGTGAGGTCTTCGACCCGTTCCAACATCTCCTTGGCGGACTTATTGGTGAAGGTCAGCAGCAGGATGTCCCAGGGGCGGGCGCCTTGGTGCAGGAGCCAAGCGACGCGGTAGGTGAGGGTGCGGGTCTTGCCGGAGCCGGCGCCCGCTAGGACGAGGGCCGGGCCGGGCCGGGAGGTCACCGCCGCGTACTGCTCGTCGTTGAGCTCCGCGCGGAAGTCGATCGGGGGAAGGCCGTCCACGGACTCAGCGGGCGGGGCGCTGGCGGCGTTCCATCAGGCTGAACTTCACCACCTGCTCGTCGGCGCGGTAGGAGGAGCGGACCAAGGGGCCGGACTCGACGTGCTTGACGCCGGCGGCGAGGGCGAACGCCTTCCACTCCGCGAACTCGTCGGGGTGGACCCAGCGGTCGATGGGGGCATGCTCCTTGCTCGGCGAGAGGTACTGGCCGATCGTGAGGATGTCGATGTCGGCGGCGGCGATGTCGCGCAGGAGCGCCGCGACTTCCTCCTTCCGCTCGCCGATGCCGAGCATCATGCCCGTCTTGGTGATGAAATCTCGGGACTTGGCGTGCTTGAGCACCCAGAAGGAGCGGTCGTAGCGCGCCGTCTTGCGCACGGGGCGCTGCAGGCGCTCCACGGTCTCGAGGTTGTGGTTGAGGATGTCCGGGCGGGCGTCGAGCAGGGTGTCCAGGTGGACCTGTTCGCCCCGGAAGTCGGCCGGCAGCACTTCGATGGTCGTCTCCGGGTTGCGGTGGCGGGTGGCTCGCACCGTGGCCGCCCAGACCGAGGCACCGCCGTCTTTGAGGTCGTCGCGGGCGACCGAGGTGATGACCACGTGCCGGAGCTTCATCTGGGCGATGGACTCGGCCACGCGGGCGGGCTCCCCGAGGTCGAGCTCGGTCGGGCGGCCGGATTGGACGGCGCAGAAGGTGCAGGAGCGGGTGCAGATGTTACCGAGGATCATCACCGTGGCGGAGCGGCGCGACCAGCATTCGCCCATGTTGGGGCACTGGGCGGATTGGCAGACGGTGTGGAGCTTGTGCTGGTCGACGTTCTGCTTGGTCTCGAGGAACTCGGGCCCGGCGGGAAGCTTGGCGCGGAGCCAATCAGGTTTGCGGGCGGACTCGATCATCGGTAGCGAGGCAAGATTGCCCGATTTCGACGATTTTCAACCTACAAAGAAAGAAGGGGCGCCTTCCTCGCGGAAGACGCCCCTTTTGCTATGCGATATCCTAATTTAGTTTCCTAAATTAGAAGGTCTTCTTCAGCGTGACGGCCGTGATGCTCTTACCCGCTTCGAGGTCGGAGTAGGACAGGGTGCCGGCGAAGCCGAAGACCGGGTAGGTCAAGGCGAGCGAGTAGTCGTACTTCGAGCTGGCGGCGTCGGAACCGTAGTGCAGGCCGAGGTTCAGGCCCTTGACGGCGGCGATGTCGTAGCTGTAAGCGGCTTCGTAGTAGTAGTCGGACAGGTAGCCGCTCACGCCCTTGGAGATTTTGAGGGTCAGGCCGGAGAAGGCGGCCGAGACGTTGGCTTCGCCCCCGTTGACGGCGGAGCTGTAGGTGTAGTCGATGTAGCCGACGGAGACATCCACGGAGCCGACCTTGAAGCCGTAGTTGGCGTAGAGGTCGACTTCGAGGTTACCGAAGGCGGCCGAGACGTTGGAGGCCCAGACGCCGGCGGTGAAGCCGTTCTTGAAGTCGGCGTCGAAGCCGCCCTGAACGGCGAGCTTGCCGCCGGTCTGGGAGATCCCGCGGAAGACGTAGTCCGTGGTGAAACCCAGGTTGCCGGTGATGGCCGGGACTGAGGCGGTGGTAGCGGTCTGGGCGAGAGCCGAGGCAGCGGTGAGGGTGAGGAGGGTGATGATGTTGGTGTGCTTCATAGCATCACCTCTCATGCTCGACCTGTGCCAAAGTTCGGTGGGCCGCGTTTAGGGTGTTTTTTCTGACTTTTGTTCAAAACAAGTCGAAGGCCCTGACTATTTGCGGTCAATCCTGCCAAAAAATAGTCAGATTTGTTTCTGTCGGATGGCTTTCGCGTAACAAAGCAGGTGGGCCTGCGCGGATTTCGACCAGCTGAACTCTTCGCGCATTGCCTGGCCTTGGGCAGCCGCGAAATCAGCGGGCTTGCCGTAGAGCCCCAAGGCTTGTTCGAGGGCCCACTCGATCCCCGCGACGTCTGCATGCTGGAAGACCACCCCGGTGCCCTTGCGTGCGGAGGGGCTCCAGGCCTTGACCGTATCGGCCAAGCCGCCGGTCGCCCGGACGATGGGGAGGGTGCCGTAGGCCATGGAATAGAGTTGGTTTAGCCCACAAGGCTCGAAGCGACTCGGCATGAGGAAGAAATCCGCGCCGGCTTCGATGCGGTGGGAGAGCCCGTGGTCGTAGCCGATTCGCACCGCGCAGCGCCCAGGGAAGTCCTTCTCGAGTCGGCGGTATTCGGTCTCAAGTGAGCCATCGCCGCTGCCGAGGAGCACGAATTGGAGCTGACCGGAGCGGAGGAAACGGGGGAGGGCGCGTGCGGCCAGATCCAGGCCCTTTTGCTCCCAGAGGCGGGAGATCACCCCGACGAGCGGGATGGGTAGGTCGGGGTCGAGTTTCATCTCGCGTAAGAATGCCTGCTTGCAAAAGGCCTTACCGGACAGGTCGTCGGCGGAGAATGATTTCACCAGATGCGGGTCGCGGCGCGGGTCCCATTCCTCGCTGTCGACCCCGTTGAGGATACCTTCGAGGTCGGCTTGCCGCCGGCGCACTACGTCATCCAGGCCATAACCGTAGGCCGGGGTCAGGATTTCCTGGGCATAGGTGGGGCTTACGGTGACGACGCGGGTCGCATGAAGGATGCCGCCCTTCAGGAAATTGACCCCGCCGAGGCACTCGAGTTCGGCAGGCTGGAAGAGCCATTCCGGCAAGCCGAGGAAGCCGAGGATTCGGCGGCTGAGCAGGCCTTGGTGCTGCAGGTTGTGGATGGTGAGGATGGAGGCGCAACGACCCAGCGGGGTGTCCTTCAGGGTGGTGTTGAGTAGGACCGGCATGAGGCCGGTGGTCCAGTCGTGGCAGTGCACCACGTCGGGAATCCAGCCGGTCTCGAGGCAGGCCTGGAGGCCGGCCCGGCCGTAGAAGGCCGCCCGCTCGGCGGTGTCCTCGCGGGCCGGGTAAATCTCCCGGGCGCCGTAGAAGTCCTCGTGCTCGATGAACCAAGCCTCACAGTTTGGGGCCACGGCGAGCGAGCGGACTCGGCAGGCGGCGCGGCGTGGGTCGCCGCCGACCGGGACTTGTGACGACTCAAGTTTGATGCCCATCTGCTCGCGCTCAGGCACGGAACCGTAGAGCGGCGTCACGATCCGGACCTCGTGTCCGAGGGCCGCGAGCTGCCGCGCAAGCGCACTGGCCGCGTCGCCCAGCCCGCCTGCTTTCGACCAAGGCGCGAGTTCCGGGGTGAGGTGGAGGATCTTCATGCGGGAGGAGGGCCACGTTCGCCGCGGCCAAGTCGGTTAAGCAACGGAAGGAGGCAGAGGAGCAGGAGCAAGGCGAGCCCCATCGCCACATTGCCCGCGAGGTCGTGGACGGTGCCGAGGGCGGAGAAGCCGGGTTGGCCATGGGGGATGCCCGCTAAGTCGGCATCGAGCGATTTAGACCCATGCTGAAGGGCGTGGAACGCCAAGTAGGTGTTGCGTCCGATGTTGAGCAACAGGGCGACGCCGGCCGAGAGGACCAGCATGGCTGCGCCCCGCAGTAGGCGGCCGACGGGGCCGCCTTCGAGGAAGAGCGCGGCGAGGAAGGCGCCCGCGAACACGCAGGCGGAAAGCGAGCGGATCCCCGAGCAGGCGTCGGCGACGCCGACCGCGTCGCCGTTGGCGAAGATGATGGTATTGCCGCTGACCCGAATGGTCTGGTCGGCGGCGCGCAGGAAGCCGGAGACGAGCTCCGTGACATTGCTCAGCAACTCGAGTTTGATGCGGTTATCGACGAGGTAAAGGAAGGGCCCCGAGATCAACCAGATGCTCGCGGGGAAGAGCACGAGTCCGGTGAGTCGCCAGCGCGCCGTGGCGGCAGGCGCCGTGTCGTCTGGGCCGCGCGCCGAGAGGAAGGCTAGGCACAGGGCGAAGGTCGTGAGGCCGCCGGCCATGAGCACCGTCGGTGCCGGGCCGGTCCCGTACATGATGCGGCCCGCTGTTCCGAAGGTGAAGATGAGCAAGGCTCCGAACGCACCGAGGCCCGCCCCGCGCACGACCCAGGGGTTGCTCGGGCCGGAGACGAAGCCGCGCTCACCCATGAGCAAGGGGCGGGACTCCGCCCAGCGATCCCAGACCACATAGCCGGCAAAAAGCGGCACGAGGTAGCCGAAGGTGTAATCGTCCTTGGTGCTCCAGATCGCCCATTGGTCCCAGGTGGTGAAGGCCGCGAGCGTCCCTAGCAAAACCCCGAGCCCGACCGTCGTGCGGTCGAGCCCAGGGGCGGGGCGCGGGGCCGCGTCGGTCATCCTTAGAACTTCGGGACGGCCGCCAGCAGGCGACGCGTGTAGGCCTCGCGCGGCGAACCGAGGATCTCGGCCGGCGAGCCTTGTTCGACAATCTGGCCTTGTGACATCACCAGGATGTGGTCGCTGACATGCTCGATGACGGCGAGGTCGTGGCCGATGAAAAGGTAGGTGAGGCCAAGCTTCGCCTGTAGGTCCTGCAGGAGGTTGACGACCTCGGCCTGCACGGAGACGTCAAGGGCCGAGACCGGCTCATCGCAGATGATCAGCTCGGGTTGGACGGCGAGGGCGCGCGCGATGCCGATACGCTGGCGTTGGCCGCCGGAGAACTCGTGAGGGTAGCGGGTGAGGAAGTCGGGGGATAGCTGAACGCCGGCGAGTAGCTCGGCGCAACGGTCCTTGCGGTCTGCCTCGGAGAGTTCCGGGAAGTGAATCTCGAGCGGTTCGGACAGGATACCGAGGATGTCCGCGCGGGGATTCAGGGAATTGTACGGGTCCTGGAAGATCATCTGGATTTTCTTCCGCCAGAGCTTGAAGGCGTGGTTGGGCAGGCCGCCGATGTCCTGGCCTTTATAGAGAATCAGGCCGGAGGTCAGGGGCGCCAGCTTGATGATGGCCTTGCCGGTGGTGCTTTTGCCCGAGCCAGACTCACCGACCACCCCGACCGTCTTGCCGCGCGGGACAGTAAAGGAAATCTGGTCGACCGCCTTTTTCGGGGCACCCTTGCGGAAGAGCCAGGTCGTGCGACCGGGGTAGTGCACGGAGAGGTCGCGGACCTCGAGGAGGGGTTGGGCGGGGGAGTTCACGAGACCTTGAGCTCGTCCTTGAGGGTAGTGAGGCGGTGGCGGCGTTGCCCGAGCCGCGGGATGCAGGCGATGAGGCCCTTCGTGTACTCGTGCTGGGGGTCGCCCATGACCTGCGCGGTCGGGCCGTGTTCGACGATGCGGCCCTTGCGCATCACCTGCACGTGGTCGGCGAAGTTGGCCACGATCCCGAAGTTATGGGTGATCAGGATGATGCTCATGCCGCGTTCGCGCCGCAAGCGGGCCAGCAGGTCCATGATTTCTTGCTGGATGGTCACGTCCAGGGCGGTGGTCGGTTCGTCGGCCACGAGAATCTTAGGGTCGCAGGCCAGCGCCATGGCGATCATCGCACGTTGCTGCATGCCGCCGGAAAGTTCGTGTGGGTAACTGTCGGCGACCCGGGCCGGGTCATCGATATGGACATCCCGAAGGGCTGCCAGCACGGCCGCCCTTCGGTCGGAGATTTCGGGCCGATGGAGTTCGATGGCTTCCCCGATCTGGAAGCCGATGGTGTAGACCGGATTCAGGGAGGTGCCTGGCTCTTGGAAGATATAGGCGATCTCGCGACCGCGGACCTTGGAGAGCTGGCCCTCGGTCAGGCCGACCAACTCGCGCCCGTTCAGTTTGATCGAGCCGTTTATTTCGCAACTGGGGCTCGGCGGTAGCAGCCGCGTGAGCGCGAGCGCGGAGACGGACTTACCGGAACCGGATTCGCCGACGACCGCAAGGACTTCGCCCGCCGCCAGCTCGAAGTTGACCTCGGTCGAAGCGATCGTGGTCCGGTCACCGGTGCGGAAGGTGACGCCAAGGTCCCGGACTTTCAGGATGGGCACGGACATAGGGGGAGGTTAGGCGGGGAGAGGGCGGAGGGGAAGGCAGAACCAACCTCAGTTAACCCGAAAGGTGTCCTCGATGACCGACCGGGGCGGGCCTTTGGTCTCCCCGGCCCGGAACGACTTCAGGTCGCGATCGCGCTGCGCTGGGTCGAGCCAGAAGAGACCGTAGGTCAAGGGTTCGTCGGCCGACCGCACGTCAAAGCCCTCCGGGAACTTGACCCAGTCCCAATGGCCGACGCGGTAGCCAGGTAGGCGCCAGCCGGGGATGAAGTCGGCTTCGTCGTGGATGATGCGCTGGAGGCGGAAGGAGAGCCGGATCATCTCATCATCCTTCGTGGCTACCCGGAAGTCATCGATCAGCCGAGACATCTCAGGGTTATCGATGCCGGTGATATTGTTCGTCTGGCGCTTGGGCACGCGCCGTCCGTCGGGTAGTTTCTCGAGCGCGTTGTCGGAGTGGTGCGACTCCCAGAGCGCGGGGATGCGGCTCGAGACGCTCCACGCCCAGAAGCAAATCTCATGGTTCTTCTCCATGACCTTGCGGTACATGGTCGTGTGCTCGAGCGTCTCGGGGACGTATTCCACCCCGCAGCGCCGGGCCGACTCGATGAGCGTGGCCAGCATCTTGCGCCGGTCGCTGGTGTCGAAGGTCAGGCGAAACGAAAGCCGGCGGCCTTGTTCGTCCATCAGGACACCATCGCTCCCGACCTTGGTGTAGCCGGCTCGGGCGAAGGCGGCGCGGGCGAGCTCGGGCGAATAGCGGCGGGCGCGGATGGATGGGTCGGTGTAGACCCCGAGACCTTCGCTGAACTGATTGAGCCGTTCGTAGTCGCCGCGGTAGAAGCCGTCGATGACCCGCTGGAAGTCCGTCGCGTGCTGGAGGCCGACCCGCACGTCGCGGTTATCCAGCCCGGGCTTCTGCGTGTTGATGTAGAGGCCGTAGGGCGGCCGCGGGATGTCGTTGTAGAACTGGGTCTTGGTCAGGAAGCCCCGCTGGTAGGCCGGGCGATCGTTCGCCCCGTACCAGTAGCGGGGTTGGCCGAGCAACATCATGTCCAGTTCCCCGGCCATCAGCGATTCGTAAAGGTTGTCGGGTTCGCGGATGATAAGGTACTGGACCGTGTCCGGGTTGAAGCGGTGCCGGAAGAAGCGGCGACGGTCGCCCCACCAGTCGCCGATGCGTTCCAAGGTGACGGATTGGTTGCGCACGAAGCCGCCCGCCTTGATCGCGTAGGCTCCGGTGGTCGGCTGGAAGCGGTCGTTGTACCGCTTGAGGTAATCCGGCCCGAACTCGCGGAAGAACTCGCGCGGGACCGGCTGGAGGCCGCCCAACAACTCGAGTTGGTGCGGGCGCGGGCGGGGGGCGTGGACCGCGATCGTGTGGTCGTCGTACTTGGTGACCCCGCCGAATTCCTTGGAGTAGTAGTCGGCGTACCAATCCGCGTCGGCCCAAGGCGACCGGTAGAAGTAGAACGCGTAGAGGAAGTCGTCCGCGGTGATCGGCTGGCCGTCGGTGAAGGTGGCCGTCGGGTCCAGTCGGAAGAACGCGGTCAGGCCGTCCGCGGAGAGCGCCCAGGCCGTCGCGAGGGCCGGGATGGGCTCGTCCGTGTTGGGGTGCGAGGCTAGGAGCCCGAAGTCGTTATCGTCGTAAAGGTAGCCGCGGAAGCCGTTGTTCGCGTTGGCGCCGACGCGCCGGAGGGTCGGGGGGCTGGTGATCACGCCTTGGCGGAGCATCCCGCCGCGGACGGCGCGAGGGTCGGCGAACTCCTTCTGTTCGGCGCCATCCTTCCAGACCAGACCCGGAGGGAGGTCGGTGGGCTTGGCGAAATGAAAGAACTCCGGATGTTCCGCATAGAACTTACGCGCGTTCGGGTCTTGGTAGGTCTCGGCCGCGGCGAGGCTGGTCAGCGTCAGCAGGAAGAGCAGGAGGAGTCGCATCAGCGGGAGCGTTTGAGGTCGAAGGCGTCCTGGAGGCCTTCGCCGACATAGTTGATGAGGATCATGGAGCCAACGATGCACCCGACGGAGGGGAACAGCAGCCACCACGCTTGCCAGTTTTCCTTCGCTTGGTGCAGGAGGTCGCCCCACGACGGCTGCGTAGGCGGCAAACCGAAGCCGAGGTAGTCGAGGGCCGACATGGAGAAAATCAGGCCATGCAACGTGAAGGGCAGGGTGGTGAGGATGACCATCGTGCAGTTCGGCAGGATGTGCTTCCAGAGGATGCGTAGGTGGCCGGCGCCCAAGGTGCGGGAGGCCAAGACATAGTCGCGCGCCGAGACCTGGTAGGCGGTGGCCCGCAGTTGTTGGGCGATGCCGATCCAGGAGAAGGCCACCAGGATCAGGACCAGGAGGGCCAGCGTCGGTTCGAGCAGGCTCGAGAGCAGGATGATGGCGTAGAGGAAAGGGATATTGGACCAGATCTCCATAAGTCGCTGGCAGACAAGGTCGAACCACCCGCCGAAGTAACCCATGGCCGCGCCGAGCAGCAGGCCGAAGCCATAAGCCACGGGCACGAAGATCAACGCGGCGAGCAGGAGGATGCGGAAGCCGCCGAATAGCCGGGCCAGGACGTCATGCCCGGATTCGTCGGTGCCAAGCCAGTGGCCGTCGAGGCCCGGCGGACAAGGCGAGGGAAGGAGCGTGCGCAGTTCGCCGGAGGGCGCCCAGTCGGCCGGATGGCCGGCGGGGATGACTTGGGCGACGGCCCCGTTGACGAACTTGGCGCGCGCGACGGAGACCCCTTCGGCGAGGATCCGGGCGTCGCCGTGCGGACGGCCGTCGACGATGGACCAGGTGCGGGCGCGGGTGCCGTCGGTCTGGAGCGTGAAGATGCGGCCTTCGGCGATCACGCCGCGCGGGTCGCACCAGCGGCCTTGCGCATCGCGTGTCACCGCCGGCATGACTTCGCAGACTTCGTCAGGCGCGAAGGGGACCGGCGGGAACAGGGCCCAGCCGCGGCCCGCCTTTTCGAGGCGGAGCGCCAGCAGGCGGAAATTCGGTTCCGCGGGACCACCGACGCCGAGTTCGGCGCCGGCGAGGTGGCGGACGAACACGGGGAAGCGCCAGGTGCCGTCGACCTTCAGGACGAGCGGTCGGTTGCCGCACAACAGCGGGCCGAGCAGAGCCAGCAAGGCCAAGGTGCACAGGATGAGGAACGACCACCAAGCGGGTCGGTGGGCGCGGAAGCGGGCGAGTCGGCCGCGGGTGATGGGGTCGAGCCAGCTCATGTTTGCTTGTCGAACCGAATCCGCGGGTCGACGGCGGCGACGCAGAGGTCGGAGACGATATTCCCCACGAGCATGGCCAAACTCGAGAGGGTGAGGAGGCCAAGGAAGACCGGGAAGTTTCGGTGGGTCAGCGCGTCGAAGCCGAGGAGGCCCATCCCCGGGATGTTGAACGTGACCTCGATGAGGAACGAGCCGGTCAGGAAGAATCCGAGGTTATGGCCAAAGGTCGCGGCGATGGGGATCAGGGAGTTGCGCAAGGCGTGCACGAAGACGATCCGGCGATGGCTGACGCCCTTGGCGCGAGCCGTGCGGATGTAGTCTGAGCCTAGGCTCTCGAGGAGCCCGTTCCGGGTGAAGAGCGTGAGCGCCGTGAAGGCCCCGACGGTCATGCAAGCCAGCGGTAACACCGTGTAGTGGACGCGTCCTGCCCAGGTCAGTCCGTCCCAGGCGAAGCCCTTGGTCGGGAACCAGTGCAGTTGGTAGCAGAGGAATTTCAGGAGGACGACGGCCAGCACGTAGCTGGGGATCGAGTACAGGATGAAGAGCCCGAGCGTGGAACTGCGGTCGAAAGCGCCGTCGCGTTTGAGCGCCTTGGCTACCCCCAAGGGGATCGAAACCGCGTAAGCGAGCAGGAGGGACCAGCCGCCGAACCAGATCGACAGCGGCAGGCGCGACTTGATTTCCTTCCAGACCGGCTGGTTGCTCTCGGTCGATTCGCCGAGGTCGAGCTGCAACAAGCCGGAGAAAGCCCGGCGGAAGGCGATGAAGCGAGGTGCCTTGTCCGGGTCGTCGGGCAGGGGGGCCGCTTCCGCCTGCCAGCCGGGCGCGGGGCGTCCGGCCATGTCGGTCACCACCCACCGGTCAGCCGCGCGACCGATGCGCAATTTCACGGTGGCGGGCTTGCCGTCCGGGCCGACCTCGGGCGCACTCAACTCGATGTCGTCCTGGCCGTTGGGGCCGAGTCGGCCGATCTGCCAGATGCCGGGACCCGGCCAAACCCCGAGCCAGATGGCGTAGGCTTCGATGAGTGGCTTATCGAAGCCGTAGCGGCGCCGAAGGTTATCCAATTCCTCGGGGGATGCCGGTCCAGACGGCCGGGTTTTGCCCGCCCCACGTTTCTGGTCGGCTTGCTGGCGTTCGGCCATGGCTTGCTCGATGGGTCCGCCCGGCACGAAGCGGGTGAAGCAGAACGCGACGAAGGTGATTCCGACGAAAGTCAGCGGAATCAGCAGCAACCGTCTGAGGACGTAGTCGCGCATGGGGAGCCTCTAGGGCAGTCGGGTCACCGAAGGGGTCAACCTCAAAGGACTCTCTTGCACCCTAGCAAGAGTTGGGCATCGTCGTTTTGTGCAGATATTCGCTCTTATCCTGATGGTCGCTGTGCTGTTGGTCCTAGGGGCGGTGGCCCTGCTCGTCATCGCGGGGCTTTTCCTGTTCGTCTTCGCTTATAAACTCTGCGTGAAGGATCGGTCGATGGGCGTCGGTTATTGTGCCGTCCAGTCCGTGTGTCTGATCTTCACCAAGTTATTCTATCGGATCCGCGCCGAGGGTTGCGAGCAGCTCCCTGCCACCGGTGGCGCCCTGATCATCTGCAACCACGCCTCCTACTTGGATCCGGTGGTGGTCGGTATCCTTTTCCGCCGCCCCGTCCGCTTCCTTTCCTGGGAAGGGTTCGAGCATATCCCGGTGATGCGGGCCATCACCCGCATGATGGGTAGCGTGCCGGTTTCCGAGGAAAAGTCGAAGGACGCCATCCAGCGGGCCAGCGAGGCCTTGCAGCGAGGCGAGGTCGTCTGCATTTTTCCCGAAGGGAGCCTGACTCGCACCGGGGGCGTGCTGCCTTTACGTCGGGGGTTCGAGCTCATCGCCCGCCGGGCCGGCGTCCCGATCGTCCCGATGGCCATCGACGGTCTGTGGGGCTCGATCTTCAGTCACAGTGGCGGCAAGTTCTTCTGGAAGTTGCCGCGCCATTTCCCGCGCCCGTTGCATGTTGTGGTCGGAGCGCCTTTCCCGGCCTCCGAGCACGCCGCGACTCGACTCCGCTTGCTCGAGTTAGCGGGCTTGGCGTTTGCCCGTCACTACACCCTGGAGGGGAATCTGGCCCGCGAGGTCGTCCAAGGGCTCGCCCACAAGGCTGGCCAGACGGCCCTGGTTGATCGCGCGGTGGGTCGCCGGGAGTTCTCCGGGTCCGTTTTGCTGGCCTTGGGTTGGATGATGGCCCGCCGCTTACGCGAGCGGACCACCTCGGCACGCGTCGGTATCATCCTGCCTCCCGGGGTGGGGGCAGTGGTCGCGAACCTAGCCTGCCTGCTGGCCGGCAAGGTGCCGGTGAATCTCAATTACACGTTGGGGCAGGAGCAAGCGGCCTCCTGCTTGCGGCGCGCGGAGATTGACCTCATCATCACGGCCCACGCGTTCCGGTCGAAGCTGCTCGAGAAGTACCCGGATTTCCCGTGGGGCGACCGCCTGCTCGACATCGTCGCGGAACTCGAGGGCCTGCCGAAGCGCCGGGTCGCCTCGGTCGTGCTCGCGACGCGATGCTTGCCGGCTTGGGCTCTGTCCCTGATGATGGGGTTGCCGCGTCACGGCCGCGACCAGGAAGTCGCCATGCTGTTCACGAGCGGCAGCTCGGGTGAACCCAAGGGGGTCATGCTCTCCCATCGCAATATCCTAGCCAACCTGCGGCAGATCGAGGACGCCGACATCCTGCCGGACCGCGCGGTGCTTTTGTCGAGTCTCCCGGTCTTCCATAGTTTCGGCTTCACGGTCGGGCTTTGTTACCCGCTCACGCATTCCGTCGGGCTGGTGACTCTGCCGTCGCCGTTGGATACCTCGGGGGCCATCAAGGCGGTGCGTGAGGAGGGCGTGACGAACATGGTCGGCACGCCGACGTTCCTCCGCCCTTACCTGCGGCGGGCTACGGCCGAAGATTTTGCCACGTTGAAATACGCGGTGGTTGGCGCCGAGAAATGTCCGGAAGACCTCGCGGTCGGTTTTCAGGAGCAGCTTGGCGTCACCTTGCTCGAGGGGTACGGCATCACCGAGACCAGCCCCGTCTTGTCGGTGAACGTGCCTGACCGAGCGGACCCGGAAGGTCCGGACGGGGTTTGGCGCGGTGGCTTGCGTGGCTCCGTCGGCCGACCCGTGCGCGGCATCGCCGTGCGCTTCAAGGACCCTGACACCGGCGCCGAGCTACCCTTTGGCCAGGTCGGCTTGCTGGAGGTTCGTGGTCCCAACGTCTTCCTTGGTTACCTGGGCGACCCGGGCCGGACCGCCGAGGCCAAGTCCGATGGTTGGTATCGGACCGGTGACCTTGCCCGCATGGACCAAGATGGTTTCTTGCACCTGGCCGGTCGGCTTTCCCGGTTCTCGAAGATTGGCGGCGAGATGGTTCCGCACGGCACTATCGAGGAGGCTTTGCTCAAAGTCTTGAAACTCACCGGCTCCTTCGAATTGAAACTAGCCGTCTCGAGCATCGCCGATGCCGCGAAGGGCGAGCAACTCGTCGTCCTGCACATCGATGAACTCGACGCCGAGTCCACGCGGGCCGCGCTGGCCGCCGAGGGGCTTGCCAATCTCTGGATACCCAAGGTGTTCAAGAAGGTGCCGAGCATCCCGATTTTAGGCACCGGTAAGCTGGATTTAAACAGGTTGCGGCAGTTGGCACAGGGCTGAAGCGGTTTTGGCTCGCTTGTGGCTTACGGTATACTGTCCTAACCGATGACCATGCCGAAAAAGAAAAAGCCTGCTCCGAAGAAGCCCGTCGCGGCCCGTCGTCCCGCCCCCAAGCCTGCGCCTCGCTCCAAGCCGGTCGCCAAGGCCCGCGCGGCGAAGAACCCAGCGCGCTCGGCCCGCGCCGCGGCCCCCGCCGTCGCCCCGGACCGCGTCGCCGCGTTCCGAGAGGCCATCCTGCGCCACCTGAAGAGCACCTTTGCCCGCGACCCCGTCACCGCCACGCGCAACGACTGGTGGTTGGCCACGTGCATGGCCGTGCGCGACCAGATCCTTGAGCGTTACATCGCCACCCAAGGGGAGCACGCCGGCAAGAACGTCCGCCGGGTCTATTACCTCTCGCTGGAATACCTGATGGGTCGCGTGCTCGGCAATAATCTCGTCAACCTCGGCTTGCGCGACGTCGCCACGCATGCGTTGGCGGAACTTGGCCAAGACCTCGAGGCGATCGCCGACGAGGAGGCCGACATGGGGCTGGGCAACGGCGGCCTCGGTCGCCTCGCGGCTTGCTTCCTTGATTCCTTGGCGACGATGGATATCCCTGCCATCGGCTACGGGATTCATTATGAGTTCGGCTTGTTCCGGCAGACTTTCGCCCAAGGTCGGCAGGTCGAGGTCGCAGATAACTGGCTGGCAAACAACAACCCTTGGCTCATCCGTCGCCCGAACTTCCGCGTGACGGTGCCGCTCTACGGTCGCGTCGAGCACGTGACCGATGACCGCGGCAACCATTCGGCGGCCCTCCGGGATACCAAGGATTTGCTGGGCGTGCCCTGGGATATCCCGATCGCCGGCTTCGCGGCCAGCAGCGTAAACTTCCTGCGCCTCTGGGAATCCAAGGCTGCGTCCGAGTTCGACTTCCGCGTCTTCGACCGCGGTGGCTACGTCGATGCCGTCCGCGACCGCGACGCCGGTGAGACCGTCTCCAAGGTCCTCTATCCCAATGACAGCACCGAGAGCGGCAAGGAACTTCGCCTCGTCCAGCAGATCTTCTTCGTCTCCTGCTCCTTGCAGGATATCTTGCGCCGGCACCAGCGGTTGAACCGCAGCCTCGACAGTTTGCCCGCCAAGGTGGCCATCCAGCTCAACGACACTCATCCCTCCATCGCCGTGGCCGAGCTCATGCGCCTGCTGGTCGATGTCGCGCGGCTGACTTGGGATGATGCCTGGGCGATCTGCGCCAAGGTCTTCAGTTACACCAACCACACCCTCCTGCCCGAGGCCCTTGAGACGTGGTCCGTGCCGCTGTTCGAGAAGGTGCTCCCGCGCCAGTTGGAGATCATCTACGAGATCAATCGTCGCCACCTCGAGGAGGTCGAGCGCTTCTGGCCGGGTGACGACGCCCGCAAGGCCGACTTGTCCATCATCCAGGAAGGCAGCCCCAAGCGCGTCCGCATGGCCCACCTCGCGGTCGTCGGCTCCCACCACGTCAACGGCGTCGCCCAACTCCATACGCGCCTGCTGCGGGCGCACCTTTTCCCCGGCTTCAACGAGCTCTGGGATGGGAAGTTCGTGAACGTGACGAACGGGGTGACGCCGCGTCGCTGGATCCGCGGGTGCAACCCGGAATTGGCCCGCCTGTGCGATGATGTCGCCGGCAAAGGTTGGGAGACCGACCTGACGCGCCTGCGCCAGTTGGACGACTTGGCCGACCAGCCTGCCTTCCAGGATCGTTTCATGGCGGTCAAGCGCGCTAACAAAGTGCGCCTCGCGGCCCGCATCAAGGACCTGGTCGGGGTGGAAGTCTCCCCCGACGCGCTGTTCGACGTGCAGATCAAGCGGCTGCATGAGTACAAGCGGCAGCACCTGAACCTGCTCCATATCCTGCACCTCTACCGCCGGATCCTCAACGAGCCAGGTACCACGTTCACCCCGCGCGTTTGCATCTTCGGTGCCAAGGCGGCCCCGGGCTACGCGCTGGCCAAGCACATCATCCATGCCATCAACCGCGTCGCCGCCGTCATCAACGACGACCCGCGGGTGCGTGGCCTGCTCAAGGTCGTCTTCCTGCCGGATTACCGTGTCTCGCTGGCTGAGCGCATCATCCCCGCGGCTGACCTCTCCGAGCAGATCTCGACGGCCGGCAAGGAGGCCTCGGGCACCGGCAATATGAAGCTCGCCTTGAACGGCGCGGTCACCATCGGTACCCTCGATGGCGCCAACGTGGAAATCCATGAGGAGGTGGGGGATGACAACATCTTCATCTTCGGCCTCGAGGTCGAGGACGTGGCGGAGTTGTGGCAGCGTGGCTATTCCCCCCGCGCGGTCTTGGAGGCGGACCCGGAGCTCGGCACCCTCATCGACTGGCTGCGGTCCGAGACCTTCTCGCCGGAGCAGGCGGGGGTGCTCTCGCCGGTGGCCGATTCGTTGGTGGATGGCGGCGACCCCTACCTTTGCCTGGCGGACTTCCGTGGTTATGTCGCCGCGCAGGAGAAGGCCGCCGAGGCCTTCCGGGATCGGCGTCGCTGGGCCGCGATGGCCATCCGGAACGTCGCCCGTTGCGCCAAGTTCTCGTCCGACCGGTCGATTGGCGATTATGCCCGGCTGGTTTGGAAGACTAAGTCTCACCCCGTCCCCCGTTAAGTCAGGGTTGAGTTTTGCCCCAGCCCCCTCAACCTGAGGGGGCTTTGTTTTGGCGCACCTCCACCCTTGCCCTGCTGGCCGTCCTGACGGCGGGGGCGGCGTGGGCTGCCGATGCCCCGCCTAGGCCTATCTTGCGTGGCTTCAAGGTGACCACCGAGGGTGGGGTGGAAGGCAAACAGACTTTGGAGTATGGGCCCGATGGCCGGCCGTTGGATGGCTCCGCGCTACCCGCCACCACCCGGATCGGGACCGGCCGCCCCTTGCCAACCACGACCGGCGGGGGCGCGTCCGTTGCCCCCAGCAGCCCGCCCCCGGTGCCCCCGGCGGAGAGCAAGGGGTTTTTCACGCCGAATGGGCGGAAGTTGCCGTTCACGTTGGAGGGCCAGACGCGCAAGGACGTCGACGGCAATGTAGATTTCAGTTCGGCGCTCAAGAAGATGACCAAGAGCTCGGGCTTGCTTGAAGAACGCTATGACAAAGAGATGGCACCGCTGACCAAGGACCCGCGTTTCTCGCGGGAGAACCTCGTCACCTTCGATTCGTGGCGTGGGAGGTTCGATACCTACGGCCGCCGCAAGGCCGACATCGACCTGGCGGACACCTTGGGCGCGGAAGTTCGCCCGAAGGACACAATCGAAGTGAAATCGGTCGAACTCCCCAGCAGTCCCTGGTCGCGCCGGACCGCGGATGTGAAGGGCTTTGACGGTCGCTTGACGACCGAGAAGGTCAGTCGTTATGACGTGAAGCCGATGTCCTTCCCCTCGCCGGTCGTTAAGTCCATCGATCAACTTTCGATGCAGGACATCAATCGGTACCAATTCCGTCGCAATCGCTCGGACGAGCCTGGCTTGGATCGGGTGCGTCCCGGCTCGGAAAAGGTGGATAAGACTGGTTCTGGCGTTAAATAAGCCGTTTTTCGCCTCGCCCGGAGGGGGCGGGTGGTGCTATCTAAACCTCTTCCCCACGCATGAGCGACGCTCCCGCCAAATCGGTCGGCAACGGAACCAGTGACCTGGAGGTCAAGGATGGTCAGATCATCTTTGACTCGGTCTGGACCAGCCTCGAGCGGGAGTTGGGCCGGGCCAAGCTGGCCTTCCCGCGGGAGATTTTCTGGCTGAACGGGGCGCCGGGCGCCGGTAAGGGCACGAACACGCAGTTCATCCTGCAGTACAGGGACTATGGTGCCGAGCCGATCGTGGTCAGCGACCTACTCTCCAGCCCCGAGGCCAAGAAGCGCATCGACGCCGGCATGCTCGTCGGCGACCGCGAGGTGGTCGAGATCCTCTTCCGCAAGCTCCTCGCGCCCCAGTACGTCACCGGGGCCGTGGTCGACGGCTTCCCGCGCTCGATGGTCCAGGTGGAGTGCCTCAAGCATCTCTTCGCGCGGCTCAACGACCTCCGCCAGGAATTCCGTCACTCCGCCGACGGTGTCCGTTTCCCCAAGCCCCATTTCCACATCCTCGTCCTTTTCGTCGACGAGAACGAGTCGGTCCGCCGCCAGCTCAAGCGCGGGCAGGAATGCCTGGAGCAGAACGAGCGCGCCAAGCGCGACGGCGCCCCCGAGATCGAGGTGCGCAAGACCGACCTGAGCGCCGAGGCCGCCCGCAACCGCTACCGCGTCTTCAAGGAGCGCACCTACGAGCCGCTGCAGTCGCTGCGGGACATCTTCCACTACCATTTCATCAACGCCCAGGGGTCCTTGCCCGAGGTTCAGGCCCGCATCATCAAGGAGCTGCAGTACCAGAGCTCCCTCGAGCTCTCGGAGGAGACCTACGACCTCATCTCGCCGATCCCGCTGTCGTCGCAGATTACCCAGCACGCCCGCCAGGACCTCGTCCGGCGCCTCGACGACTACGCCGAACGCCAGACCGTGCTGTTCCGCCGGGTGATCGAGCTGATCCAGGAGAAGTTCCTCCCAATCATCCGCTCGCACGCCATCTCCGGCCAGGCCCACGTCAACATCGAGACCCCCGTCTTCGACGACGCCCTGGCGATCGCGATGTTCATCGACATCTTCTCCGAGCGAGGTTTCCACGCCGTCGTGGACCAGCACCGCATCGAGATCCCGGAGTCGGTCGACCTGACGACGGGCCGCATCCTGACGCGACTGAAGAAGGTCTGGCGTGTCTCGATCCGCTTCGAAGGTTCCGAGATCCGCCGCGGCGGCGCCTGAGCCGCGTTCAACGGACGGGCACGTAGTATTCGACGTAGCCGATCATCATCTCGTCGGAGGTCTGCTCGCCCCAGCGCACCCGTTTGGTCGGGTCGGGGTTGGCCGGGTTTGCGGCGCTGTTGTCGAAGACCGCGGTGATCCGTACCCGGCTGCCCTGCGGGAGGACGCGCGGTTCGACGTAGTCGTGCCGGAGCTGCCAGTTGAAGTCGTAGCGGGGGAGGTCGAGCAACGTCTCCACGGAGCCGTCCGCCCCGAGCAGCTCGAACTTGAAGGCCGCGCCACGCACGTGCATGTGGGCCATCAGCGCGGTGACTGGCAGGTCGACCGGTAAGGGGCGCACCAGGGTCTCGACGTGGCGGGCGGCGCCCGGAGGGATGTCGAGCCGGAGGTTGGCCAGACCGACCGTACGCATCTCATGGCGCGGCGGGGTCTTCGCGAAGCGCAGTCCGATCTTCAGTTGGTCGGTGGTAGCCTGGCCGTTGGGCGTGTAGTGGATCTGGAACGTCAGCGTCGCGCCGGCGGGGAGCTTGCGCGCGAAGCCGGTCGGGTAGGCATGGCTGCCGTTGCCCGGGACGTAGGCCGCCCAGTAGTCCTCGGCCCCGCCGAAGGAGACCTTCTTACCCTTCGGGATGCAGCGGACGATGACATGGTGCACGACCCCGCGCACGGTGGGCAGGATCTCGTACGCCTGCACCCAGCGATCCTCGGGGAAAGACGTCTCGATGGTGTCATGCTCGTAGCGCATGAAACCGTCGGCCTTGATTGCATGCGGTCGGCTGACCTGCAGCACCGCGTCGGGTCGGCCGATGCTCCAGGCTCCCGGGTAGGTTCGGGGCGTAGGCGCGTCGGTCGGGTCGCCCAAGGGCCGGTCCGCGGAGTCCAGCCAGGCCAGCAGGTCCCGTCGGTCGGCGCCGGGCAGGGCGCAGTCGTTGGCCCACGGGCTCGGCTTCCCGGCCGGCGGCGGGGCGGCGAACCACGGCGGCATCTGGCCCTTGGTCACGACCCGGCGGATGGTCTTGGCGCGCTCCGTCACGGCCGCCGACGTGTCCAGTCGGAACGGCGCGATCCCCTCGGGACGGTGGCAGTCCACGCAATGCTGCTGCAGGATCCGCGTGATATCGCGGTGGTAGGTCAGGCTCGTCGGCGCGGTCGGGGCGCGCGGTCCGAGGTCGAGTTCGCAGCCCGGGGCCTCGGTGAGGGGTCGTCGCGGTTTGCGGCCCACCTTGAGCGCGTCGGCGGCCTCGAGCAGGTGGCTGACCGTCGGAGCCTCGCGGCTGAAAGTCGGGCCGTATTGGTCATCGAGGGCGCCCCGGTATAACAGCGTGCGATCCGGTGCCAGCAGGAAGACTTCCGTCGTGGTGCGCGCCTGTAGGGCGCGGGCGACCACCTGGGTCGCGTCATGGCAGACGGTCGACCGGACCCCGCCCGCCGCCACCTGCGCACGGATCTCGTTGTCCGTCTCGGTCTTCATCGGGTTGAGCACGAGCAGGGCGATCCCGCGGTTGGAGAGTTCCTGCTCCAACTTCGCGAGCGAAGGCATCTGCCGCTTGCTCACCGGACAGGTCGCGCTCGACAGTGCGATCGCCATGCCCGCGTAGCGGGAGGCGTTCGCCAGCCGGTGGGGCTTGCCGGTGAGGTCCGTGAACGCGACATCCGGCACCTGTCGGCCGGGCAGGAGGGTGGGGGCCTCGTTCGCGATCAGGGGCGACCCGAGGCCGGTCAGTCCGAGTAGCACGAGGAACAGACGCATGGGTTTACTTGGCCGCCTTTTTCTTGCCCTTGCCGCCGCTGGCCGGAGTCGGGTCTACGCCAATTAGTGGGAAGTCGGGATTCGGGACGCGGGCGGCGGTCATCTTCGCTTCGAGTTCCTTGACGACCTCGGGGAATTTCGCGGCGAGGTCGGTTGTTTCGTTCGGGTCGGCATCGAGATCGTAGAGCTGGGTGACCACCTTGTCGCCGGCCTTGATTGCCTTGGTCATGTCGGTGCGAATCGCCTTCCACTTGCCGTCCCAGATCGCCTGTTGCGAACCGTAGCCAGGGAATTCGCGGTAAAGCGGTTGCGCCCGCGGTGCGTCCGTTCCTTTGAGGGCAGGTACGAGGCTCTCGCTCGCGATATCGGCCGTGCGCTCTAACTTCACACCGGCCAGTTCGGCGAACGTGACCAGCCAATCCTCAAAGCCCGAGATACGGTTGGAGCGAGAGCCAGCTTTGATGCCCGCGGGCCAGCGGACCACGGTCGGTTCACGGATGCCGCCTTCGTGGAGCGAGCCCTTGAGGCCTTTGAGGCCGCCGGCGGAGTTGAAGTATTTCGTGTCGACGCCGCCGGCGTCGTGCGTGGCGCCGTTGTCGCCGGAGAAGACGATGATCGTGTTATCGGCGACGCCGGCCTTCTCGAGCGCGGCGAGGATGCGTCCGACTTCCTTATCGAGGCGTGAGATCATGGCGGCGTAGGTCGTGCGCGGCGTGCGGTTGGGCACGTACCCGCCTATGGTCGGGACGTAGGGGGCGGCTTCGGTGATCACGCCATCGTATTGCTTGAGCTCTTCGGCGGGCACCTGGAGGGAGACGTGCGGCAATGGCGAGGCGTAGTAGAGGAAGAACGGCTTGCCCTTGTTGGCGGCGATGAAGGCTTCCGCGCCGCCGATGGTGCGGTCGCTTGAGAAGTCCTTCCCGATGTACGGGGCGAAGGCCTTCGGGTCCTTTGGATCGGCGTCGGCCGGGAAGTTCGCATGGCCAGGCGTGCCGTCGGGGCCGTTATCGAGCGGGATCTTCTTCCCGTCGTCCTGGATGTAGGGCGGGTAGTGGCTATGGGCGACCCACTGGCTCGTGACGCCGAGGAAACGGTCGAAGCCTTGTTTCATCGGGT
>BJHS01000016.1 GCA_014193315.1 Verrucomicrobiota bacterium
GCTTAGGCGCCGGGGTGGCGGGCTTACGGCCCTTGGGGTCCTGATTCGCGGCGAGCTGCTCGTCCGTGAACTTAGTCACGACCCCCGCCGCGGGCACCTCGGCCTTCGCTGTCCAGGCAATGGCGTTGAGCACGAGGGTGCGTTGGCTGTCGTTGGCCCAACCTTTATGGAAATGTCCGCCCGTGAAACCGAAGCCGCGACCGCCATCCTTCCGCTCAACCGCCCAAGCGACGACCGCCGGCTTCTTCTCCTCGAGCACCATCTTACGGACGTCTGGGTTGCCGCTATGCGCACCCATCCCGCGGTTCATAGTGCTCTCTGGAGCAAGCGCCGCGAGGATGGGGGTCACGCCTTCCATGCCGTCACGGAAACGCATATTGAAATACCACTCATCCGTCGTCGCAAAGGGCTTCACGCCGCGGCTCACCGGATGGTTCGGCAAGGTCTTGAAGTCCGCTAACCAGTGCGGGTTGACCGACCAATGCTGTTCGAAGTAACCGCCGAGCCAGTCTTTGAAGTCCTTGGCGCCTTTGCCGGTCGAAGAACGGCCAGGCGGAGCAACCGCCACGGGCTGGCCATCCGCGCTGAGCCAGCCAGCCTTTTCATAGGCAGGCTCGACGGCGTAGTGGAGGCAAACGAAGCCGCAACCCGCCGCCATCTTCTTCGCGAGCTGGTCGAGGTGCGGGAGCGCCGGATGCCCGCCGCCACCGTCAGAATAAATGACAATCGTGTCGGCCTTGGCGACGACGTCCTCAGACGGCCACTTACCGCCGAGGCTGACGGTGACGGTGACGCGGTCAGCGGCACCTTGCTGGAGGCCAGCCGCTAAGAGCTGGATGCCCGCGTTATGTTCATGCTCGCCGGGGCCGTGGCTAGGACGGCCAGCAATCATGAGCACGTTCTTCTTTTCTTCGGCATGCACGCCGGCGAGGCTGCCGCAAAGGGCGAGCACACTGAGGAGGAGGGTTTTGTTCATCGGTATGTTTAGTAAAAAGAAAGGCCGCAGAGATATACATCCTGCGGCCTTAGGGTAAGCGCTGGGTGAAGGTTACTTGGTTTCCTTCAGGACGAGATCCTTGAATTGGACCACCATCGCAGGGCCGGCATGGAGCTGGAGCGCGAGGATGCCCTTCTTGGCGCCGAGCGCGGTTTCGTCGGTGACGTCGATGGTCTGGACGCCGTTGATGAAGTGCTGCAGGTGGCCGCCCTTAGCGACGATGCGATAGTCATTCCAGTCATCAGCCTTGATCTTAGCTTGGATCTCGGCGGACTTGCCGACCCCTTTCTCAGCGACTTCGATCTTAGGCTTGTTCGGAGTAGCGCCTTCCTTGATTACAACCTTCTGGCCACGCTGTGCCAAGATACCGCGACCTCTTTCTTCGTAGAGGATACCCGAGTGGGTCTTGCCCGCTTCGAAGTCGGCCTGGTAGCCGGCCACCACAAACGCTTTCTCGTCGGTGAGCTTGGAGCGGTACTGGACGCCGGAATTACCGCCGATGATCTTGTACTTAAAGGTGAGCTCGAAGTCAGCGACCTCGTCCTGGTAGACGAGGAAGGTGTTGCCCTTGGTGGGCTTCTCCTTGGTCGTGCGGCCGGTGATGCAACCGTCTTCGACGGACCAGAAGTCGAGGCCCTTCCAGCCGGTCAGGTCCTTGCCGTTGAAGAGGTTCTTGTCCTCGGCGACGGCCGTCGAGGCGAGGGCGAGAAGCACGAGGAGGGAGGTGGGGAGTTTCATGTTGGGGAAATTATTTGGTGCGACCGAAGAGGCGGTGCATGTTCTTCAAACCCTTCACCGGGATATCATCGCGCTTGGGCTCCATCTTGCGCCAGATGGCGGCGGCGCGGGCGATGACCTTCACGTCGGTGGTGAAGGACTCGATCACAACGTCCTGCTTGTAGCCGATCTTCTTGAGCGCGGCCACGATGGGCTTCCAGTCGAGGGAGTCGCCGCCGGGGACGCCGCGGTCGGTACCACAAGCGTGGAAGTGGCCGAGGTGCTTGCCCGCCTTGAGGATGGCGGTGCCCTGGTGCTTCTCTTCGATGTTCATGTGGAACGTGTCGAGGTGCAGTTTCACGACCGGGGAGTTGACGGCCTTCACGAGGCGCAGGCCCTGGTCGCAGGTGTTGAGGAAGTCGGTCTCGAAGCGGTTGAGGGGCTCGACGCAGAGGAGGACGCCCTTCTTCTCGGCGTGCTTGGCGAGCTGCTTGAGGTTCTTGACCACGAGCTTGAAGTGCGCGGCCTTGGTCTTGTCGTCGTGCGAGCCGATGAGGCCGACGACGGAGTAGAGCGGGCCGATGATGCGCGGGCAGCCCATGGCGGCGGCCTGGTCGACGAGCGCGGTCAGGTACTGCTGTGCGTTCTTCTGGTCGGCGGCGCTGCCGCGGAAGTCGCGACCCGGGCCCATGGCGGCGCAGACCGAGCCGATGGCGATACCCGCCTTAGCCGCGGCGGCCTTGAGGACGGCGGGGTCGACGTGCGACGGGTCCTCGATGGCGATCTCGACGGTGTCGAAGCCCCACTTCTTGAGTTTCTTGAACATGGAGACGCTCGCGTTGGTGAACGGCGAGGCGTAGAGGAAGGTATTGAGACCGAAGCGCATGGTGGGGGTGGGTGGGAGGGGGAAGGCGTCCAGCGTTGCCGAGGGGCTGGGCACGGTCAAGGCTGGGCCTTGATAAGAAGGTTTTTAAGGGACGAGCTCGCCCAGGATTAAGAGGCCGCCCGGGAAGAAATGGCGGTCGGCGAAGCGCTCGGGCTTGTCGATGCGTTCCTTCCGCTGGGCCAAGATGGCGGCCTTATCGAAGGCGGCGGGCAGCAGGCCGACCGACAGCAACAAGGCGCAAAACAGGGAACGCATGGGGTAGAAGGTGAGTCCCGCCAAGGTGACGGAAGTTCCCAGCGTCGACAAAGTCGCAGCGAAACCCGTTTCGCACAAAACGCTTCCGTCCCGCGAACCGCCCGACAATAGTCGACCTATGGATAACGTCACGCACGCCGCCCTCGGCATCGCCGCCGGGATCGTCGTCCGCCGCCAAGGCTCGTCCCTCGCGGCCGCCGCCGTGGCGGGCCTGCTCGCGGCCGAAGCCCCCGACCTCGACGTCTTCATCCGCCAGGCCGACGACCCGCTGGTGGCGTTCCGCTGGCATCGCCATTTCACCCACAGCTTCGCCTTCCTCGCGGTCTGGGCGGCCCTGACCGCCGGGATCGTGGCCGGGCTCTTCCACTGGCGGGGCCGGCACCCCGGACCCTGGACCGGCCTGATCCTTCCAGCCGCCGCGGGGACCCTGACCCACTTGCTGTGCGACAATTGCACGAGCTACGGGACGATGCTGCTGTGGCCGTTCTCGGACGCGCGGTTCTCCTGGGATTGCCTGCCGATCATCGATCTCTTCGCCACCCTGCCCTTGCTCGTCCTGGCCATCCTCGCCTGGCGCCGCCATTCCCGGCGCCTCGCCGCCTACGGGCTCCTCTGGTTCTCGGCCTACGCACTCGCCGGCCTGTGGCAGCAGCACCGCGCCGAGGCGGGCGTCCGCGCTTGGCTCACCGCCAAGGGCGTGGTCCCCGCGAAACTCGCGGTGAAGCCGACGATTTCCAACTTGCTCGTGTGGCGGGTGATCTGGCTGCACGAAGGGACCTGGCAGGTCGCGGTGGTCCGCGTGGTCCCCTTCGGTGGCCGGCAGTTGCTGCTGGGCGAGACACGCTCGGCGTGGACCCCGGCGAGCCTCGGCAACCCCCCGCCCTACTCGGAGGGCGCGCACGTCATCGCCGACTTCTCGGTCTTCACCCAAGGCTGGAACAGTTACGACCGAGCCGACGGCGCCATCCTCGTCGGCGATATCCGCTTCGCGATGCTCCCAACGAGCAGCCGCCCGCTGTGGTCCGTGCACTGCGGCCCCAGCGGCACGGCCGCCGAGACCGCCCTGAAGATGGACCGCCACCTCGACGACGGCGACTGGGGCCGGCTCGGGGACTTGCTCACCGGCGGCGACCCGCGTTATTTCCCGATCCCATGATTCCCCGCCTCCTCCCCTGCCTCCTCGCGTCCGCCCTCGGCGCGGCCGAGCCGTCCGGGAAACTCACGCTCGACGAGAACTTCGACGGGGCTGAGCTCAACCCGAAGGTCTGGACGATCGAGACGGGCAAGCGCCGGGATTCGCTGAACTCGCCCAAGGCGGTCGACCTGAAAGCCGGCGTCCTGAAGATCACGACGTGGACCGACGCGGACGGCACGACCTACTGCGGCTTCGTCACCACGCGGAAGAAGTTCTTCGTCACCCAAGGCAAGACGGTCGCGCGCTGTCGCTTCAGCGTCCAGCCGGGCACGCAGATCGCCTTCTGGGCGCAGTCGGCGACCTACGGCAAGTCGGGCAAGGCCGCCGGCGCGGCCGAGGATGGCGTGGAGATCGACATCCTGGAGACGACCGGCCTGAAAAAGGGCGGCTACCAGTCGGTGCTGCACTGGGGACCTTACGGCAACAAGGAGGAGAAGCAGAGCCGCTCGATTCAGCACCCGCAGCCGGTCGGCGCCGAATGGCATGACTACGGCGTGGAGTGGGATGACTCCGGCTACCGCTTCACGTTCGACGGGACGGTCGCGTGGACGGACACCCAGTGCCCCGGGTCCAAGGCGCCTCAGTTCCTCCTCTTGACGAGCGAGTCGAACATCAAGGGCTGGAACGGCGAACGTCCCAAGCAGGGCTACGGCATCAAGGACGCGGCGGCGGCCTTCCAGAACACTTTCGAGATCGATTGGGTGAAGGCCTGGGAACGCGTTCCCGCCGCGAAGTGACCCGGGTCACTTCAGGACCTCAACCTTGCTCGCCGGCAACTTGAAGCCCGCCGGCAGACCGGGGAACAGTTTGGCGAAAAGCTCGGGCTGCTTGGCGAAGCCGGCCCCATCGAGGCAGAACCACTCGGCCGTACCGACGGTCCGCGCGCCGACCATGAAGCCTTCCGAGCGCAGGCGGTTCTTCTCGATCCGCAGCTCCATGACCAAAGGAACGAAGACGATCTCCTGATCGCCCGCGCGCATGGGAGGCAAGGGCTCGCCCACCGTGTAGCTCTCGAAGCGAAAACCGGCGGCGAACTTGACCGAGGCACGGACGGCTTCCTCGAATTTCTGGTGCGAGCCCGCCAACTGGATGATCCCGGGGTGCGTGTACTTGATGAGCGGCTCAGGGTCCCCGCGGCGCATGGCCTCGTTGAGTTCCTTGATGCGCGCGACCAACGCCTCGGCGTCGGTCTTGGCGAGCGGGGCGACCGCGACGGGTCCCGGCGGGGGTACGCCGGGCGCCGGGACGTCCGCGGCGGCGAGGACGGAGCAAAGCAGGCAAGCAAGGAGGCGGTTCATCGAAGTTCAAAACGGTAGGTGGCGAGAGCCTCGGAGGCGACGGTGGCCGCATCGCGTGAAGCCGGGGCGAAGCGCGAGGCGCGCGCGGCGGCGAGGGCGGCGTCGTCGAGCAGGCGGCTACCGGAGGCTTGGACGAGCTCGACCGCGACGACGACCCCGGTGGGATCCAGCTGCACGCGCACGGTGGCGACGCCTTCGACCCCGGCGCGACGAGCGCGCTCCGGGTAGAGCGGCTCGACCCTCTCCACGAAAGCAGGCGGAATGAACAAGGCGGCGGGCGGCGCGGCGGCGAGGGCCACGGGACCGGCGGCCAGCATCGCCGGACCGGGGACGGAGGAAAGTTCGGCGGACGGGTCGGCCGCGGTGGCGACGACGGGCCCCGGCGCCGTGGCCACCACCGGGCGGGCGGCGACGGCGAACGGCAGGCCCGCGCCGAGCGCCTGACCTGCGAGCTGCTCGCCGGGCAAGGCGACCGGCTCCGGGGAAAGCAGCAGGATCATCAAGCCACCCTCAGGCGAAGGTTGCGGGCCGACGCCCGTACGTCCGCTCGACCAGACCGCGGCGATGGCGGCCAGATGCGCCGCCGTGACGGCGACCCAGATCAGGCGATGGCGGCGGCTGGCAAGCACGGCGGTAGGGTCGGGTGGCGCACGGGTTCAGTCAAGAACCGGCCGTGTCATTTGGCGAAATCCGGCACGACGTACCAGAGCAGTCGCCAGCCACCATAAGGGTGCGCCCGGCTCGGGCGTTGGGTCCGCTCCAGCGCGAGCAAGCCGGCCTTGCGCAGGCGGATCCCGTCGGTCGGCAAACCCAGCAGCAGTTCGGCCACGGTGGCCAGGTGCGGGTTATGCCCCACCAGCAGGCGGTCGCGACGGGTCTTGCCCAACTGCGCCGCGGTCTTTTGCGGGGCGGCCGCTGGCTCCATTCCGGGCAGGACCTTGAGCGGCAAAGGGCTGCCGGTCAGCATGCGCAGCATCTGCGCGGTGCGCACGGCGCGGACCAAGGGGCTGTGCTCGATGGCCCGGACGGTCGCCAGCGGCGTGCGCCCGGCGCCTTTCGCGAGATCCGCCACCTGCCGCTGCCCCTTCGGGGAAAGGTCACGCATCGGGTCGGGCTCCCCTGCGACGGCGTCGGCATGACGGAGAAGGTAGACTCGCATGTCAGCCACGGTGCGGGGGTCGTCCTTTTTTGCAAATCGGACTTGCCCCCAAGGGTCGCCCGACGAGGAATCGTGCCCGTGCGAAGAACCGCCAGCTCCTTCCTGCTTTGCCTCACGGCACTGGGTTGGTCGGCGCCTCGCCCGAACTACAGCGCCGAAGGGATGACCTTCGACGGCACGCTCTGCCTCGACGCCGCGACGGGCGAGGTGCTGTCGCAAAACCGACCGGACGTCGCGGGCCATCCGGCCAGCGTGACAAAGTTGATGACGATGCTGCTCGTGCTGGAAGACATCCAGGCAGGCAAGACCACGCTCGCGACCCAGGTTCAGGTGACGAAAGCGGCGGCCGGCGTGGGCGGGTCCTAGGTCTGGCTGGCGCCTGGGAAAAATTCCCCGTCGAAGAGCTCCTTTACGCGATCATGCTGCAATCGGCCAACGATGCCGCGGTCGCCCTCGCCATCGACCGCGCCGGCACGGTGCCCGCCTTCGTCGAACGCATGAACCAGCGGGCCGTCGAGTTAGGCATGACGCTGACGCGGTTCGTGACCCCCAACGGGCTGACGACGGGCCGCGGCCCGCATGACATCACCACCGCCCGCGACCTGGGCAAGCTCTGCGTCGAGCTTTGCAAACGACCAGAGGCGCTCCGCTTCACTGGGACGCAGAACCATCGCTTCGCGCGGTTCCTCAAGCCTGTCGACATGGTGAACCACAACCACCTGCTACCCACGTTCCCCGGCTGCGATGGCCTGAAGACCGGCTGGACCGTGGCGGGCAAGGCCTCGATGGTCACGACCGCAGCCGATGGCCCGCGCCGGGTGATTGCCGTGGTGCTCGGTTGCGACAGCCCGCAGGAAGCCAAGGCGGCGCAACGCCTGCGCGACCAACTCGCCGCCGAACTCATGCTGGAAGGGCTGACTAAACTCGCCGAAAAAGAGCTCGCGAAAGAACGTTCACCGAAAGCCGTTCCCTTGGCGTCGGCGGCCCTAAAAAAGGTATCGATCGCGAAGGAGGAACCGGGGTTCTGGGCTTGGGTGGGTGATTTATTTAGTTTTTAACCCCTTGCAGAGCATAGGGTAAAGAACGGTAGTGAACATTTGTTCATTTTGCTTGCCTGCGGGAAGACTTCGGTCACTTTCCTCCTTACCAACGCAACCCTCCCATGTCCGCTAAAACCGAACCCACCGCCAAGGAAAAATCTGCCAACCAGGCAGCCGAGAAGAAGACCCTCGATCTGGCTCTTTCCGCCATCAACAAGCAGTATGGCGACGGCACCCTGATGCGGATGGGCGACGCGACCAAGATGCAGGTCTCGTCTGTCTCCACCGGCTCGGTCGCCATCGACCTCGCCTTGGGCGTCGGTGGCCTCCCCCGCGGTCGTATCGTCGAAATCTTCGGCCCGGAGTCCTCCGGTAAGACGACCCTCTGTCTCTCCATCATCGCCGAGATCCAGCGCCAGGGCGGCAACGCCGTCTTCGTGGACGTCGAACACGCCCTCGACCCCCGCTACTCCAAGGTAGTCGGCGTCGACCTCGACAACCTCCTCGTCTCCCAGCCGGAATCCGGCGAAGACGCCCTCAACATCGTCGAAACCCTCATCCGCTCCGGTGCCGTCGACGTGGTCGTCATCGACTCCGTCGCCGCCCTCGTCTCCAAGCAGGAGCTCGACGGCCAGATGGGCGACGCGACCGTCGGCGTCCAGGCTCGCATGATGAGCCAGGCCATGCGCCGCCTCACGGCCGCCATCAGCCGCACCAATTGCATCTGTATCTTCACGAATCAGATTCGCGAAAAGATTGGCGTGATGTTCGGTAGCCCCGAGACCACCCCCGGTGGTCGCGCCCTCAAGTTCTTCTCCTCCGTCCGCATCGACATCCGCCGCATCGGCCAGATCAAGGAGCCTTCCGGCAAGGTCATCGGTAACCGCACCAAGGTGAAAGTCGTGAAGAACAAGGTCGCCCCGCCTTTCACCGAGTGCGAGTTCGACATCATGTACACCGAAGGTATCTCCCGCTCCGGCTCGGTCCTCGACCTCGGCATCGAACACAAGATCCTCGAGAAGAAGGGCGCCTGGATCGCCTATAACGGCCAGCTCATCGGCCAAGGCCGCGAAGCCGCCAAGGACTACCTCATCAAGAACCCGAAGGTCCTGGAGGAAATCCAGAAGACCATCATGGAGAAGGTCCAGGTCGTCGGCGGCATGACGCTGGGCGTCGGCGTCGCCGAGAACGTGACGGCCGAATAAGAGTTTCGTTGTTGGCTAGCCATAGCCCGGGCCGCGCGCAAGCGCGGCCCGTTTTCTTTCCGGACCAGGCGGCTTAGCGGACTTCCTCGACGTTGAGCGAAGTCTCCACCGGGGCGTAGGCCGCCTTGAGGGCGGCAACAAACTTAGCGTGCTCAAGCTCGGAGGCCTGCACCACGGCCTCCATGTCCTGCTTCGCCTCCGGGCTCCGGAAGAGGGACTTGATCTGCTTGGTCTCGTAAGCCTGCTTGTCGCCGACGGCCTTCCAGATCTTATCGAAGGCCGGCTTGAGCGGGCCTTGGGGAAACTCGGCCACGAGATTCACGCCGGCCTCCAAGGCGGCACGGGCGAAGACCTTCGACTGCCCGCCCCAAGTCACCTTGACCTGGGCGGTCTGAGCGCCCTTCACCTGCAGCGTGAGTCGGTTGAAACGCTGATTGAACTCGGCCAGCGCGAGTCCGGCGGCGATCGTGCCATCCTTGGCGACGTCGCCGGCCTCGAAGACACCCGGAATCCGGTCACTGGTCAAGGTCAGGCCACCGGTATCAAGCGCCACGAGGCGCTGGCCACCGGAGCCCTTGGCCGAATGGTCGGAGAGATCGATGTCCACGGTTCCGATGTCGCCATCCAAACCGAGCGCCTTGAGGTAGGCCGCGGCCATCATCACATGACCGGCCCACCCCGGGTGCACCCCGTCCCCGCCCTCGAGCTTGAAGGTCTCGCCATAGTGGGCCCGCGTCTCATAGCCCTTGGCGAGCATCGGCCAATAGACATCGGCGAAGGCCACCTGCTCGGCCTCGGCCACCTCGATGTCGATGTTGCGGAACTGCAGCAGCGCGAGGTTCAAGGTCTCCCAGGTGCCTTTGGCCGACTTCACCCACGGCGGGACGGAGTGGATGGTGCCGGAGGAGCCGAGCACGACGCGTGCGCCAGCGGCCTTGAAGGCTTGCACGACCTTGGTCTGGTTCTTGCGAAAATCTTCGCCGATCGACTTCTCAAACGGAACGTAGCGGAAATCGTTCATGCCATAGCAGGTGGAGGCGATGGTGGGCCGGAAGCGGAGGACGTCGTTCTTCATCCGTCCCGCAAACCCGCCGGCGGTCTCGCCGCTCCAACCGTATTGGCGACATTCCACGGCGAGGTCAGGGCGCGCCGCGGCGAGGTAGGCCTCGATCAGTCGGCTATACATCTTTTGCTCGGTGATCGAATCGCCGCAGATCGCGTAGCGGTCGCCCTGCTTAAGCAGCAAGCCCTTGGGTTCAGGCGCCAAGTGGCCGACGTAATCGGCCGGAACCCCGGGAGGCAGCGGCTGCGTGTCGCGGGCGAGGAGGGCCCCGGCGAAAGCGACGCCAAGGAGGAGAAGGAAGCGGGGGGGGCGCACGCGATGTCCTACCACCGCACCGGCCTGAAATCTAACCTGATTTACCCGCCTGCTTGCTTTTTCTGAGTAAAGATGCTAGTTTAGCCATCCCCTGCAGTGTTCGACACCCGCGGCAGCCTCCCTTCCCTACGAACATAATATACGGGAGGTGCGACCCGACCGGCCTCGTCCGAGCCGTGGCAACGTACCGCCCACCTAAATCCAGGAAAAAGTGGAGCTCCAATCGGAATCGGCACAGGTGGGGGACCTTTTTTGCAGAGTCAAAGAGTTCGGAGTGCCGAGAACAGAGTACGGATTACGGAGTACAGAGTACTGAATCGAGGGCAGCATCGAGGGCTGAATCGATCGCTGAAACGGTGAGTGGGCCGAGTGCGGGGCGAAGGATTCGAATCCAGCATCCCGTCCCACGCGCGCCCCTAATCGACCCTAAACCCTATCCGTACTCCGCACTCAGTACTCTGTAATCCTTACTGAGCGCTGTATCCACTAATTGATTCTAAACTCTATCCGCACTCTGTACTCTGAACTCTGTACTCTATCCTAGCCCAGCTTCAACGCCCCGCCCGCGCAGAGGCTGGGATTCCCGAAAGTCTTCATCGGGTGGCCAAAGCTCTGGGCGATTGCCATGAGGAGACGGTTGTGGGGCTCCTTCTTGAACTTGAGGGCACGACCCGTCGTGAAGCCGAGGCCACCGCCGATCAGCACCCACGGGATATCCTCGAGGGCATGGCTGTTGCCTTTGCCGAGTTCATTCGTCCAGACAATCGTCGTGTGGTCGAGCATCGAGCCGCCGCCATTGGGCTCCGGGGTCTCCTGCAGGCGCTTGGCCAGGAAGGCGATCTGCTCGGCGAACCAGGTGTTTATCTTGGTGAGTTTCTCCAAGGAACCGGTGTTCAGGTCGGGGTCGTGCGAGAGCGAGTGGTGCCCTTCCTCGATGCCCAACCACTTCATGCGGATGCCGCCCACGGAGTTACTGAACTGGAAGGTCGAGACGCGGGCGAGGTCGTTCTGGAAGGCGCTGATGAGCAGTTCGGTCTGCATCTTGGTGATGAGCGGGATGTTGTCGTTCTCCATCATCACGCCGACTTCGGGCGCGGTCGGGACGAGCAACGCCCCGGAGGTCTGCTGCTCCTTCATGTTGCGTTCCAACTCGCGTAGCGCGGTCGTGTGCTGGTCGAGTAAGCCCCGGTCCTTGGCATCGACGGCCCGGGAAATCGTGGTGAGCTCATCGCGCAGGCCATCCAGGACGGAGACCATGCTTTCCCCTTCTTTCATCTGGCCGTAGAGCTTGTCAAAGAGGTCGTACGGGTTCGAAATCGGGGCGACCGGCTGATTGGCGCCGACGTAACTCCAGCGGGTCCAAGGGTCCGCGCGGTTGCCGACGGAGATGCCGATCTCCAGCGAGCCGAGGCGGGTCTTGGTCTCGGGGCGAGACTGCAGGAAGCGGCGAATCTCCTGGTCGATGGACGGCCCGCTGGCCCAGCCGGCGGGTTGACCGCCACCACCCATGATGTTCCCCGGGAAGAGCTCGATGCCCGTCAGGAGGCAGCTCATCCCGCGCATGTGCGAATCGCCGTCGCCGCGCACCAGGTTGTTCACGCCCTTCAGCGTGAGCAGCCGATCCTTGAACGGGGCCAAGGGCTGCAGGATGCGCTTGAGTTTGAAGTCGCGGCCTTCACCTTCCGGCCAGAACTCCGTCGGCACGGTGCCATTGGGCGAGAAGACGAAGATGAGGCGTTGCTTCGGGGCCGACGGCGTGTCGGCGCCTCGCAACGAAGTGAAGCCGTGCAGGAGAGGTAACGCGGCGGCGGACAGGCCGAGTTTGCGAAGGAAGTCGCGGCGGTTTTGCAGGTTCATGGAAGAAGGAGGGGTTACTTGGGGAGGGCGGCGATGACCGCGACCTCGATGGCGAGGTTGCGGACATGGTAGTGATCGCGCCGGAAGTGGCCGGTGAGCTGGCCGAGCAGCTCGGGCGAGTAGGCCGTGGTCGGCTGCTTGACCATCGCCTGGAAGAGATTACGGACGAAACCGGCCTGCCCCGCCTGGCTCTCGGCGGCGTGCAGCGCGACATCCCGGGCCCCGGAAAGCTTGATCAGCGTGCCATCGGCCGCGGTGTAGTCGGCCGTCGCGTTGATCGGCTTGTTATTGTCGGTGGCCCGCACGCGACCAACGGCGTCGAAACGCTCAAAGCTGAAACCGAGCGGGTTAATCGTGACGTGGCACGACTGGCAAGCCGGCTTGGCGGTGAGCTCGGTGACCTTCTCGCGCATGGTGAACGAGGGGTCGAACTTGTCGTCCATGAAGGCGATTGCCATGGGCGGCGGCTTCAGCATGCGGCCCAGGATGTTGCGCGTCAGGAAGACGCCGCGGTGGATGGGCGAGCTGGACTTCGTGTACGAGAACGTGGCCAGGACGTAGGGGTGCGTGAGCACGCCGGCGCGCTGGTCGGCATCCATCTTGACGGGGCGGAAGCCATGGCCTTCCGGCAGCGTCTGGCCGTAGAACTTAGCGAGCCGCTCGTTCATGAGGATGGCGTCGCTGAGCAGCAGCTGGCGGTAGTCAGAGGCGTCCGACCAGACCACGCTCTCCGAAAACAGGTCCAAGGAGGTGCGAAGGTCCATGACCACGCCTTGATCGAAGCCCGGGTAGGCGAGCTGGTCCTTGGCGATCTCCGCGCCTTCTTCGACGTGCAGCCAATGGTGGAGGAAGTCGCGGAGCTTCGCCTTCGCACGGGGGTCCTTCTGCATACGCTGGGCCTGGGCGCGCACCAGCTCGGGCGTCTTCAGCGCGCCCTTGGCGGCGGCCTGCAGGAGGGTTTCGTCCGGCAAGGAATCCCACATGGCCAAGGCGAGGCGGGCGGCGACAGCGTAATCGTCCTGCGGGCCGGTGGCCGGATAAAGGAAATAGGGCGAAGACAGCGCATGCAGGACCGCGCGCTTGGTCGCGACCTCGGGGGTCACGGCGGGCGTGAAGAGTTTGAGGAGCTCCGCCCTCTGGGCTTCCTCGAGGGGGCGGCGATACGCCAACTGCGCGAACCGCAGGCTGAAGGCCTTGAGTTTCTCGGCGCGGTCGGGCGCGACCGGCGTGGTGGCCGCGTACTCATGGAGCCGCGGCGCCAACTGGGCGGCGGCTTGCAGGCCCCCCTTGGCGACGGCCTCGGTCCATTCCCGGGAGACGGACACGCCGCGCTCATAACCCATGCTGGCATCATCCGGCGGCAGCGGGATCGAGACGACCGCGACACTCGAGGAAGGCTTGGGGGAAAGGTTCTCGGCCGGAATCACCGTCCAGGCGCCGCCGGGGGGCCGCCACTCCAACTTGATGGAGGCGGTCTTGTCCTTGTACTTGAAGAACTCGACCTTGAACGGGTAACTGCGACCACCCAACAGGAAGGCCTGGCCTTGGCCGCTGCGCAGCATCGCCGAACTCACCCACAGGTCGATGAGCGCGTTCTTCTCGGACCCATTCGAGGGGGCGTTGACGTAGACCCGGACGCCATTCGGGGTCGTGACCCGGAAGTCGTACTCGCCGGTATCCGGCACGAGCAGCGAGCCAGTCCAGTCGATCTTGAACTGCTCGGCGCGGGCACCCGTCGCCGGCGCCTTGGTGCCGAAATCAAAGTCGATCGCCGGATCGACCCGCTGGAGGAACTTGGCCTCGTTCGTATTGGTGTTCGTCGAGTCACCATCCTTCAAGCCACGGTACACGGCCGCCAAGCCACCGGACTCGCTCGTCGCGTTACCGCGCCAGAAGGAGCCGAGCAGGTCGGTGATGCTTTCGCGGTATTGGCGGTCCGTCAGGTGAGCGAGTTCCAGCCGAGGGGGGTTGTTCCGCGCGCGCGCTTCGGGAGAGTAAAATGCTTTATGGATGAACTCGGCAGAGGCGAGGGACTCGGCGGCGGAGAGCGCACCGGGGTCATCCTCGGGCATTTCCTTGGCGACATACTTGGCCAGAGATGCGATGGACTTCTCGCCGACGAGCGGCTCGTCGGACTTGCCGGCCACCCCCTGCCCCATCGAGCCGTGACAGCGGAGGCACTCCTCGCGGTAGACGACCTCCCCGGAACGGGGGGCGGCTAGGTTCTTCTTATAATAGCGCGTACCCTTCACGACCGCTAATGCGAGGACACCGACGCCGCCGGTGGCGACCAAAAGCTTGAGTGGCCGGGGAAAGGGCATAGGCGTATGACCCCATTAAATACACAGGAGTTCCCCTAAATCAACCCCGCCTCCCCGAAACTGAACCATCCCTTCCCGCCAGCATCGGCCTCGGGCCGACCTAAAATGACGTGATCAATCAGTTCCACGCCCACCACCCGGCCGGCCTCGGCCAGTTGCCGGGTCACCGCCCGGTCCGCCGGGCTGGGGGCCGGGTCCCCGCTGGGATGATTATGCGCCACGATCGCCGCCGGCGCGGCATGCTTGAGCGCGATACGGAAAACCTCCCGGGGGTGCAGCAGGGAACTCGTGGCGGTGCCGGAACTGACCTCCTGCAAGCCTAAGAGCCGATTGCGGCGGTTCAGCGAGAGCACCCAGCACTTCTCGACGGCGAGCCCGACCGTCAAAGGTTCGAGCCGAGCCCAGACCTTGGCCGGCGTATCCAGTTTCGCGCCGGGGTCGACGGCCCGCTCGCGGATCCGGCGCGCTAACTCGAACGACGCCGCGAGCTCGGCGGCCTTGGCCGGACCCAGCCCACGGACCCGGGCGAAGTCGGCTGGCTCCCAGAAGGACAAGGCGGCCAACTCGCCAGCCTCGCTCACCAAAGTTTGCGCCAACTGGTGCGCCGACGCCCCGCGCGAGCCCGCCCCGATCAGTAGTTCGAGCAATTCCGCATCGAGCAAGGCGCGCGGGCCGAGCCGAGCCAAGCGTTCGCGCGGGCGGTCGGCGGTGGTCATGGCTGCACGCAACCGCCCCGACCGCGCCACCGCAAGCGCCCCCCTGCCCTAGGCGTTAAGCCTTGGCGCGATACCGGGCCAAGACCCGTCCGTAGGCTGGGGTGATCTCCTCTTGCTTGCCGACGTTCAGCCCGAGGTCTTTGACCAGGCCGTCCTTGAGGCCGTAAATCCAAGAGTGGACCTGGACTTGCTGCCCGCGGGCCCAAGCGTCTTGGACGACGGTGGTCTGGCAGACGTTGAGCGCCTGCTCGATGACGTTGAGCTCACAAAGGGTGTCGAGCTTCTCGACCGGGGCCAACACCGCCTCGACCGCGATGGCATGCTTGTGGTGGACGTCGCGGATGTGGCGCAGCCAATTGTCGATCAGGCCGAGTTTACGGCGCTCCAAGGAAGCCTGCACGCCGCCGCAACCATAATGGCCGCAGACGATGACGTGGTCGACCTTCAGAACGTCGACGGCGTATTGCAGCACGGAGAGGCAGTTGAGGTCGGTGTGCACGACGACATTGGCGACGTTGCGGTGCACGAACAGTTCGCCGGGAAGCATGCCGACGATCTCATTGGCGGGGACGCGGCTGTCCGAACAACCGATCCAGAGGAACCGCGGCGACTGCTGCTGGGATAACTTCGTGAAGAAGTCGGGCTGGGTTTTCCGAACCACTTCGGACCAAGTACGGTTACGAGCGAAGAGGTCGTGGATTTCAGTCATCGCTGCGATGCTGGAAATGCCCGGGGCGTTGCAAGCCGAAAGGCGACCAAGGTTGGACCGCCGGGCGCCGCACCCCGGCTCGCCCAGGCAAGATCATCCCGGCGGGCGGCGCCTGGGTCGGGTCCGTGCCGTTCCGGATGATTTTCACGGGGAAAATGGGGAGAGGACTCCCTTTGGGCCCTTTTCCGCATCTTAGGGGCGGTTTTCTTCATCTTCGGCCCCAACCGCCCTTGAAACAACCCCGCGGGCGGGGTGTTATATAACTATCATGAGTCTCCTTACCCTTGCCCTCATCGTCGCCGCGACCAACACGCAGCCGAACACCAAAGGGACGACGACCAAGACCAACTCCTCGAAGACGACCTTGCGCGCGTCGAAGAATTCCAAGACGAGCACCGCCAACGCCCCGACAGATCCCAACGCGCCGGCGACGACCGATGACGCCGTGGCCACCGACCCGGCATCCCCGAAGAAGCCGAAGGGCAAGAAGGACGAGGCTCCGGCCGCCGCCCCGGAGGCGGGCGACCCGGCCTCCTTGGTCGCTAACTCCGTCGACGCCGCCACGCAGATCGCCAACGCCGCCGCCAAGGCTGCGATGGATGAAGTCGCCAAGCTTTCCGCGATCGGCAGCGGTTCCGCCGGCCCCTCGCTCGTCGACGGCAAGACGGTCGAGGCGGGCGTCGCCGGCGCAGGCGCCGTCGCCAAGGAAGTCTCCAAGGCCAGCAAGGCCAAGAAGGAAGCCCCGGCCGATAGCGCCGAGGAGCCAAAGCCGGAGAAGAAAGGCAAGCCGACGAAGGCCGCCCAGACCGAAGGCAAGGACGGCGAACTCTTTGGTGTGAAGGTCGAAGGTAAGCCGGAGAAGAAGTAAAGGGAAGCTTCGCTGGGCCGGGGCGAGGAGCGGAGCACGGAGTCGATGAAGGCACTGCTGACTTGCTGACAGGAACGGGCATCTCGTGGCTCTTTGGTTTTCGCTCCGGCCAACTTGCCAACCGATCAACGGATTAACCACTGCCTCGCGTAGGGCTGACCGTCTTCGGTAGGCCGCGGACAAGCGGGACGCTCATCCCTACCTTGAGCGGTCATCGGTGCGCCTCTGGCCAACGACTCAACCGGTCAACGGATCGACTCTACCCGAGAGACTTCAGGGCCAGGGGCAGGCTTCCGGAACGATAAAGACGGCGGAAGCCACATCGCCCCTAGGGCACCCTGCTTGGCCCTGACCCTATCGCCTGGCCCTATTCATTGGCTCCCGCCTGTCCCCGGCCCCAGCTCTCGCCCTTTTCAATTCCGCAACTTCTACCCTCCGCTGGGGTTTTTACTTACTGAATACCCATGAAGAACCTCCTCGCACTCCTCCTCATCGCTGGCCTGGCTCAGGCCGCTGATACTCCTGCCAAAGATCCGGTCGCCCCGGCGGTCGCCCCGGCGGTCGCTCCGGCGACCGACCCGGCCGCTCCGGCCCCGACCGTCGACCCGACCAAGCCGACCACCCCCGCGGTGACCCCGGCCCCGACGCCTGAGCCGGAGAAGAAGAAAAAGAAGAAGAAGAAAGACGCCTAAGCCGTCTGGTCTTCGCAACCAAACCCCGGCTCCGCAAGGAGGCCGGGGTTTTTCTTACCTTGAGGCCGACGCGAGCAGGCCTACTCCCAGTCGCATCGGCGGATCTCCGCGATATAAGGGAGCGAGGCCAAGCGGTGGAGAATCTCCCGCCACCCGGGTTGATGGGTATGGCCGAGGCACAACGCCTGACCCTCGCGACGACCGCTCCTCCCCCGCGAGACGAGCGAGATCCGCACGGTGGGGTCGATCGCGCGCACTTCCGCCAAGACCGCGGCGGCGGCCGGGACGCAGAATTCATAATCGACGGCGACCAAGCCATCCGCGGGCCCGCTCAGCCCATCGGGGCGGATCGCTGCCAACGAAAATCTCACCTTGTCATCCAACGAGACGCACCCGGGGGCGGCGAACCCGAGCGCCAGCAGGGCCCCGCCCAGCCAAAGCCTGATGGAAGTTTTCACGGTTTTTGGTCCCGCGAAGTCTGACCCTAGAGATATGATTGACGACAACAACCGAAGCACCCCCATCGAAAGCCCTCAGTATGCACCAAGGTAGGGCGTTTCCCATCCTCCCAGCGGCAGGACCAAGGCGGCTCGGGCATCCTGACATGGCGGCACGAATCAGGAACTGGCCTTCCCATTCCCGCTTCGGCCCCTGGCCTAACCCGCGCCCTGAGCCTGCGAAGCCAAGGCTTCGCCCCGCTCAATCCTCCCGCAGGATCTCGCGCGGGCTGGAGCCGTTCTCGGGCCCGACATACCCACGTTCCTCCAGGGAGTCCATGATACGCGCGGCGCGATTATAGCCCAGCTTGAGCTTGCGCTGCAGCATGGAAACCGAGGCCCGGCGGTGGGTCTTGATGATCTGCCAGCAGCGTTCGATGAGCGCCTCCTCGTTATTGACGTCGACTTCGCTCGTGTCCTCATCGCCTTCCTCCGAGGCGCTGTTGATCGCTTCGACGATGTCCTGAGCGAACTCGGGGCCGCCGTTCTTGGCATGGATCTCGTCGACGATGGCGCTGATTTCCTGTTCGCCGATGAAGGCGCCCTGCACGCGATTGAGCGTGGCCGTTCCCGGCGGGATGAAGAGCATGTCGCCGCGACCCACCAAGGACTCCGCGCCGCCACGGTCGAGGATGGTGCGCGAGTCGATCTGCGAGGAGACCTTGAAGGCGATCCGGGTCGGGAAGTTGGCCTTGATCAGGCCCGTGATGACGTCGGTCGAAGGACGCTGGGTGGTGAGCACCAGGTGGATGCCAGCGGCGCGGGCCAGCTGGGCCAGGCGCGCGACGAGCGTTTCGATGTCCTTGGCGGCGACCATCATGAGGTCCGCCATCTCGTCGATGATGCAGACGATGTAAGGTAGCCTCTCCGTCGGGATGACGATGCCGTCATCGATCACGCTTTCGGCCGCCTCGGTGGCCGCGGCCTGCTCCTCGGGGGTGAGCACGAGTTCCTCCTGCTTGGGTTGGCCCTTCTCCTTGTCAATCTTGGCGTTGAAGCCGGCGATGTTCTTCACCCCGAGCTTGCCGAAGATCTTGTAGCGCTTGCTCATCTCGGCCACCAGCCACTTCAGGGCGGCGGGCACGCGCTTCGGGTCGGTCTCGACCGGCACGAGCAGGTGGGGGAGCTTGCTGTAGACCTGCAGCTCGACGACCTTCGGGTCGACCATGATGAAGCGGAGGTCCGCCGGGCGGTGGCGATAGAGCAGCGAGGCGATGAAGGCGTTGATGCAAACGGACTTCCCCTGGCCGGTGGAGCCGGCGATGAGGCAGTGCGGCATCTTCGCGAGGTCGGCGATGACGGGCTTGCCCGTGACGCTGTCCACGCCGAGGACGACGGGGACTTCCATCTTGGCGCGGGCGTCGACCCAAGCCTGGGATTCGATGATCTCGCGCAGGAGCACGTCCTTGCGGACGCGGTTAGGGATCTCGATGCCGACGGTGCCCTTGCCGGGTACCGGCGCGAGGATGCGCACAGCCTCGGCCTCGAGGTTCATCGCGATGTTATTCGAGAGGTTGGCGATCTTCTCCACGCGGACCCCGGGGGCGGGCTTGATCTCGTAGCGCGTGATGGACGGGCCTTGCTGGATGCCCACGTCGATACCGGCGGTAGGGTCGACCGGGATGCAGTCGACCTTGAATTGCTTGAGGGTCTCGATCAGGTCCTGGGCGCGTTTCCGGAAATCCTCGGCCGGCGCTTCCGAACCTTCCTTGGGCTTGGCGAGGTGATCACGGCTCGGGAAAATGTAATCGCCGCTGCTCTTGAGCTGCTGCGAGGCCTTGGCCCGCTCGATTGCCTCCGGTTTGACCACGAGGAGCTTCCCGCCCCCGACGGTCGAGACGACCTCGGGCTCGGGCGCCTTCTTCACGGGCTCCGGCTTGACCGGCTCGGGCTTCGCCGGCGCCGGCGCAGCCGCGACCACGGCAGGCGTGACGGTCAAGGACTCGGGTTGCACCGTCTCCGGGGCGGAAGCGGCGACCGCAGCCGGCTCGTCGTCCGGAGTCGCCTTGCCGCGACCCTTTTTCACGGGCGGTAAGTCGAGCGCATCGAGGTCGTCGTCCAACGGGACATCGACCAAGCCGGTCACGGTGATAGCTTTGGTTGAGGATTTCGGCTGGGCGGAAGGCAGCACCTCGGCACCGACGATTTCCTGCTGCTTGCGGCGCAACTCGGCGGCGGCCACGGCGCGACGGCGGCGCTCCTCCTCCACCTTGAGGGCGGCGGCCTTGCGGTCGGCATTCCAAGCGCCCACCCCATCGCGCAACTCGGCGATCCAGGCGGACAACGTGGCCTTCGGGTCGTCGGCGACGACGCCGAGTAAACAGAAACCGTAAGGCAAGATGAGCACCCACACGCCGATCGGCCCCAGCACGGGTTTGCAGAGGCTGTTATAAAGGAAACCGCCGAGCACCCCGCCGGCGCCCTTGGGATCAAAGGCGCCCCAGGGCACCGTCTGGTTCGCATCCGCCTCCATCCCCAGCCAGCGCGCCAGGATTGGGGCGCCGAAGAGCAGGCAGGCCGCCATGAGCGCGACCTTGGTCGGCCAAAGCGTGTGGGCGCGATTATTGAGCGCGAACCACGCGGCGAGGAAGAGGAAGGCGGGGATCAGGAAGGCCGCGTAACCGAAGAGGCTGAACAGCAGGACGGCGATGCTGGCACCAAAGTCGCCGCAGGGGTTGTGAACTTCCGGGGCCCCGGTGGCCGCGGGTAGGACGAGATTTGTCTCCAGCCATTTGCGCATCCAGACGGCGTCCTGCAGCGTGTGGAACGCCATCGCGATCAGGAGGAACGTGCCGACCACGCCGAGGACGACGGCGAGGATCGGGCGACTCTCGCTCGTCGGGCGGGCGAGGGTCGCGGTGGTGCGCTTGCGGGCGGGGGCGGGCATCGGGATTATTCGCCGAAGAGATGACCCTGCTGCGTGCCGGCCTCGGGCGGAGGCGTCGGGTCGGCATGCAGGTGACGGGGCGGACGGGTGACACGCGCGGCGACGGAACGCTGCCGTTCCTGGGCGAGGCGCTCGACCATGCTCACGAGGGCGTGGCGGATCCACTTCGGGGTGAAAGAGGCGGCGGCGTAGTCGCACGGGCCGTAGCCGTGGACGCGGCCGGCCTGGAGCAGCGCGTCGTTCTGGGCGAACTCGGCCTCGCTCTCGGGCACGTAGACCGCGAAGGCCTTGCCGCCGTTCTTGCGCAGCAGCGAAAAGACCGGCACGTCACTGGGACCGTCGGCCACGTAGATCATGTTCTCGAACGGGACGCGGCGATCCTCGGTGCGCACCACCGCATTGACGTCAATCTCGGGGTTCTTGTTCGAGCCTTTGTTGATCTCGAAAAGGAAGCGTGTCTTGATGGTGTTATCGACCATCGCGGCGACTTGGGTGATCTCGGTCGGCAGCTCGAGCGAGAGCTCATCCTGGCGGGTGAAATGGGGCGGCAGCGGGTGTTCGAGGAACTCGCAGCCGTAGATGCCGTCGACGTGCGGGGCGAGGCTCGTACCGCGGATCATCTCGGCGAGGCCAGTGCTGATGACGTAATGCTCGAGGGCGACCTCGACGTTGTGCTTCCGGCCGAGCTCGCGGACGAAGTCCTTGAGCGCCGGGAAGAAGTCAGGGAGGCCCGGGCAAAGCGCGATGTCGCCGCCGAGCTCGCGGAGCCGCTGGTTGGTCAGGCCCTTCATGGCGCCGGACTTCACGTAGCTGAGCAGGTGATTGAGGTAGACGGAGTCCTTGGAGGTCCGGATGCCCTTGCGGGCGTAGAACGCGGGCAGCTGGTTGGTCTCCTTCCAGAAGAGTTCCTCGTCCACGCCAAAGGCCTTGAACAAAGGCGTCTGCATGTAGCCCGGGCAAAGGGTCTTGTCGAAATCCCAGACGCAGGCGAGCACGTGGCTTCCTCGAAGGGCGGGTTCCTGGGGCTGCATGTCTGGTAAAAGGAGGGAGGAGGTGCGAAAGGTCGTGCTTGCGGAGGTCGTCCGACCGCACTCCATTGATTAACCGAGGGACCTGCCCTATCCAAGTCCTGATTGCCCGAAACCCGCCATGTCCGACTCCCCCCTCCGCCCCGATATGTCCGGGTTCCGCCGTCGCCTGACGGAGCTGGAGGGGCTGATGGCCGACCCGGCGACCTTCGGGGATGGCCGCCGGGCCGCCGCCCTCGGCGCCGAGCTCCGCTTCACCTCCAAGGCGGTCAAGGCCGACGAAATCCTGGTGGGGCTGGAAAAGGAACTCGCGGAGTCCCAAACCTTGCTCGCCGAGAGCGACGGCGAGATGCGGGCGATGGCCGAAGAAGAGGTCCGTCGCCTGACCCCCTCCGTCGCCACCGCCCGAGAACAGCTCATCCGCGCCATCCTTCCGCCCAACCCCGATGACTCGCGCAACGCGATGGTCGAAATCCGGGCCGGCACCGGCGGCGACGAGGCCTCGCTGTTTGCGGCCGATCTCCTGCGGGCCTACACCCGCTTCGCCGAACGCAAGGGCTGGAAATGCGAGCTGATGTCCTTGGCCCAATCCGACCTCGGCGGGGTACGCGAGGCGGTCCTGCTCATCGAGGGCGAAGGGGCCACCGCCCTGCTCCGCCACGAAGCCGGCGTCCACCGCGTCCAGCGGGTGCCGGCCACCGAAGCCTCCGGGCGCGTCCACACCTCCGCCGCCACCGTCGCCGTCTTGGCCGAGGCCGAGGAGGCCGAAGTCGTGCTCAAGCCCGAGGACCTCGAGATGACGGTCGCCCGGGCTTCCGGGGCCGGCGGTCAGCACGTCAACAAGACGGAGTCGGCCGTCCAGATCATCCATAAGCCGACCGGCCTGATGGTCTACTGCGCCGACGAGCGCTCCCAGCTACGCAACCGCCAGAAAGCCCTCCGCGTCCTCCGCTCCCGCTTGCTGGACCAGACCCGGACCAAGGAACGCGAGCTGCGCGCCGACACCCGCAAGAACATGATCGGCTCCGGCGACCGGTCCGAGCGCATCCGCACCTACAATTTTCCGCAGAACCGCATCACGGACCACCGCATCGACCTGACGGTGCACGGGATCGAGCAAGTCCTCGAAGGCGAACTCGATGAGTTGGTGAATGCGCTCTACGAGGCCGATATCCGCACGCGCGCGGAAGCGATCACTCGTCCCTCAGCGTAAAGACGCCGGCTTGGTCGTCGGCGCGAAACTTGCCAGCGGTCGTCCGCCCGTCATCCAACTGCGCATCGACCGCCGTCAGCAGACGTAGCGTCCCGTCGCCCGGCTCCGCGGCGGTGAAAACCAACGCGGGCTTCCCCTTCCCGGCTGGCCCGTTGGTCGTGAACCGCCAGGTTCCGACCGCGGTGCACTTGGCCACGCTCGGCTGGACCGCGGCGGCGAAGCCGTAACCTTGGATAGACTCCGGTGCCTTGGTGAAATCGAAATCCTCCGGCCAGGCGCCCTTCTCGGCCCGATGCTGGAGCAGGGGCACCCGGGCGGCCCGGCAGACGGCGGCGACGGTCTCGGCCTTCAGGCTGTCCTTGCTGGCCACGAAAAAAGCGTAGCCGAAGGCGAGCGCCAGGCCCAGCACCGCGGAGATGGTCACGTGGTACCATAAGGGCGACGTGGGTGCCTGGAGAATTTTGGGCGAGGTATCGGCCATAGGGGGAAGCCTAGGTTGCGACGCCCGGGATAACCTTCAAGCCCGGAGCCAACCATTTTGCTTCTTGGAGCGGACCCATTTCGCGCCTTGATGGGGAGCGGATGGATCCCGCCCACCTCGAACGCTTCGCCGGCATCGGCCGCCTCTACGGGCGCGCCGGGATGGAGCGCCTCGCCCGCGCGTCGTTCATGGTCGTCGGCCTCGGGGGCGTCGGCTCCTGGACCGCCGAAGCCCTCGCCCGCTCCGGCGTGGGCCACCTCGCGCTCGTCGACGGCGATAGCGTGTGCGTCTCCAACACCAACCGGCAGTTGCACGCGGTCGCGGGCAACCTCGGCAAGGCCAAGACCACCGCGGTCGCAGAACGGGTGCGCGCCATCCACCCAGCGATTCGCACCACGGAGCACACGCGGTTTCTCTCGCGTTTCAACCCGCACGAAGTCCTCGCAGGTTTTGAGGGCGTGGTAATCGACGCAATGGACGCGCTTTCGCCGAAGTGCGGGCTCATCGCCGAGGCCGTGAACCGCAAGTTGCCCGTGGTGACGGTCGGCGGGTGCGCCGGCCGGCTCGATGGCACGCGCCTCAAGGTGACGGACCTGCGCGACTCGCGCGACGATCCACTGATGATGCTGGTGCGCAAGCGGCTCCGGCAGAATTTCGACTTCCCCCGCGGCAAGACGCCCTTCGGGGTGTCGTGCGTGTGGTCCGATGAACCGTTCACGCAGCCCACCGACTGCGAAGGTCTCCCGGGCGGCGAGATCCCCGAGGGCGAGGACCTCCACCCGAACTGCGAATGGGGTTACGGGACCGCGGCCCACGTGGCCGGAGCCTTCGGGCTGGCCGCGGCGGGCGAGGCCCTGCGGCTCGCGCTACGTCCCCAGGAATAGCCGCGTGAAATTCGCCCGCGTCGTCGCGGCGGCCTGCTCCGGCTCCACGCCCATCGTGGAAGCCAGTTCACCGAGGTTGCGCAACAGGTTGGCCGGGTGGTTCTGCGGCGTGCCATCGGCCGCCGGCGGCAACTCATGGACTCGGTAGGCCGGAGCCGGGCAAAGGGCGGGCGCATCCGTCTCGACGAGGACCCGCTCCCGGGGGATGGCCGCGGCGAACTGCTCGCGCAGGTGGGCCTTGCGCTCCGGGAAGTGATGCGCGCTGAAGGAGAAGTAGGCGCCGAGCCGCGCCAGCTCGAGCACGAGCTCGACCGGGCCGTTCCAGCTGTGCAGCAAGAAGCCGCGCCGCGGTCGCTCGGTCGCCCGCAGGATGTCCATCAACGGCCCGATCGCCCGCACGCAGTGGATCGTGAGCGGCCGGTCGAGCTCGACGGCGAGCGCGAGCTGCGCGCGGAAGGCCGCCTCCTGCGCAACCGGGTCGAAGCCCTCGACCCAGCGGTCGAGCCCCATCTCGCCGACGCCCGCGCCCGGATGGGCGAGGAGCACGCGCCGGAGCTCGGCCAGCCAGCCCGCCGGGGCGGTCGGGACATCCCAAGGATGCAGGCCGAAGGACGGGAGGTTGCGCGGGTCGCGCACCGCGAGCGCCGCCACGTCGGCCCAATCCTCGGGCGAGGATCCGTTGATGACGGCGTAGCTGACGCCTTCGGACCGGGCCAGTTCCACCGCCGCGGAGGGCACCTCGGCGAACTGGTAATGGCAATGGGCGTCGTGGACTTCCATCTCGGTCGGGTTAGCGTGACGCGCCCGCTGGACGCCTCAACGCTGAACGCGTTTCCTTGCCCTCGGCCCCCGCCCTGCCCTATCTCGGTGCCAGGATGAAAGCGCCTGCCTTGCCGACCGAAGCCCTGATGACCGTCACCGGTCTACCCTACCCGCTGAAGGCGAAAGGCAAGGTGCGCGAGGTCTTCGACCTGGGCGAGCACTACCTAATCGTCGCGACCGACCGCCTCTCGGCGTTCGACGTCGTCATGCCCAACGGCGTCCCGGGCAAGGGTATCCTGCTCACGCAGATCAGCCTCTGGTGGTTCGAACAGGCCGCGGCGGTCTTCCCGACGCACCTCGTGCCCGATCACCTCGCCGCGTTGACGCGCGCCCTCCAGGGCCACGAGCAGCTCATCCCGCGCTCGATGCTCGTCCGCAAACTCGTCCCCCTCCCGGTCGAGGCGGTCGTGCGCGGTTACCTCGCCGGCAGCGGTTTCAAGGAATACACCCGTACCGGCGCCATCCTCGACCACGCCCTACCCAAGAGCCTGCTCGACGGCTCCCAACTGCCCGAGCCGATCTTCACGCCCTCGACCAAGGCCGCCGAAGGCCACGACGAGGCGATCACCCGCGCGCGATGCGCCGAAATCCTAGGTGAAAAGGTCTTCCGCACGGTGCACGACACGTCGATCGCGCTCTACCGCATGGGCAACGCGCGCGCGGCGAAGGCCGGCGTCATCCTGGCCGACACCAAGTTCGAGTTCGGCACCGCCCCCGATGGTTCGCTCGTCCTGATCGACGAAGTGCTCACGCCCGACTCCTCCCGCTACTGGCCACGCGAGAGCTGGCAGCCAGGCCGCTCGCAGCCTTCCTACGATAAGCAGTTCGTGCGCGATTGGCTCGAGGCGCAGCCGTGGAACAAGACGGCGCCGGGTCCTCGCCTGCCGGACGACGTGATCGCGAAGACGCAGGCGCTCTACCGCGAGTGCCTAGAACGTCTGACGGCCTGAACGCACCGGTCCGCTCATAAGCGGAGGAAAGTGAGCGAAGGTGGGCAAATACTTGCCCGCTCAGCGTTTGCGTCCGCGCGGGCGCGTGTCATGCTGCATCGTCCGGATGGATACGCTCAAACCCCTGCTCACTTTGCTCGCCGTGCTGAACCCGATCGGCGTGATTCCGTTCTTCATCCACTTCACCGCGGGGCTGACGCCGGCGCAACGTGGCCGGACGATCTGGGTGAGCACGCTGACGGTCTTCCTCGTCATCGCGGCGAGCGCCCTGGCCGGCCTGCAGCTCCTCCGCTTCTTCGGCATCTCCATTGCGTCGTTCCAGGTCGGCGGCGGCGTACTCCTGCTCATCAACGCGGTGCAGATGCTCAACGCGGAACCAGCCGACAGCCGAGCGAGCGACCTCAGCGCGGCGAACCAGAAGATCGACGCGGGCGATAGTGTGGCGGTGTCGCCGCTCGCCGTGCCGCTCATCACCGGGCCGGCCACGATCTCGACCATGATCATCTACGCCGAGAAATCACAGGGGCTCGCCGACCAAGCCCTGCTCGTGGGCTACGCCGTCGTCGGCGCGCTCGCGACCTTCGCCTGTCTCGCGGCCAGCACGCGGATCACGCGCTTCCTCGGCCAGACCGGCATCAATGTCATGACCCGGCTCATGGGCCTGGTCCTCGCCGCCATCGGCGTGGAGATCATGGCCGACGGCCTCGGCAAGTTGTTCCCGGCGCTACTGCGCTGAGCGGGCCCGCGCTCAACCCGTGCAGTGGGGCATGCGCCACGAGAGGGGGGACCATCGGCTGGTCTTCCACCCATCGATGGTGGCGAGCTCGCGCACGAGGATCTCGCGCGCATGCACCTCGGCGTACAGGAAGGCCTGCGCGGGGCCGCTGAAGTGCGCGGCGTTGTCCGTGTTGAAGGTCGGGATACCGGCCGGCAACGGCTTGCCGACGACCACCGGGGCGGGCTTCGGGCCGGTCCAAGCATAGACGCCGCGGACGTGGGTGTGGCCATAGAAGATGCCCGCGACGCGGTAGGGTTGGAGCGCCGCATGAAAGGCCGCGACATCGGCGTAGTCCCACTCATGCTTGAGGACGATATCCTCGGCGACCTGGCCGCAGTAGCGGGCGAAGTCGACGTGGTGGGCGATGACGACCGGTCGCCTGGAGGTGCCAACGTGCTTCGCGAGGTCGGCGACGAGGAAGTCGAGGCTTTCGACGGGGTCGTAGCGGCGCTTGCGCTTCACTTCCTTGACCTGCCCGACGGTGATGCCGAGGTGGACGAAGTGGACGGGGCCGGCGTCCCAAGAGTAGTGTAGCCCGTTGGCGGAGACGCCTTGGAGGTTCTTGCGCCGCTTATTCCGGTCGACGATACCGTCGAGCACGATGCCTTTGCCGTGTGGGCCGTCGTGGTTGCCGTGGATCTCGTAGACGGGGAACTTCAGCCGGCCCTCGACGCCGTCGAGCCCGTAGTCGTTCTGCCACTCGGCCCATTCGGTCCGCTGCATCTGTTGGATGACGGTCCCGTTCTTGTCACCGCTGTCGATGAGATCACCCACGTGCAGGAGCGCGGCCAGCGGGGCGACTTGCCCGCCGCCGGCGGACTCGTCGATCGCCCGGCCAGGCAGGGCGTTGAGCGTGTCGACCAAGCCGGTGTTCATCGCGCGCGAGGCAGGCTGGAGACGGGATGGGTCGTCCTTGTCGGCGAAGTAATGCGTGTCGCCCACGACGGCGAAGGCCGCGAGCGGGGCCGCGGCCTTGATCTCCTCGACCGCGCGCAGAGCGGGACGGGCGAGGAAGGCCGCGGCGGTCGCGCCGGCGCCCAGCTGCAGGAAGGACCGACGGGGTAGCATGCCACTTTGCTAGATGCGGCCCGGAAGACCTCAAACGCATATCGGGGCCACACCCACTTAATGGGGTCAGACCCCATTAAGTGGGTCTGACCCTGTTAATACGGTCTGGCCCCGGTCGGAACCGCGGTGGACAGGCGGGGTCGGAATTGTTACCTCCTCCCCATGCGCCCCTCCCTGCTCCTCGCCCTCGCGCCTTTGCTGGCCTTGGCCGCGCCCGCCGAACCAAAATTCCGCCTTCAGGAGATCGATAAGGTCTCCATCGGCTACGGTCTCGCGATCGCCGACGTGGATGGCGACGGAAAGCCGGACATCCTCTTGGCCGATCAACACACGGTGCAGTGGTACCAGAACCCGACGTGGAAGAAGCACGTCATCGCGGAGAACCTGACGAAACTCGACCACGTCTGTATCGCGGCCCAAGTGGTCGACGGCAAGTGCGAGGTGGCGGTGGGCGCGGGCTGGAATCCTGCCGACACCGTCAACAGCGGCGCGGTCTTCTACCTGAAGGCCCCGGCCGACCCGACCCAGAAGTGGGCAGCAATCGAGCTCCCGCACGAACCGACCGTCCACCGCATGCAATGGGTGCAGGTCGACGCCCAGCGCTGGGATCTCGTCGTGCAGCCGCTCCACGGCCGCGGCAACAAGAACACGGTCGGCGAAGGCGCGAAGATGATCGCCTACGAGAAGCCGGCCGACCCCACGCAGCCGTGGAAACTCCACCCGGTCAACGACGCTGGTCATGTGACGCATAACCTGCAGCCGACGCGTTGGAACGCCGGCCCGGCCCAGCAGATCCTGTCCGGTTCCAAGGAAGGCATCTGGTTCAACACCTTCGAGGCCGGCGCCTGGACCAAAACCCCGCTGACGAACGTCCCCACCGGCGAACTCCGCGACGGCAAGCTCGCCAACGGCCGGCGCTTCCTCGCGACGGTCGAGCCCTTCCACGGCACGACGTCGGCGATCTACACGCAGGACGCCGGCGGCAAGTGGGTCCGTCAGCAACTGCTCGACGGTTTCAAGGAAGGCCACGCGGTCGCGGTCGCCGACTTCCTCGGCACGGGCTCGGACCAGTATGCGGTGGGCTGGCGCGGCGCCGACCCGGGCATCCGCCTGCTGACCCCGCTCGACGCCGACGGCAAGACGTGGCGCACGAGCACACTCACGACCAAGGAGGTCGCGGTCGAGGACTTCAAGGCGGCCGACCTCGACGGCGACGGCAAGCCCGACCTCATCGTCGCGGGTCGTCAGACCAAGAACCTCGTCATCCTCTGGAACGCCCGATGACGCGTCGCGCGGCTTGCGTCCTCCTGCTCGCGCTGGCCGGGTGCACCGCGCCCGAGTCACCGACGAACTACCGCGGCTGGGCGAACCCCGCCATCGTCCGCGGCGACGGGATCGAAGCCGTGGTGATTCCCTCCCTCGGGCGGATCATGGACCTGCGCCGCCCGGGCGAGAAGGAGGGCGTGCTTTGGCAGAATCCCGACCTGCGCGGCGAGGCTGTCCGGCCCGAGGCCGAGACCTGGACGAACTTCGGCGGCGACAAGACCTGGCCGGCGCCGGAATCCCGCTGGATGAAGAGCGCCGCCGGGAAATGGATGCCGCCCAAGGTCTTCGACCAGAGCCGCCTCACCGCGCGCCTGACCGCGGAAGGTCTCCTGCTAGAATCACCCGTCGACGCCCTCTCCGGCGTGCGCTTCACGCGCCTGATCCGCCCCGCCGGCCGCCGCACCCTCGCCGTCACCACCACGTACACCAAGGTCCAAGGAGATCCGATCCAGATCGCCGTCTGGGTCGTCACCCAGCTCGCCGAGCCCCGGGTCATCGCCACCACCGCCAACCCCGTGGGTAACCCGGTGAACCTCGGCTTCGGCAAGGTCAAAGGCGTCGAGATCGAGCAAGGCGTCGTCTTCTGGAAACGCTTCCCGGACGTCTGCGCCAAGCTCGGCACCACCGGCCGCGCCCTCGCCTGGGTCGGCGATCGCCACACGCTGCTGATCACCTCCGTCCCGGGTGAGCCGACCGGCGTCTTCGCCGGCGAAGGCAACAGCGCCGAACTCTACGTGAATCCCGACCCCCTCCCCTACGTCGAACTCGAGACCCTAGGGCACCTCCGGACCCTGCGCGTCGGCGAGTCGACCGCGTGCACCAACTTCTACCGGCTCGACGAGACCCGCGAGGGCGAGGCTCCCAAGGCGGCCGCCCGCCGGCTGCTCGAGTCGGCCCGCTAGGCACGAAAAAGCCCTCCGGGCGGAGGGCTTCGTGATTCAGGTGGTAGTCCGACTAGGATTCGAACCTAGACAAGGAGAATCAGAATCTCCTGTGCTACCATTACACCATCGGACTGTCCTGAGTCGTCTGACGATGGGAAGCCCCGGCCTTTCGTCAAAACGAAAGAGAGGCCAAAAAACCGCCAAAAGGCCGACTAGCCATCACTTCCCGCGACTTCGTCGCGCCTTGGCCGCCACCCGAACCAACGGCCGGAGACGGCGGGTGGTCTCCTCCCGATCGGGATCGTGAGGCGAAAATCGTTCCCCGGCATGCGCTTCACGCCAACCTACGCATCGTCCGCGCGTAATCCTTCATGACGCCTTTGATGGTGGCGGCAACTTCCCCCGCCGAGGGACGGGAGCGCAACGGCGTGATCGTGATCGTGCCGCCTGCATGGACCTCGACGTTGACGTCGTCACTGGTCTTCAGCCGCGCCAGTTCCATTAAAGCAACGTCAAAGACCAAGGCGTGGAGTTTTCCGATTTTGGTGATTTTTTTGTGCATGGTGCAATGTATCACATTGCAGCGGATTTTTGCCAAGCGGGCACAGGCTGCTGGGGGTATTTCCGACTCCAACCGCTACTTCCGCTGCTTCGCGGGCGGCAAGGTATCGTCGATCGCCCACTCCGGCCAGGTCTCGCGGGTGTACTGCTGGAGCGCGAGGATGGCATCGCGGAGCAGCGGCGAAGGCTCGCCGTTCCAGCGGAGCCCGATCTCCGCCGGGGCGAAACCGCTCAAGGGCAACGCCCGGACCTCCGGATGCTCGATCGCCTCCGGGATGGCCAGGTTCACGCCCCACCCTTCCCCGTTGGCCACGTAGCTGGTGACCATCTCCATGGAGGTGGCCTCGACCGCCTGCGGCCAGGTCACGCCCAGCTTGCGGAGATCGCGCTGGAAACTGCGGGTCACGCTGCTGGCCGCCGGCAGGCTCACCAAGGGCTCGCGCAGTTTCTTCTGCTTCCAAAGGTCCGCCGCCTGCTTCAGGGCGCACTTCCGCGGGACCAGCAGGACGAGCGGCACGCCCGTCAACCGCAGCTGCCCAAGGCGCGCACCGGGCTTCTGGTCGATCGGGACCACGGCGAGGTCGATGAGGCCATCGCGCAGCCAGGTCTCGAACTGTACCTGATAGCCGGACCGCAGGCTGAGCTGGAGGCGTGGGTGGCGCTCGCGCAGCCGCCGCGTCACGGTCGGGATGTGCAGACGCAGAACGAGCTCCGAAGCCCCGAGCCGCAGCTCCGGACGCTCCTCGTTGCGCAACTGACCGGCGAGCGCGGGCAAGCCGGAGAAGAACGGCTCGATGTGGGCGAAGAGTTTGCGCCCCGCCGGGGTCAGCCGAAAGGGACTACGCTCGAAAAGCCGCGTCACCAGGTCGGCTTCCAGGGCGCCCATCTGTCCGCTGACCGCCGGCTGCTGGATCCCATACGGGATGTGGCGCACCGCGGCGCTGATGCCGCCATGCTTCGCCACATAGTAGAACAGTTCGAGGTGATGCACGTTCATGGGGCCGAGATGCAATTGTCCACGTTCCCGGCGGCGAAGCAACGCCCATTCCCCTGTTGTATGGACCCTATCAATATTATCGATTAACGGGTTTACCCCCAAAGGCGTATCATGGTCGTCCTCAAACCATGCATTCCGCCCTACTCATCGCCTTGCAAGCCCTCGGGGTCGTCCTGCTGGCCGACTTCGTCGCGGGTTTGGTTCACTGGCTGGAGGACGCCTACGGCTCGGAGGACACCCCGTTGGTCGGCCCGCTACTGATCAAGCCGAACATCGTCCACCATCACCACCCGCGCTTTTTCACGAAGCTCAGCTGGTGGCAGAGCTCCTGGGACCTCCTGCTGGTCGGAGCCGCGATCCTCGGCGTGGCCGCCTGGCTGGACGCGCTCACCTGGCAGGTCGGGCTCTTCGTGATCATCAGCGTCAACGCCAACCAGATCCACAAATGGTCGCACATGTCGCGCGCCGAGGTCGGCCCCGTCGTGGCCTTCCTCCAGGACTGCCGGATCCTGCTCACGCCGCGCCAGCACGCCTTGCACCATACGGATCCGAAGAACACCTACTACTGCCCGGTGACCAACCTCATGAATCCGGTGCTCGAAGCCATCCGCTTCTGGGATCGGCTGGAGACCGCCGTCGCATGGCTGACCGGTATCGGACACCGCCATGACGCGTCCAACCGCGGGCAAGGGTCTGGCCCGGCCTGGCTCGCTGATTATCGGCCCGTGCGCACCAGCCGCGCCCCCGCGGTCCGCGACGACGTTTGACGGCGTCTGCCGCTCCCACCTCTAGGCCCTCATGACCACCCCCAACCCGAAACTCGGTTGGTTCGTCCACGCCCTGCTCGGCGCATCCATCCTCGGCGGGATCGGGTTCCTCGGTGGCTTCTTCGGCCCGATGATTTTCAAGCCCGAGGCCAACCAAGGCCCGCTGCTCGGCATCTTCATCACCGGTCCGCTCGGCGCCGTCCTCGGTCATCAATGATATTTTACTGTTAACAAATTTCGGGTTTTTCTCCCATTACCGCCCCAAAGGCACCTGTCCGTCGCCCATGAGGTACTTCAGGAGGTCCTTTTGCTGCTCCGGCGACAAGGCCTGCAGGAGTCCTTCGGGCATGAGCGAGATCGGCAGGGTCGCGCGCTGCGCGATTTCCGTGCGCTCGATGACGTTTTCCTGGCCGATCATGCGCAGCGTGAGCGTGCGCTCGGTCTGCGCACCGACGATGCCGCTGAGCACGCGACCATCCTTCAGCGTGAGCGTGTTCAGGAAATACGCCGCGTCCACGACCGCGCTCGGGTCGACGATGTTCTCGACAAGGTAATTGAGATCGCGACGTCCGCTGCCGGTGAGATCCGGTCCGAGCGCCCCGCCCTCGCCGAAAAGTTTATGACATTGCCCACACACGCTCGCGAAGAGCGCGCGTCCGCGGCTGGCGTCACCCGACGCGATTTCCGCCGGGGTGTGGCGCGCCTTGAGTTCGGCCATGAGCTTGAGTTTGTCCGCCGACGTCTCGCGAGCTTCGCCCCAGACCTTGGCTAGCAACGCGTTGAGTTTGGCGTCATTGAACCCGCGCACCTGCCGCGCCGCCGCCGGCCCGAGGTCGGACTTGGGGAGCTTGCCCGCCTCGATCGCCTTGAGCAGGTCGGTCGCAAAACGCGGTCGGGAGACGAGCGCCATGATGGCCTGCGGGCGTTCGTGGGGGTAGAGTTGCGGGTAGCGTTCGAGGATCTTCTTCGCGACGCCCTCCTCGTCGAACTGCGTGAGGCCTTGGATCGCCTCGAGGTTCACGCCGCGAACCGAGATGAGCTTCTCGCAGACCGACTTCAGCTGCGTGTCCTTGGCTTCGATGAGGGCGAGCAAGGCCACCCGGCGCTGGTCCACGAGCGCGTGGTCGTCGAGGGCGATACGGCGAACCTCGTCGAGGGCGAGACCGTCGCCGAAGAGCACATTCAACGCGCGGATCTGATCCTGCGCGGCCACCGCATCCTTCGGGAGCGTCGCGACGAACTTGTCCCAGGCGGCCGGCTTCGGCGCCTTGCGCCAACCTTTGAGCCCTGCGGCCATGCCCGCGACGACCTCCGCTTGCCCATCGGGCATCTCCGCGGCTTCCGCAAGCAGGTCGTTCAACGGACCGGGTTGCTTGTCCGAGGCTTCGGCGAGACGCCGGGCGATGAGCCGCGTCACCTGCGGGATCCGGCAGACGTGGGCGCAGTTCGCCAGCTCGGTCAGAGGCAGCTCGCGGATGCCCGTCCAGACGAGCAACGGCAGGTTGTGGTCGGTCGTGTCGTGTTCGTAGCGCAAAAGATGCTGGGCCACGAGTGTGCGCATGGTCGGGGTGAGGTGCGGGAGCGACTCCGCCAACGCGAGACGGACGCGCTGGCCGTGCGGGGCCGAGGCCAGCTGGAGCAACGCGCCCTCCTGCTGTTCGCAGGCCGGGATGAAACCGGTATGGTTCGCATACTTGGTCAAGGAGTTGTTCCGACGAACCAGCGGCTCGGTGAGTTCGCGCTCAATCAGGCGGGCCTGGACGTCAGGGCGCTTTTCGGCGCCGACAGCGGCCGGGGAATAATGCGCGTCATGTTGGGCGGCGAAGGGTGCGTTGCCCTGCTTGGTCGCACGCAACGCGAGCAGCGTGGAATGCGCGTTGAGCGCGAGGACCGGGTTGGCCTCGGCGGCGAGCCGCTCCCAAGCGGGTAAGGCCGACGAGAGGTCGGCGCCTTGCCAGGCGCGCTCGCGGAGTTCCCAGCGCGCCATGCGGACAAGCCACTCGTTCGGGCTGCGCTGGAGTTCGACGAGCTGAGCGGGCGTGGCCTGGGTCAGGTCGACTTCCGGCCGCTTGGGCGTACCATAAGCGACCTTGAAGATGCGGCCGCTGGTGCGGTGGATGCCGTCTTGGTCGTGGCACTCCCCGATGTCGCTCCAGTCAAGGATCGTGACCGCGCCGTCCGGGCCCTGGCTGAGCTCGATCCCGCGGAACCACTGGTCATCCGATTTTAGGATATCCAGCTGATGCTTCATCACCAGCGCGCTGCCGATCCGTTCGATGGACTCCACGTTGACGCGACGACCATGGAGGTTCAGGGTCATGAGCTGGTCGCGATACCGGGCGGGCCAGTTTTCGCCTTGGTAAATCATCATCCCCACGTGCGCATGACCGCCGCCGAGGCTATCGGCCCCGCCGCGACCGCCGTCCGCATCGTTCCACTTCTTGCCGGTATCCCAGTGGTAGTGGTCCGCCTGCTGGTCGATGAGCTCGTAGACGAACGGGTACGGATCCTCGCCATGCATGCGCTTGAAGTGCGCGCCGTGGATGCCCTGCCAGCCATGGCCGATGACGGTGTTGATGAAGAGCAGCTCATGGTCCTTCGTCCAGTCGGACCCCCATGGGTTCGTCGTACCGTGGCAATACGGCTCGAAGACCTTGGTCGCCGGGTGGTAACGCCAGAGCCCGCCCGCGGTCGGCTGGCGTTTCTCCTGGGGGACGCCCGGCACATCGATCCACGAGGTGCTCGAGATGCCCACCCGTCCGTAGAGCCATCCATCCGGGCCCCACTTCAGCCCGTTGGCGAACGTGTGACGGCTGGCGGCCGTGATGCTGAAACCATCGAGCACCACCTGCGGCGGACCCGCGGGCTTATCGCCGGCCATGGGGATGAAGAGCAGGTGCGGCGGGCACATCGCCCACACCCCGCCGAACCCACGCTCGAGACTCGTGAGCATCTGGACGTCGTCGGTGAAGACGGTGCGCTTATCGAATTTCCCGTCATGGTCCGCGTCCTCGAAAATCACGATGCGGTCCTTCAGTTTCAGGTCGAACCGTTCCTTGCCGTCGGCGTAGGTGTAGTTCTCGGCGACCCAGAGCCGGCCGCGCTCATCCCAGCAAAGCGCGATCGGTTGGCGCACGTCAGGCTCGCCGGCGAAGAGCGTGGCGCGGAAACCTTCGGGGAAACGGAGCTTGGTCAGGGCATCGGCCGGCGTGAGCAGCGGAATCGTCTCCGGCTGGTTGTTCGTCGGCTCGGGGAACGGCGCCGCCCCTAGGTTCAGGGCGACAAGCAAAGCGGCGAGGCGGACATCCATCGGGGCGGGGCTGGGAGCGACGATGCGGACGAACGGCGCGGAGTCCACCCCGCAGGCGGAACGGCTTCAGAATCCGCGCAGGATCTGCGCATGGACGTCGGTCGAGGCGACCTCGGCCGGCAGGGCCGCCTGGCGGGCGGTGATGCACACCGGCCAATCCAGCGTGTCCGCCGGCAAGCGACCATGCGAGCCCTTCACGAGGGACGCGTCGAGCGAAATCACTTCCATCAGTGCCTTGAAGCCAAGTTTCTTCTTCAAGAGGAACCAGGCGATCTTCAGCATCGGGAAGCGGATCTGCGGGTCGATGAAGAGCTCGACCGGGTCGTAACCAGGCTTGCGGTGGATATCGATGGTGCGGGCGTAGTCCGGATCGCCGTGACCCGCCTCCCACCAGTAATACGAGAACCAGCTATGCTCGTCGGAGACCACGACGAAGTCGCCGCTGCGCGGGTGCGCGATCCCGGCCGCGGCCTGCGCCTCGGCGTCGAGCACCTGGCCGACCCCCGGCGTGGCGAGGAGGACCTTGCGGACTTCCTCGCGGATCGCGGGGTCGAGGACGACGACGTGGGCGACCTGGTGATCGACGACGGCGAAGGCCCGCGAGTTGAAGACGTCGAGGATCTCGGAGCCGTCCTCCTCCTTGAGCACGAGCCAGCCTTGCTGACGCAGCACCTGGTTCAGCGGGACCGCCCGATCGACCGCGGTGATCGCGTACTCCGAGACGATGACCACGTCCACGCCGCGGGCTTCGAGGAAATCGGCCAGGTCGCCGACGAGTGCGTCGGCCTCGCGGCGCGCGGCGTCACTGCGCGGGTCGTTCGGCCCGAAGCGCTGCAGGTCATAATCGAGGTGCGGCAGGTAGACCAGGTTGAGGTCGGGCTGCTCCTTCTCCTCGACCCAGCGGGCGGCGTCCGCGATCCACCGCGTGGACGGCAGGCCGGCGCGCGGCCCCCAGAACGAATGGAACGGGAACGCCCCGAGGTCGCGCTTGAGGCGCGTGGCCAGCGAGTGCGGGAACGAGGCGATGTCGAAGATCTTGCCGCCGTTGGACTTGTAGATGGGGCGCGGCGTGACGGAGAGGTCGGCGTTCGTGCCGAGGTTATACCACCAGAAGAGGTTCGCGACCTTGAGCTTCGGGTTCTTCGTGTGGAGTTCGTCCCAGACCTTGGGCGCACCGACGAGGCGGTTGGACTGTTTCCAGAACTGGACCTCGCTGAGCGCGCGGTCGTACCAGCCATTGCCGACGATCCCGTGCGCCGACGGGAGCTTACCCGTGAGGTAATCGGACTGCGCGGTGCAGGTGACGGCGGGGAACGCGGGCTTAACCCGGGCCATGGAGCCCTGCGCGGCGCGCGCGGCGAGGCGCGGCATGACGCCGGAGCGCAGGTCCCGGGCGGAGAGACCGACGACGTTCAGGACCGCGCGGCGCATGGCTGCTGGTCGCGCGCGCGCAACTCGTCGGTCGCGCGGCGCACGACGTCGGTGGGCATGACGTGGACCTGGGTCGACCGGCCGATGGCGGTCGGCAGGACGAGCGTGAGCTGGCCGCCGAGGTGCTCGCGGAATTCCTCGAGCCCGGCGAGCATGGTGGCGCCGCCGTCCTGGTGCATCTCGGGCGCGTAGATCCTGAAACCGAGGGCGACGAGCAGGTCGAGCGCGCGGGCGGTCTCGGCCGCGCCGAGGAACCCGAGGTCCCGGGCGCAAAGAAGGTCGAGCGCCAAGCCCACCGCCACGGCCTCGCCGTGGGTGAGCCGGTGGTTCGTCATGGACTCGAGCTTGTGCGCGGCCCAATGGCCGAGGTCGAGCGGACGGGCGCTGCCCAGTTCGAAGGGATCGCCATTGCCGGCGATATGGCGGGCGTGCAGTTCGGCGGAGCGACGGACGGCGCGGCCGATCGCGGGAATGTCGCCCCCGGCGAGCAGCCCAGAATCCTTCTCGAGGTTGGCGAAGAAGACTGGGTCCTTGAGCAGCGAGACCTTCACGGCTTCGACGAGGCCATCGCGCAGGCCGCGGGCGTCGAGCGAGGCGAGCAGCGCGAGGTCGTTGACCACGGCGGCGGGCACGGCGAAGGCGCCGGTGAAATTCTTCTTACCAAAGGTGTTGATACCGTTTTTCACGCCGACACCGGCATCGCCTTGGCTGAGGGTCGTGGTGGGCATACGGACGAGGCGCACGCCGCGGTGGGCGGTGGCGGCTGCGAAGCCGACGGCGTCGAGGAAGGCGCCGCCGCCGATGGCGAGGACGTAGGAGTGGCGGCAGATCTTGTCGGCCTCGATCGCGGCGAGGGCGGCCTTGACGACCGCGGAGTCCTTCTTGGCGGCCTCACCGCCGGTGAGCACGAGCGGCTGGCGGGTGAAATGCACGCCCATGGCCTGGCCGTAGGCGGCGACCTCGGCGACGAAACCCGGACGGGAGTTCGCGAGACCGGCGTCGACGATCGGGATGACCTTGGCGCCGGCGAAGAGGTCGGCGAGGACACGATTACCCGGAGCGAACGCGCCTTCGGTGAAGAAGATGCGGTGGCGGTAGGTTACCGCGAATTCGAGGTCAAGGGAGTCGTCCATAGCCCTGGGGGAGGGTTAATCAGAAGAGGATAGACGCCTGAGGACAAGCCAAGTTCCCGATTTCGGCCGTCGTAAAGGCCCCAAACCGGCCCGTTCAGGTGGTCGGGATCCAACGGCGCAGCAGCAGGGTCAGTCCGAACGCGCCGAAAGGCATGATCCAGACGAGCCGCGAGGCGAAGACGGCCCAGCCGACCTCGATCGAACCTTCGGTCCCGGAGCGCATGAAGCCGACGTTATAGTAGAAGAGACCGGCGGCGGCGAAGTCGACCAGCGGGAACGCGGCGAGACGGTCGGCGACGCGTCGGCCGACGCCGGCGGGAAGCGCGTGACGACGGTTCGAGAAATACACCCAAGCCCAGAACAGCACGCAGCCGATGAGCGCGGCCCTGGGGTTGGCGTGCACGTCTGGCAGCACCAAGACCAGCAGGAGCGGGACGGGCACGAGATAGAGCAGCCACTCGGCCCAGCGCGGCGGCGTGCCGGGGCTGGCCTCGTGTCGCGCGACGAGCGTGATCGAGAACGTCAGCAGCCAGAGCACGCAAGGGTGCGCGAGGAGCGCGACGAGGTTCCAGCCGCGGAAATGCGGACCGTCGATAAGTCCGCCGACGGCGAAGAAGCCAATGAGCGGCAAGAGTGCGCGGCAGAGCCCCATGACGGCCGGCGCCCAGCTGACGCCCTTGTGCCAGCGGTCGTAGACGATCACTCCGCCGACCAGCAACGCGACGAGCACGAAGGTGATCCCGCGATGCCCACCGAGCGAAGCGGCGACGGTGAACCATGAGCCGAAGAAGAGCGCGAGTCCGCCGACGATGAACGCAGAGCGCGCGGAGACGAGGCCGGCCGGAATCGGGCGCGTGGAACGGCGCTCGGTATCCCAACGCGCGTCAAAGGCGTCGTTGAGGATCATGCCGCCCACGTAAATGAGCGAGACGCCGAGGAGGAGCCCCAACAGCGAGAGCAAGAGGCCGTTGGCGTAAGGGAAACGGTCGGTGTAGACGTACCCGAGTAGCCAGCCGGCGACGAGATTGCTCCAGACCGTCGGCAGGTTGGAGCCGCGGGAAAGGATCAGCCAGGCGCGGATCTGGGCGAACATCTCAGAGGGGCTTTACGCCGCGCTGCGCGAGCTCGGCGAGTGTCCAGCGATATTCCTCGGCGATCATGTCGGCGACATCGGCCGCGCGGACTTCGGGCGGCAGGACTTCCCACGTATACGTCTCAATTTCAAGCTCGCGGCAAGCGCCAGGCGCTTTCGCAATGACATCGAGCGCGGCCTTGAGGTGGTCGTTGGTCGTGGAAAGTTCGTCGGAGAGGCGATCGGCGTTCACCGGCACGTGGAAGTGCACGCGGAGTTCCTCGAGCGCTCGCAGCTGATTGATGGCGGCCATGGCGAAAGGGATATCCTTGAAGCGCACGATGGAGCCGTCCTTGGCGCGACCCATGGTCTGGTGCAGGTACGTGGGCTCGTGCATCTTCGCGAGGCGCGCGAGCGCGACCTCGGTGGGCTTGAGCTTGAGCGCCGAACTAAGGTGGAACTTGAGCACCGGCGCGCCGCCGGCGTTGAGCCGCGCGATGGCTTCGTGGGCTTCTTCGTATTGCAGCGCGAAGTGGCAGGTGTCGTAGGCGATGCCGAGGTGCGCGTCGACAAGGCCCTGGGCAGGCTCTTCGGCGCGAAGCTGCTCGAACAGGCGCAGGGCTTCCGGGGTGTTCTCGGCGTGCCCGAGCGGTTCGGGCTCCAGCGCGAGGCGGAGGTGCGCGCCGGTGCGGTCGCGCAGGCGGGCGAGGTGTTCGGCGCACGCAAGCAGGTTGCGGCGCATGACCTTGAGTTCGTCGGCGTTGCGACCGAAGCCCTTGAACGAACCCGGCAACGTGCTGACGGTGCCGACGTTGTCCGGCGGGCCAAACGCGGCGAGGAGGTCGAAGAGGCGGTTGGTGTATTCGAGGCGCGGCGCTTCGCACCAATCCGGCGCGAAGACGTTGTCCTTCACGGCCTGGCCATGGAACGGACCGAACGGGAAACCATTGATACCGGCGACGACGCAGTTCTCCTGGTCGAGCCAGGCGCGGAAGGCCGCGAGCGGGGCGGGGGCGGCGAGCTCCTTCGCGGCGAGGTCGCCGAGGCGCAGGCCGAGGATGTACGTCTTGCCTGGGCAGACGCGGTCGCGCACGCGGAGCGCGTGGTCGCGCAGGCCGGCGAACGTCTCGACCCACCCTTCGCCGCGGTGGACGTTGGTGCAGTAGGCGAGGGAAAGTCCGGACGTGAGCTTCACGCGTTCAAGCCTGAGCGGCGGGGTCCTTGAAGCGCGGCGACTGCGAGAGGAACTTCACCGGATTGCCGTAGACGAGGCGGTCGATGGCGGCGGCGGAGTGGCCGCGGCGACGCATCTCCTGCGCGGCCTTGGGTACGGACAACGGATCGCTATGGCCCCAATCGCACGCGCTGTTGAGCCAGACGCGCTGGGCGGAGACGGATTCGATCATGTCGATGGCGCGCACGGGCGTGGCCTTCGATTCGGGGTAGAGCGTGATGCCGGCCCAGAAGCCTTGGTCGAGGACCTCGTGGATGGTGTGCTCCTCGACGTGGTCGATGATCACGCGCTCGGGCTTCACGACGCCGTTGGCCTTGAGGGCGTCCATGATCAGGCGCGTGCCCTTGCGCTTGTCCTCGAGGTGCGGCGTGTGCACGAGGATCATCTGGTCGTGCTTCACCGCGAGCCCGATGTGCTGCTCGAGCACCTTCATCTCGTTGCGCGTGTTCTTGTTGAGGCCGATCTCGCCGATGCCGAGCACCGTCGGGGCCTTGAGGAATTCCGGGATCAGCGCGAGGACGTCGGCGGCGAGCGCCATGTCCTCGGATTCCTTCGGGTTGATGCAGAGCCAGGAGTAATGCGGCAGGCCGTACTTGGCGGCGCGCTTGGGCTCGATCTGCGTGAGCTGGCAGAAGTAGTCGTAGAAGCCATCGGCGGACTTGCGGTCGAAGCCGGCCCAGAAGGCGGGCTCGCAGATCGCGGCACAGCCAGCGAGGGCCATGGCTTGATAGTCATCGGTGGTGCGGCTCACCATGTGGCCGTGCGGTTCGATGTATCGCATGGTCGGGGCTTACTTGAGGCCGGGCCAGACGCCCGAGGCGGCCTTGGTGTCGGCCTTGGCGATGGGTTCGGCGGTGGGGTCGCTCCAGAGCGTCAGGATGCGGGCGACGCGACCTTCGTCTTTTTCCAGGAGAAGCGGGAGGGCGGCGCGGAGGCCGCGGACGCGGTGGTCCTCGCCGCCGGCGGCCCGGTCGAGGCGGTCGAGGAAGGCCGCGAGGTCGAGCAGCTTATACCGCGCGTCCATGAAATGGAGGTCGGCCACCTGCTCGCGGGTGCGAGCGGGGGCGCCGGGATGGGGTTGGGGGGGCGACATAGGGGAGGCACGCCAGCGCGTGCTTTGATGAGACACCAAAGTGCGGCAGAGGTCCCCGATGGTCAAGCCGACCCGCCCGAGGGCGACGGGCTTACTTGGACTCCTTGGCTTCCTTCTCGTACTCGGCCGCGGTCCACATGGTCTTACGGTCGGCGTACTTCTGCTTGATGGCGGTGACTTCGGCCTCGGTCACGGTCGGGCCGGTATTGCCCCAGCTATTGTTCACGTAGGTGACGACGTCGGCGATGTCCTTGTCGGTCACGCCCGAGACCGGCGGCATCACGCTGTTGTAGGTGACGCCCTTGACGGTGACCGGACCCATCATCCCGTTGGTGATGTTGCGAACGGCGATCGAGGCGCCCTTGGCGATCCACTCGGAGCCGGCGAGGGGCGGGAACACGGGCGGCAGGCCCAGGCCGGTCGGCAGGTGGCAGGCGATGCAAGTGCGCGAGTAGACGGCTTTGCCGCGCTCCATGGTGGCGGCGTCGGGCGCGGACTGGGCGGCGGCGACGAGGGTGGACAGGGCGAGAAGCGGGAGGAAACGCATGGCAGGAGGATGTACCCCCAAGGAGGCGACTTTCCCGGCGACCTCAACCCGAACTTGCGGCCCGGCTCGGGCATTAGCCCGCCCCACCCGGCACATAAGCCGAGCCCGCCACCCGGCCTCAACGGTTGATTACGACAAATCGCCGATCTAGCCAACGCGCCCAAACCTGCATCCTGACCTTGTTTTATTTAGTCGACCTCACGTTATGGCGGCGGAATAATGGTTGTATGAAAACGACCGGGGCCCACGAGACTTGGCTTCGCCAGCTCCAGGTGCGCAGCTTGCGCTCGGTCTTCGACCACCTGCCCGGCGTCATGTTCTTCGCCAAGGACCTCGAGGGTCGTTTCACCATGGCCAACCTCGCCTTCGCCCAACGTTGCGGGTGCAAGGACGAAGCCGCCCTGCTCGGCAAGACGGACGCGGACATCTTCCCCCCCGAGCTGGTCGCGGCCTTCCGCAAGAAGGACCTCCAGATCGTCGAGACCGGCCAGCCCGTCCCCCGGATCATCGAGCTCTTCCCCAACGAGGTCGGCGACCATGTCTGGTACGAGACGACCAAGCTGCCAATCTTCGACCTCGACGGCCGCCCCTGCGGCGTCTGCGGCACGGTCCGTAGTTATGAAGGGACCAAGGCCATCCTAGAGCCCTTCCTCCAAGTCGAGGCCGCCGCCGAGTTCATCAAGGACAACCTTACGGAGAGCCTGCACATCGCCAAATTAGCCAAGCTGACCGGCCTTTCCGTCCGCCAGTTCGAGCGTAAGTTCCACAAGGCCTACCAGGTCAGCCCGCGCGCCTACCTCGTGCGCATGAGGGTGGCGGCCGCCTCCGACCTACTCCGTTCGACCAGCCTACGGCCCTCGGAAGTCGCCACGCGGACCGGGTTCTACGACGCCAGCGACTTCTCCCGCCAGTTCCGCCGGGCCATGAAGCTCAGCCCGACCGAGTTCCGCCGGCTGCACGGGCCGGGCCGTTAGGCCCCGGCCCCCATCGGGTTAAATGCCCGAAAACTGCGATTTGCCTTCTCGACAGATGGGGGTTGATGGGTTTTATTCACACCCGTACCCCCCATCTCTACCCATGAGCACACAAGAAAACAAACCGGATATGGCCCTCTTTTGGGGCTGTTTCATCGCCCTGATCACCACGGCGTTCGCGTTCATCACGCGCGCGTTCCTGGTGAACGACCCCAGCCTCTGGCCCAAGACCTTCGGTCTGGATAATGTCCAGGCCCAGGAGCTCTTCGGCGCCGGCATCTGGCCGTTCGCGATCTCCATCATCGTCTTCTCCCTGATCATCGACCGCATCGGCTACAAGACCGCCATGTGGTTCTCGGCCATCTGCTACGCCGGCTACGCGGTCCTGGCGCTCAAGGCCCACGGCGTGATCACCGCCGACCCCAACGCCAAGAAGGAAGCGTTCAACCTGCTCTACTGGGGTTCCGTCGTCCTCGGCCTCGGCAACGGCACCGTGGAAGCCTACATCAACCCGGTCGTCGCCACCATGTTCAACAAGGACAAGGCCAAGTGGCTCAACATCCTGCACGCCGCCTGGCCGGGTGGTCTCGTGATCGGCGGTCTCCTCACCCTCGCCCTCGGTGGTTATGCCCACCAGGACTGGCGCATCCTCGTCTACATCATCGCCGCTCCGGCCGTGGTCTACGTCGCCATGCTCTCCCGCGCGGTCTTCCCGCCCAATGAGCGCGTCGCCGCCGGCACCACCTACCGCGAGATGCTCGCCGAATTCGGCATCCTCGGCGCCGCCATCGCCAGCTACCTGATCACCGCCCAGCTCGCCCAGGTCTTCGCCTGGAGCGCCGCCATCCAGTGGTCCGTGTTCGCCGTCATGGTCGTCGCCTTCGGCGCCTACAGCCGCTCCCTCGGCCGCGGCATCCTGGTGTTCCTCTGCCTCGTCATGATCCCGCTCGCCACGACCGAGCTCGGCACCGACGGCGCGATCTCCGGCATCATGGAGAAGCCGATGGCCGCCATCGGTGGCAACGGCCTCTGGGTGCTCATCTACACCTCGGCCATCATGATGGTGCTGCGCTTCTTCGCCGGCTCCATCGTCAGCCGCATCTCCCCGCTCGGCCTCCTCGCCGGCTCCGCGGTCCTGGCCATCGTAGGCCTCTATAGCCTGGCCGTCGCGACCAGCCTCGTCGTGATCTTCATCGCCGCCACGATCTACGCCTTCGGCAAGACCTTCTTCTGGCCCACCACCCTCGCGGTGGTGTCCGAGCAGACCCCGAAGGGCGGCGCGCTCACCCTGAACGCGATCGGCGGCATCGGCATGCTCGCCGTCGGCATCCTCGGCGGCCCGGTCATCGGCGCCATCACCGAGAAGACCGCCGAGACCGCGATCGTCGCGCAGACCGACGCCGCGACCTACGCCAAGGTCTCCAAGGACGGCAGCTACGTCCTCGGCAGCTACAAGGCCATCGACGCCGAGAAGGTCGCCAACCTCGCCAAGACCGACAAGGCCGCGGCCGAGAAGATCACCGCGGCCCGCGAAGGCGCGAACCAGGGCGCCCTGGCGAAGATCGCCA
>BJHS01000017.1 GCA_014193315.1 Verrucomicrobiota bacterium
TCACCGCCAACGGCACCACCACCTCGCCCGTCGTCCGCGGGGTCTGGATCATGGAGCGCCTCCTCGGCCGCAAGCCCCCGGCCCCTCCGCCCAGCGTGCCGGCTGTCGAGCCCGACATCCGCGGGGCGACGACGATCCGCCAGCAGCTCGATCGCCACAGCACTCAGGAGTCCTGCTCCGCTTGCCACACCAAGATTGATCCGCCCGGCTTCGCCCTCGAGAACTTCGACATCTTCGGCGGCTACCGGACCAACTACCGCGCCATCGATGGCAAGACCAAGGATGCCGGCATCGGCAAGAACGGCCAGAAGTTCGCGTTCCACCAGGCACTGCCAGTCGAGCCCTTCGGACAGCTCGACAAGCAGAAGTTCGCCGAGATCCGCGAGTTCAAGGCCGTCGTCCTGCGCAATGAACGCCAGATTGCCCGCAACTTAGTCGGCCAGTTCACGGTCTTTGCTACCGGTGCCCCGGTCGGTTTCGCCGACCGCCCCAAGGTCGAGGCCCTCCTCGATGCCGCCGCCCCACGCGGCTTCGGCGTCCGGACCCTTGTCCACGGGCTTGTCTCCAGCGACCTCTTCCTTAATAAGTAATTTGTCCCCATGAGCTCCCCCCACGGTTTCACCCCGGCCCAGGCCCCGCGCGTCGCCTTCGGGCGCGCCCTCGATCGTCGTCGCTTCCTCGCCGGCACGGGTATCCTCCTCGCGCTCCCGCTCTTGGACTCGATGACCCCGGCCTTCGCCGCCGCTCCCGCGGCCTCGGCCAACCCCGGCGGTAAGCCGCGCCGCATGCTGGGCATTTGCAATAACCTCGGTCTGGTCCCGGAGAACTTCTTCCCCAAGGGGGCCGGCGCCGATTATAAATCCTCGGTCTACCTCGATCACCTCCAGGAGCACCGTCGTGACTTCTCGGTCTTCTCCGGCGTCTCCCACCCGGATGTCGATGGCGGTCACCCGGCCGATAACTGCTTCCTGACGGCGGCCCCGCACCCGAGCAGCGGCGGTTTCCGTAACACCATTTCCCTCGATCAGTTTGTCGCGGAGCGGGTGGGGCACCTCACCCGTTTCCCCTCCCTGACCTTGGGCGTCAACTGCGCCCGCGGTTCCCGCAGCCTTTCTTGGACCGCCGGTGGCATCATGATCCCAACCGAGGAAAAACCTTCCGAGGTCTTCCGCCACATGTTCATGGGTGGCTCGGCGAAGGAAATGGCCGCCGCGGAGCGTCGGCTGGATCTTGGTAAGAGCATCCTGGATGCCGTGGGCGGTCAGGCGGGCGACCTCGGCCGGACGCTCGGCGCCCAGGACCGGGATCGCCTCGACCAATATTACACCAGTGTCCGCGAGTTGGAACGTCGCATGCAGATGTCCAAGGAATGGGAGCGCAAGCCCCGTCCCGTGGCCACCCGGTCGGCCCCCCTCGACCCGGCCAGCCCGAAGGAGTACATGGACAAGGTCCGCCTGATGTACGACATGGCGCGGCTCTGTTTCGAGACCGATTCGTCCCGTGCCGTGACCCTCATGTTGGACAGCGTGAACTCCCCCGCGATCGAGCTCGACCACGAGCACACGACCAGCGACGGCTACCACAACCTCTCGCACCACGGCCGGTCGGCCCAGAAACTCGCCCAACTCAGGTCGATCGACGAGTGGCACATGAAGCTCCTCGCGAAGCTGATGTCCGACCTCAAGTCGGTGAAGGAGGAGGGCGACAACTTGCTCGAGCGTACGATGATCCTGTACGGTTCCAACCTCGGCAACGCCAACACCCACGTGACCACGAACCTGCCGACGCTCTTCGCGGGCGGCGGTTTCCGCCATGGCGAACACCACGTCTTCGATACCGCGCGCAACTACCCGTTGCCGAACCTCTTCGTCTCCATGCTGCAACGCATGGGCCTTGAGGCCGACAAGTTCGCGTCGTCGACCGGGTCGATGCGCGGCCTGAACCAGGTCGGTTAGGCTGCTCGCGGCCTAGTCGTCGTCATCGTCCAGCTCGGGGTCGAGGACCAACCCGAGCGCGGGTAAACCGCGCCCATGCGGGCCCGCCCACTCGGCCGGGTAGCGTACGCCGGGACGGGTTTGCAGCCAGATTGCCCGGTTCAAGGTGTCCTCATGGATGAGGTCGGGCCGGGAGAAATCCATCCGCTCCATGCGGGCGATCACGAGCTCGTCGCTCGTTCGTGTCGGAAGCCAGCCCGCGGTCTTCGGTTTAGGCTTCGGTCGGGCCTCGTTCAGCGGGGTCGCCGGCACGAGGTGCTTGAACGGCTCGAGGTCGGCCTTTTCCGCAAAACAGTCCTCCATGGTGGGGGAGGCCGCCACGATCTGGTTGAGGGGTTGCAGGCCGAGGATCCGGCACATCGTGTGGAGGACGGAGGTCTGGTTATAGAATTTGCTAATCACCGCCCCGCGCTTGGCCCAGGGGCTGACGACGAAGCAGAAGGAGCGGTGCCCATCCACGTGGTCGCCGCCGGTCTGCGGGTCGTCCTCGTTGACGAAGATCGCCATCTCGCCCCAGAAACGGCTGTGCGAAAGGCCTTCGATGACCCGGCCCAAGGCGAGGTCATTGTCGGCAAGGTAGGAGTTCGGGGTGAGTTCCGCCGCGGTGTGGTCGTTGGGCAGGTAAATGATCGTGAGGTCAGGGAAGGTCCCCTTCTGTTCAAACTCCGCCAGCTCCTTCAGGAAGGCGTCCGCGCGCACTTGGTCGGGGATGGACATTTCCCAGCCCGGGAAGTCCGGGCTGCTGTATTTTCGCAAGGTCTCGATTTGGTAGGTGGTCGCGAAGGCGGCCTTGCCGTTCTTATCCTTCCAGGCCCCGAAGAAGTCGGCGTAGGATTTGCCCTTCAGCTTCACGGTGTAGTCCATTTCGCCGTAGTTGCGGAAGGACTTGCCGCCGAGGAGGGCGTGATCCCAAAGGAACCCGCAGCCAGCGTAGAAGAGGGCATCGGTGCCGAAGTCGTAACCGCAGCGGAAGCCGGTCCGGTCCTTTTCGCGGTAGGGTCCGACGATGCCCTGCGTACCCCAGGCATGGCCGTCCGATGAGTTCACGCCATTGCAGTAGTAGTTGTCGAGGAGCGGGAAACGGTCGGCGAGGGCGTGATGGTTCGGCGTGATCTTGCGGGGGAAGATGCAGAGTTTGGGTTCGCCGTTGCCTTTGCCGAGGTCGCCCAGGACCTGATCGTAGGTGCGGTTTTCCTTGATGATGTAGACGACGTGTTTGATTACCGACGGCTGGCCAGGTTCGGCGGGGACCGCGACGGGTTTGACGCCCGGTTGCGTGGTGCGGGCGGTGGCACGCAGGGCGTAAGCGAGGTGCGCCGCCCGTCGTGCCCGGGTGTCGAGCTGGGCGACTTGTTCCGGCGACGTCGGCAAGGTGGCCTTCTGGAGGCCGTTGCGCACGTCGGCGACGAAAAGCGCCCCATCTTTGACCCGGACCGCACCGGGGTACCAGCCGGCGGGGATGAGCGTAGGCAGCGCGCCTGGCTTCGTGAGGTCGGTGCAGCCGACCGCGTTGATGCCCGCTAGCGCGGTGTAGAGCGTTTTGCCGTCGGGCGAGAGGGCGAGGCCGTCGGTGAGCGTGCCCCACGCCAGCTCGGCGTCGGGCTTGGTCGGCAGGCTGCGGGTCACCTGGCGGGTGGCGGTGTCGATGACGCTGACGCTGTCGGCGCCGACGTTCGCCACAAAGAGGGTGCGCCCCTCCTCGGCGAGCAAGAGCTCGCTGGGGTGGAGCCCGACGATGATCTGGCCGGTCGCCTTGGGTGCCCCCGTGAGCGCGACGACGCTGACGGTGCCGCGGAGGGCGACGGAGCGGGCGTCGACCGCGACCAGCGAGCCGCCGGAGGATTCGGTGACGTCGGTGGCCTCGGGGCGGGCTCCGCCGAAGTTGGAGACGTAGGCCGTCCGCTCGTCCGGCGACAACGCGACGCCGTAAGGGCAGATGCCGACCTCGACGGTGGCGACGACCTTACCGCTGGCGAGGTCGACCTTGGCGAGGGCGTTGGCCATCGAGAGGGCGACGTAGGCGAAACGGCCGTCCTTGGTCAGCGCGAGGCCAAGGGGGTTCACGTTCTTGGCGCCGCCGGCGACGTCGATCGAGGTGCCCCAGGTGAATTTGCCGCTCGGGGCGATGTTCGCGACGTAGAGGTGCGTGCGTCCGCCCGAGACGACCGCGGTCGCGCCATTGGCCGCGATCGCCAGGCCGTGCATGGAGCCGCCGGCTTTGGCGATGGGGAACTCCGCTTTTTCGATGAGCTTGAAACTCCGCGGGTCGAAGGTTGCCAGCGTCGTCGACGTCTTCACGACGAGGACCTTGCCGCCCTGGGCGAACTCCATCGCCAGCAGTCGGCCGCTGACGTCGATGATTGTTCCTTCGGGATCGAGCTGTTGCCCGCTTTGCAGGAGTTCGCCCGGGCGCATGCGGGCGTTCATCCAGGCCTCGTCGGCGACGGGGGCTTTCTTGTCGACGTACGGAGCGGGGGCGGCAGGTAGGCTGGAGGCGAGCAGGAGCCAAACGGGAAGGGTAACGCGCATGCAGCAGGGATAATTGGGGCGGTGAGGGCCTTCAAGGGCACAATCCGGGATGACCCCGGGAATCGGGGGGGATAGGGGTTGCGGTTCGGGTGTATCCGATTTCAGTGGTACCACCCCTATGCCGTCCCTCCGCTATGATTGTCATGTTCATCTGGTTGGTAACGGCCTCAACGGCAGCGGCTGTTGGCTGCGGGTGGAAGGCCTCTGGCTGAAGGGGCTCAGCGAGGTCATGCGCCGGGCGGTCGGCATGCCGCTCCCGCTCACCCACCGGGACTTCGACGAAAAGTATGTCGAGGCGCTGACCGCGCTCATCCGCGGGTCCTACGTGGATAAGGCCCTGTTACTTGCTCAGGATGAAGTCTACGATGACGCCGGCACGAAGCTCGCCTTTGGGTCCTTCCATGTGCCGAACGACTACCTGTTCAAGGTCTGTGCCGCCCACCCGGAGTTCGTACCCGCGGTCTCGATCCATCCCGGCCGCAAGGACGCGCTCGCCGAGCTCGAGCGTTGTCTCGCGGGCGGGGCGCGGGCGCTTAAGCTCCTGCCCAATTGCCAGAACGTCAATTGCGCCCTGCCGCAGTACGATGAGTTCTGGCGTCGCATGGCCACCGCTGGCCTGCCGTTTCTTTGTCATACCGGTGGCGAGATGACCGTGCCGGTGATCAACCGATCCTACCAGGATCCCCGCATCCTGCGACGCCCCTTGGAGCTCGGGGTGAAGGTCATCGCCGCCCACTCCTCCGGTAATAGCCATTTCTTTGACCAGAATTACTTCGGCGAACTCCTCAAGTTGATGGACGAGTTCCCGCATCTCTACGCCGACACGAGCGCCTTGAATAGCCCGGTCCGTAGCGGGGTGCTCAAGCAGGTCTTGGCCGCGGGCCGCCCGGGCCGCTTCCTGCACGGCAGTGACTACCCGGTCCCCGTGGGCGCCCTCTGGGTTCGCCTCCGTGGGCTCATCACCGGCGCACAACGGCGGGATGCCGGGCGGATCGATAATCTCATCGAACGGGACGCCTTCCTCAAGCGCTCGATGGGCTTTGCGGAGGGCCACTTCACCCAGCTGGGGGAAATCCTCCGCCCGCTCTGAGTCTCAGAGCGCGCGGAGTAACCCGCGGATATCGACCGACTCGGCGATCATCTTCTCGATGATGGGGATCTTGTCGGCGTCTTGGCGCATCGTCTTGACCGACATGTTGTTGATGCGCGCGGTCACGGCGAAGGACTCCGCCTCCACCGCGGCCATCGGGATGCCGGCGAGCTGGAGCCGGCGGACGATGTCGTCGTTGGGGAGCAGGCCGTTCGAGAAGATGACCCCGGTGAGGGATTTGGCGGCGTCGCCCGCAATGAAGGCCTCGAGCAAGTCCTCCCGGTCGCCAGGGACGATCACGAGGGTCCCGGGTACGCGGAGGTATTCCGCCGACCGTCGGGCGGACATCGCGCCGATGACGACGCGCCGTACACGGCGCAGGCCCGCTGGCTGGTGAATCCATCGCGCCTTCGTCTCGTCGGCCACCTGGTCGAGGTTGGGGTAGACGAGCGTCTCCTGCAACGGCACCACCCCGAGGAGGGGTACGCCGAGCTTGCGCAGGCCGCGCCCGGCGAAGTCCCGGATGAATTCCAGCTTATCGGGCATGACCTTGTTGAGGATCGCGCCCACGACCTCGACGCCGGCCTTGTCGAAGAGGGCCTTGTTCAAGGCGATTTCGTCGATGGGTTTGCCGATCCCCCCCGCGGCGACGAGCAAGGCCTTGGAACGGAGGACGCGCGCGTTGTCGGCATTGGAGGCTCCGAACACCGAGCCGACGCCGGCGTGCCCCGAACCTTCGACCACCACGATGTCCTTGCCGTAGGCCGCGCGGTCGAAGGCGCGGCAGATCCGGTCCTTCAGCTGGGGGCCGATTTCATCCGGGTTCTCGAGGTATTGCTTGGTGAAGTCCGGGCCGATGGCCACGGGCGACATGGCGGCGATGGGGATATCGAGGTGGAAGAGGCCGTCGATGAGCAGCGTATCCTCGTCGACCTGGTCATCGCCGGATTGCACGATGCGTTGCGCGATGGGTTTGATGTAGCCCACGTGCATACCCATGGTCTGGAGCGCCGCGGTGAGCCCTAGGCAGGTCGTGGTCTTGCCGTCGTTCATCCGCGTCGCCGCCACGAAAATGCGGCGGGTGTCCAGGTTCATCGGGCTCAGCAGGAGTCCCGGCACGTTGTCCGCGAAGCGACGCTTTATCGCCATCGTCTTTAGGCCGCGGGGCCGTCCTTGCGGGTCGGGTAGAGGTAGCGCTTGTCCACCGCCTGTGCGGCGACGATCACCGCCGTGCCGAAGATGTCATGGGCGGAGGCGCCCCGGGAAATCTCGGCGGCGGGTCGGTCGAGGCCGGTGAGGATCTGCCCGTAGGCGGGGATGTCGGCGATATGCTGGGCCATCTTCGAGGCAATGTTGCCCGCGTTGAGGTCGGGGAAAATGAGCACGCCGGCTTTACCCGCCACGCTCCCGCTGACCTCCTTGGCCTCGGCGGCGAACGGATTCAGGGCTGCGTCGGCCTGCATCTCGCCGTCGATGTCGCAGGCGATGCCGAGCTCGCGGGCCTTTCGGCGGGCCAACTCGGTGGCGGCTTGCACCTTCTTGACCGAGCTCAGTCGGGGGTGCGCGGCGTGGGTGGAGTAGGCCAGCATGGCGACCTTGGGCAGGGTGTTCGTCAGGTGGCCGGCGAGGGCAGCGGTGGTGACGGCGATGTCGGCCAGCTGCTCGGCGGTCGGCTCCGGGATGACGCCGCAATCCGCCAGGAAGAGCACCCCTTCGATGCCGAAACGGGCTTCCTCGGATTCAAGGATCTGCATGGAGGAGACGGTCTCGACCCCGGCTTGCCGGGGCATGGTCTGAAGGATGGTGCGGAGGCCCGAGGCGGCGTGGGTGGTGGCGCCGGAAATCAGGGCGTCGGCGCCCGCGGTCGCGACCATCATGCAGGCGAAGTAATTCGGGTTGAGCGCCAGTTCGCGCGGGTCGCCTTGGAGGTTGGTGGTGCCGTAGCGCTGGATCGAATCCAGTTTCTCGGCGAACGACTTCAACTCGTCGCTGCGATCGGGTTCGATGATCCGGATATCATCGAGTTTCACGTTGAGGCGGGCGGCGGTTAGTTTGATGCGTTGGCGGTCGCCGACGAGGATCGGAATGCCGAGCTTCTTGTTGGCGAACTGCCGGGCGGCCTGGATGATGCGTGGGTCGGCCCCTTCCGGGAATACGATGCGCTTCGGGTGGTTCTGGAGGCGGCCGGAGAGGCGGGAAATCAAGGACATGGGAGGGGCGGTCGGAGGGTGCGCGGGCAGGCGGCACCACGCCTCTGATTAGGGCAGGTTTGGCGGGGAGGGCGAGGCAGAAGGGGGGTGCAATTCCCTCCGTAACCGAGGGTTTACTTGGCGGGCGAGCCCGGGACGTAGCGGAAGGAAGGGAAGGTCTTCAAGGCCAGCTGGGTTTCCTCGGAGACGGGGTAGCCGAGTTTGGTGAAGTAATCAGAAACGTCCGCCTTGGCCGCCAGCCCGTAGCGCAGCACGAAGGTGTTCTGCTTGGCGGCGAGGTCGCCTTTCGCGGGACTCTGGGCGTAGGAGCGCAGCGTCGTCCGGAGGGGGTCCCAGCCGTGGGCGTGAAGCAGGACGATGAAGGGGGAGAGCTGCTCGAAGGCGCCGAGGTTCGGCGGGTTGGCCAGGCGCTTAGCCATGTTGGCATCGAGTTCCTTGATGGAGCCGTGACCGGAACCGCGGGGCAGGCCGACCAATTTCTCCATGCAGTAGAGGGAGAAGAAATTGCAGGTCACTTCGGTTTGGCCGGGGAAGGTCCAGTCGGTGCGTTGGTGGTTGTGGCCGAGCTCATGGAAGAAGCCCCAGTTGCCCTTGGTCGAAAGTTTCTGGAGGTCGACGATCTCGGCTTCGCTCGGGTTGAGCCAGCACATGAAGGGGTAGCCCGAGTGCATGTAGCCGGCGGAAATCTGGATATCCGGCACCACGCGTTCGGGCGCGAGGCGATCCAAGGCGACGAGGTCGTCCTCGAGTTCCAAGGCCTTATCCCACCATTCCGTGACGGGCTTGGGGTCCGCGACTTTCTCGCCAGTGGCCCGTCGGAAATGCAGGATCGCATGCTTGGCGACGAAGGTGACCCAGGGGGCAGGGCTGCTGGCGAGCGATTGCTTCCAGCTTTCGGGCGTGTCCTTGCCCAGGGTGTAGGTCGGCATCGCGACGGCGTTGCCGAACTCAAGGATTTCCGGGCCGGGTTTGGCGATCCGGGGCAAGGCCGTGACGGCTTTACGCCCCCTGTTTTGGCGGATCTGGATGAAGAGTTGGCCGCCGAACGCGTTGGCCACTTTGTTCTCGCCCGGCTGCAGGTCGAAGGAGCGGCTGATGACGGGGAAGCGGTTCCACTTCTCGAGCTTGAGCAGGCTGTCCCGATGGCAGCCGATGATCACGCGCAGGGTCCGTCCCTCGGGCAGGGCGGGAGCCTTGACGGTCACCACCTCACCTGGGGCGGCGTAAAGGCCAGTCTCCTGCCAAACGTCCGGGCCGGTCGCTAAGTTAGGGGCGTTAATGGCGGCAGTATCCCAGCGGGTGACGAGGTTGGGGTCGAAACTCACCGTGCGGGTGACCCGCTCCTTGGCTTCGACCAGGCCCGGAAAATCCTTGGCGCTCGGGTGCGTGGTCACTTGTTCGGGCGGGGTGGCCATGTAGGCGAGAATCGCCTTGTGGAGGGCCGGCCGATCCGCTTCGACGGGTTGGACGAAAGGAGCCTTGGGCTTGGGGGTGATGTCTTCGGGCTTGGTCGCGGCGCCGGCGCACGCGGCAAGGCAAAGCAGGATGCAGGAACGAATCATGGTTAACCCATACAAGTCCGACCGTCCGGACTTTAAAGCGCAAAGACACTATTGAGCGATACCCGCCCTTATCAGAAGACCACGGTCTTATTGTTGCCGGCCAGAAGGACGCGGTCTTCAACGACGGCGCGCAGGCCGCGGGCCAGTACGACCTTCTCGATGTCCTTGCCAAGCTGCACCATGTCTTCGGGCGTGTCCGAGTGGTCGACGCGGATCACATCTTGCTCGACGATGGGTCCCTCGTCCAATTCGGGCGTCACGAAGTGGCAGGTCGCGCCGATCAGTTTCACCCCGCGGCGGTGGGCCTGGTGGTAGGGCTTGGCCCCGGCGAAGGAAGGGAGAAAGGAGTGGTGGATGTTGAGGATCTTGCCCGCGAAATCGCGACAGAGCTGCTCGTCCAGTACCTGCATGTAACGCGCCAGCACGATGAGGTCGGCCTGCTCGGCGCGGAAGATCGCGTCAATCTTGCGGTAGGCGGCCGCCTTGTGCTCGGGTGTCACCGGGATATGGTGGAAGGGGATGCCGTGTGCCTCGACGACTTTGCGGTGGTCCTCATGGTTGGAGATCACGCAGGGCACGACGAAGCGGAAATCCTGCGAGACGTGCCGGGCGAGCAGGTCGTAGAGGCAATGCTCCTGCTTGGAGCAAAGGATGATCACGCGCCGGGGGCGGGCGGAATCCGAGAGGGTCCAGGTCATCCCGAAGCGTTCGGCGATCGGGCGGAAGCGTTCGCCGAACTCGGCCGCGGGGAAATCGAGTGAATCCGCGCGGATTTCGACGCGCATGAAGAAGCGAGTCAGCTCGCTCTCGGTGTGCTGGCTGGCCTCGGTGATGGAGCCATGGTGGCGGGCCACGAAGCCGGCGACCTCCGCCACGATACCCGTGGTGTCGGGGCAGGAGAAACTCAGGGTCAGTCGGTCGGCCATAGGTGCATCAGGAAGTCGGGGGCGAGGCTGGTCAAGCCGGGGCGTCTACTGGGCGTTGCCCGTGTTATTATCGCCCTGTTTCTCCTCCGCCCCGGCCATGGCTTCGTTCTTCGAGCCGAAGAGCGTGGTCTTGGCGGTCTTGGCGCCAGGCTTGGTCGGCGGGAAGTTGGCGGGCATCCACGGCTTGAGGGCGCCGAGGGAGGTCTTCATGGAGTCCGTGTAGGGCCAGTTGAAACAGGCGAAGTAGGGTCCGAGGTTGGCGCCGACATGCTTGGACCAGGTGCGGACGAAGATGTCCTTCTTGCGTTCGTCGGAGTCGGACTTCGAGAGCGCCCCAAGGGCTTCCTTGATTTTCTTTTCTTCCTTGGCGATCTCGGCCATGCGCGCCTCGGCGATGACCTTGTCTTCATCCTTTTTCTCCTTGATCGCGGCCTTGATCTTGCGTTCCAGGTCATGCTTTTCCTTGTCGAGGAGCTCTTGTTGCTTCTCGACCTCGCGGCCCGTGAGGCCGAGGTTCTTCTTCACGAGGGTGTCGGCTTTATGGACGTCGCGGCGTTCGCCCAAGGTCTCGAACGTGTCGCGGAGGCTCTTCCAGCCGAACTGCTTGACCGGGTAGTAGTATTGCGAGAGCAGGTGGAAAGGGGAGTCGGCATGGCTTTTAGGGTCGAGGGCCATCTCCGTCGTCATCACCCCGAGGTCTTCGCCATGCCCTTCGCCGATTTTCTTCCCCGAGATTTTCTCCATGCAATAAAGGGAGAAAAGGTTGTTGGTCACCTCGGTGTAGCCGGAGTAGGTCCAGAGGCTGGATTGGTGGTTATGGCCGAGTTCGTGGTAGAAGCCCCAGTTTCCTTCGGTCTTCAGCTTTTTCACGTTCACCGAGTCCTTGGAACTATCTAAGTAGCACTTGATGGGGTAGCCCGAGTGCATCCAGCCGATGGAGATCTCCGCGTCGGAGACGACCCGCTCCGCCGAACGACGGACTCCCCAGGCCGCCAGCCAATCGCAGGCGTCGACCGTCTCCATCCAGGTGGTCATCAGTTCTTGGGCTTCGTCGAAGGGCAGCTCGCGGATGTATTTAGACGGCACCGAGACGACCAGGTGGTCGCTCACCATCTCGGCCCAAGGGGCGGGGGCCAGCCGGCGGTTCTCCCACTCGGCCCGCGTCGTCTTGCCGTGGATGAAAATCGGGGCCTCGACGGCGCCCACGATCTCGACGCGGATCTGGTCGCGCGACTTGGCGTTCTTCTCGCCGCCCGGGATGTCGATGAAGATCGGGCCGCCGAAGGGGTTGGCCAGTTCGACGGTTCGTTTATTGAGCGCGACGGAGTTGCAGATGACCGGGAAGCGGTGCCAGCTTTCGCGTTTGGTGGCGCCCACGATGTCGTCGTTGTGGCAGCCGATGCGGGCGACCAGCCCGAGGTCCGCGTCGCCCGAGGAGATGCGGAACGTGATGCGTTCACCCGGAGCGGCGTAGGTGCCGGTGGAGTGCCAGCGCGAACGGTTGATCGGCAGGTTGACGGCGGTGATCACGCGATCGGCCGGCTCCAGCACGGGCCCCGGAAACTTTTCGGCGTCGGGATGGGGGACGCAGCGATCCGGGTCGAGGCTGGCCCAGTACTCGTCGACCGTCCGGCGGATCTTGGCCCGCAAGCCGCTGTCACCCGAGGGGACGGCCAGCGGGCTGTTGGGCGAGGCCCGGAGTTCATGGGCCGCCTTGACTTCCTTGGTGAGGCGGGCGGGGTCGCCGACGTGCGCTTTCACCAGGCGCGTCGAGACAGTCTTGTAGAAGCGATTAAACTTCAGTTCCTCCTCTTTAATCACGGGGGCCGGTTTCATCGGTTTCGGCGGCTCGTTCATGACCACCGGCGGAGGCGGGGGTGGGGGCGGCGTCTGGTCGACGACCGGCGGGGCTACCTCTTTGGCGATCACCTTCGGCGTTTCGGGCGGGACTTCGGTTACCATGGCCGGCTCGCGCATCTCGTTCAGGCGCCAATTGAGCAGGAAGGCGGCGGCCGCCAGCAACGTGACGAGCAGGAACCAGTAGAGAGGGCTGCTGGTGAAGCCGTCCTTCGGGGGCCGGGGGGTCGATGAGCGACCAGGTCTTCGGGGTTCAAGGGCCATCAAAGGTGGTTTTGTCGCTCTTTCGGCCTTGGGTCAATCCATGCCTGCAGGATTGACCACCTCGCGGTCGCTTCTACGGTGAACGCTCTCCTTTTCCGCAGATGGCCAAGACCTTATTCCAGAAAGTTTGGGAAGCACACACCGTGCGAAAACTGCCTAACGGGCAGACCCAGCTGTTCATCGGCACGCACCTCATCCATGAGGTGACGAGCCCGCAGGCCTTCGGCATGCTCCGGGACCTGGGCCTCAAGGTGAAGTACCCCCAGCGGACCTTCGCCACGGTTGACCACATCGTCCCGACCAACGAGCTCAAGGAGCCCTACTCCGACCCGATCGCCCAGGAGATGATCGAGGCCCTCCGCAAGAACACCCAGGACTTTGGCATCCGTTTCTTTGATACCAACACCGGCACGCAAGGCATCGTCCACATGGTCGGCCCGGAGCAGGGCATCACCCAGCCGGGTACCACCATCGCCTGCGGCGACTCGCACACCGCGACGCACGGCGCCTTCGGGGCCATCGCCTTCGGCATTGGCACCACGCAGGTTCGCGACGTCCTCGCGACCCAGACCCTCGCCCTCAGCCCGCTCAAGGTACGCCGAATCGAGGTCAACGGCCCGCTCTCCCCGGGCGTCTACGCCAAGGACGTCATCCTGCACATCATCCGCGTCCTCGGCGTCAATGGCGGGATTGGTTACGCCTATGAGTACGCCGGTTCCACCTTCGATAACTTCTCCCTCGAGGAGCGCATGACGGTCTGCAACATGTCCATCGAAGGCGGGGCCCGCTGTGGTTACGTCAACCCGGACCAGAAGACCTTCGACTACATCAAAGGTAAGCCCTACGCCCCGACGCCCGCCGATTGGGATGCCGCCGTGGCCCGCTGGCAGTCCTTTGCTTCCGATGCTGGCTGCGTCTACGACAACACCGTTAAGTTTGACGGCGCCGCCATCCGTCCGACCGTCACCTGGGGCATCACCCCGGGGCAGGCCGTCTTCATCGACGAGAAGATGCCGGCGCTCGAGTCCCTCAATGCCGCCGACCGCGCCACCGCCGAGGACGCTTACAAGCACATGAAGCTGGCCCCGAACACCGCGATCAAGGGCACGAAGGTCGACGTCTGTTTCCTCGGTTCCTGCACCAATGGGCGCATCTCCGACCTCCGGGAGGTCGCCAAGTACCTCAAGGGTCGCAAGGTCAGCCCGAGCGTGAAGGCGATTGTCGTCCCGGGCTCCCAGCTCACCGCCATCCAGGCCGTCCATGAAGGCCTCGACAAGATCTACATCGAAGCGGGTTTCGAATGGCGCGGCGCCGGTTGCTCCATGTGCCTCGCGATGAACCCCGACAAGCTCGTGGGTGATCAGCTCTGCGCGAGTTCCTCGAACCGGAATTTCAAGGGCCGCCAAGGCTCCCAGACCGGTCGCACCGTGCTCATGAGTCCGCTCATGGTCGCCGCTGCCGCCATCACCGGACAGGTCACCGACGCCCGCGAAGTCTTCAAGGTCTGATGCCCGCCTCCGCCACCGTCGCCCGTGTGCTCGAACGCGTCGCCCAAGGCGACGCCGTTCCGGCCGCGTGCGCCGCGGAAGGTTTGGCCTGCCAGACTGATGTCACGGTCGACGCCCATTATGACGGTAAGCCGGTCTGCACGGTGACCCTGCCTTGGGTTGTCTCCGGCCATGCGGTCCTCTTCGCCGACGGCTCCGCGGTCGCGGAAGCGCGGCTTCGATCCCTGGCTTCGGCCCTCGCCATCCCTGTCTGCGTCGTCCGCCGAGCCGCCTAACCTCTCCCCGCTTTCCTCTTCGCTCCTCCCTCTCGCCCATGTCCCTCGCTAAAGTCACCCAAGTCAAAGGCCTTGCCCTCGCTGTTCCCGGCGACGACATCGACACCGACCGCATCATCCCTGCGCGCTTCCTGCGCTGCGTCACCTTCGATGGTCTCGGTGAGCACGCCTTCCGCGACGAACGCACCGGGCCCGACGGCAAGGAGCGCCCCCACCCCATGAACTCCGCTCAGGCTGGCCGCATCGCCGCCGCCAAGCAGGGCGTCATGGTCGTCGGCTTTAACTTTGGCTGTGGCAGTTCCCGGGAACACGCCCCGCAGTCCCTCTGGCGCTTTGGATTCACCGCCTTCGTTGGTGGCAGTTTCGCCGAGATCTTCTTTGGTAACTCCACAACGCTGGGGGTCCCTTGCGTGACCCTCTCCAAGGATGACCTCGCCGAGTGCGACGCCTTTGTGCGCGCCAATCCCGACGTCGATCTTAGCGTGGACGTCGAAAAGCTCGTCGTGACCGCTGGGACCAAGTCCTGGTCCGCCAGTATCGCCGCTTCCGCCCGTGATGGCCTCGTCAACGGTAAGTGGGACCCGATCGCGGACCTGCTGGATGGCGCTGCCGCCGTCGATCAGTGCGCAGGCTCGCTGGCTTACGTGGTCGGAAAGTAGCTCGCCGGCTCCCGCCACGAAAGGGCCGCCGGATGGGCGGCCTTTTTATTTTCAGAGACCGAAGAGTTTCCGGATACCCTGGACAGTAGGCTTATGCTCGGCCGGGGCATTCTGTTCCCAGCGACGCAAGTAGTCCGCAAACGGCTCATGGTCCGGGCGCGCGGTGGCGTTGAGCCAACGGAAGGCCGCCCAACGGCTCGGTTGCTCCTCGAGGTAGGGCAGGAGCGCCAAGGCGATAGCCCCGTTGAGTTGGCGTTCGGTGGCGTTACCGCGGAACTCCGCTTCATGATCCCGGTAGAACTTGGCCAAGCCTTTGGTCTCGAATTCCAACTTGTAGGTGCGCTTGGTGATTACGTCCTCGGCGTATTTACCCAAGGCGGGGGCATAGCTTGCCCAGTTGGGGTAAGGTGGCTTGGTCTGCCAACTTTTGGCCATGGCCCGGAGGCAAAAGAGCGAGGCGGCCTCGCAGACGGATTCCTCGAACCATTGGTTATGGTTGGGGCCGGGCTGGAAGCCGCAGTGCACGTGGCCGAATTCATGCGCGACTTGGTAGGAGTATTGTGACCAGAACATCTTGCTCGTGTCCAACCGCACGACGACCTCGGCTTGCGCGTTGCGTTGGAAGAGGGTGATGGGGCCCTTGGTGCCGCGAACGATCACCACGTTCTCCGTCGGGAGTTCGGGGCAGTGCTTCTGGAGCTCGCCCACGGCCGAGAGGCAGACTTTGGCAATGTCCTGTTCGCGGGCCTCGAAGCCGTTGGCCTCGACCCGGATCGTGCCGCGGTGGGCGGGGACATCGTGGGTGCAGGCGGAGACCGCCAGGCCGATCAGCAGGACAAGGTGACGCATGACTTACTTGGCCGGTGCGGCCGGGTCTCCCGGGGTGATGGGCAGCAGCGGGAAGGCCCACTTCTCGCGGGTCAGGATCTCGTTGTGCAGCTTACACACCACTTCCTTGCCGCCCTGGGCGAGTTCGGTGGACATGATCGCCGGTGAGGCCGGACCCTGGTTCTTCGGGTAGTTTACCTGAAGCTTCTGCACCTCGACGGCCTGACCGTTGATCCGGGGCATGCCGATACGCACCTCGAGCTTGGGCAGGTCGGCGATGACGACCTTCTTGCCGCCGTAGATCTCGATGAAGGCCGAATGGCGGTCCCAGAACTTGAGCGTCCGGCCCGGGAACTTGAGCGAGGTGATGAAGACCGTCTGGTGGGTGGCGAGTTCGGTGAGGAAGGCGCCCACCCAGGTCCATTCCTTACCATCCTTGTCCTTCTCGTAGGTCAATTTACGGATCGCGTAGGTGTAGGTCCCGGCCTTCCAGGCGAACGGGCGGCGGCCCGAGGCGAAGTCGCCCTCGTAGCCCGCGGCCTCGGTGAGGCCATTCAGGGCGGGACGGACGAACGACGTGTCGAGCTCCTTGTTGCCCCAGCGGGAAAAGATTGCTCCCTTGCCCTTGTGGTAGGCTCCCTGGGGGCTCGCATCGGACACGGGGTTGCCGCCGATGTTGGTCTGGATGCCGCCGTAGAAGCTCGTGTCGTTGAGCTGGCCGAGCCCGACCGGCGCGATGTAGAGGTTGAGCTTGGCCGGGTCGACATCGTCGCTGATTGTCACATCGATCTCGAGCGACTCGAAGTCGGGCGTCGCCGGCATGGTCCACCAGAGGTTGACCATGTGCCAGGGCAACTGGGTCTGCTCGTTCGGCAGGGGGCGCTCGACCGGCGTCGCGGTGATGACCTTGGGTTTGGCTTCCTCGGCACCAAGGAGGCCGGCGGCGGCGAGGGCGAGGAGCAGGGCGAGGGGGCGCATGGGGGTGCGTTCAATCTACGCCAGCCAAGCGCAGAGACCAGCCGGATAACTGAGAGAAACCCGTCGTTTGTGGCTGGGGCAATAAAAAGGGCTGCCCGTCGGCAGCCCTTGGTGGCGGGGAAGGGGGTTCAGCCCTTCCAGATGCGCAGCAGGGCGTCGGCCATGTCGGACGGTGTGGCCGCGACCGAGATGCCGCATTCCTGGAAGATCTTGATCTTCGCGGCGGCGGTATCCTCCGCCCCGCCGATGACGGCGCCGGCGTGACCCATGCGACGGCCGGCCGGGGCGGTGGCGCCCGCGATGAAACCGGCGACCGGCTTCTTGCAGTGCTCCTTGATCCAGCGCGCGACCTCGACCTCGGCGTTGCCGCCGATCTCGCCGATCATGATGATGGCCTCGGTCTCCGGGTCGTCGTTGAAGAGTTTGATGACGTCGAGGTGCGAGGTGCCATTGACGGGGTCGCCGCCGATGCCGACGCAGGTCGACTGGCCTTTGCCGCGGCAGGTGAGCTGCCAGACGGCCTCATAGGTGAGGGTGCCGGAGCGGGAGACCACGCCGACGTTGCCACGCTTATGGATGTAGCCCGGGGCGATGCCGATGCGGCAGCCGCCAGAGGATTTGTCGCCGCGACCCGGGGTCACGAGGCCGGGGCAGTTCGGGCCGATGAGGCGGGTGCGCCGGCCAGCCATGGCACGTTTGGCGCGGACCATGTCGCGGACCGGGATGCCTTCGGTGATGGCCACGGCGAGGTCGAGGTCGGCGTCGAAGCACTCGAGGATGGCGTCGGCCGCGAAGGGCGGGGGGACGAAGATGGCGGAGACGGTGGCGCCGGTCTGTCTGGCGGCTTCGGCGACGGTGTTGAAGATCGGGACCTTCTTGCCGGCATGTTCGAAGACTTGGCCGCCTTTACCCGGGGTGACGCCGGCGACGACCTGTGAGCCGTAGTCGAGGGACAGGCGGGCATGGCGGGCGCCGAAATCCCCCGTGATCCCCTGGACGAGTATGCGGGTATCTTCTTTGACCAGAATGGACATGGAGCGGGAGCGGGGATTACTTGGCGTTGACGAGCTTCACGATCTTCTGGGCGGCGTCGGCCATGGAGTCGCCGGAGACGATGGTCAGGCCGGAAGCGGCGAGCGTCGCTTTCCCGGCGTCGACGTTGTTACCTTCGAGGCGGACGACCAAGGGGAGTTTGAGGCCGGTCTCCTTGACCGCCTCGACGATGCCGGTGGCGATGACGTTGCAGTCCATGATGCCCCCGAAGATGTTGACGAGGATGCCCTTCACGTTGGGGTCGCCGAGGATGATCTTGAAGGCCGCGGTAACCTGGTCCTTGGTGGCGCCGCCGCCGACATCGAGGAAGTTGGCGGGGCTGCCGCCAAAGTGCTGGATGATGTCCATCGTGGACATCGCGAGACCTGCGCCGTTGACGAGGCAGGCGATATCTCCGTCGAGGGCGATGTAGGAAAGGCCGAACTTCGAGGATTCAATCTCCTTGGCATCCTCCTCGTTGAGGTCGCGCAGGGCGACGACATCGGGGTGGCGGAACAGGGCGTTGTCATCGAACGACACCTTGGCGTCGAGGGCGAGGAGCTTGCCTTCCTTGGTCACCAGGAGGGGGTTGACTTCGACCATGGCGCAATCCTTCTCCCAGTAGAACTGGTAGAGTTTGGTGACGAGTGTCACGCACTGTTTGAAGAGCTCGCCGCTGAAGCCGAGGCTGAAGGCGATCTGCCGGGCCTGGAAAGCCTGCAGCCCGACCGCGGGGTCGACGTGCACCTTGAAGATCTTCTCGGGGGTCGCGTGGGCGACGTGCTCGATCTCCATGCCGCCTTCGGTGGAGGCGACGATGACGGGCTGGGAGGTGGCGCGGTCGAGGAGGATGGCGAGGTAGAACTCGTCGTCGCGGCCGTCCGGGCGCTTGCCGAGGTTGGCGGCTTCCGTGAAGTAGATGGTCTGGACCTTGCGGCCGGCTTTGCCGGTCTGCGCGGTGATCAAGGTGTTACCGAGCATCGCCTGGGCGTTCGCGACCGCCTTCTCGGCGGTGGCGGAGAACTTCACGCCGCCCTTGAAGCCGTCGGTGAACGTGCCCTTGCCGCGGCCGCCGGCGTGGATCTGGGACTTGACCATGTAGCCGCCCGTGCCGTCGAGCTGCGCGAGGGCGGCGGCGAACTGGTCGGCGGTCTGCACGGCCACGCCCTTGGGCACGGCCACACCGAACTTTTCGAACAGGGTCTTGGCCTGATATTCGTGGATATTCATCTGACTTAAGGACGGTCGCGGGTGGGGTGGTTCAACCCTTGAGGTCGGCTTCCTTGGTCTTCAGGTGTTTTTCGATGTCCGCGGTGAACTTGTCGGTGTGCAGCTGGATCTCCTTCTCGGAGCGCTTGAGGTCGTCGTCGGTGATGACCTTGTCCTTGTGGGCCTTCTTGAGGGATTCGAGCGCGTCGCGGCGGGCGTTGCGCACGCGGACCTTGCCTTCCTCGGCCATCTGCGTGGCGCGTTTGGCGAGCTCGAGACGGCGTTCGCCGGAAAGAGAGGGGACGGGGCAGCGGAGGAAGTTGCCCTGCGGGACCGGGTTGATGCCGATGTTGGCGCTCTGGATGGCTTTGCGGATGTCGTCCATCGCGCCCTTGTCGAAGGGCTGCACGACGATCGACTGCGCGTCGGGGGTGGTGATGGCGGCCATGTCCTTGAGGCGCTGGGTCGTCCCGTAGGCTTCGACGTGGACCTGGATGTTCTCGACCATCTGGGGGTTGGCCTTGCCGGTGTGCAGGGTGCCGAATTCGCGGAGCGTGTGCTCGACAGCCTTGCCCATGTTGTTGGCGCCGTCGGCGATGGTCTTCTTGATGTCCATGATAGGGTGGGTGGGGTGGTTTGGAAAATCAGGCGACGAGCGTGCCGATGCGTTGACCGAGCACGGCCTTCTTGACGGCGCCCTTGTCCGACATCGAGAAGACGATAATCGGGAGCTTGTTGGCTTCGCAGAGCGAGAAGGCCTCGGCGTCCATCACGCCCAGGCGCTTGGTCAGCGCTTCGGCGTGCGAGACGCGGGTGTAGCGCTTGGCATCCTTGTGCTTCATCGGGTCCTTGTCGTAGACCCCGTCGACCTTGGTGGCCTTGAGGATGGCGTCGGCGCCGATCTCATTCGCGCGCAGCGCGGCGGCGTAGTCCGTCGTGCAGTACGGGTTGCCCGTGCCGGCGACGAAGACGACAATCCGGCCGCGAGCAAGGTGGCGGGTGGCGCGACGCTGGATGAAGGGTTCCGCGATGCGGTCCATCGGGATGGCGGTCATCACGCGCACCTCGAGGCCGGCCTTCTCGAGCCGATCCATGAGGGCGAGTCCATTGATCACCGTGGCAAGCATGCCCATGTTATCGCCGGTGGTCCGGTCGGTGCCATTGGCGCGAGCGCCGGCCAGGCCGCGGAAGATGTTGCCCCCGCCCACGACGACGGCGACCTGGGTGCCGAGTTGGCGGAGGGATTTGAGCTCTTCCGCCAGGCGGTCGAGGACGGCCGAGTCGATGGATTCGCCGGTGGCGTCGTTACGGAGGGCCTCCCCGCTGATCTTCAGCACGATACGTCGGTACTTGGACTTCTTAATGGAGGTGGCGGGCATACATGGGAAATGAGGAACTCCCCCCCCAGCGTCAACCACGCCTTGGACACGCTTGACACTCCCAACCCGAAGCCTCTTCAGTAGGGGGGCACAGACCCGTGGTGTAACGGTAGCACAAGTGATTTTGGTTCACTTTGTCGGGGTTCGAATCCCTGCGGGTCTATGCACGACTTTCGCCTGACCTTCGAATCGCTCGGGCACAAAAAACCCCGGGGTGGCCGGGGTTGGTCGGGGAGTGATCCGCGGGCTTAAGCGCGACCCAGGTATTCCTTGTTCTCGGTGCTGACCTTGATCTTCTCGCCCTGTTTGATGAACAGGGGGACGTTCACGGTCAGGCCGTTCTCGCAGGTCACGGACTTCTGGACGTTGCCAGCGGTGTCACCCTTGACGGCGGGAGGGGCTTCCAGCACCTCGACGATGACGGAGGGGGGGAGGTCGACGGTGATCGGCTTTTCCTCGACGAAGAGCACCATGTAGGAGGTGCCGGGGATCAGGAACTCCCGGGAGTCCTCGAGGGACGAGGCGGAGATGTAGTATTCGTCGTTGGTGTTGACGTCCACGAAGACGTAGCTGCCGTCGGCCTCGTAGGAGAGCTCGAGCTGCTTGATCGAGTTGTCGAACACATCGAAGCTGACGCCGATGCCGCAACGGACCGGGATCTTGGCGCCGGTCTTGATCGAGCGGAGCTCCATCTGAACGTAGGAGGCGTTGTTGGGGGGGGTGCGGACGAGGCACTCGAGAACGATGCAGAGCTCGCCGTTGTAGCTCATGATGTTCTTCTTCTTGATGCGATTGACGGGCAGGGAGGGCATGGGATTAAAGGCGGAGACAAGCCGTCCCGCCCGCCACGGTCAAGCCGGACTTGCCCGCGGAGGGTGAAAGGGGGAGGGTAGGCCGTTATTCCCCGCGGCCGACCTTATCCGTGACGGCCGGCGTCCCGTCCGGGCGGCAGTAGTTGACCTTGAGGCCTTTGAGGCCCTCCAGGTTCTTCGCCAGTCGGCCTTGAAACTCGGGCCAGGAGCGGTCCTTGGGGTCGGACCAGGCGACCTCGGCCAAGGCGCAGAGCCGCGGGAAGGCCATGTATTCCAGTTTGGCCCCATTGTAGATATACTCCGACCAGAGCTGGGCTTGGCAGCCGAGCACCAGTTTGCGTTGCTCGGGGTTGAATTTCGGCGGGATCGGCTCGAAGGCATAAACTTTCTCCACGGTCAGGTTGCCGCCGATCATGTCGAAGCGGGGATCGTCGGGGCGCTTACCTTGCCCGTAGTCGAAGTAAGTATGTGAGGTGGGGGACATCACGATGGGGTTACCGCGCTCGGCGGCCAGCTGGGCCCATTTCCAGTCGCGCCAGACCATCATGGTCGCGGTCTTGGCTAGGCCGCCTTCTTGGATCTCGTCCCACCCGATCAACTTCTTGCCACGGGCGGCGAGTAACTTCTCCAAGCGACCGACGAAGTAGGCCTGCAGCTCATGCTCGTCCTTGAGTTTCTCGCGGGCCATCACTTGTTGGGCGAAAGGCGACTTTTTCCACTGCTCTTTGGGGGCTTCGTCGCCGCCGATGTGAAAGTAGGCGCCGGGGAAGATCGGGCAAAGCTCGGCGAGGACATCGTCAATGAAGCGGAAGGTCTCTTCCTTCGGGGCGAGCGTGTAGGTTTTTACGCCCCAACTCGTCGCCACTTTCGGCGCGAAGCCCGGGACGTCGGTGTTGCCCAGTTCCGGGTACGCCGCGATCGCCGCGCTGGAGTGGCCGGGCATGTCGATTTCGGGGACCACGGTGATGTGGTAGGTCGCGGCTAAGGCGACAATCTCCTTGAGGTCTTCCTGCGTGTAGAAACCGACGTAAGGCTTGCCGTCGGACTTCTTCCGGTCGCCCATCACCGGGGAGGCGTCGCGCCGCGAGCCGACCTCGGTGAGCTTCGGGTATTGCTTGATCTCGACGCGCCAACCTTGGTCCTCGGTGAGGTGCCAGTGCAGAACGTTGAGCTTATAAAGCGACATGAGGTGCAGCAGTCGCTTGACCTCCGTCTTGCCGAGAAAGTGCCGGCCTTCGTCGAGCATCACGCCGCGCCAGGCGAAACGCGGACGATCGAGCAGCAGGCCAGGCCGGGCGTAGAGTTGGCTATCGGAGCCTTGGTAGGATAAATCGTTCAAGGTGTAGAAGGCGTAGAACGCGCCCGCTTCCGTGGCCGCTTTGATGATCAGATCCTTGCCGGGCTCGTTGATGATCGCGTAGCCCTCGGGCCCGAACTCGAAGTCGCCGTGCTTGTCGGCCTTGATCAGCCGGATGGTGGATGGGCCGCTTTCGACGGACCCAAGCCGGCGACGGATGAAGGTCTCGGTCTGCGGAAAGGCCGGGTCCGCCACCAGCCTGGCCGTGAAAATCGGCTTGGCCGGGGCGTCCATGATCGGCGACCACTGGGACGGCTTAGGGAGAAAGTTCTGGGCCCAGGCGAAACCGCCGAGCGTGAGGAAGAGCAGGGGCGCGAGGGCAAGTCGTCTCATGGGGTCACCCCAAACAAAGACCCGGCCGCCCGATGTCGAGCGACCACTTCATCGAGAATCACTCTATAAGGAAGAGGGTCCCGCCGATCTGGTTGATCGTGGCGGTGCCCGCGGTGACCGCCGCGGCATCGGCTCCCTCAATGGTCGCCCCGGCCGAGGCGCTCACGGTGCGGGCGCAAAGGAGGTCGCGGAAGGCGCTGTAGAAGCGTTGGAGTTCGGCCTTGGAGCTGACGACCATCTCGACGGTCTTGGCATGCGTGGTGTTCGGGTAGGTCTTCACGACCAGGCCGGCGGTGGCCGACTGGGTCACGTTATTGACCTTGGACTCGAGCGCGGCGAGGGGGCCCGGGATGGGCAGCTTCGAGGCCGCGGCCGGGTCGAGGCCGCGGTTCTGGGAATTCGCGGTGCTGGCGCGGTTCGCCCGGTCGGCGACGTCTGCGCTGCCTGGCGGGCGGGTGAAGTAGATGCGGAGTTGTTGGTTGGAGTTCTGCATGTCCACCACGACCTCGCTCACCAGGTAGGCTCCCGTGGTGTATTCTTGGAAGGAGACCGAGACGACATGGTCGGCGCGTCCATAGAAAGAGAGGTCGGTGCCCGCCACCTCGATGCCGAAGATGCCGCCGTTCGGGATGGCCTTCTTCTTCATCTTCAAGGCCAAAGCGTCGGGGGTCAGGGCGGCCAGCGCGGCGGCGGCCAGGGCGAGGGCGGGCAGTCTCATGGCGTTAATCCTTTACCCCAGACGGGCCCAAAGCAAGATTACTCCCGATGCTGAGCTGCCAAGACCTCACCGTGCAGGCGGGCGCCGACGGCCCCATCATCCTTGACCATGCGACCGCACGGTTCCTCCCCAAGGGACTTAACGCCGTGATTGGTCCGTCGGGTTGTGGCAAGACGACCTTGATGAAGGCCATCCTCGGCATCCTGCCTTCGACCGGGGAGGCTGCGCTGGCCGGGGTGCCGATCACCTGTTCCGAAGACTTGGTCGGCAAGGTCGGCTTTGCGCCGCAGTTCACCGCCGCCCAAGCCCAGTTAACCGTCGGCGAATCCCTGGATTACGCCTTGCGGCTCGCGGTGCTGGATGCCGCGGAACGCTCGACGCGGCTGGAAGGCGTGCTGAAGGTCACCGGCCTCAAGCCTCACCGCAACAAGCGCGTCTCCTCGCTTTCCGGTGGTCAGCTCCGTCGCCTTTCGTTGGGCCTCGAGCTGACGCTCGATCCCGTTTGCATGGTCTGCGACGAAGTGACGTCGGGACTGGACCCGCAATCGGAAGACCAGATTCTGGCGCTGCTGCGTGAACTGGCCGAGACCCGGCGGAAGAGTTTCGTCTGCATTATCCACAACTTGGGTAAATTGGACCAGTTCGACTGGGTCACCGTCGTCTACCAAGGTGACGTGGTCTTCCAAGGCGCCCCGGCGGAGCTGCTCACTTACTTTGGTATCCCCAATGGCCTGCGTCTTTATGAGGTGCTCAACGCCTCGGACCTGGCCACTTGGCGGGAACGCTGGGCGATTTATCAGGCGGAGCATCCGGGTCGGTTCGAAGCCGCGGCGCTGGGGGCCGACACGTCGCCAGAGCCCGAGCCCTTGCCCGAGCCGGTCCTGCCAGGGGGGGTCTCGCAGTTCTTCACCTTGCTCGCCCGTCGCCTCCGCCTCTTCTTCCGCGACACGGGCTACCTTGGTCTCACGCTCGCCATCACGTTCGGCTTCCCGCTGCTGGTCGTCATCTTTAATTTCAACGGGGTTTGGAACCTTCATGACATCTCGCTCGAGAGCAACCCGGCCTCGGTCTCCGAGTTTCAGGCGCGCATCGCCGATTCGCTGAACAACGCCCGGGTCGCCAACATGGCCGCCGGTCTGGTCATGTTTCAGGTCATCCTGCTCACGCTCATGGGCGCCAACAACGGGGGCCGCGAGATCTCGGCGGAGCGCCAGCTTTACGAGAAGGAGAGGATGACAGGCCTGCGTCCCTGGTCCTACGCATTGTCGAAGATCACCTTCGTCTCGTTGATCGCGATTTTCCAGGGCGTGTGGATGTGCGTGTTCGTGAAGTTAATCTGCAATTTCCCGGGAGGGTGGGGCCCGCAGTTGGGCATCCTGGTCGCGAGCTGCGTCTCGATGTCCGTGGTTTGCCTCGCTTTCTCCGCGTTGCTGGCCTCCCCCGAGAAGTCCTCGCTCCTCTCCATCTACCTGGTCGGCTTCCAACTCCCGCTTTCTGGGGTCGTGCTGGCCCTACCGGATCAACTGACCTGGGTCTGTCGCCCCTTTATTAACTCCTATTGGGGCTGGTCCGGCTTCATGAAATCGATGGCGGACGACAACTCGGTCCGGATCTGGGGGGCTTACGTCAATAGTTTGGCCGACAAATCGGCCCAGATTGCGGATAACCAGGTCTCCATCATGATCCTGGTCGTCCATGCGATGCTGGCGATTTGCCTGATCATGGTAGGCTGCCAGCAAAAGCGCTGGAACTGAGCCGAATCCCGCCTAGACTGATTTCTGCCCCCTTTCTTCATGTCCAAGATCAACCCTCTCGTTTTCGCGCTCGGCGTCCCCACCGTGGTCATCGCCGTCCTGGTTTTCGTCGTCGTCGGGCGCAGTGGGGGGAAGTTCACCAACCTTTCCCCCTTCTCGCTGAAGTCCTATCGCCAGGACTGGACCGCCTTGCAGGGGAATTCGTACCGCCTCGACTGCAAGGTGGAGCAGCAGTTGGCCTTCCTGGAGGGTAAGGGCCGGCTCTTGGTGGTCAGTCCCATCGTCGATCGCGACAAGGAGATGGATAAGGCCAACCTCGGGCGACTTCCCGTCTTCGTGCCCGCCGACACGACCCAGTCCTTCGAGGTCGGCCAGCGTTTTAAGTTCAAGGTCCGCCTCAGCCGTGACCTGCTCCTGGTCGAAGACCTCGAGCGTTTCTGATTTTCCCACCATGCGTACATCTCTCCTCGTTTGTCTCGGTTGGTGCGCGTTGGTCGCCCAAGGGTTCGCCCAGGCGCCTCCGCCTGGCGCGTCCGTCTCCGGGGGTGGCGGCGGGGATTACAAGAGCTCGACCGCCGAGGGTGGCGCGGATCGGCTGTTCGATGTCAACAGCGACTCGGTCGACATGGAGAACGGTTCGATGCAGTGGAAGGGGAAGACTTTCAACCTCGGCAACTCCCGGGCGATGCGGATGCGCTTCGAACGCTACCTGTCGGCACCCGCCGCCGGCGGTGACATGCTTAAGTATCAGGATTTGCTCCGTCGCATCGAGCGCTTGCTGGCGCCCAACTCGATCAACGCTTCCAACTACCTCGCCAACCAGCAGGAGGCCTTTAACTTGCTATTCCAAGCGGCCGAATACGAGGTCGACGGAAACAATTGCCTGACCATCGCCACCCAGGTCCAGAAGGTCTGGAACATGCGCGCCGAATTCCGTCAACTCGAGGTGACGAAGAATCAGCTGGAGGCGATCCGCAAGGCGCAGGAAGGGGTCGTCGTGAACCGGGCGGACAAGATCGAGGCCGCCAATGACGAGCGCTCCTCCCAAGGGAGCTCGAAGGGTGGCGCCCCCAAGCTGGCGAAGTCGACCGGGGGCACCACCGAGCTCGGCTATCGCGTCAAGGACGAGCAGCGCACCCAGGCCGAGATCCTCGCGAAGAACGCCGAGATGACCGCGCTCGGCCTGAAGGCCCAGATCGAGTTCCAGTCGCAGATGGTCGGTTTCCTCCTGGCCCGCCGCTACCGCCACTGCATCATCTCCAGCGCCTTCTACCGGGTCCTATTTAAGAGCGGCAACCAAGGCATCAAGGTCGGGGCCAAGGAAGTGAAGGAGTTCTTCCCGGTCTCCGATTTTGTGCCGACGCTTGAATCCCTCGACACCCTCTCGCGGGAGGCCATGAACGACGTCACCATCGGGATGCATACCGTCGATGACCTCGTCAAGCAGGGCGAGCTCTACAGCGCCTTCGAGCGGCTACAGGAGACCTATTTCCTCGGCGAATTCGAGCCTTCGGTGATGATGTACGAGCAGGCCAAGAAGCGGGAGATGCTGGAACTTTGGCGCGACCTCCGCGAGCTGCAGCGCCTCGGTGACGAGCATGACCTTGCCAACGTGGAGGGCTATGTGAACAAGGTCCGTGGCCGCGCCCGCGATTTCCCCGGGGCCGCCATTCTCTCGAAGGTCAACAACGCCATCAACGCCTCCAACATGGCGGTCCTTTCCGCGAAGCAGGCGGCGCTCGCGGGGGATACCGCCAAGGCCGAGGGTGCGCTCGAGCGCGCCACCAAGATCTGGCCTCAGAATCCGGCGGTCAAGGAGTTCGCCAACCAAGTGGTCAGCCGCCAGGACACCCTGGCGCAGAAAATCCCGGAATTTGACCGCATGGTCGCCGAGGCCAAGTGGCGCGACATCTTCAACAAGAAACTCGATTTCGCCCTGGCCCTCGCCCAGGACAAGGCCCGCTCCGAGAAACTGCGGCAGGTGGTGAACCGGATCGGTGAACTCGACGCCAATATCCAGAAGGCCCAGGTGCTGGCTTCGCAGAACAACCCTTACCTCGCGTGGGACGTCATCGTGGAGACTTCCCGGTCCGAGCCCGATGACCTCATCCTGGCGAAGACCCGCTCGGACGTCGCCCCGCTTGTCGCCGACTATGCCAAAACCATCGGAATCGCCGAGAAGTTGGAGAAGGATGGCGGCGACGCCGCGGCCTTAACGGCTTGGTTGCAAGCGCAGGACCTCAACCCGGCCTCCCCGGCCTGCGGTGCCGCGATCAAACGGTTGGCTGCCTCGCTGGCGCAAGGCGCCCCGGCCAAGGCTTCCCCGGTGGCCCCAACCCCGCCGGCCGCCGGTGACGACGTCGTGGTGCCGCCGAAGCGCTGACGTCGCCCCGTCTTACCAGACGCTGACGGGCGCGTCCTCCAGCGGGTCCACGACGGTCACCCGGAGGTCGCCCTTGGCGGCCCGCACGTCCTGCATGACCGCGTCGACGATCGTTGTGCGGTTACATTCTTTGCTCAGGTGGCCGAGGATGAGCTCGGTGGCGCGCCATTCGCGGAGACCCAGCAGGAGGTCGCGGGCGGCGAGGTTGGAGAGGTGACCGTGCCGTCCGCGAATCCGTTGCTTAAGGTTCAGCGGGCGTTTGGAGAGATCCAGCATTTCGTCGTCGTAGTTCGACTCGAGGACGAGGATGTCCGCCAGGGCTACGTGGTGCTTGACCACCTCAGTGGCATGCCCGAGGTCGGTCAGCCAGGTGACGCGGCGGGCGGCGTGGCTATCCTCGGCCGGGCAATCGATGGCGAAGCCGACCGGGTCGGCGGCGTCGTGGGGGATGGGGATCGCGGTGATGGCGAGCCCGCGGAACTGGAACGTGCTCCCCGTCTCGAAGACCTGCCAGTCCGGTCGCACCTTGAGTGACCTCTGGATGCGGTGCGCGGTCTCCCGGTTGGCGAAGACCTTGAGGAGCGGGTTTTGTCGCAGCAACGCCGCGAGTCCGATGCAATGGTCGCTGTGCTCATGGGTAATCAGGACCGCATCGAGGGCGCGGGCTTCCGTCCCCAACTGGCGGAGCGAGGCTTCGAGTCGTGGGCCGGGAAAGCCCGCATCCAGCATCACGCGTGCGCCGCCCGCTTCCAGAATCGAGCAGTTGCCGGAACTGCTGGTGCCAAGAATGTGGAAGGCGAAGGCCATCGGAATGGGCATGCAATCCCGCTCCGGCTTGGGCTTCAAGCCGTCAGTGGGCTTTTCGCTTGAGAGGGAAGGGGGCCGAGGCGAAGATGAGTCTAACTGCCATGCCGTCCCTGCCTCGAGTCATCAGCATCATCATGGGGGGAGGTCGCGGCTCCCGCCTTTACCCCCTGACGAAGGACCGCTGCAAGCCGGCGGTCCCCCTCGCCAGTAACTACCGCTTGGTCGACATCCCGATCAGTAATTGCCTGAACTCCGGCTTCAACCAGATCTTCGTGCTGACGCAATTCAATACCGCCTCGCTCCACAAGCACATCCAGCAGACCTATAAATTCGATGGCTTCGGTCGTGGTTTCGTCGACATTCTGGCCGCCGAACAGACGGGTGACAAAGAGTCCTGGTACCAAGGGACCGCCGATGCGGTCCGCCAGAACCTGCACCACTATAACCTCAAGGATGAGGACTTGGTCCTGATCCTTTCCGGCGACCAGCTTTACCGGCTCGATTTTGACGAATTGGCCCGCCAGCACGTGGAGAACGCGGCTGACGTCACCATCGCGGCCAAGGCGTTGCCCGCCGACCAGGTCTCGGCCCTCGGGGTGATGCGCGTCAATCCCGACTTGCGGATCGTCGAGTTCGTCGAGAAGCCGAAAGATCTCGCGGTGATTCAGTCGTTGGTCCTCGGTGGCGCCGCCCGGACCCGGCTCTCGGATAAGTCAGACCGACCCTACTGCCTGGCTTCGATGGGTATCTACCTGTTCTCGGGGAAGGTCATGCGCGAGGCGCTGGCCGACCCTGCCCAGACCGACTTCGGCAAGGAAGTCATCCCTGGCCTGCTGGCCTCGAAACGCATGATGGCCTACGTCTTCGACGGTTATTGGGAGGATATCGGTACCGTCGGATCTTTTTGGGAGTGCAACCTGACCCTGACCGACCCGGTGCCCCCGTTCGATTTCTTCGACGGGCAGAATCCGGTCTACACCCACGCGCGTTACCTCCCGCCGGCCAAGCTCAACGGCGCTCGCTCGAGTCGCGTCTTGATGGCCGACGGTGCGATTGTCGACGACTCCGAACTTGAACGCTGCGTCATCGGCATCCGCTCCGTCATCCGCGGCGGCTCCCGACTCGAGAATGTCGTGATGATGGGCGCCGACGCCTTCGAATGCCCCCATGACCTGGCCCGGAACCATGCGCTCGGCCGACCGGACATCGGGGTGGGCCCCGACTGCCTCATCCGTAAGGCGATCATCGATAAGAACGCCCGTATCGGGGCTGGTTGCCGGCTTTCGCCGAAAGGCATGCCGGAAAAGTGGGAGAACGAGGCGCTCTTCGTGCGCGACGGAGTCATTGTCGTCAAAAAGGGTGCGGTCGTGCCGCCCGGGACGGTCGTCGGCGAATGAAGGCCTACGCCCGGACCTACTGGTTCACCTGGGGCTTCCTCGTCCTCGCCGCGCTGTTCACTGGCGGGGCCGCCTCCGTGAAGGATGTGTTCTTCGGTGGTTTACTCGCCGCTTTACTCTCCGGGGGTCTGACTCGCCCCTACGAACGGCTCGGCCTGCGTTACGCCCCCTTGTTGGGCGCCTTGGCCGGGACGGCCTGGGTGTTGTTGTCGATGTTACGCCTGCGCTGGTTCGGCGACGCCGAGGAGGTAGCCTTGGCTGCGTGGCAACTCGGCACGCAGATTTCGGTTCATGCCGCCGCGTTCGCGGGCGCCGCCTTGATGGCTTCGCTCCGGCCGGATGAACGTTTCGTCCGGGCGGTCGTCTCCGGGGTGCTCCTGGCGGCGGCGATGACCGCGGTGCCCTACGGTTTCATCGCCTGGGTGGACCATCGTCTCGCTGGCCCCGTCGAGGTCGTCCTGCTGACCGGTGCGGAAGTGCCGGCGAACGCCGCCCCCGCTCGGCGCTCCGGCGCGGAGGTCGCGACGCTGGCCCCAGATGAGATCGCCTTGCTTAAGGAACGTTATCTCGTGGTCGATGGCCCCGGTGGTCCCGAAGTCATCGATGATGCCGGTCACCGTCATTGGCCGCTTTGGCGTAAGCGTTTCACCTTTCCCGGGAACCCTGGTGGCCCGGTCCGACGGGTGCTGGTCGTGATGCCCGCCGACCGCCCGCGGCTAGAAGGCGACCGCTACCCGGCCCTCGGTCACGGGGATTGGAGCTTTTCCGCCGGGGAGGACCCGCGCGGTCTGACGGTCGTGGGACTGTCTGCGGATGGCTCGGTGGCCACTTCGGCCAAGTTCCTGTCCCTGACGATTCGTTTAAAGCAGGGTAGGGCGGTCGACCCGGTGGTGGATCGCGCCCATCCGCCGGCGACCGTCGCGGCGGCGCAGTGCGAACTCGCGGCTTTCCGCGCGGCCCAAGTTTGCTCCGTGGCCGTGGTCCGCCGCTCGCCCGTCGGGGACTTCTACGCCCCGGATCCCGTCCGCCAGGGGGTCGCCTACGCTTTTGATTACACGGTCAGCGGTGACGACCTGCGGGAGGTTCAGTCGGCACCAGTGGATAAGCCCAAGCCGACGCCGCCGCCCGTCCTACCCGTCCGGACCTTCACCAAGTGACGCTTAGGTCGTCGAACTGAGGAAGTCGCGGTGCAGCCGGGCGTAGGTCCCTTCCGCTTGGAGCAGTGTCTCATGGGTGCCCCGCTCGACGATGTGGCCCAACTCCAGTACCAGCACCTGATCGGCTTTGCGGATGGTGCTCAAGCGGTGCGCCACGACGAAACTCGTGCGGCCTTTCATCAGCCGGGCGAGCGCCGACTGCAGGCGCGACTCCGTGAGGGTGTCGACGGCGCTCGTCGCCTCGTCGAGCACCAAGATGCGAGGGTCGGGTAGCAGGGCCCGGGCGAACGCCACGAGCTGTTGTTGGCCGAGCGAAAGCCCCCGGCCCTTTTCCGAGACGGGCGTGTGGATGCCTTGGGGTAAGGCCTCGATCAAGTCCAGGCAATCAAGGTCGCGGAAAGCTTGCCGGATTTCCTCGTCGGTGGCCTCGGGGCGCGTCGCCTTCACGTTGTCGGCGACGGTCCCCGCGAACAGGAAGTTCTGCTGGAAGACAAAGCCCATCTGCTGGCGGAGGCTGGCCTGTCGGAGGGTGGCGATGTCCCGCCCGTCGACGAGGACTTCGCCGGCCTCCGGCAGCTGGAATTTAGCGAGGAGGCCGACGATGGTCGACTTACCCGAGCCCGTATGGCCGACGAGGGCGACCACTTGGCCGGGGTGGGCGGTGAAATCGATGCCATGCAGGACGGGTCGTCCTAGCAGGTAGGCGAATGTCACCCCACGGAACTCGACCGTCCCCAGCAAGCGGGGGCAAGCGACGGCTTCGGCCCGGTCAGTCCAGGTTGGCGGGGTATCCAGCAGGCGGAAATAACGCTCCGCGCCGGCCATCGCCAACGTCGCCTCGGAAAGCTGCGTCCCGATGATCGTGATCGGCGAGAAGAAGAGGTCGGCGAGGAAGAAGAATGTGACGAGATCACCCAGTCCCGTGTGGCCGCCCTCAAGGGCCAGCCAGCCGCCGACCCCGACGAGGGCCGCGAGGAAGCCTTGCGCGTTGAGTTCCAGCAAGGGGAGGTAGAGCGCGCTGAGGCTCGCGGTTTTCACCACGTTACCAGCGAGCGTGCGCACGAGGCGCGTGAAAATCCCGGCATTGGTTTCTTCGCGGGCGAAGCCTTGGGTCACGCGGATGCCTTGGACGGTCTCGGCGAGTGCGGAAGTGACCCGCGAGAAGCTTTCTTGCTGGAGCCGGGAGGCCTGGAGGATCTTGCCGCGGAACGCCGCATGGACGAGCAGGAGGCAAGGGACGATGGCCAGCAGCACGAGGAAGAGCCGGGGGTTCACCCAGAGCATGAGCCCGGCGGCGCAGGTCATCTGACCGAAGGAGACAATCGTGATGAAGAAGTTGTTTTGGATCCCGTTACGCATCGCCTCGATGTCGGAGATCATGCGACTGATGAGACTGCCGTGGCGGCGGGCGTGGAAGAAGGCGAGCGGCTGGGTGAGCAGGTGGCCCATTAGGCGGTCGCGTAAGTCCCGCAGGACGACCTCGCCGATCTGGTGGGCGAGGCGGATGCGCCAGTAGAGGGCCACGTCGGCCAGGACGACGGCGACGAGGAAGAGCGCCAGCCATCGGAGGGTGCTGGTGCCGTCACCGGCGGTGACCGGCCCGCGGATGATGGCTCCGATCATCCAGGCCAACAATGGCAAGGCTATCGCCCGCAGGGCGCATAGGGCGAGCAGGGTGTTGCGCTGGCGGCGGTGGGGCGCCGTGAAGGCGAGCAAGCGGGCGACGGTCGACCAGCGGAGCGGGAGGCGATCCGGCTCCTCGTCGTCCGGGTGTTGGCGGCGGACGGCGATCTCGAGGCGCGCCTGGCTCATGCGGCCACCCCCTCCGATTGGACTAAAATCGCGCGGCGGTATTGCCCGTCCTGGGCCATCAACTCCGCGTGGGTCCCGCTCTGGATCAGTCGACCCCGCTCCAGCACGAGGATGAGGTCGGCGCGCCGCAGGGTGCTGAGGCGGTGGGCGACGATAAAGGTCGTGCGTCCTTCCATGGCCGACTCCATCGCCTCCAGGATCTCCCGCTCGGTTTCCGGGTCGATCGCCGAAGTCGGGTCGTCCAGCAGCAGGACTGTAGGCTCAAGCAGAAGGGCCCGCGCGATCGCGATGCGCTGGCGCTGGCCACCGGAGAGATTCACCCCACCTTCCCCCAGGTAGGTTTCGTAGCCCTCGGGCAGGGCGCTGATGAAGCCGTGGGCACCGGCGATGCGCGCGGCGCGTTCGATGCGTTCCTGACTGGCGTCCGGATGGCCAAAGGCGATGTTGGCCGCAATCGTGTTCGAGAAGAGGAAGTTCTCCTGGAAGACCATGCCGACTTGGCGGCGAAGCTCGGGCAGGGGCAGGGTCCGGAGGTCGTGGCCATCGAGCGTGACGCGGCCCGAGCGCGGGTCGTAGAAGCGGGGAATCAGCGAGAGGAGGGCGGACTTGCCAGCCCCGGTGGCGCCAGCGATGGCGATACGACTGCCCGGGCGGGCCTTGAAGCTGAGCCGGTGCAGGACGGTGGCATTCTCTTGGTATTCGAAGGTCACCTCCTCGAAGGCGACCTCCCCGAGGAAGCGTCCCGGGGAGTGGGCTTCCGGTTGCGAGGCGACCCCGGGGTCCGTGTCGAGGATTTCAAAGATACGCTTGGCGCCCGCCAGCGAGACTTGGGCGTTGTCCACCACCGCAGCCAAGGTGGTCACCTGGGTCGCGAACTGTTGCAGGAGGCCGGCGAAGGTCACGAGGCCGGTGCCGAGCGCGATCTCCCCGCGGGCGACCATCCAGCCGCCGTAGCCAACGAGGATGGCCATCGAGAGTCGGTTGAGCCCGTCGATCACCGGCCAGAAGAGGGCGATCTCCTTGAAGACCTTCCGCTTTTGGAGCCGGATATCCTCGCTCCACCCCTCAAAGCGGGCCTGGATCCGCGGTTCGAGCGCGAAACCTTTGACGACCTGGATACCTTGGACGTTTTCCGAGAACCCCAAGACCATCCGGTCCATTAGTTCGCGGTTTTCCTCATAGGCGGGGCGGACGCGGCGCGAGAACCGGATGGCAAACCAGGCTTGGAGCGGCAGGACCGAGAGGCAGGCCAAGGTCAGTCGCCAATCCGTCCGGAACATGTAGACCGAGCAGGCGACGAGCGTGACGCCGATGATCGCCAGCTGCAGCAGCACACCTTCGATGAAGATGCGGACCGAGTGGGCGTCGGAGGTGACCCGGTTGATGATCGAGCCGCTGGCGTTGGTGTCGAAGAAGCGGAAACTCAGCTGCTGGAGTTTCGCGAAGACCTGGGCCCGCAGGTTGACCACGATCCGACCGTGCATGAAGCGGACGGAGACCAGCCCGAAGGCGTAGGCCAGTGCCGCGCGCAAGAGGGCGGCGACGACAATGCCCGCGGCGAGCCAAGCGATGACCTGGCCCTCGCGGGCGCCCGCTGGGACGAAGAACGGTAACGCCGGCGGGGCGATGGTCGGGTCGCCGCCGTGGCGCAGGGTATCGATGGCGACCCCGGCGAGGGCGAAGACCGTGACGGTCAGGAAGACGAGGAGCAGTTGCAGCCCGAGCAACTGCAAGCAATCCGTGCGGTGTGACCAGGCAATCCGCAGCAACCGACGCAGGGTCTCGTCACGGCTGGCGGCGGGAGGGGAGGGGGCGGCGGGCATGCGCGTCGGGGCGCAGGCGGTCTTAGCGGATCATCTGGCCTTCCCGCGAAGCCTTCTTGCGGAATTCCGCGAGGATGCGGGCGGTGAGGGGGCCGGGCTTGCCGGTGCCGATCTTGCGGGCGTCGACCTCGATGACTGGGATGACCTCGGCGGCGGTGCCGGTGAGAAAACATTCGTCGGCGTTCCAGACGTCGTAGCGGGTGATGTTCGTCTCGACGGTGGGGATGCCGAGCGTCGCCGCGATTTCCAAGGCCACCTGGCGGGTGATGCCCACGAGGGCGCCGGCATGGGAGGCGGGTGTGATGAGCCGACCCTTCTGGATCAGGAAGACGTTGTCGCCGGTGCATTCCGAGACGTAGCCTTGCTCGTTGAGCATGAGGCATTCGTGGAAGCCGTGCTGCTGGGCTTCCATCTTCGCCATGATGTTGTTCAGGTAGTTGAGGGACTTGATCATCGGCGGCAGCGCGGCCGGGCTGATGCGGCGGGTCGGCGCGGTGATGATGCGCATGCCAGTGGTGTAGAGTTCCTCCGGGTAGAGCTTGATGGTGTCGGCGATGCAGATGATCGAAGGGGTGGGGCAGTTCTTCGGCGAGAGGCCTAGGTCGCCGAAGCCGCGGGAGACGACGAGGCGGATGTAGCCATCGGTCAGGCCGTTACGGCGGCAGGATTCACAGACAATCTCGGCGATCTCCTGGCGGGACCAAGGCATCTCGAGGCAGAGGGCTTTGGCGGACATCTCGAGACGCTCAAGGTGCTCATCGAGGCGGAAAACGCAGCCCTGGTAGAGGCGGATGCCTTCAAAGATGCCATCCCCATAGAGGAAGCCGTGGTCAAAGACCGAAATCTTGGCCTCGGCCTTGGGGTAGAACTTACCGTCGATGTAGACTTCCATGGTGGGAAAAGCCCACGTTGGCGGGTTAGGGTACGTTTTTCCAGCCCGAAAGCCCCTTTTCGGCCTGATTATTCCGGATGTCCGCCCATCCGGACGGTCAGACGGAATTTCCCGGAGTCTTCCGGGGTGATCAGGTCCACCACGTCGGAGGTCACCGGCATGCCCAGCAGGGCGCTCAATCGGACGACGAGGGTGGCTTGCTGGGCCATCAGACCCGCGCCGGGCGTCTCAGCCAGCAAGCCGAGGTGCGCGGAACCCTCCGCCGCTTGGCGTAATTGATAGTGGGCGATGCCCCCTTGGTCCTCGAAGCACGCATCGACCTGGCGCGTGGTGAGGAGTCGCCCGGCGTTCGACCGTAAACTGTCGCGGCGCCGTCCGTGGACCAGCCAGCGGTCGCCGCGCCGCTCGACGTGGTCACCAATCTCGTAACGGATCAGGGGAAGGTAGGCGTTGGTCAGGGTTGTGACCAGGAGTTGGCCGATGCCTTGGTCGTCGGCGTCCGCGACTTCGAGCAAAGCGGTCTCCGGCGAAGGGGTCATCCCGCCTTCCGGGTGGTCGATGAGCAAGTGGCCCGTCTCGCTGGAGCCGTAGAGGTTGATGACGGGCACGCCGAAGACCCGCTCGAGAATGCGGCGATGCACCACGCTCGTGTACTCGTAGCTGGTCAGGATGAAGCGGAGGGAAGGAAAGCGCAGGCCTTGGCGTTCGCAGTAGAGCGCGAACCAAGCCCCATGCACCGGGTCGACGTCGAGGAACGTCGGCGCCCAGCGCACGGTTTCCGCCGCCATCTGCGCGAGTTTCTCCTCGGGTAGCGTGAAAGGAATCCGCGTTTGATTGACGAAAAGGGTGGCGCCTTGGGTCCGTTGATCGACATTGAGCCAGCGGGCGAAGCAGCTGACCCCGCTGCAGCCCGGCGTGGTGAAGACCGCCCGCCGCGTGCCCGGGTTGGCGTTGAGCAAGGCGCCGATCAGCGGGTGACGATGCAAGGCCCGGGCTTCTTGCTCCGCCCACCAGGTGCGGCTGAAAATAACGCGCACGCTGGCGCCGGAGGTGCCCGACGTGCTCTCCTCCTCGATCGCCCCGGTTTGTTCGAGCTGTTGGAGCTCAACGCCGCGTGGGAGGAAGTCGTGAGGCGAATGCGCCCGGAGCTCGCCCTTGGTGATCCGGGGGAGGTCGGTCAGGACCGGTGAAGGCGCCGCACTGGCTGCCTGCCAGTCCGCTCGGTTGTAGAAAGGCACCTGGAGGGTGCCCCTGAGGGCGGACCCGAGCGCATCGGCAGGGGCGGGAGGGGCGACGGTGGCGACAGGAGGCATGGTGACCGAGACTCAGTCAGTGCGGAATCCTCCCCGAAGCAAAACGACCCGGCGGTTTAGGCGACGATTTCCTCGTCGACGGGGTTGCGGAGCACGCCGATGCCGTCGATCTCCACTTCCATCACATCGCCAGGCTTGAGCCAGAGCGGCGGGTTCTGCGCCATGCCGACTCCCGCCGGTGAGCCGGTGAGGATGACCGCGCCGGCCGGCAGGGTGCTGCTTCCGGCCAAGAAGGTGATCAGGTCAGCGACCGTGAACTGCATCGACGCCGTCCGGGCTTCCTGTCTGACGACGCCATTGAGACGGAAGCGCAGGTGGAGGCGTTGCGGGTCGGGGAGTTCGTCCGGCGTGACGAGGCAAGGCCCCAGTGGGCAGAACGTGTCGAAGGATTTCCCGCGGGACCACTGGCTACCGCCCCAGTCTTTTTGCCAGTCGCGCGCCGAGACATCGTTCGCGCAACAATAGCCGAGCACATAGTCCAAGGCTAGGTCGCGGGAGATGTTGCGGCAGTCGCGGGCGATCACGACGGCGAGCTCGCCTTCATAGTCGACCTTATCGCTGCGGAGGAAGCGCGGCAGGCGCACCGTTTGCCCGTCGGCGGCGACGCTGGCGGGGCTCTTCATGAAGATCGTCGGGTGGGCTTGTTGGTGTGACCCAAACTCCTTGGCATGGTCGGCGTAGTTGACGCCGGCGCAGAAAATCGCGTTCGGGCGGACGCACGGTAGGGAGCGCCCCGGGGTCACGTGTCGACCGCAGGCGACGAACCGTCCCGACTGCAGTTCCACCTCTTGCCAGGTGCCATCCGGCTGCTTGGTGGCCTGCACGGCTTTTCCGGTTCGCTGGTCCTCGAAGGCGTGGATGCGCATGAGCCATGGATTGGAGCAGTTTATAGGCCGAAGGCGAACCTCGCCTTTAACGAATGCTAATGGGCATAAAAGACCTTTCTCACCCGGACGGAACTATCGAGGTTGTCGATTGTCCTCATTACCATCTACCTTCGTCTCATGCGATTACCCCGTCGTTCCTTCCTGCGTCAGGCGGCCGTTACCACCGTTGGCTTCACCATCATCCCGCGCCATGTGCTCGGTCGTGGTTTCGTGCCGCCGAGCGAGACGCTCAACCACGTGATCGTCGGTTGCGGAGGCATCTCCGGTTCCGGCGCCCATTTTGGCGACCACATGAAGGGGGCGCATCGCGTTCTCGCCGTCTGCGACGTCGATGACACGCACGCGCTCAACCGCGTCAACCAGGTTAAGGCCGCCGGTGGCAACACGCCCATCAGCACCCGCGACTTCCGTGAGGTGATCGGCTTAGCCGACGCCGACGTCGTCCATGTCTGCACGCCGCCCCATTGGCATGGCGTCATCGCGGCCCAGGCCGCCCGGGCCGGCAAGGCGGTCTGGTGCGAGAAGCCCCTGACGCGCACCATCGGCGAGGGCCTCGCCCTGCGCAAGGTCGTGCAGGCGACCGGCGTGCCGTTCCGTGTGAACACCTGGTTCCGTCTCAATCGCACGAACTATTACGGCGTCGGTTCCGCGCGCGATATCCGGCGCGTCGTCGCCAGCGGCGTCCTCGGCGGCCCGCTGACCGTCCGCCTTGCCTGCGTGGGCGGCATCGCTTGGAAGGTGAACCTTTGGGTCGGTAAGCCGAACCTCGCGCCGCAGCCGGTGCCCGCCCACCTCGATTGGGACATGTATTGCGGGCCTTCCCAGCTGATTCCGTATCACCCGCATCGCGCCCATGGTTCATTCCGCGGTTACTGGAACTTCGACCAAGGTGGTCTGGGCGACATGGGGCAGCACTTCCTCGATCCCGTCCAGTATTTCCTCGGGAAGGATGGTGAATTCCCGGTTTCCGTGGAGGCCGATGCCCCGGCCCAGGACGCGATGGCGTGCGGTGTCTGGAAGACGGTGACCCTGACCTACGCGGACGGTACCCGCATCATTCTCGAGTCCGAGCTCGCGGACCGCGGCGACAAGCCCTTCATCGAAGGCCCCAACGGCAAACTCTTCGCCAACCTCCGCTCCGACCGTCCGGAGCTGATCCGCCAGGCGATGGAATTCCCCCTGCCCGAATACCAGGAGGACGACTTCGACGCATGCGCCCGCGAGAAGCGGCCCTTCGGCTACGGCGTGAACGAGGCCTTCCATAGTTCCACCATCGTCAACCTCGCCGGTCTCGCCGTGCGCCTCGGTCGGCCTTTGCGCTTCAAGCCCGACGGTTCCGGCTTCGTCGGTGACGCCCAGGCCGATCGCCTGCACTCGCCGATCATGCGTGGTCCGTGGTCCATCTAACCTTGCCCGCCTCCATCATGAAGCCCTTCCTGAGCCTCCTTCTTCTGGCCGCGACCTTCGCTGGTGCCGCCGAACCCGCCAAGCCGGCCGCGAAAGCCGCCGCCAAGCCCGCCGCGACCAAGGCGGCCCCGACCCCGGAGCAACTGGCCGCCGAGGCCCGGGTGCAGGCCATGCAAAGCATGGTCAATGAAGCCCGTCGATTCCCGACCGCCACGCCCGAGGCCAAGGCTTTCTTTGATCGCTTGCGCACCGAGCGCGCCGCGGCCACCGATGTCGAGACGCGGGCCGCGCTCGACCAAGCCTTGGCCATGGATCCCGCCGTCGATGCTCGGTCCCCACTTGGCAAGGATGCGGTGCACCGGGTGCCCGCTCCGGCGGGCACGACGCCGGAAACCAAACTGGCCGAGCTCGAGCGGCAACTCGACCTTGGCGATTCCGCCCGCGCGTTGACCGTCGCCGAAATCGTCCAACTCACGGAGTCGGCGGATTTCCCCACCGCGCATCGCGCCTTGCGACTCCTGCGTCGCGTCGATCCGGCGACGGCCGCCCCGTTACTTTGGCAACACCTCGCGAAGCTGACTTCGCGCGAGCAGGTTCAGCTCACCGAGGACGAGTTGCTGCGTCTACCGGTGAAACTCGTCGGTGCCAGCGCTCCGGCCGCCCCGACGGGCGCCCTCGCGGCCAAAGCCGCCTTCCTGCGCGTGGCTGCCGTGCGCCCCGCCGTCGTGCTTTCCAAGACCGCCTTGTTGCCCCTCCTGCGGACGACCGCCGCGAATGAGGTCAGTGAGGCCGCCTGGGATGCCGTCCCGCGGGTCTTCACCGCCGCCGACCGCGCAGAGCTGCAGATTGCCGCCAAGGATCTTTTCGAGGAAGCCGCCAAGGCCGCCGCGGCTAAGACGGCGCCGCCCCGCCTGTACCCTCGGGCCAAGTCGACGATCGAGGCCCTGCGCTGAGGTCGCTTGCCGCCTCGCGCGATTGTCGCTTGCCCCATCGCGGCGTTAGGCCTTGCAATGGGGCATGCCGAGTTCCGCCCATAAGGACCACGCGCCCAACCTGTTGCTCGCGGGGTTCATGGGCACGGGGAAGTCCGCGCTCGGTCGCCAGCTGGCCAAGCGCTGGCGCCGCCCTTTCCTCGACACCGATGAACTGGTCGAGCAGTTGGCCGGCACGACTATCGCGGACATCTTCGCGGAGCACGGGGAGGAGCACTTTCGGGCGCTCGAGCGCAAGGTCGTCGAATCGATGCTACCGGAGCAAGGTGCCGTCATCGCCTGCGGCGGTGGCCTCGTCGTCCCGTCCGGCATGGGCAAACTGGTGCGGAGTAAGGGCGTCGTGGTGACCTTGTTCGCCTCGGTCGACACCATCCTCCGGCGCACCTCGGGCAATAGTCGCCGCCCTTTGCTCAAGAGCGACGACCCGGAGGCCCGGATTCGCGAACTGATGAAGAAGCGTGAGCAGGCTTACTTGCAGGCGGGGATCGCGGTCTATACCGATGGCCGGTCCTTGCAGCAGCTGTGCGTGATCGTAGAGCGCGTCTATGAACGCGAGGTCCGGACCGCGCTCAAACCCCCGAAGCCGCCGCGTCGTTAAACCAAGGGTCGCCGGTGGGGGGCAGGTCCCTCTGCGCGCGCAGGCAGTCGAGGAAGTCTTTCCGGCGCACGGCGCCGGCGCCGAGGCTGCCGAGGTGCTCGGTCGGCACCTGGCAATCGATCAGCACGAAGCCGGTAGCGACCAGTCGCTCGACCAGCCGGACGAAGCCGACCTTCGACGCATCGCTTCTCCGGTGGAACATGGATTCCCCATGGAAGATGCGGCCGATGGCCACGCCGTAGAGCCCGCCGACCCGTTCGTCGCCCCAATGCACCTCGACGCTATGGGCGTACCCAGCCCGGTGCAGGGCGACATAAGCTGCGACCATTTCCTCGGTGATCCAAGTGCCATCATGGCCTGGCCGGGGCGCCTCCGCACAGGCGCGCATGACGCCTTCGAAGTCTTGGTCGAAGGTCACGCGCCAGCCTGGGTGGCGGAGCGTCTTGCGGAGGCTCGCGGTGACGCGTAGTTCGCTGGGTATGAGCACGAACCGGGGGTCGGGGCACCACCACTGGATCGGCTCGTCTTCGTTGTACCACGGAAAAATGCCAGCACGATACGCGGCCAGCAAGGTGGGCAAGTCCAAGGTGCCGCCCGTGGCCAGGGGTGAGCGGGCAGGGGCCTTCGCCGGGTCGCCTCGGGTCCACTCGGTCATCGCCTGCTCATTAAGGCGACGACCGCGCCACGGGGCAAGGTTAGTCCTTGGTGATGTTGTAGACCGACGGAATCGAAATCCCGAGTTCCGCCGCGATCTCGCGAACGGGAACGTCCTTCTTGCGCAGGGCCTTGGCTTTCGTGCGCATGGCCTCGCTGATCTGGGCCCGGGCGCGGTTGGGCCGGGAGAGTAGTTTGACGAGGCGGCGGGCCAGCTCGTTCTTGGACAGGGACGAAACCTCGCGCTCGATCAGGCTACGACGTTCGGTGTGTTCGTCCTCCCAGGTCTGGACGGCCAGGTCGCGGGCCTTGGACAGGGCGGCGCGGACGTAGGCTTCCTTGGTGGTGAAGGTGCTCGGGTCGATGTCTATTTTCATGGATGTGGCGGGAGGATTGGTGCGACGAGAGGGGTCGGAAAACCACAATATCTATTGATTATTAAAATCAATTTTTAAAATAAATGACAAAAAGTCAACGGGCGGTCGCATTGAGACCGCAAGGACTTCCCTTAGGTTCCATCTAGAGGCTCCACTCCAGCATCCGGCGCAGCGGGAGCTCCGCCGCGGCCCGCAACGCTTCCGGCAGGATGATCTCCGGGCTGCCTGTTAATAGGCAATCCCGCACCTTCTCCAAGGTGTTCATCTTCATGAAACGGCAGTCATTGCAGGAGCAACGGTCGGTCGGGGCGGCCACGAACGTCTTGTCCGGGACCTCGCGGCGCAACCGGTGAATCATCCCGGACTCCGTCGTGACAATGATTGTCTCGGCGGTTTGGGCCTTGCACCAGGAGACCATCATTTCGGTCGAGCAGACCATGTCGGCCAGCTCGCGGACGGCTTCGGTGCATTCGGGGTGGGCGACAACTGGGGCGCCCGGGTGCGCGGCGTTCGCCCGCAGCAGGGCGCCGGGGGTGAACTGGACGTGCGCGTAGCAATTGCCCGGCCAGAGTTGCATGGCGCGTCCGGTCTTGCCGGAGACCCATCGGCCGAGGTTCTGATCCGGGACGAAGAGGATGCGCCGGTCCGCCGGGACCCGATCGACGATCTTGCTAGCGTTGCCGCTGGTCACGATGACGTCGGACAGCGCCTTGACCGCGGCGCTGCAGTTGATGTACGCGACGATGTAGAGCGTCGGGTCGGCCGCCTTGATCGCGGCGAGCTTATCGGCCGGGCAGGAGTCCGCGAGGGAGCAGCCGGCCGCGAGGTCTGGTAAGAGCACCCGGCGGGTCGGGTTCACAATCTTGGCGGTTTCCGCCATGAAGTGCACCCCGCAGAAGACGATGGTCGCATGCTTGGCCGCCGCGGCCTTGTAGGCCAAGCCGAGCGAGTCGCCGACGAAATCGGCGATGCCCTGGATGTCCTCGCATTGGTAGTTGTGCGCGAGG
>BJHS01000018.1 GCA_014193315.1 Verrucomicrobiota bacterium
GCCGTAGAGGCCGAATGTCTTGAGGGCGCCGGCGTGCAGCATCGAGGCTGGCGTCGGGGCCGCGGTGTAGCCCGGGGCGGCCCAGGAGTGGAAGGGGAAGAGCGAGGCGAGCGTGCCGAAACCGAAGAGGACGAGGCCCGTGGTGGCGGCCGGGACGACGCGCAGGTCGATGGTGTTGAGCAACTCGCTCCAGGTCGAGGTGTAGCCCGTCTTGGCCGCGCCCAGCGCGAGCAGGAGGCCGGCCAGCGAGACCATCGCGCCGACGGTGAGGTAGATCGCCATCTGCATCGCGGCCGGCCGGCGGCCGGCGCCGCCCCAGAAGAGCGTCAGCAGGAACGTCGGGATGAGCGCGAACTCGTGGAAGAAGTAGGCGCCGAGCACGCTGCTGGTGGCGAAGACGCCGAGCGTGCCCCCGAACATGAACAGCAGCAGGCCGAGGTACGTGTTGCGCGACTCCACTTCCTGCTGGAGGGCCTTGAGGCCGGCGGCGAGGCCGATGACCGCCGTCATCAGGAAGAGGGGAGCGCTGAGGCCGTTGAGGCTAAACTCGAAGCCCCACGGCGAACCGCTGGAGCTCAACTGGGCGAAGGCGATCTGATGGCCGGGCCACGGGCAGACGAGCCAGAGGCCGAGGACCAGCGGCAGGGCGAAACCGGCGAAGGCGAAGCCCGAGGCGAAGCTGGCGGGCAGGCGTCGGCCCGCGAGGAGGAGCAGGCCCACCAAGACGGGGGTGTAGACCGCGACGGCGGCGATGTTGGCGTTGAAAAGGTCGAGAGAGTCCATGGGTCAGCGGGCGAGGAAGTACCAAGCCAGGAGAAGGGTACCGGCGACGAGGCTGAGGGCGTAGAGCCGGGTCTGACCGCGGTGCAGCGTGCGACCGGCCAGGTAGCCGATGACGGCGGGGATGCCGGCGCCGAGCCAGCGGACGGCGACCCCGTTGATCAGGAGCAGGTCGAGGAAGGCGATGAATTCGGCGACCCGGCGTTGCACGGAGGCGACGACCCAGCCGTAGAAGGTGTCCATCCAGCGGAACTCGAGGAGGCCGTAGACGCGCGGGAGGTCGGCGCGGAGGCTGTCGACGCCGGCGGCCCGGCCGTAGTAGCGGAAGGCGAAGGCGCCGAGGATCAGCGCCAACCCGCCGACGAGCGTGGCGGGCGCGGTGGCGTGAAAGGCCATCTCGTGCAAGGGTGCGGCGACCCGCGCCAGGGCGCTGGCCGGGATGAGCGCGGGGGCGGCGATGCCCGCGGCGACGGAGAAGACGAGGCCGAGCACGACCAGCGGGGTCGTCATCGTCCAGGGCGACTCGTGGGCGTGTTCGGCGGCCGCGGAGTTAGCCGGCCCGAAGAACACCAGCCGCACCATGCGGGCGCTGTAGAGGCAGGTCGCGAGGGCGGCGAGGGCGAGCAGCGCGAAGAGGTAGAGGTTGTGGTGATGGGCCGCCTCGATGATGGCGTCCTTGGAGTACCAGCCGGCGAGGAAGGGGACGGCGCAGTTCGAGAGCGTGGCGGCGATGAAGGTGGCGGCGGTGACCGGCATCTTGCGCGCGAGCCCGCCCATCTTCAGCATGTCCTGCTCGTGGTGGCAGCCGTGGATGACGGAGCCGGCGCCGAGGAAGAGGGTCGCCTTGAAGAACGCGTGCATCGCCATGTGCAGCACGGCGAGGTCGGGGCGGTGCAGGCCGATGGCGCAGCCCATGATGCCGAGGTGCGCGAGCGTGGAGTAGGCGAGGGACTTCTTGATGTCGGTCTGGGCCAGTGCGCAGAGTCCGGCCAGGGCGGCCATGCCCGCCCCGGAGATGGCGATGAACCCGAGTACCTCGTCCGTCATCAGGAAGGAGATCCGCGCCATGAAGTAGACGCCGGCGGCGACCATCGTGGCGGCGTGGATGAGCGCGGATACGGGCGTCGGGCCGGCCATCGCGTCCGTGAGCCAGACGTGCAGGGGGAACTGGGCGGACTTGCCGATGAAGCCGCACATCAGGAGCGCGCCGAGCAGCCAGGGCCAGCCGGCCACGGGCTTGAGGGCGCCCAGTTCGGCGAAGTTCAGCGTGCCGTGATGGGCGAGGCAGAAGGCGATGCCGAGGATGAAGCCGAGGTCGCCGAGGCGGTTGACGATGAAGGCCTTCTTGGAGGCCTCGGCCGCCTCATCCTTGTCGAAGTAGTGCGCAATCAGCATGTACGAGCTGAAGCCGACCAGTTCCCAGAACACGAAGGTCATGAGTAGGTTGTCGGCGACGACGATGCCCAGGATGGAGAACATGAAGATCGACAGGCCGCCGAAGAACCGGCCCCGCGCGTCATCGTCCTGCATGTAACCGACGGAAAAGAGGTGGATCCACGCCGCCACGAACGACACCACGAAGAGCATCAGGCGCGCGTTGGCGTCGATGAGGTAGCCGAAGCCCAGCGAGATGCCGCCCAGCTTGGCGAGCTCGACGTGCCAGAGCGTGTCCGCGGACGTGACGGTCAAGAGGCGCAGCGCGAGGGCCGCGATGGCGAAGGCGACGCCGGTGGAGAGCCAAGCGGCGAGGGTGCCGGCGCGGCGGAGGAACAGGGCGATGAACAGGGCCGCGCCCAGCGGCAGGAACAGGATCCAGTGGACCAGGGACGAAAAGTCAGGGGGCATCGGAAAAGCTTAGTCGCGGAGCGTGTTGAGGGCGTCGGACTGGATCGTGCCGCGGCGACGGTAGAGGGCCACAATCAGGGCGAGGCCGACGGCCACTTCGGCGGCGGCGACGGTGATCACGAAGAAGACGAAGATCGCGCCGTCCATCTTGTGGTTGAAGCGCGAGAAGGCGACCATCGCGAGCGTGCTCGCCGCGAGCATCAACTCGAGGCACATGGTGACGACGAGCAGGTTGCGGCGCAGCAGCACGCCGGTCAGGCCGACCGCGAAGAGCAGTCCGGCCAGGAGGAGGTGGTGCACGAGGGTGGTGGATTCCATGGCGGGGTCCTCAGGCTTGGCCCTCCGGGGCGTCCTTGCTCAACGAGACGACGCCGACGAGGGCGACGAGGAGGAGGAAGCCCGCGATTTCCAACGGCAGCAGGTACTTCGTGTAGAGCAGGCGGCCGAACGATTTGGCGGCGGTGGTGAATTCGGCCGGGTTGGCGGAGAGCTCGGGCGGCGTGGCGCCGGCCGGGGTCGGGCTCACGGCCCCGGACCAGTGGAAAAGCCAGATGACGCCGGCGGCCAGAAGGAAGAAGGTGGCGAGGCCGAGGGCGGCGGTCTTCCACGGGTAGGCCCCCGTCGCGTCGTCCGTGTCCAGGAGCATGATGATGAAGAGGAAAAGGACCATCACGGCCCCGGCGTAGACCAGCACCTGGAGCACGCCGAGGAAGTAGGCGTCCAGGAGGAAGAAGTCGGCGGCGATGCCGACCAAGGCGAGGATCATCCCCATCGCCGAGGTCACGGCGTTCCGGCTTAGGACCAGGAGGAGAGCCGCACCGAGGGTCAGCGCAGCGAAGAAAGTAAACAGGCCGTCCGGCATGGTCGGGACGGTAGGGCGGGGGGAGTCCTTGGAAAGGACAAAAGGCAGAAAAACGCCCCTTTTAGCCGTTTGACTAGGGTCCGTAAGCCGCAGGCCTACGTTTACTTAAAATTAAGCACTTGGCGACTTGCCTCCCAAGGGGAGGTGCTGGCGCATTTCGCACGTCGGGAACCGGTTAAGGACCTTTCCTGCGTCAAAATGACCCGTCCAGTCAGGGAAAAAGGCATCCGCTTCGGGCTCCATCGCCACGTGGGTGAGGATCAGTTCGCTGCACCAAGGGAGGGCTTCGGCGTAGAGGGCCGCCCCCCCGGCTAGGAAGAGGGTCTTCCCGGGCTCGACTTGGGCGGCTTCCTCCCAGGTCGCCGCCGTGACGACGCCCGGGGCGGTGAACCCGGATCGGCTCAGCACCACCGTCGTGCGACCCGGCAGCGGCCGGCCGATCGACTCGTAGGTCTTGCGGCCCATGAGCAGCACCTGGCCCATGGTCGTCGCCTTGAAGAAGGCGAAGTCCTCCGGGATGCGCCAGGGGAGCTTGTTGGCCAGGCCGATGCCGCGGTTGCGGGCGACGGCGGCGATGGCGATGAGCGGACGGCCGAGGCGCACGATCAGATGGCCACCGGGGCCTTGATCGCCGGGTGCGGGTCGTAGCCTTCGACCACGATGTCCTCGAACTTGAACGCGAACAGGTCTTTCACGTCGGGGTTGAGCACGAGGCGGGGCAGGGTGCGGGTCTCGCGCGAGAGCTGCAGTTCGACCTGCTCGGCATGGTTGGAATAGATGTGCGCGTCGCCGAAGGTGTGCACGAAATGGCCCGGTCGCAGGCCCGTGACCTGCGCGAGCATGTGCGTCAGCATCGCGTAGCTCGCGATGTTGAACGGCACGCCCAAGAACAGGTCGGCGCTGCGCTGGTACAGTTGGCAGCTCAGGCGGCCGTCGGTCGAGACGTGGAACTGGAAGAGCGTGTGGCAGGGCGGCAACGCGACTTGGTCGGCCTCCTGCGGGTTCCAGCCCGTCACGATCAGACGGCGGCTGGAGGGGTTGCGCCGGATCTCCTCGATGACGCGCCGGAGCTGGTCGACGCCATCGTCCGCATAAGAGCCGTCGGCCTGCTTGGTCGCGCCGAACCGACGCCATTGATGCCCGTAGACCGGCCCGAGCTCGCCCGCCGCGCGGCCGAACTTGGCGCACTGCTCGGCGGTCGCCCATTCGTTCCAGATGCTCACCCCGCGCTCTGTCAGCCAGGCGTTCTGGGTGCTGCCCGAGAGGAACCAGAGCAGTTCGTGCGTGATGGATTTCAGGTGGACCTTCTTGGTGGTCAGGAGGGGGAACCCCTCCGCGAGGTCGAAACGCAACTGGGCGCCGAAGATGCCGAGCGTGCCCGTGCCGGTGCGGTCGCCCCGGATTTCTCCGTGCTGCCGGACATGGCGAAGCAGGTCGAGGTAGGCCTTCATTTGAGTCTTGGGTTATTCTCCGGAAAGGCCCCGCCGCAACACGGAAACCATCCCGCCCGCCGAACCTTTCGCCCTTGCCTCCCCGCCCCCTCGGAGGCACCCCTCAAGGGAGCCCACATGAGCGAAAAGACCGACCTCAACGCCATCTCCCACGACCTCCACGCGGTCCGAAAGGAGAAACTCGCCCAGCTCCGGGCCGCCGGGGAAGACCCCTTCCGCGCCGAGTGGTCGCAGACCCATGTTTCGAACGACTGCCCGGCGCTCTTGCCCGAGGGGGTCGAGGAAGGCCCCGAGGTCTCCGTCGCCGGACGGATCGTCGCCCTGCGCGTCATGGGCAAGGCCAGTTTCGTCAAGCTCCTGGACCGCGGCGGCGTCATCCAGGCGTACTTCACCCGGGATGCGCTCGGCGATGCCTACGACACGCATTTCAAGAAACTCGTAGACTCCGGCGACTTCGTGGGCGTCCGCGGCAAGCTGTTCCGCACCAAGACCGGCGAGGTCACGGTGCGCGTCGCCGAGTACAAGCTCGTGTCCAAGGCCCTCCGCCCGCTCCCCGAGAAGTGGGCCGGCCTGACCGACGCCGAGAAAATCTACCGCCAGCGTTACCTCGACCTCGTCGTCAACGAGGAGTCGCGCCGCCGCCTGTTCGTCCGCAGCCGCGTCGTCGAGGCGATCCGGCGCTTCCTCTGGAGCCGCCAGTTCACCGAGGTCGAGACCCCGGCCCTGCACGCCATCGCTGGCGGCGCCGCCGCCCGGCCCTTCGAGACGCACTCCAACGCGCTCGACTGCGATTTCTACCTGCGCATCGCCCTCGAGCTGCACCTCAAACGCTGCCTCGTCGGCGGTATGGACCGCGTCTTCGAGATCGGCCGCGTCTTCCGTAATGAAGGCGTGTCCATCAAGCACAGCCCTGAGTTCACGATGCTCGAGGCCTACCAGGCCTACACCGACTACCGCGGCATGATGGAGCTCGTCCGTTCGATGATCCAGAAGGTCTGCGTCGACGTCCTCGGCACGACCAGCGTCCTCCGTCCGGACGGCGTGGCCATCGAGCTCGCCGGCGAATGGCGCGAGGCGAAGTACAAGGACCTCATCCTCGAACGCACCGGCGACCCGCAGTGGTTCGCCCGGACCAAGGAGGAGAAAATCGCCGCGTGCAAGGCCCTCGGTCTGCACGAGCCGCGCCCCGACTGGGAAGATTTCGAAGTCACCAACGAGGTCTTCGGCAAGCTCATCGAGCCCGGCCTGATCCAGCCGACCTTCGTCACCCACATCCCCAAGGAGCTCTGCCCGCTCGCCAAGGTGACCATCGGCGACGACTCGACCATCGACGTCTTCGAACTCTGCATCAATGGCCAGGAAATCGCCCCGGCCTACTCGGAGCAGAACGACCCCGGCGTGCAGCGCGAGATGCTGCAGCTCCAGGCCGGCGCCGAGACCCAGAAGATCGATGAGGACTTCCTCCTCGCGCTCGAGCACGGCATGCCCCCCGCGGGTGGCCTCGGCATCGGCATCGACCGCCTCGTGATCCTGCTGACCGGCGCGGCCAACATCCGCGACGTCATCCTGTTCCCGACGCTCGCGCCCGAGAAGCAGGCCTGAGCCTTTCCCCTTGCCCTGGTTCCTCCATCTCGCCCTCCGCCAGCTCTTCCCGCCCGGTAAGCGCTTCCCGGCGTTCGCCACGGTCTCGATCCTGGGGGTGGCCCTCGGCGTCGCGACCTTGCTGGTGGTGCAGACGGTGATGAACGGTTTCGGCGAGGAACACCGCAACCGCATCCGTGAGTCCTTCGGCGACTGCCTCGTCCTCTCGGCCCAGCCCATCGCGCGTCCCGAGGAACTGGTCGCGCAATTGCGGCGCGACCGGGAAGTCACTTCCGCCACCGCCTTCGCTGAAGGCCCGGCGCTGGCCCGGCGCGGCGATTTCTCGGGTGTGGCCGCCGTGCGCGGCATCGACCCGACCGACCCGGCGCAGCCGGCCCGGCGCTACATCCACGGCGGTACCTTCGACGACCTCGACGACGGGCGCGTGATCCTCGGCCTCGGGCTGGCGCAGCAACTGCGCGTGCGCGTCGGCGACAAGGTCGAGCTTTGGTCGCCGGTGATGGCCGAACGCGCGGAGAAGGGCAAGGCCCCGCTTCCCGCCGAGTTCGAGGTCTGTGCCATCCTGCGCACCGGTTTCACGGAAGTCGACAACACCGCCGCGCTCATCCCCTTGCGGCGCTTTCGCGAGATCTGGCACCTGGGTCCGCGGGCCCACGGCATCATCCTGCGGCTCAGGACGCCCGCGCAGGCCGAGGCCGTCGCCTCCCGGCTGAACGTCGGTCACCCGGACCTGGTCTTCCGGCCATGGCAGGACATCAAGCGCAACTTCCTCGAGGCGATCCGCTTCGAGAAGACGATGCTCTTCTTCCTGATGTTCATCATCACGCTGGTCGCCTCCTTCTCCATCGGCAGCACGCTCTTCTCCGCGGTGATCCGCCGCTCGCGCGAGGTCGGGGTGCTCGCCGCGCTCGGCGCCAGCCAGAGCCGCATCCTGGCGCTGTTCGGCTTGCAGGGGCTCTTCATCGGCGCCCTCGGTACCGGCCTCGGCTTCCTGTTGGCTTGGGGCATCCTGTGTTTCCGCGACTCGATCCTTGGTGCGATCAACGCCGTCTTCGGCGATGGCGACATGGTCGCGAGCGTCTACCAGTTCGCCCGGGTCCCGCTCCATTACGATGCCATGGACTTTCTGGCCGCCGGCCTGTTCACCCTGCTCGTGACCACGCTCGCCGGCCTCGTCCCCGCGCTCTGGGCCGCCAGTCGCAAACCCTCGGAGGCCATGCGCGATGCCTGACCTCGTGCTCCATGCCGTTGGTCTGGCCAAGGCCTTTGCCGCCCCTGCCGGCCCGTTGCCGGTCTTGGTCGATGTCTCCCTCGAGGTTTATGCCGGCGAGTCCGTTTCGATCCGCGGATCTTCGGGCTCGGGTAAGACGACCTTGCTGCAGCTGCTGGGCGGGCTGGATCAGCCCGATGCGGGCGCGGTCCAGGTCGCCGGTCCCCGCGGCCTCGTCGAGCCGCGCACGTGCCTCGGGCAGGGCGTGGGTTTCGTCTTCCAGAATTACCAACTCATGCCGGAGCTCACTGCGCTCGAGAACGTGGCGCTCGCCGCCCGGATCGCCGGGGTGCCGAGCGCCCTCGCCTCCGCCGACGCCCGCGAACTCCTCGGGCTCGTCGGGTTGGGCGATCGGCTGGCCCACCTGCCGGCCAGCCTTTCGGGGGGCGAATGCCAGCGCGTCGCGTTGGCCCGCGCCCTTATCAATCGGCCGGTGGTCCTGTTGGCCGACGAACCCACGGGCAACCTGGACGAACGCACCGCGGAGGAAGTCATGCAGCTCCTGCTGGCCATCGTCGCCGCCCGCGGCCTCGCCTTGGTCTTGGTGACGCATAGCCGCGAATTCGCGGAGCGGACCGACCGTCGGCTGGTGCTGTCCGGCGGGGTCCTTTCGCCCGCCTGATTTGACAGGCGGTCTCGACGGTGTTGGGTAGCGTAACCATGAAAGCCGCCCTGACGCCTGCCCAACTCCTCGCTTCCCTGGAATGGCGTTACGCCACCAAGGCCTTCGACACGCGCCCGTTGCCTGCGGCCACTTGGGCCGCCCTCGAGGAGTCGCTCCGCCTGACGCCCTCCTCCTACGGCCTCCAGCCCTGGAAGTTCTTCATCATCGCCGACCCCACGGTCCGCGCGAAGCTCCGGCCGGTGTCTTGGAACCAGACGCAGGTCACCGACGCCTCGCACCTCGTGGTCTTCGCCCGGCGGACCGAGATCACCGAGCAGGACGTGAATGACTTCTTTAATCAGATGGTCTCCGAGCGCGGCGCCGATGCGGCCAAGCTCGAGCCTTACCGCCAGATGATGATCGGTGGCGTGGTGCGGGGCAAGGACGCCGCCGGCCAGAAGGAATGGGCCGCCCGGCAGCTTTACATCGCGCTCGGCCAACTCATGGGCGCTGCCGCCGCGCTCGCCGTGGACACCTGCGCGCTCGAAGGCATCGACCCCGCGGCCTACACCGAGATCCTCGGCCTCAAGGGCACGGGCTACGAAGTCGTGGTCGCCTGCGCCGTGGGCTACCGCTCGGCGGAGGACAAGTACGCGCAGATGAAGAAAATCCGCTACCCGCAGGCCCGCGTCATCACCCGCGTCTGAACGGCTCAGCTCCGCGTCGCCCACTGCGCGAACTCCTCGTCGTCCGCTAAGACGGGCGGGTCGCCGTATTCCGTCGAGAGCAGGTTGCGGTAGGACTCGTCGGCGAAGCGCCGGCAATGCAGGAGCACGCGGGCCGTCTGGCCGGGCGCCCGGACGAGTCGGCCGAGCGCTTGGTTGACCTTGCGCATGCCGGGGCGGACGTACGCCAGCGCGAACGCATCCTCGACACCGTCGTTGGCGAACATCTTGCGGCGCGCCTCTTGCAGCGCGTTCACCTCCGGCAACGCCGGGCCGACAATCACCGCCGAGCGGATCCGGCCGCCCAGCATGTCGACGCCTTCGCCGAGCGAGCCCCCGAGGATCAAGCACAGGATGGTATGGCGGTTGAGGGAATCCTCGACGAAACGCGCCGTCCCATCCGGGCCGAGCCCGCGGGGCTGGAGGGCGATGTCGGCCTTCGGGTCGAGGTTGGCGACTTCCTTCCCCACGCCCTCGGCGTACTTGTAGGACGGGAAGAAGGCCGCCACCGCCCCTTCCTGCGAGAGCCGGAGCAAGGCGGCCGCCGTGCGGGCGAGGTGGGTCTCGCGCGTCTTCAGGCGCGTGTCCACTCGGCCATCGATGGCGACCGTGTAGGCGCCTTGGCGCCACGGTGCCAGCGCGTCGACCTTGGCCAGCGCGTCGCTATCCAGCCCGCACTCGTTGGCCAACGCCCCGCGGGGGCCCGGGGTCGCGGTCATCAGTAACGCATGGCCGAACTTCAGGAGCCGTTCGCCGGTCGCCTTCGCCGCCGAGAGGCAATCCAGGCTCAACGTGCCGGCGCGGGGCGACCACACTAGCCAGCCGAGGTCGGCGGCCTCCAGCCGGTCGGACCACATGCCCGCATTCCACAGGCCTTGGCGCGTGGTTTCCGAAAGGTCGTCGGTGTTGAACGGCTGGTTGGTCGCCAGTTCCGCCAATCGCTCGGCCAGCCCCATCGCCTCGAGCCGGTCGTCGGGTGAGACCGCGTCGGCCTTCGGCAACCGCCCGAGGAAGTCGGCCCAATCCTGCGTGGCGCGGATCCAAGGCTCAGGGGCGCGGTGACGCCCCAGCTCATGGGCGAGGTCGGCGGCGTCGGGGGCGTCGTCCCGCAGGGAGAGGCATTCCGCCGCCCGGTCGGGCAGGTTGTGGGCCTCGTCGACGATCAGGGCGGTGTCGGACTCGTCCCAGCCCGGCACGTTCTCGAGCGCCGCGCGGTTGCGGGGCGAGAAGACGTAGTTGTAATCGCAGATCACCCCCTCGGCGTACGCGAGCATCGCCTTGGTGATGTCCCAGGGCGGCACGCCGGCCAGCCGGCCGATCTCGCGGATGCGGCGGAGGTTGGAGCCGTCCTCGAGCAAGGCCTGCGGGTCGATGCCGGCGCGGGCCCAGTTGCGGCGGATCTCTTCCGGGTCGTCGGGTTGGCCGTCCACCTCGTGCTCCGCCCGGGGGCGCAGGACCAAGGCGCGGAGCTCGGACGGCTTCGCCAAACGCCGCAGCTCTTGCAGCACCTGCAGCTGACCGGTGCCTTTCCCCGTGAGGTAGAGCAAGCGCCCCGCGCGACCGCCGCGGAGCAGGCCGAGGCCGTGGCGGAGCGCGGCGGAAGTCTTGCCGTAGCCCGTCGGCGCGACCAGCAAGCGGGTGGAGGATTCCATGCCCGCTTGGTCGAGGTCGGCGCACCCTTGCAGCCATTCCGGCCGCGGCTCCTTGAATGGCAGGCGATCCGGCAGGCAGAGCAGGCGGGCGTGGCTCGCGCGGCGGTTCTCCGCGTGGGCCGCGATGGTTTCGGCTTGTTTGAGGAGGTCCGCTTCGGCGCTCGGGGGTAGCGGCACCGCCTGCTGCTCGCCGCTGGTCAGGTCGACGAACACGACCTCGCCTTGCACCTGCCGGACGGTGGCGTCGAGCCGCGCCGCCTGGCAATAGAGGGACAGTTGCAGGAAGTGATGCGGGTAACGTTGGACGAGCTGGTCGGGCCGGCGGGGGAGGGAGGTGCTCACCGTCTTGATCTCGCGGACCCGGACGGCGCCGTCGACCGCGCGCCATTGGTCGGCCCGGCCCGTGATGACCAGCCGCCACCCGAGCGCCTGCAGCTCGCAGTTCGCCGCCTGTTCGAAGGTCCAGTGATCCTGCTCGGCCTCGGCTTGGCGTCGGAGCGTCTCGTGCCACTGCCGGCCAGCCTCGGCGCGCCACGGCGCCCCGCCGGCGCCGGCGCCGGGTCCGGGTCGGAACGTGGCAAACTCCTGGGCGCTCAGTTCAATCCGCCGCGACTTGATGTCGAAGCGCATCAGGGCAGGACGAAATGGGCTTCGCCCGCGGCCCAGCGCTCGAGGTCGGTCGCCAGCCGCTGCACGCTGTCTTCCTCGGTCGTCTGCGCGTCGAGCGGTTGCGTCAGGATCGCTCCGGCCGCGTCGCGGCGGGCGCCGAGCCCGGCCAGCCAATCCTCCTGCACCGGCCAGCCCCCGTCCTTCAGCATCAACCAGAGTCCCTTGAAGTAAGCCGCGTCCGCGCGCGGGCGCGTCGCCATCGCGTCAAAGGTCTCGGTCGCGATGCGGGCGCAGACCGCGGCGGATTCGGGCGGGGGTGGGTTCTTCCGCACCATCGCGGCAAACCGGCAGGCGCGTTCCAGCGTGCGGTGGTCGCGCGCGATGCCCAGCCGGCGGTGCAGGAGGCGGTAGTCGCGGGCGAAGCGCGTCCCGCCGTCCTTGGCGCGCTCGAGGGTGATCTCCCCCTCGTCGAAGAGGTCGGGGATCGTCGCGGTCTTGCCGGCGCGGGCGCGGATCAGGCAACGGAGTAGGCCCTCGTGGGGCTCGAGCAAGGTGAGCAGCGAATGCGATTCCCCCGACGGGTCGCGTCCGAGGACCAGGCAACGCAGCGGGGCGGACGACATCCGCCTCAGGCCTGGTCGTCGGGCTTCGGGATGACCGCGCCGAAACTCATCAGCAACGCGAGGGCTTCGGAAACCTTGAGCTTCGTCTCGCGGATGTCTTCGGGGGGCACCTGCAGGATGAAGCCCGAGGTCGGTGCTGGGGCGGCCGGGATGAAGACATTGACCACCGGGCGGCCGAGGGCCTCGGAGAAGGCGGCGGGTTGCTCATGGGTCACGAAGGCGATGCTCCAGCAATTCACGCGCGGGTATTGCACGAGCACCACCCGGCGGAAGGTGTCCTTGTTGCGGCCGCTGAGCGCATCGACCATCTGCCGGATCGAGTTATACAGCGAGCCGAGGCCCGGGGTCTTCTCCAACATCTTATCGAAGACATGGTGCATGACCTTGCCGAAGAGCCGCTTGGACAGGTAGCCGATGATTGTCAGGACGACCAGCATCACGACCGCCGAGGCGATGGTCAGCGCCAGCCCCATCATGCCGTCGTTGAGGTTCGGCAGCGGCTGCTTGGTGTTCTCGAAGACCCAGGTGAGGACGAAGAGCGCGATCTGCTTGGCCGGTTTACCGAGGAGGTCGATCAGGATGGACACCACCCAGAAGGTCAGGGCGAGCGGCAAGGTCAGGAAGAGCCCCGTCAGGAAGTTATGGCCCATCCGGGAAACGAAGGAGGATTTCTCGGCGGGCAGGCTCATGACCCCCTAGTAAAGCCCTTTCGCCTCCGCTTGCAAGGGCGGGTGAGTAATCACGCGGGTTTGCTTTTCGCCGGATTCCGCCTCAAGTGTCGAGGTATGAAATTGCCCCATCTCCTCCTCGCCATGGCCACCTTCGTTCCTTCCTTCCTGCGCGGTACCGAGGAAGCCTACCCGCGCACCCCCATGGGGACGATCGAGACCAAGACGCTGCCGGCCGCCCGGTTGATGTTATCGGAATCGCCCAAGGGTTACTTCGAGGCCGACAACGGTCTGTTCATGAAGTTATTCCGTTACATCGATGGCAACCAGATCCCGATGACCGCGCCCGTCGAGGCCCGCTTGCAACCGGGCGTCATGGTCTTCTACATGGATGCGGGCTCGGCCAAGCGCACGGACCTCCAGCCGACCGCGCTGGTCAAGTTGGCGGAGACCCCTGCCCGGCTCGTCGCCGCGATCGGCGTGCGCGGCTCCTACTCCCGCGAGAATTTCGACGAAGCCTTGGCCAAGCTCAAAGCCTGGCTGGCGACGCACCCGGAGTGGTCGACCCAAGGCGAGCCTTACGCGGTCTACTGGAATAGCCCCTTCGTGCCCGGGATTTTCAAGCACTCCGAGGTGCACATCCCCGTCGTCGCAAAGCCCGCGCCCGCCCCGGCGGCGAAGTGAGTCGGCTTAGCGCCAGACCAGCGTCCATTCGACCTTTGCGGTCTCGTCCTCGATCTTAAAGCCTTCGCCGGTCTTCGCCCCGGCGATGAGCTCCGACGCTTTGCGCCGCTGGGACTTATCCTTGCCGGCTTTCGCGAGCAACAGCGCCTGCAGGCGTTCCCACTCGCGCGTCGTCTCGGGCGCCCCGAGGGCGCTGAGCTTGGCGAGGTTGAATTCCTGGCGGGTCCAGCCGGGGCGCGTCGGCTCGGTCGCCGGGTTGACCGTTTTGAGTTGGGTGGCCAGGATTTCGGACGGCTTACCGAGTTCCTTCGCCGTCTTGGGGTCGAGTTCGTACAGGAGGACGCCTTCGCCTTTCACCGTGCCATAGGTGCCGGCGACGACCTTGGCCTTGGAGAGGGCGCCGAACCCGCTGCGGTTGGCGCCCAGTTGCCGGCTGGAGAAGTTCGCCACAAAGGCCTGGAATTTCTCGAGGGGCAGGAGCACGATGATCGCGCCGCCGGCTTCTTCTTTCTCATTACCGGTGAGGATGCGCACCGCCGCGGCGGGGGCGTCGCTGGTCACCAGCCCCGGTTCTTCGACGCCGAGGACGGCCGTCTTCACCGGCTTGCCTTCGTACTGCGCCGGGTCGGCCCGCCAACTCTCGGCGGCGCAAGGGTCGCCTTTTCGGGCGTTGGGCGTCAGGGCGGCGAGCATGGCCGCGAGCAGGAGCAAGCCGCTGGTCATCGGCTCAGATCCAGGCGCGTTGACGCCACGCGAGCCCTTCGGCGATCTCGCGGGCGAGGGCCGGCCCGCGGAACACGAGCCCGGAGTAGACTTGCACGAGGCATGCGCCTTCGTCCATGAAACGGCCGGCGTCCGCCGCGCAGGTGATGCCGCCGCAGCCCACGACGGGGATGCGTCCGCCCGCTTCCTTCACGAGGAAACGCACGACGCCCAGCGATCGTTCCAGCAGCGGGGCGCCGCTCAGGCCGCCCTTGGTCGCGCAGGCTTCGGTCCCTGGCGGCCGGGTGATGGTGGTGTTCGTGGCGATGATGCCGGCGAAGCCGCACTCGCCGACGACGCTGACGATGTCCGCGAGTTGATTCGGGTTGAGGTCGGGCGCGACTTTCAGGAGCAGCGGCACCGGGCCGCCGGCGACGCTCCGGTTTTCGCGCGTCAGCGTGGAGAGCAGTCGGACGAGCGGGGCGCGGTCCTGCAAGGCGCGCAGGCCCGTGGTGTTCGGGCTGCTGATGTTGATGACCACGTAGTCGGCCAAGGGGGCGAGCCGCTGGAAGCCGAGCAGGTAGTCCTCATGGGCGCGTTCGTTGGGGGTGTCCTTGTTCTTGCCGAGGTTGATCCCGAGCGGGCAGCTGCGCTGGCCCCGACCCGGCTGGCCCGAGAGGCGCGCGTGTAACGCCTCGACGCCGGCGTTGGGGAAGCCGTACGAATTGACCACGGCCTGCAGGGCCGGGTACCGGAAGACGCGGGGGCGTTCGTTACCCGGCTGGGCCTTGGGGGTGACCGTGCCGATTTCCACATGCCCGAAGCCGAGGGCGGCGGCGCCGCGCCAGCCTAGGCCGTCCTTGTCGAACCCCGCGGCTAGGCCGACGTGGTTGGGGAACTTCAGGCCGAAGGCTTCGATGGGCTTGCCGCCCCGCGGGGTCAACCGGCGTTCCATGAGGGCGCGAAGCGGGGCCAGGGCACCGAGCAGGCCCATGCCCAGCAGCCCGAACTGGTGCGCTTTCTCCGGGTCCATCGCATAAAGGCCCCGGGCGACCACTTTTTCGTAAAGGAAAGACATGGGGAGCAGTTAAGGGAGGAAAGGGCGGAAGGAAAGCGGAGAAGCCTCGGTCTGTCGACCCCTCTTGACTCCCTGCGGGACTTGGGCAAATCCCTCTGCCATGCCCGTGACGACCTCCAAACTTCTCTGGTGCACCATCCGCTTCAAGGAAAAGGAGGGTAATTGGTGGGTGAAGGAAAACTCCGACCCTAAGCACTATGAGCCCGACGGCCTCGGCATCCTCGACCCCTTTCAGTTCCCCTGGATCCTCGACATGCTGGACCCGTTGCGTGAGTACGGCCTTTCGAACGAGATTCTCGAGGCGGCCTTCGTCCCGTTTCAGGTCCAAGAAATCGACAAGGACAACACCGTGCGCCTCGCCCGCGTGGCCGAGCACATCCTCGACTCCGAGGAGCCGCTCTTCGCCCTCCCCAACATCAAGGACGGCGACAAGGGTGCCTACGCCGACTTAATGGAGCACATCATGCGCCTGCGCGTGAAGCTCATCAATGACACGATCAAGCTCGAGCAGAAGTTGACCGTCGAGGACGTGGATGAGCAGCTTTCCGAACTCCGCAATCAGGCCCTCATCGAGGGTCGCGACATCCACCCGCTGGAGGAGATCACCGACATCCTCGAGTTCGTCCCGCAGGGGCACGAGGTCCCGGGTGAGGATGACGACGATGAGAAGCCGGCCCGCTCCGCGGGTGCCGCCGACGACCTGCCCGACCTCCCCGAAGTTGAGGACGTCGACAAGGACATGGCGAAGGACCTGCGCTGGGATGACGAGGAAGAGGCCCCGGCCGAAAAGGAGGAGGGCGACGAGGAAGGCGGTCCGCCCGCCAAGGGTCCCAGCGGCGGTACCCGTCGCCGTCGCTAAGTTTCGCCTGGCTTATTTCGCCGGCACCGCCGCCGGTTCGGTCTTCAACGCGGGTTCCGTCGAGGCCTTGGTTTCTTCAACGGGCAGCGCCCGCGGCTTGGCCACGTTCTGCGATTCGAACAGCCAGAGGCGCCGGGAGGGCATGTCCACGGCGATCGGGTGGGCCCGCAGGAAATCGTCGCCGAGCAGGTTGTGTTCCTGGTCGCGATTGAACTCCACGCCGGTCAACGGGACACCTCCGATGCGGAGCGATTTGATCTGGCAGGTCTCGACGCGGGTCAGCGAGACGCCCCGTACCGTCGCGACGGGGATGTAGCCCTTGAACGTCGTTTTCCCTTTGAACTTCAGCGAGCTCATGTAGGACTTGGACGCGCCGGAGTCGACAATCATGGGCACCTTCTGGCCTTCGACCTCGATGTTCACGCCGCAGTGGCCGCCGCGGCTGTAGCAGGAAATCTCGTGCGCGGCGGAGGTATCCGGCGTCTTGCCAAGCGTCATGACCTTATTGGACAGGTCCATGTAGAAGGGCTTCTCGAAGAGGATGTCCGCGCCGATGAGCCCATCGAGGTCCATGCCATTGAGGGGCATGATGCTGATGTGGAAATCGCGCCAGACCGCGCCGCTCGCCTCGAGTTTCTCGATGTACCCGTAGGTGTTCTCGCTGCGGCCGGAATTGCCCATCGAAGGCACGGTGAACGCCTCGGGGACGTCGCATTTCGCGGCGCCGCGGGGGGTCAGCACGCCGGTGCCTTGGCAGCCGGTGTCCACCCCCAGCGTCAGCGGGACGCCGTTGATCTTCACCTGGATCGTCGGGATGGATTTGATGCGTAGGCGGAAGGTCGCGATGCCTTCGGCCGGAAATTCCGACTTCGGTTTCTTCACCTCTTGGGCCGGCAGGGCCGCGACCAAGAGGGCGATAAGGCTGGTGAACAGGAGTCTCAGGGTCATGACGGGAAGCGTCGCCGGGTCGGCGGTTTGTCCGGGCGGGGTGAGATTACCTTGGCTCGAAACCGGGGGAGGTCGAGCGGTCTCTGCCGATTTATCGGTCGAGCGGCCGGCGGCGGCGCCAGAGGTAGGTCGCGGCAAAGGCCAGCCCGCCCAGACCGACCGCCCAGTCGCCATGCTGCACCCAGTAGGTCGGACGGCTCCGCGGGGAGCGGACCTCGGCCACCTGGACGGCGGCGGCGCCCGCACCGGTCGGGAGCATCAACCCGTGCGGGGTGATGACCCCGCTCCAACCTTCATTGCCCGAACGGGCGACCGGCAGGCCCGTGGCGGCGGCGAGCAGGACCGAGTGGGCGGTGTGCTGGGCGTCGGCGGCTTCGTGGCCGTACCAGCCATCGTTCGTCACCACGATCAAGAGGTCGGCGCCGGCCAAGGCATGCTCACGGGCCAGCTCGGGGAAGACATCCTCGTAGCAGACGAGCGGGCCCGCCACGAAGGTGAAGCCGCCGCGGGTCGTCAAGGGCAGCAGGGTCGCGGTCTGACCGGCGACGCAGTCCTCGGCGATGGGGACGACTTTGCGCAGCGGCAACCAGTCCGCGCCGGGCACATACTCGCCAAACGGGACGAGGCGCCGCTTCGCGTAGGTCGGCTTCTGGGCGCCTTCGGTGGTCACGACCGCCACGCTGTTGGCGTAGCCTTCGCCGCGTCGCTCGAGCACGCCGACCACGAGGGGCGGGCCGCCGGTCGCCCCGCGCAGCCGGGCGGCGTAGCCGGGGTCGTCAAGCAAGGGCGGCAGCGCGGCTTCCGGCCAGATGACCACGTCCGGCTTGGCCGCCGCCGCCCGCCTAGTCGCCTCGAGGATGGCCGCATAATGCCGGGCGAACTTATCCGATTCCCATTTCTCCGTCGGGTTGAAATGCGTCGTGATCGCGCCGATGCGCACCGCTTGGCGCGGGACGGGGCGAGCCGCCTTGTCCAACGTCACGTAAAAGCCGGCCGCGATCACCGCCAGCCCCAGGTAAAGTTCCGGCGTCAGGCGTCGCGCCCAGTCCAGCGAACCCATCGGCTGGAGGGCGAGGTCGGCTTGGCGGAAATTCCGGAGGCGGATGAGCCAGCTCGCCACGCCGAGGTTGATCAGCACGAGTCCCATGGACAGGCCGATCGGCCCGACCCAGGCACAGAGCCCGAGCATCACGGGGTTGCCTTGTTGGCTGGCGGCCAAGGGTAGCCAGCCGAAGCCGGTCAGGATGGTCATCCGGGTCCATTCCAGCAGGCCCCAGGCCCCGGCGAGGCCGAGGAGGGCGAGCAGGCGCGCCGGCCAGGCGGCGGTCGTGCTGACCGGGAGGATCCAGCGCAGTAGTAGCAACCAGACCCAAGGGTACAGCGCGCAGTAAGCGCTCAGCCCGACCCAACCCAGCCAGCCAAGGGGTGGGTAGACATGCCGGAGCCAAGCCAGCAGCACGAACCAGAGCGCCCAGCTGGTGAGGAAGGCCGCCCGTCGCCAGTGGCGAAAATTCGGGGAGCTCGCCGCGGCCCAGGCCGCTGGGACCAGCGCGAAGAAGGCGACGAACGGGTGGCCGAACGGCGGGAAGGAAAGGCCGAGCAGGACCGCGGTGAGTCCCAGCCCGCACCAGGTCGGTCGGCGATCGCTGAAGGCGGGGCTGGCGGCCGCCTCGATCATTCCGAGATGATTTGGGCGACTTCCCAGCCCTCATCCCGCACGAGCGGCTCGGCTTTCTTCCATTTCAGCTCCTGCGTTTCCGGACCTTTGGTGATGCGGACGACGGCGTTCCGGCCGATCTTCGGTAACTCGCGTCGGAAGGGGGTATGCTTGATCGGCGCGGGGGCCGGGGCGGCGACCGCTGGGGCGGTGGGCTCCGCGGTGCCGGGTTCGGCGGGCCCGATCGCCACGGCCTGGCCTTGGGCGCGGCGGACCAGCGCCTCGAGCGCCTCCATCGAGGAAGCCAGGCGGAAGAGCTTGCGGCAGACATCCTCGCGCAACTGCCCCATGAGGTCGGCGAAGGCGCGGTAGGCCTCGGTCTTGTACTCGTTGAGCGGATCCTTCTGGGCGTAACTGCGCAGGTTCACCGCGCGCCGCAGCTCGTCCATGTCCGTCAGGTGATTCTGCCAGTTGCGGTCGACGGCCTGCAGGAGCACGTGGCGCTCGATGTATTGGATCACGTCGGCGGGTTCGTGGGCTTCGCGGCTGGCATGCAGGTCCATGACCTTGCGCAGGGCGAACTCGGCCGCCTGCGGCAGCGTGCGGCTTTGCAGGTCGGCGGCCTCGAGGCGGAGGTGGAAGCAGCCGGCGTACCAGCTGGTGAAGGCGATGAGGCCGTGCGTGGTGGGCGCGGTGGCGCCTTCGGGGTAGGCTTGGGCGAGGCGTTCCTCGATCTCCTCGGACAGGACGTCGCGCACGGCCTCGCGGGAGTCCGTGGCGGCCAAGGTGCGGTTGCGCAGGGCGTAGATGATCTGGCGCTGGCGGTTCAGCACGTCGTCGTACTGCAGCAGGCGCTTGCGCATCGAGTAGTTCTGGCCCTCGACGCGCTTCTGGGCCGTGCCGATGGAGCGGTTGAGCAAGGGGTGCTCGAGCGGCTCGCCTTCCTTGAACGACTTCTCGAGCAGGGAGGAGATGATGCCCGCGTTCGAGAACAGGCGCATCAGGTCGTCCTCGAGGGCGATGAGAAAGCGCGAGCGACCGGGGTCGCCCTGCCGGGAGCAACGGCCGCGCAACTGGCGGTCGACGCGCCGCGACTCGTGGCGCTCGGTGCCCAGCACGTAGAGGCCGCCCAGTTCGCGCACGCCTTCGCCGAGCCGGATGTCGGTGCCGCGGCCGGCCATGTTGGTGGCGATGGTGACGGCGCCGCGCTGGCCGGCGAGGGAGACGATCTCCGCCTCCTGCTCGTGCTGCTTGGCGTTGAGCACCTTGTGGGGCACCTTCGCCATCGTGAGCATGCGGCTGAGGGTCTCGGACGCCTCGACGGAGGCCGTGCCGACGAGCATGGGCTGCCCGCGCTGGTGGGCGTCGCTGATCTCCTTGATGGCGAACTGGTATTTCTCGCGGCGCGTCTTGAAGACGATGTCGTTGTCGTCGACCCGGATGCAGGCCCGGTGGGTCGGGATCGCCACGACGGCGAGGCGGTAGATATCGTTGAACTCCGAGGCTTCCGTCTCGGCGGTGCCGGTCATGCCCGCGAGCTTCGCGTACATGCGGAAATAATTCTGGATGGTGATCGTCGCGTAGGTCTTATTCTCCTTCTCCAGCGGCACGTTCTCCTTGGTCTCGACCGCCTGGTGCAGGCCGTCGTTCCAGCGGCGACCTTCCATGATGCGGCCGGTGTTCTCGTCGACGATTTTCACCTTGTTGTCGACGACCACGTAGTGGCGGTCGCGCTCGTAGAGGGCGTAGGCCTTGAGCAGCTGGCCGATCGCGTGGATATCCTCGGAGACGCGCGAATAGGCCTCCTCAGCGAGGGCGCGCAGTTCCGCCCGGCGCTCGGGCGTCAGGGACTCATCCTTGTCGAGGTCGACGTAGCGCGTCGGCAGGTCGGGCAGGACGAAGGCGTCGGGCTGGTCGGGGCGCAACGTGTCGCGGCCCAGCTGGGTCAGGTCGGACTCGTGGTTGCGCTCGCTGACGGCGAAGTAGAGGCGTTCCTTGAGGTGGTAGCGGCGGTCCTTCTCGACCTCGGAGGCGAGGACGCCCTCGTGCTTCTCGAGCAGCTTCCGCCAGCGACCGTTCTCCATCAGGCGGAGAAAGGTGCGGTTCCGCGGCATGCCGTGGGCGGCCAACCAAAGTTTGTCGAGCGAGTCGGTCGTCGGGTCCTTGCCCTCGGGCACGGCGCCGAGCTCGGTGGCGGCCTCGTTGATGATGCGGGTGACGAGCCGCGTTTGGTGGTCGATCAAGCCTTGGATGGATTCGCGGAGCCGCGGGAAGGCGGGTTCGCGCTCCTCGGTGGCCGGGCCGGAGATGATCAGCGGGGTGCGGGCCTCGTCGATGAGGATGGAGTCGATCTCGTCGACGATGCAGAAGTAGTGCTCGCGTTGGACCTGTTCGGCGACACTGAGGGCCATGCCGTTGTCGCGCAGGTAGTCGAAGCCGAACTCGGACGCCGTGCCGTAGGTGATGTCGCACTTGTAGGCCTCGGCGCGGGCCTCCGGCGCCATCTGGTTCTGGATGCACCCGACCGTCAGGCCGAGCCAGCGGTAGAGGTGGCCCATCCATTCCGAGTCACGGCGGGCAAGGTAGTCGTTGACCGTGACGAGCTGACAGTTTCGGCCGGTGAGCGCGTTGAGGTAGAGGGGGAGGGTGGCGACCAGGGTCTTGCCCTCGCCCGTGGCCATCTCGGCGATCTTGTTCTGGTGGAGGGCCATCCCCCCGATGAGCTGGGCGTCGAAATGCACCATCTCCCAGACGAGGGGGTGGTCGCACACGATGGCCTCGGTGCCGCAGAGTCGGCGGGCGGCGTTCTTCACCACGGCGAAGGCTTCGGGCAGAAGGGCGTCGAGGGTCGCGCCTTGCTTCAGGCGTTCCTTGAACTCGGCGGTCTTGGCGCGCAACTGGTCGTCCGTGAGTTGCTGGTACTCGATTTCGTGGGCATTGATCCGCTTCACGACGGGGGCGCACTGCCGGAGAAACTTCCGATTATGGCTACCGGTGAAGAGCTTGAGGATGCTGAGAAACATGGGTCCGGGACGAAGGGTAAGCAAACCCTCACCCGCCCCCCCGGGGCAAGCCATTTGACTCAGTTGTTCACAAGGGGTTTTCCGCCTTGCTGTCAGCCTCCATCCCTCAAGATGGAAGGCCTCCCCATGGCTGAAAACGTCCTCATCCTCGGCACCGGATGCGCTGGCCTCACCGCCGCCATCTACGCCGCCCGCGCCGGCCTCAATCCGCTGGTCCTGGAGGGTGGTCAGCCCGGGGGCCAGTTGACCACGACCTCCGAGGTCGAGAACTTCCCTGGCTTCGTCCACGGCGTCGATGGTAACGAGCTGATCACAAATATGAAGGGGCAGGCCGAGCGATTCGGCGCCCGCTTCGCCTGGGATCGCATCGAGTCCGTCGACTTCTCCGGCCCCGACAAGAAGCTCAAGGGTGGCGAAGCTACCTATGAGGCCAAGGCGGTCATCATCGCCACCGGCGCCTCGCCCCGCTTCCTCGGTATCCCCGGCGAGAAGCAGTATTACGGCGGCAACGGCGTCACCACCTGCGCGACCTGCGACGGCGCCTTCTACCGCAACGTCCCGGTCGCCGTGGTCGGCGGCGGCGACTCCGCCTGCGAGGAAGCCCTCTTCCTGACCCGTTTCGCCTCGAAGGTCCTCCTCGTCCATCGTCGCGACACCTTCCGCGCCTCCGAGATCATGGTCCAGCGCGTCAAGTCCCACGCCAAGATCGAGCTCGTCCTCAATGTCAGCCCCTTGGAAATCCTCGGCGGCGACGACGGTAAGGTGCACACCCTGCGCGTCCAGGATAAGTCCGGGGCGCCCCGCGATCTCGCGGTGAAGTGCGTCTTCGTGGCCATCGGCCACGTGCCCAATTCCCAGCCCTTCACCCCCGCCCTTGAGGTCGATGAAGGTGGCTATTTCCTCGCCGGCGCCAACACCGTCAGCACGCATGTCCCGGGCGTTTTCGTCGCCGGCGACTGCTCCGACCACGTCTACCGTCAGGCCATCACCGCCGCGGGCATGGGCTGCCGCGCCGCGATCGAGGCCGAGCGCTGGCTCGCCGGGCACTGAGCGCGCGTCGCGGCAGAGCCGCGACGAGGGCTCAGTGCTAGGCACTGGAGATGCCAAGCTGGCCAGTGGGTCTGTGGGCAAGGGCGTAGCTGTTGCCTCTTGTCGCGTGCGCTCTGCACGAGGGTAGGGGCAGCACCGCGTGCTGCCCTAGCTGTCGCTCCCTCCCCCTCCGGCCAACCAATCAACTGATCAACTAATCAACTCTCCCCTGGCCCCAGCCCTGGCCCTAGCCATAGCCCACGAAATAATCCCTGCGGGATTATTTCGTCAAAATCTCCATCGCCGACTTCTTCTGCGGGATGAAGGGCAGCACGTGCTCGGTGTAGGGCACGATGACGTCGAGGAGGTAAGGTCCGTCGTGATCGAGCATCTCGCGCATGGCGGCGCGGAGGTCTTCACGCTTCATGACCTGGCGGCCCTTGATGCCGAAGCCGTTGGCTATCTTGACGAAGTCCGGGTAGAGGCCGCCTGGGTTGTCGGGGCTGCCGATGTTCTTCGCGTCACCGAGGATGGTGTGGCCGCGGGTGCCGGCGTAGAAGCGGTCTTCCCACTGCACCACCATGCCGAGGTGCTGGTTGTTGAGGATTAGGATCTTCGCGTTGATCTTCTCGATCTTCATGCACGCGAGTTCCTGGATGTTCATCAGGAAGGAGCCGTCGCCGTCGATGTCGATGACGTGCTTGTCCGGGTGGGCGACCTTGGCGCCGATCGCGGCCGGTAGGCCGAAGCCCATCGTACCCGCGCCGAGCGAGCTGATGAAGCGGCGAGGTTCGCCGAAGTGGTAATACTGCGGGGCCCACATCTGGTGCTGCCCGACGCCGGTGGCGATGATGGCCTTGCCCTTGGTTTCCTCGAAGAGCACCTGCACGGCTTCCTGCGGCAGGATGTGCTTGCTCTTGCGCTCGTAGCTGAACGGGTACGGGTGTTCCTTCTTCCAGCCGTTGATGGTCTCGTACCACTTCTTCAGGTCGGGCTTCTTGAAACCCTTCTTCGCCAGCGTGACGAGGCGGCTGAGCGCGTACTTGATGTCGGAGTGGATCGGGTAGTGCGCGAACTTGTTCTTCTGGTGTTCGGAGCGGTCGATGTCGATATGGACGATGGTGGCGTCGGGGGCGAACTTCTCGATGGCGCCGGTGATGCGGTCGTCGAAACGCGCACCCATGGTGATGAGGAGGTCGCTCTTGCAGACGGCCCAGTTGCCGGCGACGGTGCCGTGCATCCCGTACCAGTAAAGGGATTGCGGGTGGTCGCAGGGGAAGGCGCCGAGGCCCATCAGCGTGGACGCGACGGGGATGCCGGTGGCTTCGGCGAAGGCACGCAACTCCTTATGGGCGTCGCCGGAAAGGATGCCGCCGCCGATGTAAAGCGCGGGCTGCTTGGCGCCTTCGATGAGGCGGAGGACTTGCTCCAGCTCGCGGTCGGCGCACTTCGGAGGCGTCGGCAGGCCTGGGATTTCGACGTCGTCAGCGTTCTTCGGGAAGACTGGCACCCACTCGTGCTGTTGGATGTCCTTCGGGATATCGATGACCACGGGGCCAGGTCGGCCGGTGGTGGCGATCTTGAAGGCCTTATACATGATGCTCGGCAACTCGTTGTAATCGAGGACGAGGAACGAGTGCTTCACGATCGGCAGCGTCATGCCGTAGAAGTCGGTTTCCTGGAAGGCGGCGCGCCCGATAAATTGCTGGTAGACCTGGCCCGTGATGCAGATCAGCGGGATACTGTCCATGTGGGCGTCGGCGATGGCCGTGACGAGGTTCGTCGCGCCGGGACCGGAGGTGGCCATGCAGACGCCGGGCTTGCCGGTCGAACGCGAGTAGCCGTGGGCCATGAAGGCACCGCCCTGTTCGTGGCGCGGCAGGATGGTGCGGATTTTCTTGGAGCGGATGAGACCATGGTGGAGCTCCATGGAAGCGCCTCCGGGGTAGGCAAAAATCGTGTCGACGCCCAGGTTCTCGAGGCAGCGGACCATGACGTCGCAACCGCGCATCTTGGCGCCAGAGGAGACCGCGGCGGCGCTGGCCTTGGGGGTGAACGTCTGGGCGGCTTTCTTTTTAGGCATGGTCAGGGGGGCAGGGCGGGCCTGCAGGGAATGGGTTAGAAAAGGACTGCCAGTAGCGGGAGCAAGTGTGAATAAGTAGGGTCGGCCGGCTTCTTGGGAAGTTGACCCGTTGATCGGTTGAAAAGTTGGCCAGATTTGAATAACCCCCGGTCGGCCGCTGACGCCCGTCCCCACCTTTTATCGAGGCAATGGGTGCGCCTCTGGCCAACTGGTCAAACGATCAACAGGTCAACTACCCGTTGCCCAGCTTGCCAGCCTACCCCCTCTCTCAACCCCCATGCCTAATCACCTTTAAACCACTGACCTTTATGCTGTTATGAATTCCGTCCTGCAGGTAGGCGTGCGCGGATTGGACAGATTCTGCAAGTCCCTTACCCAGAGCGATTTGAGCAGTTATTGCGGCCGAAAGTGTGCAGCCGCTGCCGTGGGTGTCGACGCCTGGCGCCCGGCGGGCTGTCAGGGTCAGCGTTCGCCCGTCCGGCCAAGCGAGGACATCGAGCAAATCATCCCCCTCGGCGTGCCCCCCTTTGAGGAGGAAAGGCACCCCATAGGCCTTCGCCAATTCCTTGGCCTCGGCTTCCGCCTGGGGCCCTCCGAGGGCCTTCCTTCCCAGTAAAATCGACGCTTCGTCGAGGTTCGGGGTCACTAGGGCGGCGAGAGGAATCAGCCGTTTTTTGACCGATTCGACCGCCGCCGGGGCCAGCAAAGTCGCGCCACTGGTGGCCACCATGACCGGATCGACCACGGCGGGGATCCCCGCCGTGGCGATGAAGCCGGCGACCGCCTCGACGATACCAGCCTCGAGGAGCATGCCGGTCTTCAGGGCCCGGGGATGGAAGTGCTGGACCACTTGCTGGCATTGTTCCAAGACGAAAGCCGGCGGGACCGGCAGCACGCCGGAGACCCCTTGCGGGTTCTGGGCCGTGAGGCAGGTGATCGCCGTCGTCCCAAAAACGCCGTTGGCCGCAAACGTCAATAGGTCGGCTTGGATCCCCGCGCCTGCCCCGCTGTCGGAGCCCGCGATGGAGAGGGCGGTGGGGAGCTCGGCGGCGGTCATCGTGAAAAGTTTATTAAGACAGGCTAGGGACAATCTGCTTGCCCAGCCCTATCGCGGTCAGCGTAAAATGGAGGTAAATCACCCACTTGAGCAACGAGGAATCCCAACCTTCACCCGAAACCGTCGAGCAGCGCCGCCAGCTCTCCGTCGACGCGACCCTCGGGCTCGAACGCTTGGTGGTCGGCCGCGAATGCAATCGGTTCGACCGGCTTTCGGCGGAACGCAAAAGCCTGGCTTTCGCCGAGCTGATCCGCCTCGGGTTGGTCTACGGCACGGTGAAGCCGGTCGAGGGCCGTGCCTACCCCGACGTCGTGATTCAACGCGTCAGCCGCAACGCGGCCAAGAACGTCCGCAAGCTCCGGCTGTCGACCGATCGGCCCGACCGGCGTCACCTCGGCTGGAATCTCTTCCTGATCGGCCTTTTCTTGGCGATTGCTGGCCTCGTCCTCTGGGCCTTCCTTAAGTAAGGGTGGAGGGGAGGGGGTCTTCGGGCGGGTCTCCGGCATGGCCCACCCCGGGGCGGTGCTTTATCTCTTTCCTTGCCACCCCCGCCTAATTTCCCCTTCTTTTGCCCTTCGCGTCCCCCGGCCAAGCCCCCGCTTGGTTGACCTCGGCGCCCCCTCCTCTTCCCGATCTACCATGGCCAAGAAACCCCCAAACCACTCCAAAACCACCAAGTCCACCAAGGTCGTCTACACCTGGGGCGACGGCCAAGCCGACGGCAACGGCACGATGAAGGCCCTCCTTGGCGGCAAGGGCGCCAACCTCGCCGAGATGACCCGCATCGGTCTCCCGGTGCCTCCCGGCTTCACGATCACGACCGAAGTCTGCACCTACTACTACGCGAATAAGCGCACCTACCCGGCCTCCCTCCAGTCCCAGATGGAAGCCGGCGTGACCAACATGGAGAAAATCATGGGCACCAAGTTCGGCGCCACCTCCGGCATGCCGCTCCTCGTCGCCGTCCGCTCGGGCGCCCGCGACTCGATGCCGGGCATGATGGACACCATCCTCAACCTGGGCCTCAACGACCAGTCGGTCGTCGCCCTCGAGAAGGCCACCAACAACCCCCGCTTCGCCTGGGATTGCTACCGCCGCTTCATCCAGATGTACGGCGACGTCGTCCTCGGCGTGCAGAAGCGCGAAGGCGAGGACCATGAGCCGTTCGAGACGGTCATCGAGGAATTCAAGCACGCCAAGTACGACGGCGACGTCGAAGACTCCGCCCTCACCGCCGGCGACCAGCAGGAGCTCGTCAAGCGCTTCAAGGCCCTCGTCAAGGAGCGCACCGGTCGCGTCTTCCCCAACGACCCGTGGGACCAGCTGCGCGGTGCCGCCGGCGCCGTGTTCTCTTCCTGGATGAACGACCGCGCGATCGTCTATCGCCGCAAGTACAACATCCCCGCCGAGTGGGGCACCGCCGTCAACGTCCAGGCCATGGTGTTCGGTAACACCGGCGACAAGTCCGGCTCCGGCGTCGCCTTCACCCGTAACCCCGCCAACGGCGTGGACGAATTCTACGGCGAGTTCCTCATCAACGCCCAGGGCGAAGACGTCGTCGCCGGCGTCCGCACCCCGGAGCCGGTCAGCAAGCTCAAGGCGGTGATGCCCCAGAGCTTCGCCCAGCTCATGAAGGTCCGCCAGACCCTCGAGAAGCACTTCAAGGACGTGCAGGACATCGAGTTCACCGTCCAGGAAGGTAAGCTTTACATGCTCCAGACGCGTAACGGCAAGCGCACCGCCGCCGCCGCGCTCAAGTTCGCCGCCGACATGGTGAAGGAGAAGCTCATCGACTGGGAAACCGCCATCATGCGCAACCCGGCCGACCAGCTCGAACAGCTGCTCGCCCCGATCTTCGACCTCGCCGAAGTCAAGAAGGCCAAGGCCATCGCCACCGGTCTCCCGGCCGGCCCGGGTGCCGCCACCGGCAAAATCTACTTCAACGCCGACCGCGCCGTCATCGCCGCCGAGAAGGGCGAGAAAGTCCTCCTCGTCCGCGTCGAGACTTCCCCGGAAGACCTCCGTGGCATGATCGCCGCCGAAGGCATCCTCACCGCCCGCGGTGGCGTTTCCTCGCACGCCGCGCTCGTCGCCCGCCAGATGGGCAAGGTCTGCGTCTGCGGTGCCGCCGCCGTTTCGATCGACTACGATAAGAAGACGACGACCATCGCCGGTCACACCTTCAAGGAAGGCGACTTCCTCTCCATCGACGGCACGGCCGGCACGGTGTACGCCGGCCAGATCAAGACCGCGCCTTCGGAAATCGTCGCCGGCCTGATCAACAACGACAAGGCCGCGCAGAAGACCGAGAAGTACCGGAATTACGTGCAGCTGATGAAGTGGTGCGCCCAGGCCACCCGCCTGCAGGTCCGCACCAACGCCGACAACCCGGAGCAGACCGCGCAGGCCCTCGCGTTCGGCGCCCAGGGCATCGGCCTCACCCGCACCGAGCACATGTTCTTCGAAGGCGACCGCATCGATGCCGTCCGTGAGATGATCCTCGCCGACACCGTCGAAGGCCGCAAGAAGGCCCTCGCGAAGATCCTGCCCTACCAGCGCGCGGACTTCACCGGCATCTTCAAGGCGCTCAACGGCCTGCCCGCCACAATCCGCCTCCTCGACCCGCCCCTGCACGAGTTCGTGCCGCACGACGAGAAGTCGCAGGCCGCCCTCGCCCAGAAGCTCGGCATCAAGACCGAGAAGGTCATCGCCCGCGTCGCCGCCTTGCACGAGTTCAACCCGATGCTCGGTCACCGCGGTTGCCGCCTCGGCATCGCCTACCCGGAAATCACCGAGACCCAGGCCCGCGCCATCTTCGAAGCCGCCGCGGCGGTCCAGAAGAAGGGTATCAAGGTGAAGCCCGAAGTCATGGTCCCGCTCGTCGGCTTCAAGCGCGAGCTCGACCTCCAGGTCGAGGTCATCCACCGCGTCGCCGCCGAAGTGCAGAAGGAACAGAAGTGCAAGATCGCCTACTCCGTGGGCACGATGATCGAAGTTCCCCGCGGCGCCCTCACGGCCGACGAGATCGCCCACACCGCCGAGTTCTTCAGCTTCGGCACCAACGACCTCACCCAGACCGCGCTTGGCGTCAGCCGCGACGACATGGGCAACTTCCTCGGGGCCTACACCGAGAACGAGATCTTCAAGAAGAACCCGTTCGCGACCCTCGACCAGACCGGCGTCGGCCAGCTCATCCAGATCGCCATCGAGAAGGGCCGCCAGACCCGTCCCGACATCAAGCTCGGCATCTGCGGCGAACACGGCGGCGAACCCGAATCCGTCAAGTTCTGCCACCGCGTGGGCCTGAATTACGTCTCCTGCTCGCCTTACCGCGTGCCGGTCGCCCGCCTCGCCGCTGCTCAGGCTGCGATCGAGGAAAAGCGTGCGGCCAAGGCTAAGAAGTAAGCCTCCAAGCCAGGTTACCGCTCAAGGGCGTGCCTTAGCCGCACGCCCTTTTGTTGGGCCTTGCCTGCGCCAAGCGGGGGTAGGGTTGAGCGGAGGTCTGCGGGGTGCCTCGGGGGGTAGCCCCGCTTGCTGCCCTGGCTCCCTCGACCCGACACGGGAGCCGGGAGGGTGTCGGGGCGGCGAAAGGGGGTAGGGGGAGAATCCAACCCCCACCGCCGGCGCCATGACCTCGCCAGCGAAGGTCGCTCGCTGGGGACCATCGTCCCCACTCGCCGTGCCCAAGTCCCCCCGTTCTTCGCCCCTCCAGGATTCTCGCCGGGCCTCCGCCCCGCCGGTCTGCCGCGTAACTTTAAAGACGGAAAAATCTCTCCATGGCGTCCGGAGGTGAGATGAAAATTTCCTCGTCAATGCGAAGCCATGCCGTGGTCGTCGACCCGAAGCATGACCGCGCTGGCAAAGATTTCCGACCGCGCCACCACCGGGGAGACCGCCCGCGTCGCGGCGGTCTTGGCCACGGCGAGGATGCCTTAAAATGCCTGTATTCATTGACTATAAACGATATTTACCCGGTCACCAATAGCCTGCAAACGCCCACCGAGGCGCGGCCGCCCTCTCGCCCGGTCGGCGGTTTGTGTTGACTATTCAGTGACAAGTTTGGCCGCCCGCGAAGCCGGACTTTGCGTCGAGTCGCTGGATCATCGCTCCGACCACTGAGGTTACCCCGACGCCCGCGCCGCTTCTCAAGTAAGGGCAGTACCGAGTGCTGCCCTGGCTCTCTCGAAAAGTCAGGAGCAGGGAGAGGGGGCGCGGGGCCAAGCACCCCACGGCGGCCCGATACCCCTCCCCACCTACCCTCTGCCTTTGTCTAAAAACAGTCAGCAAGCTGACCTTTTAAAGCCCATTTACCCTAAGGTCTACCATCGCCCAGAAGGCCTTTCCGGCCCCCCCTTTTTTAGCTGGGTGGGCACCTGGGATCGCGCCGAGGCCCCCCGCCCACCGGTCCTCGAGCCATTCGGGGGCGTTGCAGTTAGGTTTCTTTCTAGTCACATTAACGCACGGGAAGTCGTCGAAAACACGGCTGTAAAGCATTTTACACCTATATTAATGACTGAACTTCATTAAAGACTCATAAAACAGTCAAATAGTTAAACCATTGAATTTAAAAGGCTTACAAACTCTATAAGCAAAAGATTAAGTAAACTTAAGAAATTCAAGTAGGACCAATCTTAGGGGCTTTCCCGGTGGCGGCGCGGCTCAGGATCGGCCGAGCTGGCCGGTTATTTTTCCCGTTACCCTGTGAGGAGATTTTCCCTCAAAAGGTGTCCCCGGTATATTCACAAACCGACCCTTTTATTTACGCTTCTTTTACCAAATAAACCCTATGAAATAAGGGGTAAATACCCCAAAAGGGGTTGCCTCTGGCTTCGACCAGGATTGAATCAATTCATCGTACTTTCCCCGACAAGACGCTCCCGCGAGTCGTCAGCTCCTGCTGTCGACTCATCGGCGTTTACCCTCCCAGTCAAAAACTTGTCACCAAACTTTCACGACACCTGTTTCTCGTCCCGGAATTCCCTCCCACCACTTTCATAAAAACCACCCTTAACTTTTTTGTCCAATGAAACCCCGTAAGCGTTTACCTATTTCGCGAGCCTGCCTCTTCGCCGCAGCCGCCCTCCTCTCCGTCGCCCCCCGGGCACGAGCGGCCAACGTGTTCTTTGACGCCGACGGCAGCGACAGCACCGCCATCGGCGCCGCGACCGTCGGCGCGACCGGCACCTGGTCCGATGCATTCTGGTACAACGCCGGCACCGCGACCTCCATCGCCGGCGACGGCGCCGTCCTTACGTACGCCTTCACCGCCGCGGATACCGCGTATTTCCAAGGGAATAAGGGCACTTTGACGGCGGCGGCGGATCAGACGGTCACGCTCAACGGCATCAACGACTCCACGGGCATGACGTTGTCCGGCGGCTCGTTGTCGCTGTCCGGCGCCGGCGCGAACATCACCGTCAACGGCTCGGTCATGACCACGATCTCGTCGGTCATCATCGGAGACGCCGGCCTCATCAAGGCCGGCACGGGCGACCTCAAGCTCGCCGCAGCTAACACCTACACCGGCGTCACGCTCATCAGCGGCGGCCGGGTCATCGTCGACAACGCGACGGCCCTCGGCCTCAGCACCGTCAACGTCGCCACCGGCGGCACGCTGAACCTCGGCGACAAGGTCATCACCAACCTCGTGACCGTCAGCGGCGGCGAGCTGACCGGCGGCGATCTCGACGTCGGCCTGCTCTCCGCGAGCACGGGTATCGTCTCCGCCACGCTCAGCGGCACCGCCGGCCTGACCAAGAATACCAACGGTTCGCTGCGCCTCGACGGCCTGAACACCTTCCAGGGCAACGTCCTCGTCAGCCAGGGCACGCTCCTCGCCAACCATGTCTCCGCGCTCGGCACCGGCGCCGTGACCGTCAGCGGCGGCACGCTCGACCTCGGTACCACGACCGGTCTCGCCAACGTCGTCACGCTCTCCGGCGGCACCCTGACCGGCGGCGAGCTCGCGGCCGACAAGCTCGTGCCGGTCGCCGGCACCGTCGCCACCAAGCTCACCGGCGCCGGCAAGCTCACCAAGACCGCGGCCGGCGTCGTCACGCTCTCCGGCGCGAACAATTTCTCCGGCGGCGCCGACATCTCCGGCGGCAAGATCGTCGCCGGTTCCGGCACGGCCCTCGGCGGCGGCACGGTCTCCCTGACGGGCGGCACGCTCGACCTCGGCAACCAGACGCTGACCAACGCCATCGTCGTCGAAGGCGGCGAACTCACCGGCGGCTCGTTCGACGTCGCGAACCTCACCGCGAAATCCGGCACCATCTCCGCGCTCATCGTCGGCTCGTCCGCGCTGACCAAGTCCGCGAACGGCGTCCTCACGCTTTCCGCCGCCAACACCGGACTGACCGGCGGCGTCGCCCTCTCCGCCGGCTCGATCGTCGTGGGCGACGCCGCGGCCCTCGGCACCGGCGCCGTCAACGTCACCGGCGGCACGCTGAACCTCAACGCCACGGCCATCTCCAACACCGTGACCGTCGCGGGTGGTACGCTCGCCGGCGGCTCGATCGATGTCGCCAAGGTCGTCCCGACCTCCGGCACGATCTCCGCGGTCCTCACCGGTACCGCGGGCTTCGCCAAGACCACCTCGGGCGACGTCACCCTCTCCGGCGCGAACACCTTCACCGGCGGCGTCACCGTCGACGCCGGCAAGGTCACCCTCGGCAACGCCGCCGCGCTCGGCACCGTCGACCTCAACGCCGTCACCGTCGGAGCCGACGGCGCGATCGACCTCAACGGCCGGACGGCCGTCGTCGCCTCCCTCGCCGGTGCCGGCGCGGTCACCAACGCCGCGGTCACCAATGCGTCCCTCATTCTCGCCACGGGCGTCGCGACCACCTCGACCTTCTCCGGCGTCCTCTCCGGCAACCTCGGCGTCGTCAAGTATGGCTTGGCTACGCAGGTCCTCTCCGGCGCGAACACCTTCGTCGGCAACGTCCAAGTCAACGCCGGCACCTTGGTCGCCGGCAGCGCCACCGCCTTGGGCGCCGCCACCAACCTCGTCGCCGTCAACGGCGGTACGCTCGACCTCACCGGCACCACCGGCGTGACCAACGCGATCACCCTCAACTCGGGCGCCCTCGTCGGCGGCCAGGTCGCGATCGCCAACGTCACCCTCGTCACCGGCTCCGTCGGCACCCAGCTCACCGGCTCCGGCGCGCTGACCAAGTCCGCCAACGGCACGCTCACCCTCTCCGGCTCCAACGACTTCAGCGGCGGCACCACCGTCTCCGCCGGTACTCTCGCCGCCTCGGCCGACACCGCCCTCGGTTCCGGCACGGTCACCGTCACCGCCGGTACCCTCGACCTGACCGGTGCTTCCATCGCCAACGCGGTCTCGATCACCGGCGGCACGATCCAGGGCGGCACCATCAACGTCGCCACCGGCACCGCGGTCAGCGTCCAAGCTGGTACGATTTCGTCTGCGATGACTGGCCTTGGCGGCGTCTCCAAGACCGGCTCCGGTGTGGCTAACCTCAACGGCTCCAACGACTTCAGCGGTGGCGTCACCGTCGACGGTGGCACCGTCAACGCTGGTACGAACACGGCCTTCGGCTCCGGCAACCTGACCGTCAATTCCGGCACCGTCAACCTTGGTACGGCCAGCATCGGCAACACCACCTTCCTTAATGGCGGGACCATCACCGGCGGCACCATCAACCTGGCCACCGCCACGACCCTCACCGCCAAGGCCGGCACCCTCGCCTCCCTCCTCGCGGGCGATGGCTCCCTGAGCAAGACCGACAACGGCACCCTGATCATCACCGGGGACAACACCGGCTTCACCGGCGTCACCACCATCGCTGGCGGCACCGTCGCCCTGGGCTCCAACGCCGCGCTCGGCAGCAGCGCCGTCACCGTCTCCGCCGGTTCCCTCGACCTCAACGGTAAGACTATTGTCAACGGCGTCACCGTCGACGGTGGCACGCTCACCGGTGGTTCCATCGCCGTCAACCAGGTGACCCCCAAGGCCGGCACCGTCGCCGCGACCCTCACTGGCTCCGCCGCCTTCGTCAAGGCCGTCGCCGGTGACGTCGTCCTCAGCGGCGCCAACACCTTCACCGGTGGCGTCGCGGTGTCTGCGGGCAAGGTCACGGTCGGTAGCGCCACCGCGCTCGGTGCGGCCAACCGCAGCCTGACGCTTTCGGCGAGCGGCACCGTCGACCTCAACGGTCGCTCCGTCTCCCTCTCCAACCTCGTCGGGACGGGCGGCGAGCTCACCAACGCCGACGCCGTCAACGCCGCGACCGTCACCGTTTCCGGCGCGACCGATTCCGCCTTCGCGGGCGTCGTCTCCGGTAACCTCGGCCTCGTCAAGACCGGCGACGGCATCCTGACCCTCACCGGCACCAACCTCTTCACCGGCAACGTGAGCGTCACCGGTGGCACCCTCGCCGCCGGCTCCAACACCGCTCTCTCCGGCGCGACCGTCACCGTCGACGGCGCCACCCTCGACCTGGCCGGCACCACCGGCACGGGCGTCGCCAACCTCGTCACCCTCACCTCCGGCGCGCTGACCGGTGGCCAGATCGCCCTCAGCCAGGTCACCCTCGTCGCCGGCACCGTCACGACCCAGCTCACCGGCAACTCCGGCCTCACCAAGTCGAACAACTCGACCCTTAACCTCAACGCCGCCAACACCTTCGACGGTGGCGTCACGGTTTCCAATGGCACCTTGAACGTCGGCAACGACGCCGCCCTCGGTACGGGTGACCTCACCGTTACCAACGGCACCGTTAACCTCGGTACCTCCCGCGTCGGCAACACCACCTTCCTTAATGGTGGCACCATCACCGGCGGCACCATCAACCTCGCCACCACCAAGGTCCTGACCGCCACCGCGGGCACGCTCTTCTCCCTCGTCGAAGGCGACGGTTCCCTGACCAAGACCGGCACCGGCACGCTGACCATCACGAGCAGCAACACCTTCACTGGCGGCGCCTCCATCGCAGCCGGTACCGTGACCCTCGGCGCCAACAACGCGCTCGGCGCTGGCCCGGTTTCCCTGACCGGCGGTTCGTTGAACCTCGGCGGTAACAGCATCGTTAATATCGTCTCCATCGCGGGCGGCACGCTCACCGGCGGCTCGTTCGATGTCGCCAAGCTCGTCGCCAACTCCGGCACCGTCGCCACCGTCCTGACTGGTAACGCCGGCTTGACGACCGCGGGCAACGTCGCGCTCAACGCGGCCAACACCTTCACCGGCGGCGTCACCGTCGCTGGCGGCACCGTCACCCTCGGCAACGCGGCCGCCCTCGGCAGCACCGCCAATACCGTCAACGTCGACGGCACCGGCACGGTTGATCTCAACGGCAAGGCCATCTCCGTCGCGGGCCTCACCGGTTCCGGCGCCCTCACCGGAGCCGCGGCCTCGACCGTCACCCTCGGTGGTGCGACCGATGCCACCTTCACCGGTGCGATCGGTGGTGCGACCGCCCTCTCCAAGACCGGCACGGGCAACCAGACCCTCGGTGGTGCGAGCACCTTCACGGGTGGCACGAGCGTCACGGGCGGCACGCTCACCGTCGCCGATAACGCCGCGCTCGGTACCGGCGCGGTCAGCATCAACGGCGGCGAGGTCGCACTTGGCACGACCACGGGCCTCCTCAACAACGTCACCCTCGTGGCCGGCGTCCTGTCCGGCGGCGCCATCCCGGTCGCCCAGGTCACGCTCAACAGCGGCACGGTTTCTTCGCTCCTCACGGGTGCGGGTTCCCTCACCAAGAGCGCCAACACCACGCTGACGCTTTCCGGTGCCAACACCTTCCAGGGTGGCGTCACCGTTTCCGGTGGTACCCTCGTTGCGGCCAACGACACCGCCCTCGGTTCCGGCACGGTCGCTGTCTCCGGCGGCACCCTCAACCTGACGACCTCCTCGATCGCCAACGGGGTCTCGATCACCGGTGGCACGATTCTCGGCGGCACCATCAACGTCGCCACCGGCGCTACCGTTGACGTCCAGGCCGGCACGATTTCCTCCGTCATCTCCGGTCAGGGCGGCATCGCCAAGACTGGCGCGGGCGCCGCGACCCTCAGTGGCGCCAACGCCTTCAGCGGCGACGTGACGGTCGGTGGCGGCACCCTCAACGTCGGCAACGACGCCGCGCTCGGCACCGGCGCCCTCACCGTCAACACCGGCACGGTCGCCCTCGGTACCTCTAGCGTCGGCAACCTCGTCTTCCTCAATGGTGGCACGATCACCGGCGGCACGATCAACCTCGCCACCGCCACGACCCTCGCGGCCACCGGCGGCACGATTTCCTCGCTCCTCGCGGGCGACGGCTCCCTCACCAAGACCGGCACCGGCACCTTGGTGCTGTCCAGCACCAACACCTTCCTCGGCGGCGCCTCCATCGCAGCCGGTACCGTGACCCTCGGCGCCAACAACGCGCTCGGCGCTGGCCCGGTTTCCCTGACCGGCGGTTCGTTGAACCTCGGCGGTAACAGCATCGTTAATATCGTCTCCATCGCGGGCGGCACGCTCACCGGCGGCTCGTTCGATGTCGCCAAGCTCGTCGCCAACTCCGGCACCGTCGCCACCGTCCTGACTGGTAACGCCGGCTTGACGACCGCGGGCAACGTCGCGCTCAACGCGGCCAACACCTTCACCGGCGGCGTCACCGTCGCTGGCGGCACCGTCACCCTCGGCAACGCGGCCGCCCTCGGCAGCACCGCCAATACCGTCAACGTCGACGGCACCGGCACGGTCGACCTCAACGGCAAGTCCATCTCCGTCGCGGGCCTCACCGGTTCCGGCGCCCTCGCCAACGCCGGCGCGGCCTCGACCGTCACCCTCGGTGGTGCGACCGATGCCACCTTCACCGGTGCGATCGGTGGTGCGACCGCCCTCTCCAAGACCGGCACGGGCAACCAGACCCTCGGTGGTGCGAGCACCTTCACCGGTGGCACGAGCGTCACGGGCGGCACGCTCACCGTCGCCGACAACGCCGCGCTCGGCACCGGCGCGGTCAGCATCAACGGCGGCGCCGTCGACCTGACGACCACCACCGTCACCAACGCCATCACGCTGGTCAACGGCTCGCTAGTCAACGGCACCGTCAACATCGCCACCGCGCTCAACGCCCAGGGCGGCACCATCTCCTCCGTCCTGTCGGGCCTCGGCTCCCTCGCCAAGACCACGAACGGCACGCTGACCCTTTCCGGTGCCAACACCTACGCGGGCGGCACCACCATCGCCGGCGGCACCGTCACCCTCGGCAGCGGCACCGCGCTCGGTACCGGCCTCACCACCCTTTCCAGCGGCACGTTGGACCTCAACGGCCAAGGCTTCACCACCAACGTCGCCGTCACTGGCGGCACGCTCACTGGCGGCACGCTCGACGTCGCCCAGCTCACCTCCCTTCAGGCCGGCTCGGTCCTGTCGATTCTGACCGGCACCGGTGGCATCACCAAGACCACCGTCGGCACCCTCGTCTTGGGCGGCGCCAATACCTTCACCGGTGGTGTCACCGTCTCCGGCGGCGCGATCACCGTCGCCAACACGCTCGCCTTGGGCGACCTCACCAACGCCCTCAACGTCGCTTCCGGCGCGACCGTCAACCTCAACGGCAACACCGTCGTCCTCGGCGGCCTCTCCGGTGCCGGCACCGTCACGGCTTCCAGCAATTCCGCGCTGACCCTCTCCGGCAACGCTTCCACGAGCTTCTCCGGCCTGATCACCGGCAACACCAGCCTGACCAAGTCCGGCTCCGGTACCCTGACTCTCGCCGGCGCCAACACCTACTCGCTCGGCACCACGATCTCGGGCGGCACGATCTCCTACGCCAACCTCGGCGGCCTCGGCTCCGGCGCCGTCGCCATCGGCTCGGGTGCCACCGCCTCCTTCACCGGTGCCAACGGCAACACCACCATCCCGACCGTCCTGACCGGCGCCGGCACCTACCAGCTCGTCCTCGCCGGTACCGCCAGCAACACCTACCTCACGGGCAACCTTGCTGGCTTCACGGGCACCATCCAGGTCAGCGGCACCTCCTCCAACAAGCTCAACACGACCGGCTTCACCGGCACGGGAACCACCGTCTCCGTTGATTCGGGTAATACCGTCTTCGTCGCGAGCCCGGGCGCGACCTTCGCCGGCCTCAACCTCGTCGGCGCGGGCAACGCCGAAGGCGTCGGCGCCCTCCGCGTCTCTGCTGGCGCGACCCTGAACGCCCCGATCACCCTTGGCGGCGCCACGACCTTCAGCCAGGAAGGTGGCATCATCGCCGGTGGCATCGCTGCTTCCACCGCGTCCACGCTCACCCTTTCGGGCACGGGCAACCTCACGCTCAACGCCCCGATCTCCGGTGCGGTCTCGATCACCAAGAACGGCACGGGCGCGCTGACCTTCGGCGGCAGCAACAGCTACACCGGCACGACCAACATCACCGCCGGCAGCGTCAATTACCTGACGGCCGCCAGCCTGGTCGCGTCGGGCACGACGATCGCCAACGGTCTCACCGCCACCTTCAACGTCGGTGGCGCGGGCGAGTTCGGTACGGCGGACTTCGCGAAGGTCGTCGCCATCACGTTTGGTACCGGCGCCGGGAGCAACACCCTCTCGTTCAACACGCAGAACGCCACGGCCCCGACGACCTTAGCCAACAACATCCTGAACCCGACGGGCGGCGCCATCGCCCTGACCAAGAACGGGGCCGGCACCCTCGTCCTCTCCGGCCTCAGCACCTACACCGGCGCGACCACCATCAATGGGGGCGTCCTCGAAGCCACGACCATCGCCGACACGGTCGGCAGCTCGATCGGCATTGGTACCACCGGCGGCATCTCCCTGGCCAGCACCCTGCGCTTCACCGGCCTCTCCGGCGCCTCCACCCGCCCGCTCAACGTCACCACCGGCACAATCGACGTTTCCGCCGCGACCGGCGTCCTGACCCTCACCCCGGCCAGCGGTAACATCACCGGCGGCCTGACCAAGGCCGGCACCGGTTCCCTCGTGCTCCAAGGTGCCCGCTTCACCGGCACCAACACCGCCACCGTGACCGTCTCCGGCGGCGCGCTGACGATGAACGGCGCCAACCTCTACTCGGGCGGCACGAGCATCGCCTCTGGCGCCACCGCCACCGCGGCCGCCGTCGGCGCCTTCGGCACCGGCAAGGTCGTCGTGGCCACCGGCGGCACCTTCACCTTGGGCGCCGCCTCTCCGGGCGCAGGCACCAATACCTACACCTTTGCCGGCCTCCAAGGCGGCGGCACGGTCAACGTCACCAACCTAGGTACCGGCGTCGGCACGACCCAGCTGACCCTGCCGACCTCCGCCTCGACCGCGGGCGCCATCAGCACGAACAGCCTGACGCTCACGAGCGCCAGCAACTTCGACGTCGGCATGCTCATCACCGGCACGGGCATCACCGCCGGCACGACGATCACCGCCATCGCCGGCAATGTCCTGACGCTCAGCTCCACCCTCAGCGCCGCCGCCGCCGGCACCTACACCGGCGCCCTCAATACCTTCACCGGCACGTTGAACGTCGGCGTCGGCGGCCTGGCCGCAGGCCAGTCCGGCAAGCTCTTTAACAGCAACATCGGTACCTCGGCCGCGACCATCAACCTCCTTTCCGGCGCCACCCTCTTCACCTCCGGCAACGCCGCGACCACCTTCCTCTACGGCGGAACCCTGGGCGAGACCCTCGGCCAGTTGCGCCTGACCGGCACGAACACGGGCAACATCGTCCTCGCTGGCATTCAGGCCAACAACGGTTCCCTTGGCGGCAACCTGACGGAATCCGGCGTGGTCTCCGGCAACATCTCCGAGGCGGGCGGCTTCCCGCGCACCCTGCGTCTGGCTTATGGCACCGGTGGCACGATCACGCTCTCCGGCACCAACACCTTCACCGGTGGCATCAATCTCGGCGGCACCGGCACGCTGAATGTCTCCTCCTCCGCGAACCTCGGTTCCGCCGCCCCGCTGCGCGACACCTACTACCTCGCCCTGGCCGGTGGCTCCCTGAACTACACCGCGGCCACCGATCTCACGACCGCGGCGAATATCGGTCTCAACGTCCCCGTCAACCCGACCTATAACTTCATCCTGACCACGACCACCGGCAACGTCGTCGTCTCCGGTTCCTCGCTCTTCGGCGCGACCACGCTGACCCTCGCCTCGACCGGCGCGACCGGTTCCTCCCTGACGTTCAACAAGAACGTCAACCAGTTCGGCAAGGACACCACGATGAGCCCGGGCACGGCCACCCTCGGCGCCATCTTGAAGAACAACACGACCGGGGTCGGTATCAACGCCATCAACTTCAACGGACAGACCTACCTCAGCCAGATCCTCAATAACAGCGTCGCGCCGCTGACCGTCAACTTCGGCGCCGGCTACGCGGTCCTCGCCAACAACGGCGGCACCGATCTTCAGGGCTGGTCCGATATCGTCCTCAACGGCACCGGGGCCCTTTCGTGGGGCGCCGGCAACACCAATGTCAGCCCGGACATCGCGGCCCTCGCCGGCACGACGATCACCACCAACGTCCGCCTCATCGGCGACGTGACGTATGAGATCTGGGGCGGCACCAACGGCGGCACGCACGTGCTCGCCAACGCGGGGAATACCTTCGTCCGTCATATCTACATCGGCAACTCGGGCACGCTTTCCACGCCGAGCCTGACCTTCTCCGGTGTCGCGAGCAACCTGGGCGCGGGTGAGAACATCTCGATCAATTCGAACGGGGGTCTCTACAACAACACCCTCCTCTACACGGGTGCCGGCACCGTCAGCAATCGCCGCATCGACCTGGGCGGCTCCGCCGTGACCTCGCTGCCGACGGGCACCGTCCCGGCCGTCGCCGGCACGAGCACCCTGAACTTTGCCTCCGTCTGGCCGACCACCGCCGCCAGCGCCGTCGGTGCCAGCACGCTCACCGTCGGCGACGCCACCAGGTTCGCGGTCGCCATGCAGCTGAGCGGCGCGAACATCCCGGCCGGCTCCGTCGTCATCGCCGTCGCCGGCAACACGGTCACGATCAACAAGCTGCTGACCGCCGCCGTCAATCCCGGCACCACCCTCACGGGCGTGTACCTCAACCCGTACTACGCCGGCATGGCCCTCACGGGCGCCGGCGTCGTCCCGGGTACCGTGGTCACCTCCGTCAACGCCGCGGCCGGTACGGTCACCCTCTCCAACCCGCTGGTCGCCAACCAGTCCGGCAGCTACTCGGTCGCCGCGCTCTCCCCGACTAACACCTACGGCTTCAACACCGCCGCCAGCAGCGTCATCCGCAACGCCGGCGCCGGCACCCTCCGCCTGACCCGCGACTTCGGCTCGCTCGCGGCCGCCACCCGCGTCCTCACCCTGGCGGGCACCGGTTCCTTCGACCTCGCCGGCAATATCCCCG
>BJHS01000019.1 GCA_014193315.1 Verrucomicrobiota bacterium
GGATTGACCGCCACCCACGAACTGGATCAGGTGGTGGGGCATCGGGTGCTCGGCCAACTGGAGCCGGAGCCGGGCGAATTGGTCGCTGTCGCGGTAGGTGATGATGACGCGGCCGATCAAGCCGGTATTGAGGAACGCGCGGAGGGAATGGATGAAGACAGGTGTGCCCGCGAGCGTGGCCGTGATTTTGTCATCGACGACGGACTGCATCCGGCGCGCGGAGCCGGCGGCGAGGAGGATGAGGATATCGTCGCCTGGGGGTCTCACTTAAAGCGCTTCGCCGATTTCTCGGCGGATTTGGAGGGTCTTGGCGGCGGGGTCCTTGTCCTTGAGGATGGGTCGACCCACCACGATGAAACTGGCGCCCGCGGCGGCGGCCTGAGCCGGGGTCATCACGCGATTTTGATCGTCGCCGGCCGTATCCGGGTAGCGGATACCCGGGGTGACTAATGCCGGGCTCGGCCCAAGGTCGGCCCGGAGGACCGGAAGTTCCAGCGGGGAGCACACGAGGCCGTGCGAGCCGGCCTGGATAGCCATCCGGCCGAGGAGTCGGACTTGTTCCTCGGGCGTTCGTTGCACGCCGACAGCGGAAAGTTGGGTTTGATTCATCGAAGTCAGCACCGTGACCGAGAGGAGTTGGCAGTCGGGGAGGGCGAGGTCGGCGGCTTCACGAGCGCGTGCGATCATCTCGGGGCCTCCGGCGGCATGCAGCGTGAGCAAGGCGCAAGGGCGGCCCGTGAGGCTTTTCACCGCCGAGGCCACGGTGTTGGGGATGTCGTGCAACTTAAGGTCCAAGAAGACCTTGAAGCCTAGGGCATGGAACTCGTCGACGATGCCAGGCCCATGGCGAGTGAAGAGTTGCAGGCCGAGTTTCACCCAGGCGAGGTTGCCGGCCAAGGGACGAGCTAAGGCCAACGCTTCCTCCTTCGTTTCGACGTCGAGGGCGAGGATCAGGCGGCAACCAGCGGACATAGGGTGGGTTTAGGAGACGGAAGCCCGGGTCGCAAGTTAAGAAGGGCAGGCAGTGGGACGTGGGGAGTAGGAGGTCGGTGTTAGGTCTTAGGGATTAGGTGGTAGGAAAATAGGTACCAGGGTTTAGGAAGTAGGTGTGGGGAGCGGGGATGCGGGCAGGCGAGGAGGATCCGAATCCCCCGCTCCTTATGCCCATCCTCCACTCCCCAATACCTATTCCCTATTTCCTACCCCCTACTCCTTTCTTACTTCTTCGCCGGTATCGTGCTCGGGAGCTTCGACACGCCGTTGTTGAAGGGTCGGGCTGGCTGCTTGCCGAGGAGGTGGAGATCGAACCACTCGGTCATGCGCAAGTTGTCCTCGCCCATTTCCTTCCAGCCGCCATGCCCCGCGCCTTCCCGGATCAGGACCTCGCAGGTGGCGCCGGCCGCGGCCGACTTAGCCTGGAAGCGGAGCGCCTGGGTGAAGTGGACGAGCACGTCGTTGTCGCCTTGGACGATATAGATGGGCGGTTGGGCTTTGGAGATGAAGTTAATCGGCGAAAGCGCTTTGCCCATCGCGAGCATGCCTTCGGGGGTGTCGAGCTTGGGGCCGAAGGCCGGCTTGCGTGTCGCGAGCGGGCCGACCCCGTTGAGGCCGTCGTTCTCATTGATCCAACTGATGAAGTCGGTGGGCGGGTAGTAGCAGGCGACGGCGTTGACGACGCTGCTGGCACGGTCGACCGGATCAGGGGCCTTCGGGTTGCCCGCCGCGCCTTTGACGGCAAGCATCAGGGAGAGGTGGCCGCCGGCACTTCCGCCGGTAACGCCGATCTTATCGGGGTCGATACCGTAGCTGGCGGCGTTGGCGCGGACAAAGCGCACGGCGCGCTGGACGTCGGGCACAATCTCATCGATGTGGAAGCGTGGCTGGGAGCCGTGGACTACGACGAAGGTGGTGTAGCCTGCCTTGGTCCAGCCGCCGTCGCCGATGCCGTTGTGGTTCGAGTTCCAGCCGCCGCTGATGATCTTGATGATGGCGGCGCCGTTGGGTTTCGCGGGCTTGAAGACATCCATCGTCAGCGCGAAGCCATCGCGCTTCTGGTAGATCACGTCCCGGGTGCGGGTGGTGTCGGTCGCGGGGGCGGGCTGGGCGGTTGCCAGACCGATGGTCAGGAGGAGGGCGAGGAGGTAGCGCATGGGGGTAGTGGTGTGACACCGCCCCGGGCCGAAAGTTGCACCCCGGCCGATCAGACGCGGAACTTGATGACGACCTTCAGTACCGACGTCGCCTGGCCGACCTGTACGCCCGGTTGGTGGCCATCTTGGGGCAGGAAGATGGTGAACGAGCCGGGCTGGAGACGCAGGCGGGTCGGCGGGCCGGCGGGGTGGGCGTATTTGGCGACATCCTTTGCCGGGTTGTAGGGCTCGGTTATGATGAGCGTCCGCACGTCGGTGTGCCCGCAGATCTCCTCGCCGGCGAAGACGACTTGGATGTCGCCGTGCATTTCGTGCGCCTCCCATTTCTTCTCGGCGTCGGGTTTGGTTTCGTAACGTTGGACGCCGGCGGTCAGGCCCGGGCCGTCGATCTCATATTTCCCATCGGGCGTCGACGGGTCGAACGCCTTCAGCCAGGCGAAAGCCTTGGGGAAATCCGGGTGAAGCTTCTCGTAGGTACCGGCATTGGCGAGGAGGTCGTGGATCATCGTGGGAGGGCTGGGAGATTGGGAAGTAGGGATTAGAGGGGGATGAGGAATGAGGAAGTAGGGAGTAGGAGGTGCCGGTAAGGATGGTCGTGGGGGTTGAGTCGGCCGTGGCGGGCGCGGAGCTTCTCCCTCCTAATCCCTGATGCCTATTCCCCCATTTTTTCCACATCTTCGGCGCTCAGCTCGACGGGTTTTTCCGAGCCGAGGAGTTCGAGCAGGATGGCGATGCGTTTCTGCGGTTCGTGCAAGCGGAGGACTTCGCCTTCGGTGCCGGCGAAGATTCCGCGGATGACGCGGACCTTGCCGCCCACCTGCGGGGCTTCATCGAGCAGGGTGAGGATCGCCTCGGGGCCAAGCGCCCGAAGGTCGTCGATGACCTTCGGGGCGACCTCCACGGCCCGACCGCCTTGGCTGACGAGGTGCAACACGCCGCGGGTGCCGCGCACCGACGTCTGCAACTCGGCGGCGTCGAAGCGTAGGAAGAGGTAGCCCGGGAAGAGCGGTTCGACGACGAGTTTGTTCTGGTCATGCCCGCGTCGCGTCCGCCGTAGGCGCGGGAAGACCACATCAACCTCGCCCAGCGCGCGCAGGTTGCGGGCGGCCACCGCCTCTTGGCGCGGTTTCGCTTTCACGCAAAACCAGGCGGTCGCCGCAGGTTCGTTCATGCAACCGGCTGATCGTTGCCGCGGGGGGCGTTGGCGCGGCTCGCGCGGGCAGGGAGCCAGCCAAGGGCGATGACCGCAAGTTGGGAGGCGATGAAGAGGCAGAGCCAGAAGAAGCCGGACTCGGTGAAACCGTAGCTATGGAGCCCGACCCCGAGAAGGTTGGTGCCGAACCACGACCACGCCGTGACGATGTTGCCGAAGACGAGGAGCTGCATGAGTCCATCCCGGCGGACGAGGGCACCCCAGCGGGCGTGCAGGCAGACGGCGCACCAGAGGACGATGAGCACGGCGCCGTTTTCCTTGGGATCCCAGCCCCAGAAGCGGCCCCAGCTCTGGTCCGCCCAGATACCGCCGAGCATCGTGCCGATGAAGCTGGCCAAGGTTGCGAAGGCGAGGATGCCGTAGGCCGCCCGCCCCACGCTGTCGGCGCCGTTGTAGTCGGCCTTGAACGCGCGGAGGAAGAGGTGGATGCCGCCGAGCAAGCCGGCGATGAAGGTCGCGGAATAGCCCAAGGTCACGATCGTGACGTGGGTCGCCAGCCAGAAGTTCGAGTCGAGCACGGCGCGGACGCTCTCGAGGTTGTCCTCCCCGGAGAGGCCGAGGTTGTGGGCGACCAGCAGGGAGAGGAAGCCGCAGATGGCGGCGGCGGCGGCGCCGATGCCGTTCTTCCAGAAACGTTCCAGGATGACGCCGAGGGCGACGCCACCCCACGCGACGAAGATACCGGAGGAATAGAGGTTGGTGACCGGCGGCCGCCCGTGCAGCCACATCCGGTAGAGCAGCGCCGCGGTGTGCAGTCCGAAGAGCACCCACAGGCCGACCGCTGTCTTGCTCCGCACGCTCTCCTTGCCGCTCACCCAATAGACGAGGGTGGCCAGTAAGGCAAGGAAGTAGGCTTGGAGCAGCCAGTAGAAGGCCTGCAAGCGGCTAAAGCCGGCCTCGGACGCGATGCGGTCCGACCACATCGGGTCTTGCAGCGAGGCGCGGATCGCCTTCGCCTCGCGGAGGCAACCATCGTTGTCTCCCTTGCGCCAAGCGGAACAGAAATTGGCATAACGGGTGATGATTCCCTCCGGCCCCAGGGCGTCCCGGCGGGACTCGTCGCGCTGGATGGTGCCCAGCAACGCGGCACCAAGGTTGTCCCATTCGTCCTGCGAGCCAGCCACCTTGGGTGGGACAAGGTGGATTGACCCTTCGCGGGCGAAATTTTGGTAACGGTCGACGAGCGAACGGACCGTCTTCTGCAGTTCCTCATCAATGGCCGGCGCCGCACCGGTCTGGGCGTCCCGGTTCTTCGCCATCTCGGCGAGCACGCGGTTGATGGTCATGAACCAGGCCCGGTACTCCTGCTGGGGCTCGATCTCGGGCGGGAGGTCACCCGGGATGAAGGTCATGCTGAGCAAGGCGTATTGGCGGGCGGCGGTCTCCAGTTGTATGACGGCGCGATCCTCGGCGCCCCGGTCGGCTTGGCCGCGGCTGCGGGCGTCCTCGGCGGCCTTCGAGATCTCCTTGCTGTGTTTGAGGATGTCATCCCAGCTCGCGAACTTCGTTTTCTCCGGGTCGCGTCCGGTCATCCGGAGGACCACGGGGTTGTCGACGCGGAAAGTCGGTAGGTGGCGGGCGAGGTGGGCGCGGAAGGCGACTTCGATCAGCCAGTCGACGGCGCTGAGCGAACCCCCGTGGAGGGGGAGCGGACGGATCTCCAAGGTGTCCAGCACCGCTTGGTTGTCCTTGAGCCCGGGGATTTCCTGAAAGATATCGGTGCGTTGCTCCGCCGTCCAGGTGGAAGGTTTCTGACCGAAGGCGACCCGTTCGAGCTTGGTTAGGGCGAGTTCCCGCCGGGAACGCATCTGCAGTAATGACCCGTTGGCGAGCGTCTCAATCGGTTGGACGCGCCCAGCGTTCTGCACCGGAATCTCGCCGAAGACTTGGCTATCCCAAGCGGTCTCCGCGGCCTGAGCCGGAAGCACGCAAGCTAGCAGGGCGAGGGTGGCGGTGGCCTTGGCGCGTGCCGCGAGGAAGCGGAACAGGGAGGAACCGAAATGCCAGAGGAGCCCCAACGACATGATCAGGACGGAGGCGTAGGGGATCCATGCCCCGGGGTTGCGGACGACTTGCAGGACCGTGATGTCCTTGCCCTCGCGCGAGTTACCGAAGCTGGATTGGAACAGCGTGGCGCCTCCATGTCGCAGCGGCTGGTTCATCGAGATCACGAAGTTGCGCAGGGTGACGCCGCCGTCCTCCACGGTGACATCGCTGGCGAAGCGGCGGGGGGTGTTCGTTCCCGGGTACTTCTCGTGGGTGAACTGGTTGAGTTTGACCGTGAAGGCGTGGTAGACGCGGGCCCGGCGGAGCGAGACCTCGAAGTTCTTGCCGGCGTGGGTGAAGGGCTGGGCCCCGAGCGACTCGGTCAACGCGGCGGAGACAACCCAGGTGCCGAGTTTGGCGCCTTGGGCATCGTTAAGCGTCACGAAGCCGAGGGGCGCGTTCGGGTTATTGTCGTCGAAGCTCTCTTTTTGTTCTTGGTAGGCCAATGGGGTGGTCGTGCCGATGCCATGGGTGACCTTGACGGGGGTGCCTTTTGGCAGTTGCGAGAGGGCGCGGAGGGTGGCGTTGCGGTGGTAGGTGTCGATTTTTACCGTGGGCAGCTTATCGCCGAGCGGGAAACTGGCGCCGGTCTGCAGCAGCGCGTCGGGAATGGCGGTGACCTTGTCGGTGCCGGCGGTGGTCTTCTCGGTGATGGTCAGTTCGAATTCACGGAATGCCTCGGAGTAATTCCGGCTCTCCCCTTCGGGGATGATCATCGCCGACTCCTCCTGGTAGATCGCGGTGACGAAGCCTCCGGCCAGAAGCAGAAGCAGGCCGCCATGAATCATGATCATGCCGAGGTGCTTGAGTTCGGCCTTGAATCGGCGGACGTGCGCGAGCGTCAGGTTGACGATGAGCAAGGCCCCAAGAAGGAAGCCGCCTGGGAGCGGCAGCTGGACGATGGCGGTGTCGTCGAGCGGGTAGAAGCAAATCCAGGAGCCGAAGTAGGCCTTTTGGATGTGCCAGACGCCCCAATGCACCTGCTCCAGGGTGCCGAGGAAGACCAAGATGATCGACAGGATGAGCAAGAAGACCGTCAACCGAAGCCCGGAAAGGACGGCGAGCGGGTCCCGGCGGTCACTCGTAGGGGTGGGGGGGGCTTCGTTCACGGGAGCTTGGATTGGAGGAGGAATTTGGTGAAGGCATCGGCCTGAGCTTGGACCGCGGCGCTATCGCCGCTGAGCTTACAGAACCAGGTTGAGCCGTTCTTGGGCACGAGGAAGGCGTCGGTCGACTTGGCGCCGTCAGGTGAGACGAGCACAAAGCGCTGCGCCTCGTCGGCCCCGACCTTGCCCGGCTTGGCGGCCGCTTGGATGTCGGCTTCGCTCGCGGGCGGCAGGCCGATCTGTCCGCGCCAGCGGTTCACGTTCGCGGTGAGTCCGCCGACGGTGCCCGGAAAGACCGTCACGGCGACCTCGGCCTTGGAGCCGTTCGGGCCGGTCAGGGTCCAGCTGCCTTTGCGCATCGCGTTGGCGGGGCCGACCGTCCAGCCCTCGGGGAGCGCGGCCCAGGTCGGCTGGCCCGCTTGGGCGGCCTCGGCCTGCATCGCGGGGGTCGCCTGCATGGCGGGTCGCGGGGCCGGGGTGGCGTTGGCGACGGTGTCCTTGGGGGCGGGGGCGTCGGATTTCACCTCGTAGGTCGAGACCTTTGGGGCGGGGCGACAGCCCGTGGCGAGGACAGCCACGGCTAAGAATAAGGGAATGCGCATAAGTTGAGAGGAAATGAGGGTGAAATTACTTGGCGGCTTTCTTGCCGTTCTTTTTAGCGGGCGTGGCTTCGTCTTCGGCCAGCTTGCCGGTCTTGGATCGCTCGGCGTATTTATCGTCGCGCGGATGGATGTAGCCCTTCTTGACGAGGTCATCGGCGCTCATCTCGCCGAGCGGTCCACAGTGGGCGACCCATCGGTCGCACTCGGTGCGAAGTTCGGCGAGCTTGGCGGCGTGGGCGGGGTCGCCGGCGAGGTTCTTCACTTCCCAAGGGTCGGTGAGGGTGTCGTAGAGTTCCTCCGCGGCGCGGTTCGGGTTGAAGTAGAGCGCCTGCAGCGGGGTCAGTGTGCCGGCCGCCTGGGCTTTGCGCAGGGCCTGCATGGTCTGGCCGACTTCCTGGTAGGCGTTCTTGCCTGCTTCGTCGACGCCGGGCGCCTGGTTGCGGACGTAGCGGTAGCGGGGGTCACGGATCGAGCGGACGCGGTCGTAACTTTCGTCCATGAAATCCCGGAAGGAGTAGACATACTTCGGCGGGAGGACGGCGGTGGGCAGGAAACAGTGACCGTCGTATTCCTTGGGCACTTGGACTCCCGCGAGGGTCAAGGCCGTCGGCGCGAAATCGATCCAGCTGGCGAAGTCCTCGCGGGTGCTGCCGGCAGGAATCTTGCCGGGCCAGCGGACGATCAGGGGGACGCGCGTGCCGGTGTCCTTGGGGGAGCGTTTGAATCGCGGCATCCCCCGACCATGGTCGCCGGTCAGGATGACGATGGTGTTCTCCTCGAGGTTGTTTTCCTTGAGCCAATCGAGCACGCGGCCGAGCGTGTAGTCGACGGCCGTGACGAGTTCATGGTAGTGGGCGACCTCGCGGCGAACCTCCGGGGTGTCGGGGTAGAAAGGCGGCAGTTCGACTTTGGTCGGGTCGCGGCGGTCGGAGGGCTTCAGCGCGCTGGTATTGCGGGCGTGGGCGCCGTCGTTGGCTCGGACTTGGCTCTCATGGCTGACGGTGTCGTTGATGTAAGCGAAAAAGGGCTGCTTGGGCGGGACCGTCTTGATCACTGGTTTGTTGCCGTAGTTGACCCAGAGTTCCCGCGAGTCGGCGAGGGTTCGCTCTGGGATCCCTTGGAAGTCGGTCTTGCCCGGCCACATCACGAAATAGCCGGCGGCCCGCAGTTTCTCGGTGAAGAGTCCCGGGGGGGTGATCACCTTGGAGCGCATGTTTTGGCCACCCCAGGTCAGCGGGTAGATGCCCGTCACCATGCCGCTGCGGGACGGGGCGCAGACGCCGCAATGGGTGAACGCCCGGGTGAAGACGGCCCCTTCTTTCGCCAAGCGATCCATGTTTGGGGTGATCGCGTCTTTGCATCCGTAGGCGCCGGTGTCCGGTCCCATGTCTTCGCCGATCACCAAGACGATGTTGGGGCGCAGGTCCGCGGCCATGGCCCGGGCGCACCCAAGGGGGGCTAGGCAGGCGGACAGCAGGAGGAGGGTAAGGCGCATGGACTTGAGACAGGGGCCATTGTAGATGGTTGCGAGCCCTCCCGCCGTTGGCAAAGCGAAAGGACGCTTTTTGGGGGTCCTTTCGCGTGCTGGGCCGATCAAACTGTCCAATTAGGCTTAGCTGGGCGTTAGTCCGTGAAGCGGAATAGGGCCACGTCGCCGTCCTTGAAGAGGTACGACTTGCCTTCGAGGCGGTAGCGGCCGGCGTCACGGGCGGCGGCGACCGAGCCGTGCTTCACCAGGTCCTCGTAGGAGACAATTTCGGCCTTCACGAAGCCCTTCTCGAAATCGGTATGGATGACCGCGGCGCACTGGGGGGCGGTCATGCCGCTGCGGAAGGTCCACGCCCGGACTTCTTTTTCGCCGGCAGTGAAGTAGGTGGCCAGACCGAGGAGGTGATAGGCGCCGCGGATGAGCGAGGAGACCCCGGAGTCGGTGACGCCGAGGGACTGCAGGAACTCGGTGGCCTCGGCGGGGGAGAGGTCGCACAGCTCGGCTTCGACTTGGGCGCAGATGACGACGTGCTCGCAGCCATGGCGCTGGCCGATCAGGGCCGCGACCGCGGCGACGTGGCGATTTTTCGAGGGGTCGGCCAGGTCTGACTCCGCGACATTGCAAGCGAAGAGCACCTTCTTCGAGGACAGCAGGTTGTAGGTCTTCAGGCGGGCGCGCTCGTCGTCGGTGACATCGAGGGACGCCGCGGGTAGGTTTTGGTTCAGGTGCGTCACCAGTTTGGCGAGCAACTCGACGTTGGCGATGGCGTCCTTGTCCTGGCTGCGGACCTTCTTCTGATTGCGATCCAGCTGCTGCTCGGCGGATTGGATGTCCGCGAGGATGAGTTCGGTCTCGATCACCCCGATGTCGCGGACCGGGTCGACCTTGCCCATGCTGTGGACGATATCGTCGTTATCGAAGCAGCGGACCACATGGATGATGGCGTCGCACTCGCGGATGTTGGAGAGGAAGTCGTTACCTTTACCCTCTCCCTTGGAGGCCCCGGCGACGAGGCCGGCGATATCGACGATGTCGATGGTGGCGGGGATGACGACCTTCGTGCCGGCGATTTTCTGCAACGCGAGCATGCGCTCATCGGGGACGAGCACGACGCCCACGTTGGGCTCGATCGTGCAGAAGGGGTAGTTGGCCGCCTCCGCCTTGCGGGAGCGGGTCAGGGCGTTGAAGAGGGTGGACTTGCCCACATTGGGGAGTCCGACGATACCAGCCTGGGTCTTTGCCATGGAAAGGGCACCGTGGGCATCCGCCCCGCCGAGGTCAAGAGCCGGGAGGGCGCCCGGGGAGGGCTTGCGCGGCGTCGGTCAGGTCGGTCGAGGGGAGGACGACTTCGTCGCGCGGTCCGGGTTGGCCGCGCAGGATATCGGCCAAGGCCACGCGACCCTCGATTTTCGTGACTTTCAGCAGGGCGGTCGGGCGGAGTTCCGCGTTGCGGGTGACCACGAATTCAGCGCCGCGCAGCGGGTGTCCTGGGCTGAGCGCGATGATGCGCCAGCATTCGCGGGCGGAGCTCGGGGTCAGCTGGCCGACCGCAAGGTTGCGCGAGGCGCCGGCAGGACGGGCGAAGGGGTTGGCCGGCGGGAGGGCGTCGTCGACCGATGGGGCTTCGGCGGCGCAACCCCCCAGCAGGACGCTGGCGAGGAATCCGGCGAGCCGGTTCATCCGCGGGGCGGGAGCGGTCCGTCCTGCGGCTTGTTCATGAACGCCTCGAGGGCGCCGCCGGAGGGCACGTTGCCGCTCAAGGGGCCCGATTCCTCGGCCGCCTTGTCTTCGTCGGAGATGAACTGGTCGAAGCCGGGGCCGGAGGTGTCCAGCTCGCCCTCGAACATACCCTGCAACTGGCGCATGCGCGTCGGGTGGCGCATCTTGCGGAGCGCCTTGGCTTCGATTTGGCGGATGCGTTCGCGGGTCACCTTGAAGTGGCGGCCGACTTCCTCGAGCGTGCGTTGGACCCCATCCAGCAGGCCGAAGCGCAGGATGAGGACCTCCTTCTCGCGTTCGGCGAGGGAGCGCAGGACGAAATCGATCTTCTCGCGGAGCAAGCGGGTCGAGGCGGTGTCCGACGGGTTCTCGGCGGACTTGTCTTCAATGAAGTCGCCCAAGGAGGTGTCCTCGCCGTCGCCAACGGGCGATTGGAGGGAGATCGGCTGCTGCGCCATCTTCATGATCTGCTGCACGCGCTCGATCGGCATGTTCATCTCGTTGGCCACCTCCTCGGCCGTGGGCTCGTGGCCAAGTTCCTGGGTGAGCTGCTTCTGTACCTGCATCACTTTGTTGAGCGTCTCGATCATGTGGACCGGAATGCGGATGGTGCGGGCTTGGTCCGCGATGGAGCGGGTGATGGCCTGGCGGATCCACCAGGTGGCGTAGGTGGAGAACTTGTAGCCGCGACGGTACTCGAACTTCTCGACCGCCTTCACGAGGCCCATGTTGCCTTCCTGGATGAGGTCGGTGAAGAGCAGGCCGCGGTTCTGGTACTTCTTGGCGATGGAGATGACTAGGCGGAGGTTATGCTCGACCATCTCGGTCTTGGCGCGTTGGGCCTCATCCAGGTGCTTGCGCACATGGCGACCGACGTCGACTAGCTCCTGGGGCGAAAGCCGCCAGCGGAGCTCGATTTCGCGGGCGCGGGTGAGCGAGATCTCGGCCTTCACGGCCTTCTTGGCGCGCACCGGACCGCGGTTCACGAAGGCGGGTTGCAGGAGGTTGCGGGCGTCCTCGAGGTCGTTCTTCACCTCGGGGGTCTCCAGCCATTCCTCGAAGAGCTTCATTTTGAAGCAGAACTTCCGCAGGATGGCCTTGGCCGGGGCCTCGGCCTTCTTGTACTTATCGCGGACTTTAGCGCGTTCTGCGTCGTCCTTGCACTCCTGGACCTTTTCCCACTTCTTGCCGAGGTCCTTCTCGAGGATTTCGCAATCCTTGATGACCTTCTCGAGGTCCTTGTAGTAGCGGTCGCGGGACTCGACCTTCTTGTCGATGACGACCTTATCGAAGCGTTCCTCCTTGCGCTGGACCTTGCGCGCGAGGTCCAACTGGTAGGGGAGGGTGAGCCAGATGGAGAAGAGGAAGTCTTGGGCGCGGAGCTCGGCGTCCTCGATCCGCTTGGAGATCTCGACTTCCTGCTCGCGGGTCAGCAGCGGCTTGTGGCCCATCTGCTTGAGGTAGACGTTGAACGGGTCGTACGGGGCGTCGGCCGGGACGGTGCGCGCGGCTTCCTCCTCGGAGTCCTCCACCTTCTTGATGAACGCCTCCACCTCGTCCTCGTCGAGGAGCTTGATGTCGAGGTTGTCCAGGATGTTCATGATGTTCTCGATCAGCTCCGGGTCGGTGGCGCTGTCCGGGATGACTTCGTTGATGTTCTGGACCGTGACGTAGCCGTTCTTCTTGGACAGGCTCACGAGTTGCTGGACTTTCTCGTTCACGTCCCTGGGTACGACCGGGTTCGCTAGGTTCTTGGCGCCCGGCGCGGGTTTGACGACCCGCGCGGCCTTCGCGACGACGGCCGCGGCCTTCTTCAGCGCGGGTTCGGCGGCCTTGCTGGTCGCGGCGGCGGTCTTGCCGGCCAAGGGTTTGCCGGGGGCTTTGGGCGGCACGGGCTTAATGGCAGCCTTGCTGGTCGGGGCCGATTTGACCGCGGTTTTCACGAGCGCCTTGGGCGCCGGCTTGGCCGCGACGGCCTTGACGGGCACGGCCTTGGCGGTGGGCGTCTTGACGGGTTTGGCGGAATTCTTCTTGGCGTTCTTGTCGGGCATGGCGGAGTTCAGGGGGAAAGGGAGGGCGGGCTGATGTTCAGTTTCCGGAGACGGATCTTCTCCGTCTGGAGGGAAGTGAGCGTCCCGATGTCGGCCTTATCGGCCGAGGCGATGCGCGCATCGAGGGAGCGGATCAGCCCTTGGGCGTGGCGCGTGTGGAAAGACTTCAGGATGCCGTTGACGTGGGGCAGCACCTCGTCGGCCCGGTCGGCCGGGTTGAAGGAGCCGGCGGCGAGCCGGGCGGCCTCCGTGCGCAGGTCGTCGTCCAGGATGTTCAGCGCCTCGCGGACGCCGCTGAAATGGCCGTGGACGGCCTCGTTGAGGAGGGCCATCAGGAGCAGCCCGCCTCGCCCGGCTTGGTCGATCCATTCGAGCGGGAGAGCCTGCGCGACTGGGACGAAGTAGGAATCATGCCGAAGAAGGAAGAGGACTAGGTCCTCCTCGGGGGTTGTCAAGCCCCCCCCCTTGACAAACGGTTCGGTCGGGCGTTCGGCCTGACCGAGTTGCATCGCGGGCCGCTGGGCGGCGACGGTGGCGACGTGCCGTTCGTAGGCCATATGCATTTCCCGGATGCCGATCCCCGCGTGGCGGGCCGCCTCGTTCAGGGCTTCGCGGACGATTTCCTCGGCACCCGCCTGTTGCACGATCGGGAAGATCGTCTCAAGCAAGGAGAGCCGGCTGGCCAGCGGGAGGTTGGAGGAGCCCTCGGGCACCAAGGACTGCACGCAGAACTGCATGGCGCTCCGGGCGGTCTTGGTCAGGGCCGTCCATTGGGAGGCGTCCTGCGTGGAGAAAAACTCATCCGGGTCCTTGCCGCCGGGTAGGGAGAGGAAGCGGATGTCCAGCCCTTCCTTGAGGCCGATCGGCAGGAGGCGGAGGGCGGCTTTCTGGCCAGCGGCATCGGAGTCGAGGAAGACGATGAGCCGCTGGGCGAAGCGGTGCAGTTGTTGGAGGTGATCTTCAGTCACCGCGGTGCCTTGGGCGGCGATTACGCCCGGGATGCCCGAGCTATGGCAGCGGATGGCATCGAGCTGCCCTTCGACGAGCACGAACGGTTCGTCGCCCTTGCGGTTGGAGCGCGCGCGGTCGAGGTTGAAGACCGTCCGCGACTTCTTGAACAATTCGGTTTCCGGGGAGTTGACGTACTTCGCCTCGCGCGACGGGTCATCGGCCGGGGTGATGTCGAGTTGCCGGGCGGTGAAGGCGATGACGCGGCCTTGCACGTCGCGGATGGGGATGGTGAGACGACCGCGGAAACGGCAGCGCCAGCGGGCAGGGTCGGGGATACGGTCGGTGCCGAAGAACAGGCCGGTGCCAGCCAGGGCCTCCTTGCTGAACCCTTTCTTCAGGAGCCCGCCGATCAACTTGGAGTCATCAACCGGGGCGAGCCCGATGCCAAAGTCGTCCGCCACGGCGAGGTCGAAGCGGCGGGTCCTCGTCCAATAGTCGCGGATCCATTCGCCATGCACGGGGTCCTCAAGGAAGCACCGTCGCCAGTAATCGGCGACCATGCCGTGGATTTCGATGAGTTGGCCGCGGAGCGAGCGTTCGTTGGCGTCGGCGCCGCCATTCTCGTATTCCAGCTGGAAGCCGAAGCGGGTCGCGACCCGCTCGACGGACTCCGGGAAGTCGAGGCCCTCCCGGGCCATCACGAGCTTGAACGCGTCGCCGCCCTGCTGGGTGCTGAAGCAATACCAGAGCCCGGTTTCAGGGTTCACCTTGAACGACGGGCTTTTTTCGGACTTGAACGGGCTGAGGCCCCACCAGTCCCGGCCCCGTTGTTTCATCTGGGTGTAGTCGCCGGCCAACGCGACGATGTCCGCGCGTTGGCGGAGGTCGTCGATCGATGTGCGGGAAATTCGGGCCACGGCTGTCAAGGGGTGTGTGTCAAGGGGGGCAGGGCAATGGTAATGAGTTCCCAATCGGAGGAGGTTTGTTCCTCAGTCGGTCTGCCTGGGAACAGTCCCCCGTCAAGCAGGTCCCCTGCCAAGTCGCTGTCCGGAAGTCAGTTAGCGTGGGGAGGCCGTTTTTAGCACTCGTCGCACAGCTTGTGGCGGATTTCCTTGGCCTTTTGGCGAAGTTCCGCCGCCTCGGCTTTACGATCCTGCTGGCTCAAGGCTTCCGCTAAGTGGTCCATGACCGACGCGGTCTCCCGCCGGTCCATCCCGCGGGTCCGGGTGATGGTGTCGAGTTCCCGGCGGAGCAGGCCTTCGGCGGCCTTGGCATGGCCCATCTTGAGTTCCAGGCCGGCTTGGATGCTCAGCAGGCCGAGGATGTCGTCATGGTCGCGTCCGAGGCGGACTTCCTCCAGGGCGATCGCTTCCGCGTAGGCCGCCGTGGCATGGGCGTAGTCGTTCAAGCGGTAGAAGACGCCCGCGAGCTGGACGAGGCAGTTGGCGAAGGCCTCGGCGTCGGGGGCGGGGGTCGCCCGCATCGTTTCGATGCAGTCGCGGTAAGCGTACTCGGCGTCGGCATACTCGCCCTGTTCGGCGTGGAGGCGGCCGAGCAGGTCGAGGTAGTGCGCTCGCTTGCGCAGATTCTCCGGGGTGCGATGCAGTGAGCGGGAGAGCATCTCACGCACCTCCTTCTCGGTCACGACGACCGCCGCGGGCGAGCCCTCGGTGGCGCGTCGGGCGAGCTCGGTCGTGAGGCGGAAGGGAAGGTTCTCCGAGACGATGAGCATCGTCTGCGGTCCGTCGACCGTCGGGGTGCAGCCGACGAGCAGGAGCAGGCAGGTAAGGATGGCCGGGGACTTCATCGTGGTAAGCGATAATCTGGCTTTCCGCGGCGAATCCGCAACTGGTTAGTGTCGGTGTGACGAGGGGAAGGCGATTGCGGACAACTCGTTCGTGATTGTGGCGAAAGTCACGAAAGCGACATTTGGTTGTATGACGGGCCTGTCACCGGGCTGAAGGCATTTCGCCTCGCTCGCTCGGTAGGATGGGTTTCTTCTCCTATGCATCACGTCACCCGCTCGTTCCTCCTCGCCGCCGCCGCCACGGTGTCGGCCTTCGCCGCCCCGACCACCTCCACTGGTCCTTCCAGTTCGCAGTCCCCGTACGTCACGGTGACCGCGCCGAACTGGTCGGCGATCTCCCTGCTCACCACTGGCGACGTCGCCTTAAATGGCTATCGTTTTGGTGGTATTCCAGACGGCATGGGGGCGTACGATAACAATGATGGTTCTACCTTCACTCTGCTGTTGAATCATGAGTACGGCGCCACCAACGGCATCGTCCGGGCCCATGGCTCGGTCGGTTCCTATGTGTCGAGTTGGGTGATTGAGAAGAGTACGTTCCGTGTCATCTCCGGCGGTGATTTCCTCACCTCGGCCAATAACCTCTATCTCTGGAACACCGCCACCAGTGCTTGGACCTCTGGCACGACGACGGCAATCGGGCGTCTCTGCGCCGCCGACCTCGCTCCCATCGGCGCCTTCTATAACACCTCGAACGGCGTCGGTAACGACATCGGCTACAATGGCCAGATCTTCTTGAACGGTGAGGAGATCGGTAGCGAAGGGCGCGCTTTCGCCTGGGTCTCGACGGGTGCCGACAAGGGTAAGGTCTACGAACTGCCGCACCTCGGCCGTTACTCCAACGAGAACTTGCTCGCTAACCCCTACCTGACTGGCTCGGCCGCGAACAAGACCATCGTCGCCGGCAATGAAGACAGCACACCCGGCCAAGTCTACCTTTGGGTCGGTAATAAGTCCAACACCGGCACCGCCATCGAGCGTGCCGGCCTGACCAATGGCGTGCTTTACGGCGTCAAGGTCACCAACGGTGGCTCGAACTACGCCAATGGCGCGGTCACCCGCGAGTCGGCCGGCGCCATCAACGGCACCTTCGCCCTTGTCGCCCCGACCTTCTCTACCAGCAACTGGGGCTCGACCCCAGGTGCTGGGCTCCAGACTACCTCGACGACCGCCGGGGTGACCGAGTTCGCCCGTCCCGAAGACGGCGCCTGGTTGAGCGCGTCGACCTATGTGTTCGCGACCACGGGGGCTTCGATCATTCCCACCAGCGGCATGACCGGCGTGACGCAGACCGCGCGCCTTTATAAGCTCGTTTTCAGCAATACCAGCGACTTCACGCTCGGGGGAAATATCTCGCTGATCGTGGATAGCGCCAATCTCCGCGGTCGCGACGGCGACCTCGCGCGCAGCTTCGATAACCTCACGGTCGGTAATGACGGTCTCATCTACGTTCAAGAAGACCCGGGTAATGTCGCCTACGTCGCCAAGCACTGGGTCATCGACCCGAATGCCAACAACCCGACCACCTCGGCTCTCCAGATTCTAGAGTCCGACCGCACCCGCTTCTTGACCGGCGGGGCTGATTTCCGGACCCTTGACGAGGAGACCTCGGGTATCATCGACATCTCCACCATCGTCAACGACGGCACCAAGTGGTTCCTAATCGCCATGCAGAACCACGCCGCGGTGACCGGTACCGACACCTACGGCCTAGTTGAGGGCGGCCAGCTCATCGCCATCAACAGCCGGAGCACTCTCCCCGTCTTCGCCAACGGGGTCTATGCCCTCGATGGTGCAACCTTGACCGCCGCCGGCACGTCCACGATCTCGAACGATATCGTCTTGAGCGGCACGGGCGGGGTCATCGACACCACCGGCGCCACGACCCTCTCCGGCGCCATCTCTGGCACCGGCCAGCTCTGGAAACTCGGCTCGGGCGACGCCATCCTCACCCGGGTCAACACCTACTCCGGTAATACCAACGTCTCGGGCGGCACCCTGACGATCAACGGCTCGGTGGCCTCGCCGAACGTCACGGTCTTCAATGGCGGCACGCTGAAGGGTTCCGGTCGCATCAACGGTAACCTGACCGGTTACGGCACGGTCTCCCCGGGCAACTCGCCCGGTATCCTCACCGTCACCGGCAACTACACCGAGAACGGCATCCTGGATATCGAGGTCGGCGGTACCGCCGCCGGCGTCAATCCGGCCGGATTCGACCAGGTTAACGTCACCGGCACCTCCACGCCCAATTCAACAGCTACCCTCCGGGTTACCAAGTTCAACGCTTTCGACCCTGCCCGCGGCCAGAGCTTCCAGGCGATCGTCGCTGGCAGCTATGTCGGTGGCTTCGGTATCCTCGACCGTAATACCCAGACCGCGCAGGTGTTCTATCAGCCGACCACCGGTAAGATTTACGGTACCGGCCTGAGTGAGACCCAGACGTTTGCCGACCTCGCCGCCACCGTCCCCAATCGCGTAGCGGTGGGCACGGCCCTCTGGGCCGATGGTGTGTCCAACGGCACCGTGATTAAGAACGGCGCCGGTTCCACGACCTCGACCGCGAAGGCCTTCCTGACCGCGAACGATGTCGGCGGCGCCGCCGCCGCTGTCCTGCTGGCCACGGATGTCGGGGCCGCCCTCGATGCCCTCTCGCCGGAGGCTTATGGTGCCGTCGCCCGGATGAGCGCGCGTAACACGCTCGCCCTGACCCGCTCGTTCCTCACCGACCAACCGGTGGGCGAAGCCTGGACGTATCAGGTGGGCTATGACGCTCTGAAGGCGACCGCGACGGCTTCCCCTACGACCCAGAATGGGGCGTATGTTGTCCACGCGACTTATCTCCTCGCGACCCGTAGCCTCGGCACGGCCAGCAAACTCTCGGTCATCCTCTCCGATGACCTGGGTGACGTGACGGCCGCTGGCTTCTCGGCCACTGCGAAAGGCCAGAGCTTCGGGGTGGGTTTTGGCACCGATTTTGGCGCCGCTCGCCTGGACCTCGCCTTGGCGGGTGGTAATCAGAAGGCTTCCGGTCTCCGCTCCGGCCAAGCCTTCAGTTCGGCGCAGGTTAAGTCGTCGGTCGTAGCCGCTCGGCTGACCCTCGCGCCGGTGGCTGGCTTCACGCCCTTTGTCGGGGTGAACCGCACTTCCGGCGGAATGAACGCCTTCGCGGAGTCCGGTTCGGGTGCGAACCTCAGCGTCGGCGGTTTCTCGCAGGTCTCCACCGTGGCCGAGATCGGCGCCGACTTCAGCTATAAGCTGAGCGACAAGGTCGCCCTCGGTCTGACCGCGGCTTTTGAGCACGAGTTGGCCTCGGACCAGACGACAATCTCGGCGGGCTTTGCCGATGCCACCGTGCCCACGGCCTTCACCGTGAATACCTACGGCTTCGGTAAGGATATCTTCCGAGGTGGCGTGAGCTTCAAGGCCGCCGTGAGCGAGACGAGCACCGCCGGGCTCTCCTACGAGATGCGCTCCGGCAGCGGGGTTAAGTCGGCGTCGGAGGTCAAGCTGAGCTACACCAGCCGCTTCTAAGTCGGGACCGAAATTGGAAAAGCGAAGGCCGCCCGATGGGCGGCCTTCTTGTTTACCGGCCTGCTGTCCGACAAGGTCAGTCGCCCAGGAACGTCACGTCGTCGCATTGCGCCTTGAAGTAGGGCGCGGTGAGGTCTGGTTCGACGACGAGCACATGGTTGCCGGCGGCGAGCGGGGCGGTCGACTGGCCCGCCTTAAGTTCCAGCGCCTTGCCGTCGATCCAGGCAGCCTTGACCCCGGTGAGCACCAACGGCTTGGCGGTGGCGGCCGAAGCGGTGAAGCGGGCTTCGGCGTAGAGGCGGCCGGGGTTGAACTCCTTGAGGAGCTGGCCGTTGATGAGCGCGTAGATGGTCGCGGGGGCGCCCGATTTAGCCAAGGCGCCCGGAGGCTGGTCTTGGAAGGTCCAAGCCCGGGCGACGTTGTTCTTGCTGGTGTCGAAGAGGCCGGGCTTGCCGATCTCGCCGAGGAAGGCGAAGAGGCTGCGCTTCGGCACGAAGTCGAGGCCATCGACCAGCCCCGCCGGCATAAGGCTGCCGATGTTTTCGCGCTTCACGAGGTTGGCCTTGCTGACGGGGAATTCCACGCCAGGCCCAGGGCGGATGATGATGTCGCTGGTGGTCTCGCGAGCGGGGATACCGGTCAGCACGCTGCCGTCCTTCATCGTGAAGGCGAAGCCGTGGTAGCCTTCCTTCACCTTGGCGGGCGGGTTGAGGACGCTTTCCACGATGTAGTCGATGGGGGCGCTGGCGCCGATACTCGAGAGGTCGGGGCCGAGCTTACCGCCGGCGCCGCCGATGGCGTGGCAGAGGGCGCAGCCATTCTTACGGTAGACGATCTCGCCTTCGGCGGGGTCGGCGCCCCACTTGAGCGCGGCGACCATGCTGTTCACTTCGGCGGTGTAGTCGCGAGCGCCGGCCTTGGCACCCGTGAGCGGGGTCAGGACGTCAACCAAGGCCTTGCCGGTGCGGCCAGAACCCTTGGCGGCTTGGAGCGCCGTCGCGTAGGTTTCCGGCGAGAGGTCCTTGGGGAAGGCTTTGACCAAGCGGGCCGCAAAGGCGCCGTTGGTGAAGAGTTCCTGCCAGGTGGCGACCGCCTCGTTCTTCTTCAGTTGTGCGAAGATGCTCGGCAGGACCTTGAGTGCCTGGGCCGGGGCGTGCACGGAGAGGCCGATCAGGGCGCCCCGTCGGACGGAGAGGGGCTGCGCGTCGGCGGCCAGGGCGGTCAGTGCATTCACGGAGGGTAGTTGGCCGATGTCACGGAGGGCTTTGAAGGCAAAGTCACGGGCTGCGGGATCCTTTTCCTGACCGGCCAACTTCGCGATTTCCGGAACGGAGGCCGTGAGTTTCCAGGAGCCGCTGAGGCGGATGGCGGCGAGGCGCAGGTCGCGGTTGTCGGACTGGAACAACGTGCTCAGCGCGGTCAGGTCGCCCGCCGGCCGGACGTTACGGGTGAGGGCGGCATCGACCAGCGCGCCCGCGGCCCGGACCCGCGCGGCGGGTTGCAGCGCGTCCGCTTTAGTCAGCATGCCGAAGACTTGCGTGAGTTCGGTTTCGCCGCCGGCTTTGCCGATGAGTTCAATCCAAGGGCCGGAGCCAGCGGCATCGATGGTGCGCCCCTTGAACAAGGCTTGGATGTGGGGGCCGCTGACCACGGGGTCGGCGATTTTGACCAGTCGGTCCAACTTGGCTTCGCGGCCGCTCAGGAGGTCGGGTTGAGCCACCACCGCCTTGAGCCAGGTCTGGGCGACCTCGTTCACGCTGGTCCAAGCGGCGAAGTCCAGGAAGTTGTCTTCCGCGTTGACCGTCTGGCCATCGAGGATGGCGTCGGCGGCGGCAAACGTGCCGAGTCTGCCCAAGGCACGGTAGGCTTCGAGTTGAACGCGAGGGTTGGGGTGTTTAAGGGTGGCGGCGATGCTGGGCACGTCGTTGGGCTGCACCTGTCGGTTGGCCTTGCCGAGCTCGCGCAAGGCGACCTGCACGGTCACGGGGTCGGCGCTTTTCAGCATCGCTAGGAGTTCGCTGAGGCTATCGGTGCGACCGCTGAGGAGCCAGGCGGCGTGGCGCCGGGTCACGTCATCTTTGGCCCACCCGATGACCGCCTTTTGAAGGGACACTTGGTCTAGCAGGAGGAGTTCGCGGCGGGCTTGCTCGAATTCCCAGCGGTTGGCCGAAGTTAGTTTAGTCAGGAGCGCCTCAGGCTTTTGACCAGCGAGGGGTTCCCAGGCGAGCGGTTTGCTCCCCGTCGGCGCGATGCGCCAGATGCGACCATGCTGCTTGTCGCGGCGCGGGTCCCGGAAGTCGACTTCCCCGTGGTTGATGATGGGGTTGGTCCAGTCGGCGATGTAAAGGCCGCCATCGGGGCCCATCGCGACGCCGATCGGACGGAACGAGGCGTCGCTCGTGCGTACAACGTCGGGTTGCGCCTTGGTGATGTAGCCCGACTTTGCCTTGGGGTCGGCGGTAAAGTCGTTGAAAGCGAAACGCACGATGCGGTGAGCACGGAAATCGTTGGTGATCGCCTGGCCTTGCCATTCCGGGCCGAAGAGGGGGCTCTGGACAATTTCGAGACCGCAGAACTTGGGGTAGGAGCCGGGGCTGATGCTGCTGACCGTGCGACGGGCGCCTTCGGTCGCATTGAGCACCGCGCCGGGGAAGCCCCAGCTGATGCCGTTGCCGTCCGCCCCGGAGGTCAGGAAGGTCTGGCCGGCCAAGTCTTCTTGCTGGCCCCAAGCGTTGACGAGCCCCTTCGATTGGACTTCAAGTCGTTCGCGCTCTGGGTCGTAGGCGAAGGCGGTGCCGGAATTGGCGCGGATCAGACCCCAGGGGGTTTCGATGTGCGAGTGGATATAGATGGTCTGGTGGAAGTAGAGGCGACCATCGACGCCCCAGTGGAGGCCATGGATGATGTGGTGGGTGTCCTCGGTGCCGAAGCCGCTGAACACGATACGCCGGTCGCTGAGCAGGCCGTCCGTGCCGGGTTTGGTGAGGTGCAGGAGCTCGGTGCTCGCGCCGACAAAGCAGCCGCCGCGGTTGTCGGGGGCGACGCCGGCGGGGATGAGCAGTTTGTCGGCGATGATGCGCGAGGACTCGGCCACGCCGTCCTTGTTCGTGTCTTCCAAGAGGATGATCTTATCGTTCCCTGTCGAGGGGCCGAATTTGGCCGCGTTGTTTTCCATCTGCGCGCCTAGGTCGTCGGGGTTCACCTGCGGGTAGGTGTTGGACGTCGCGACCCACAGGCGGCCGCGGGTGTCCCAGCTAATGTGCACGGGCTTCTCGAGCAACGGGTTCTCGGCGAAGAGCGTGATCTCCAGACCGGGCTCGAGTTTGAAGTCGGGGCGCGGGAGTGGCGGAAGTTGCTTAAGCTGCGTTTCGGATTTCGGTTCGGGTGGGAGGGTGCTGGGTTTGCCGGCGGAGATGCCGACGGCGTTGGCTTCGGCTTTGTCGATCAGCGGGTCGAATTTGGGGATTTCGACGGCGTTGCGGCCTTGTTCGCCGCGGCGGAACCCGAAGATGTAGGTGTAGTTGGCCGGGCGGCTACGGTGGAAAAAGAGGGCGTTCTTCCGGAGGATGGCGTCGCGCAGGGTCGCCTGGGCGGCGTCTTCGTCATCCCAGCGAGCGGCCTCGGTCTTCCAGCCAAGCTGCAGGGCGAAACTGGTGGCAAAGGCGCGGTAGCCGCGGGCGTTCAGGTGCACGCCGTTGTCGGTGCCTTGGGTAAGGTTGATCCCCGCGGTGCGTTGCCATTCGCCTTGGATGAAGGGCGACTGCTTTTCGGCCGCGAGTTCGCGCAGGACCTTCTCGTAGGTGGCGAGCAAGGCGTTGTGTTCAGCCGGGTCGGGCAGGCCTGGTCGGCTGCCGCGTAAGTCCTCGTGCTTGATTGGGCCGACGAAGACGAAGCGCACCTTGCCGCCGGGGCTGGCCGCGGTGATGAGGTCCATCAGCGTCAGCAGTTCGCGGCGGAATTTCGCCGGGCTGTGGTCGGTGCCGTAGCGCGCGGGGTCGGGGTTGAGCACGGGGTCGTTCTGGCGGTAGGTGAGCTCATCCAGGCTGGCGGCCATGCCGTAGCCGAGAATCGCGACGGTCGGCTTCACGACGGCGAGCTGCTCCTTGAGGCTGTCGACGCCCTTGGCGACGGGGTCGAAGCTGGCACGCGACGCACCCAGGGGGCTATCCCCGCTGTAGCCTAGGTTGCGAACGGCAAAGTTACGGCCGGGGAACTCGCGACGCATCTTGGTCTCGAGGTAACCGAAGTTGTTCTCGCGCTCCATGAGCACGTCGCCGATCAGCAGCACGCGGTCGCCATCGTGGAGGACGAGCTGGGGTTCGGCGGCGAAGAGGCCGGTGGCAAAGGCGCACAGGGCCGTAAGGAGGGGGAGTCGGGGCATGGTCGGATTGGAAGGCATTTCGCCGAGGTGGCGAGCCGACTTTCGACCTTTGCGCCGGGAAGTTGTTGCCAACTTTCTCCTCCAAAAAACGCCGTATAAGCAGGTCAGTCGAGGAGCTTGGGCCAAAGCGCCCGGAAGGCCAGCTGGGCATTCTTGTCCGGAATCTCCGGGCGGGAGGGGTCGGTCAGGAACTTGAGCGGGAAGGCTGGCTTGAAGTGAAGGACGGTGATCGCCTGTCCTTCGACCTTGAAGACCGCGAACCAGGCCCCGCAGCCGATATCAAAGAGCTCACCGCGGCGGCTGCGGATGCGGCGGGTCCGATGTGGGCTGGGGTCGCGGGCGAGCAGCTCCTGCAGTCGGTCGCGGAAATCGATCGACCAGTGATCGCGCAGCCAGTTCAGGTGTTCTGCCGCCTGCGGTGCGTAGGCGACGGTGTAGGCGGGCGGGGCAGCCAAGGCGGCGTCGACCTCGGCGATCCAGCCGGCCTTGGCCGAGGGGAAGGCGTCGTAGGCGGGGATGTAGGGCTTGATGTCGAAGACGGGCGTGCCATCGACCAAGTCGCAGGGTCCGAGCACCAGATGGCCCTTCTTGACCGCAATCAACTGGACCGGGGTGATGCCGAGCGGGTTGGGGCGATGCGGGGAACGGGTTGCGAAGACCCCGCGGCGCTTCGATGGGCCGCGGGGAGGGAGCACCTCGGGGCGCCAGTCTTTATTCCGGTGAAACCACCAGATCAGCCAGATGCGGTCGAACCCAGCCAGGTCCTTGAGCGCCTTCTGGTATTTGTCCCCGGGGAGCATCTCCAGCAAGTTAGTCTCGGCCTGATGCTCATCGGGTTGGTGCCGGGCATTGAACTTCAGCGGCTTCTTCTCTGTGCGGATGAAGCCGATGGGTTGGAGCGTGAGTTCGTCGGGGGGCAAAGGGTGGGCGTTTAGGCCGTTTCTTGAGGGCTAGGGCAGGGACGGGGAAAGGCAAGAGTCCGGGAGGTCGAATCCGGACGAACTATTGACCCGTCCTGGGGTCTTATAAATAGTAACACCATGCGGAGCGTACCCCTCGCCTTCCTCTTCCTCACCAGTTTCGCCTTTGGCTTGGACTTGAAGCCTTCCTTGGCGCCGTCCAAGCCGGCGAGCAGTCCCGCCCGCGTGGCGCCCCCCGCGGCGGCACCGGTAGCCGCGCCCAAAGCCGAGGTACCCAAGGAGCCGGAAGCGCCGCCGGTCATCGTGGCCAAATTCACGAACGCCGCCACCATCCTACCGGAGGTCAAGGCCATCCAGATTCCGCTGGTCGGCTTTGTGGATCGCGGCAGTCATAACTTTCTCGACTTCAAACTCGTCGGCGCCGTGAACGGCCAAGACGCGGTGTGTCATGTCCGCCTTCTCGACGAGGACGGCAAGCCCATTGGTTACCTCAAGGCCTATCTCCATGAGAAGGGTTACTCCATTGACTTGGCGGGGGTGGAGAAGGATCCGGCCAAGCGTAAAGCTCTCTTAGCGAAAACCCAGGCCATCTTGATCCAAGGGGTGGATAAGACCCAAGGGGTGCTGTCTGCGGAATGCCGTCGCCTGAAGTGATTCCCGCGGTCACGGTTTCGGCCATGCCGGCGACCATCATCAACCTCTCCTATTATAAGTTCACGCCGTTGGACGGGCTTGAGGGGCGGCGCGAGCAGCTCTTGGCGGCTTGTCGGGCCCAGGGCCTGAAGGGGACGATCCTGTTGGCCCCCGAGGGCATTAACTTCTTCCTCGCCGGTACCCGGGAGCAGCTGGAGGTGGTGCTCAGCCTACTCCGTGGACTACCCGGCTTGGCCGATTTGGCGCCTAAGGAAAGCCCGTCTTCCGCCCAGCCTTTCAAGCGGATGCTCGTGAAGGTGAAGAAAGAGATCATCGCCTTCGGGGTCACCGGGGTCGACCCGGCCCGCCGCCCTTCGCCCAAACTCCCAGCCACGGAACTCAAGCGTTGGTTGGATGAGGGTCGCCCGGTGGTGCTGCTGGATACCCGCAACGAGTACGAGGTGCGGATGGGGACCTTCCGCGGGGCGTTGGCACCGCCGATCTGGAACTTCCGTGACTTCCCGCGTGCCGTCGCCGACCTGCCGCCGGAGTTGAAGGAGCGTCCGGTGGTGATGTTTTGCACGGGCGGTATCCGTTGCGAGAAAGCGGGACCCTACATGGAAAGCCTCGGCTACAAGGACATCCACCAGCTCGATGGTGGTATCCTCAAGTACTTCGAGGAGGTCGGGGGCGCCCATTACGATGGCGAATGTTTCGTCTTCGATGAACGCGTCGGCGTCGATCCCGCGCTCCGGCCGACCCGTTCCGTGGTCTGCTTCAATTGCCAGATGCCCCTCACCATCGCGGAGCAACGGGATGTGCGCTACGTCTACGAGAAGTCCTGCCCGCACTGCATCGACGGGAAGCCGAAGGGCCGCGGCAATACCGCCACCGAGGCGGGTTGACCGATCACCAGCGCAATTCCGGCAACCAGGCCCAGTCGCCCGGAGGGAGCCGGCCGCCGACTTCCCGGGGCGACTTGCCGCCCATGATGCCGGTGCCGAGCAGCGCCCCCGCGAGGCCGGCCCGCTGGGCCCCGGCGAGGTCGTGCTCCGGGCTGTCGCCTATCGCTAAGACCTGCGTGCGATCGGGGTCGCCCGCCGCGGTCAGCGCCACGCGGTAGATGTCGGCATGCGGTTTGCCGAACCACACGAGACGGGCGCCGAGTTTCTCCAGTTCCCTAGCCACCGCCCCGGCGGAAGGGCGCACGCCGGCCGGCGTCAGCATCTCGAGGTCCGGGTTGGCGACCAGCACGGTAACCCCGCGGCGCGCCGCAGCGGTCAGGGTGGCGACTTGTTCGAGCCACGGGCGGTCAGGTTCCACGCTCGCGGTCAGGATGATCGCCTCGCACTCCTCGGGGCCGACCAACCTTAGGCCCAGGGCGCCGAAGCCATAATCATCGCCCGGCTTCCCCGAGAGGTGCACCCGGGCGCCCGCTTTGAAGGCCCGACCGAGGCGACCCTCGCGAATCGCGGCCTGCGCCGCGTCGCCCGAGGTCACCACCGCGTCGAAATGTTTGGCCCCAAAACCGAACTTCGCCAGTCGGGCGCGATTGTCGGCCCCGCTCTTGGCGGAGTTGGAGAGCACGACGACCTTGCCACCTTCCTCGCGGAAGCGACGTAACGCCTCCGCTGCCCCAGGGTAAGCTTTCTGACCATCGTGCATCGTGCCGAATTGGTCCACGAGGAGCACGTCGTAGGTCTTGGCTAAACTCGCGAGGCCGCCACAAGGCTTCACGGAGCCGACGCGCCCCCCGACGGTCTCGCCGAGCGCTTGCCAGGCAAGGCGGGCGACCCCGGCGGCCGCTTCATCGCCACTCGCCTCGGTCAGTGTCAGCCCCATGGCTTGGGCGCGCAGGGCCATCCAAGCGGCATTGCGGGACCCGCCGCCGGCATGCCGGAGCGAGCGTAGGGCGGGGCCGCCCAGTTCGCCTAATCGCTGGTAGCCGAGGCGTTCCACTTCGGCGAGCCCCTCGAGGATGCCCTGCAGGAAGCGCGCGTCTTCGGGCGGACGTGGTTCCAGGCGCGGTTGAAGGGTCGCGTCGGCGATGGGGAAGCGTTCCCCGGTTGCGGGTAGCGGGTAGTAGTTGAGTCCGGTTGGTTGCGCGGGGGTGGTCTGGTCGGAGAGCGCGATGATTTCCTCCGGCGTCCAGAAGTTGGCGAGGGTCCGCCCGCCGCAGTTGGAGGCGCCTCCGGCAAGCCAGCGGTCGCCGAGCCGGTGGCTATAGATGCCGAATTCCGGCGCGAAGATGGGGCGGTCGCACAAGAGCTTGAGCACGAGCGTCGAACCCAGGGCGGTCGCACCCTCACCGATCTCTTGGGCACCGCTGGCGAGGAACGTGGCGCAGCCATCGGTGGTGCCGGCGGCGATCGGGATGCCTTGCGGGATGCCCAGGGCATTGGCCGCCGCCCCGGCGACCGTACCGATGGGCGTACCCACCGGCACGACTTTGGGTAGGAGTGCCGGATCGAGTCCGAAAGTCTGCAACCAAGTAGGCCAGCACCGCGCCACCGGGTCATAGCCGGTCTTCAAGGCATTATTCTCGTCGGTCACATAATCGGTCGATCCGAGTTGGCGATTCACCCAGTCTGCTTGATGGATGATCCGGACCAGTCCGGGTAAGGCGACCCAGCCCAAGGCTTTGGCGGCGGGGGAACTGGCGCCATGGGCGGCGCTTTCGCGCGGGGCCAGCGCCCGGATGCTTGTGGCGAGATCGCCGGTGTCGGCATCATCGTACATGCGTGCCGCCGCCAAGGGCAGGTTCTCGGCGTCCACGGGTACGATGGTGCCGGACGTTCCGTCGACCGCGATGGCGCGCGCCCGGGAGAGGTCCACCTGCTTGGCCAGTTCGCGTAACGCCACCTTGACGCCGACCCACCAGTCGTCGGGGTGTTGCTCGCGGCGGTCGCCGAGCGCCAAGGTCGGCGGCAGTTTGGCGGTACCCAGCCCGAGCACCGTGCCGTTCACATCGACCGCCGCCGCTCGCACGCCGCTGGTTCCGAGGTCGAGGCCGATAACGAAAGAATGCATGCTGCGAAAGCGGGGGTGAGTAAGCGGGGAATGGGAAGTAGGAATTAGGGAGTGGATGTTAGGCGGAGAAGGCAAGGCAGAGCCGTTTAACACCCAACACCTACTTCCTCCCCACCAACTCCCTAATCCCTACTTCTTCATCACTTCATCCCAGCTCTGCAAACCGCAGGTCGGAAGGTAGGGAGCGGCGATTTTATCCCAGGCGGGCGTGCCGGCAGCTTGGAAGAGGAACCAGATCGGGCGCTTCTGGTCGGGGTCGGCGATGCTGCCTGGTTTGTTGCTCCAGAGTCCAAAACGTCGGCCGCCCTCCTTGGCGTGGTCAACTTGCCGGTGGTAGAGGAAGGCGTCGACCGTACCGCCGAGTCGGGTGACTTTTTCCCAGGCGTAGGCATAGGCGGCGGCCTGTTCCGCGGGCGCGTCGGGCCGCATGGTCAAATCGAAACCTTGCTCGGTGAAACTGAGGCGGCGAGGCTGGCCGGCGTAGAGCAGTTCCGGGGTCGCCAGTTTCCGGGTGAGTACCTCGAGGTTCTTGAACGTCACCTTCTTCGTGTCGTCGTCGAAGGTCACCTTGTCGAGCCAAGTGCGCGGGTCGCGGAGATTCCAAGGGTAGGGGTGGAAGGCCAGGTTCCAGTCGAAGTCGCCGCGCTCCCGGGCGCGCTTCGCGAAGAGTTCGAGCAAGGTACGGCCCGGGCAGGCCATCAGCGGGTTTGGATGGTTCTTGGCCGTCCAGTTGTGCTCCAGCGAGAGGTAGACCCGGGCGTTCGACGAATGGCGGCGGAGGGATTCCCAGGCGAGCCGGACTTGGTCTTCGTACTGCCCGGCGACCTCCTCGGCGTTCGCCGGCCCCATCTGGTGCCACTCGTGGTGCGAGTTCACCTCGTTGCTGACGACCCAGCCCCAGACTCGGCCATGGGTGGCGTCCGCCGCCGACCACCGCCGGGCGATGAAGTCGGTGAGGGCTTTGTAGCAGGCGCGTCCTTCGGGGGTTACCGTGTTAGCGGCCATCGTCGTGCCTTTGGCCGGGTCGGCTTTAGGGTGGACGGTCAGGGTGCGGATGCGTTCGTCGGGCGAGCGATACGTAATGACGATGAGCGTGACCAACACTCCCCGGTCGCTCAAAGCCTTGATCTGGCGGTCCATCGCCTCAGCGTACTTCTGGTTAATCGCGAACGTGAAGCCATCGGCCGAGGCGGTGAGTTGCGTGGGCTTGGCTTCCTTCTCGGGCGCAAGCAGGCCGTTGAGGGTGATGTTTAGCCCAGCATGATGGATGCCGAGTTCAAGCGCGTCGGGCACCATCTGCACTTGCAGGCCTTTGGGCGAAGGGGTGCTCGGGTAGGGCGTGGTGTCGGGGTCCGCCCGGAGGGTGGCCCCCAGGAGCAAGGTAATCATCAGGAACAACCGCATGGTTCACCGACAGGTGAGCGGCCCGGTGGTTCCCCTTTTCGGCGGCGCGGTTTTCGGTTTACGCCGGCCGGGTTTCGACGATTAATCAGGCATGCCCCTTCTTCTCGCCCTGCTATCGTTGTGCGTCGTCGCTTTTGCCGCCGAACCCCAGCGCCCCAATATCGTTTTCATCTTCTCCGATGACCACGCCTATCAGGCCATCAGCGCCTACGGAGATGAGCGCAAGCTGATCCAGACGCCGAACATCGACCGGATCGCCAAGGAAGGGATGCGCTTCGACCGGGCCCTGGTCACCAATTCGATCTGCGGGCCTTGCCGGGCGGTCATCCTGACGGGGAAGTATTCGCACCGGAATGGTTTCTACAACAACACCAATTCCGTCTTCGACGGGACGCAGACGACCTTCCCCAAACTGCTGCAGGCCGCCGGCTATCAGACCGCGATGGTCGGCAAGTGGCACCTGAACAGCGACCCGACGGGCTTCGATTTCTGGCAGGTCCTGCAAGGGCAGGGCATCTACTATAACCCGCCCATGAAGACCGCGCAGGGCGTCGTGAAGACGGCCGGCTATGTCACCGATATCACCACCGACGTCTCCCTGGGCTGGCTGGCGAAGCGCGACAAATCCAAGCCCTTCATGCTCATGTGCCAGCACAAGGCCCCGCACCGGGAATGGTCCCCGAATCTCTCCGACCTCGGCTGGGATAAAGGACGGGTCTACCCGGAGCCGCCGACGCTTTTCGACGACTACAAGGATCGCGCCTTCGCCGTGGGCGACCAGGACATGACCTTGGCCAAGACCATCAACCCCCAGGACGTGAAGCTGGTCCACCCGCCCGGCATGACCGCGGAGCAAGCCAAGGTCTGGGACGCTTTCTTTAAGCCGATCAACGAGGCCTACCGCCAGGCCAAGCCCGCAGGCCGCGACCTCGTGAAGTGGCGCTACCAGCGCTACATGCATGACTACTTAGGCTGCGTGAAGTCGGTCGACGATAATGTCGGCCGCGTCCTGAAGTACCTCGAGGCCGAGGGCCTGCTCGCCAACACCATCGTCATCTACTCGGCCGACCAAGGGTTCTACCTTGGCGAGCACGGGTGGTTCGATAAGCGCTGGATCTTCGAGGAGTCCGTGCGTACCCCGCTCCTCGTCCGCTGGCCCGGCGTCACCCCTGCGGGCTCCGTCAACAAGTCGCTCGTGGCGAACGTCGACCTCGCGCAGACCTTCCTCGACATGGCGGGCGTCCCGGCTCCGGCCGAGATGCAGGGCCGCAGCCTGCGCCCCTTGTTGGCGGGCCAGGTCCCGGCGGACTGGCGGAAGGAGTTCTATTACCATTACTACGAGTACCCCGAGCCGCACCACGTCTCGCCGCACTACGGCGTGATCACCGCGGACTATAAACTCGTTCACTACTACGGCACCGGTCACGACGCGGTCGACCTATTCGATACCGCCAAGGATCCCTTGGAATTGAAGAGCTTCGCGGGCCAGAAGGAGTACGCCGAGATCCAGGCCGACCTCGAGGCCCGCCTGAAGCGCCTGCGGACCGAACTGCAGGTGCCCGAGGTCGACGACCCGGACGCCACCGGCGAGCGGACTCACCGCGAGCGGCAGGCCAAGGCCGCCAAGAACGCTGGCAAGAAGAAGGCCGAAGGTTCGAAGTAGTCTTTACTTCGCGGCCTTTTTCTTGCCTTCGCCAGCCTTGGCCTTGCCCTCGTTGGGGTCGTAGGCGGGGTTGGGCGTGGGCAACTGGGCGTCGACGGACTTGAGCCAGGCGTCGAGCTGCTCGCGCATGGCTTTCGCCCGCGCCGGTTGGGCGGCGGTCAACTCCTGCGTCTCGCCGACATCGTGGGCGAGGTCGTAAAGCTCATCGCGGCCATCCTCGTAGAAATGGACCAACCGGAAATCGCCCTTGCGAATCGCGCTGTAAGGCGTGGCCCCGCCCGGGTGGTAGTGCGGGTAGTGCCAGTAAAGCGTGTCGCGGTCGATTTTACCGCCGCGCAGCACCGGGGCCAGGCTCCGGCCATCGACCACGGAGGCGAGCGGTTTGACCCCGGTCATCTCCAGGACCGTCGGGTAGAGGTCGAGCGTGATGGCGGGGGTGGCCTCGACGACGCCGGGCTTGGTAACCCCGGGCCAGTAGGCGATGAACGGCACGCGGACCCCCCCTTCGTAGGCGGAACCCTTGCCGGCCCGGTAAGGGCTGTTCTCGGTGATCGGCAGCAGGCCGCCGTTGTCGCCCGTGAAGAAGATGACCGTGTTCTCCTCGAGCTTGAGGCGGCGGAGGTTCGCGCGGATCGTCCCCAGCGCATCGTCGACGCTGCTCACGAGCGCCGCGTAGGTCGCGTTGCGCTGCTTGAGCGTTGGGTCCGCCTGCACCTTCGCCTTGAACTTGTCCACGACCTCCGGCTTGCCGGCGATCGGGGTGTGCACCGCGTAATGGGGAAGGTAGAGGAAGAACGGCTTGTCCTTGTTGGCCTCGATGAACTTCACCGCCTCGGCCGCTTCGCGGTCCGTCAGGAATTCGCCCTTCGGTCCTTCGGACAAGGTGGGGATGTTGTAGGGCGCCACGTAGGCGGGCGGTTGGCCGCGATGGTAGCCGCCCACGTTGAGATCGAAGCCGTGCTTCTCGGGGTAGTAGGCTTGGTCGCCTTCCTTGAGGCCCGGTGTGAGGTGCCATTTGCCGATGCTGGCCGTGGCGTAGCCGGCGGCCTTGAGCTGTTCGGCCAGGGTGATCTCCTCGAGCGGGAGGAATTTCTGCCACGCCGGGATCTTCAGTTTCGCCTTGGGCCTCTCGTGGCCGGCGATCCAATCGGTCAGGTGCAGCCGAGCAGGGTACTTGCCCGTCAGGAGGGCCGCGCGGGTGGGCGAGCAGACCGTGCAGGCGGAGTACCCGTCCGTGAAGCGGACGCCGTCCTTGGCCAGCTGGTCGATATGGGGAGTGGCGTAGAGGCGGCTACCATAGCAGGCCGCGTCCGTCTGCCCCATGTCGTCCACCAGGATGACGATGACGTTCGGCGGGCGGGGCGGTGTGCTCTCCGCGGCAATCAGCAGGCCCCCTGAAAAACTCATAAATAAACCAAAGAAGAGGCTTTTAGCCGTGGCGGGGCGCATACCCCCGACCTATGGGCGGACGGCCTTAGGCACAAGTGAAACCTCCCAATAGGGTTGTCTGTCATTCCAAAAGCCCTAATTTAACCCGTATGTCCCCCCGCTTGCTTTCTGCTTTGGTCGCCGGTGGTATGGCCCTTTCGCTTTTGAACGCCCAGCCCGCCCCGGCTGGTGCCGCGACCTCGGCAAACCCGAACGTCACCTCGCCCAACAGCGCCACGAACACTTCCCGTCGCCCCGCCGACAAGACGATGCGCGCCGAGCGCGATCGCGCGGCTGATGAGTCGGGGGTCGAGCGGGTTGGCTTCGACCGTGCTTGCGATAATCACAAGCACCTTTACTTCGATCGCGCAAACCGGGCCCACTTCATCTGCCTGGGCGCCCAAGCGCAGGTCGGTCCGGATACCACGCCCTACACCGCGACGGCGAACCAGCCTCTGGCCAACAGCTTCCTGCTCCACTCTCGCCCGGGCGCGGCCAAGGTGATCTACCTGGACTTCGACGGCCACACCACGACGAACACCTCCTGGAACACCGCCTATGCCGCGGGCGCTCCGATCGTGACCCCGGCCTTTGACACCGATGGCAACCCGGCGGCCTTCTCCGATGCCGAACGCGCGGTCATCCAGGATGTCTGGCGCCGTGTCGCGGAGGACTACGCCGCGTGGGACGTGGATGTCACCACCGAGGATCCGGGCGTGGAGAAGCTTCGTCGCACCGCCTCCTCGGATGTCGCCTACGGCGTCCGTTGCGTCATCGGCGGTTCCAGCACGCAGTGGCTCGGCGCCTCCGCCGGCGGGGTCGCCTATGTCGGCTCTTTCGGTGGCGTCGTCGCCGCGACGACGACCGTCAACGATGTCCCCGCCTTTGTCTTCCCGCAGCAGCTGAGCAACAGCGGCCGCTACATCGCCGAGGCCGCCTCGCACGAGGTCGGCCACACCCTCGGTCTTTACCACTCCGGACAGACCACCGGCGTCGAGTACTACGGCGGGCATGCCGACTGGGCCCCGATCATGGGGGTCGGCTACTACAAGAACGTCGTCCAGTGGACCCGTGGCGATTATCCGCTCTCCAACAACACCCAGGACCAGGTCGCCCTGATCTCTGGGCGCATCCCGCGCGTCGCCGACGAGCATGGCTCCTCCGCGACCACCGCCGCCGCGGTTGCCAGCGCCGATTTCACCGCCGGCGGCATCATCGCCGATCGCGCCGACCAGGATTGGTTCCGGATCACCGCCGGCGCGGGTACGGTGAACGTCAGCGGGCTCGTGGCGCAGCCCTCGCCCAACCTCAACCTGTCGCTTTCGTTGGTAGATGCCAACGGGGTCGTGTTCGCCCAAGGCACCGCCGCCGGGATGGGCGCGAATCTATCGGTGCCCGTGACGGGCGGCACCTATTACATCGTGGTCGATGGCAAGGGGAGCACCAACGACCCCCTGACCGGCTACACCGATTACGCCTCCCTCGGGCGTTTCAGCCTCTCCGGTAGCTGGCCCGCCGCCGTTGTCGTGAATCAGCCACCGGTGGCCTCCACCGCCGACACCAGTCCCGCGGTCTCGGCCAACGGCACGATTTCCGGCACCGCGCCTTTCAGCGTCAGCTTCGTCGGCAATAATTCCAGCGACCCGGATGGTCTGATTGCCAGCTACCTCTGGGACTTCGGAGATGGCACCACCTCGATCCTGTCCAACGTCACCAAGACCTATCAGGCCGCCGGCAACTACACCGCCCGCCTGACCGTCACCGATAACTCCGGGGCCACCGCCACCGCGACCCTGCTGATTGCCGTGGCCGCCACGCCGCCGTCGACCATGCGTTACGTCAACGTCTCCGGCATCACGATGGCCTGGGTGAAGAGCACCAGCACCTCGGGTTACATCACCGGTACCGTCACGATCCTCGACCACGCGGGCAAGCCGGCGCCCAACGCGAATGTGACCATCGAGGCGACCGGTCTCTTCGCCGGAACGGTCACGGCCCGGACCAATTCCCGCGGACAGGTCACGCTCAACACCCCGCGGTTCTCCTCCACGACCAAAGGCACCCAGACCTACACCGTCACCAACGTCGTGTTGACTGGCTACGTCTACGACCCCGCCAAGAACAAGGTCACCAGAGCGACCCTGACGAGGTAAGGGGCTGAATAGGGGGCACGTGGGCAAGGGGAGAGGCATGGGGGAGGCTGATCGTATTCCCTGCGCGGCAGGGACCAGCGTCCCCGCTGGTCCAGATTCCCACTTGTCCGCTTGCCCACTTGCCCGCTGGCCAGCCCCCCCAGTCGTTCAGCTCAACACTCCCTTGATCACTTGGGCTTCCTCGACGCCGGTGAGCTTCACGTTCAGTCCGCGGAACTTGTAGGTGAAGCGTTCGTGATCGATACCCAGGCAGTGCAGGATGGTCGCATGGAGGTCGCGGAGGTGCGCGGGGTCCTTGGCGATGTTATAGCCGAACTCATCCGTGGCGCCGTGCTCGTAGCCGGCCTTCACGCCGCCGCCGGCGAGCCAGACGGTGAAGGAGCGGCCGTGATGGTCGCGCCCGGCGCCCGGGTTACCGAAGCCACCCTGGCTGAACGCCGTGCGGCCGAACTCGGTCGCGAAGATCACGAGCGTGTCCTCGAGCATGCCGCGGGCCTTCAGGTCCTTGATCAGGGCGGCGGTCGGCTGGTCGATGTCGCGGCACTGGTTGGGCAGCTGTCGGGAGAGGGCGATGTGCTGATCCCAGCCGCGGTGGAAGAGCTGGACGAAGCGGACGTCGCGTTCGAGCAGGCGGCGGGCCAGCAGGCAGTTGGCCGCGTACGAGCCCGGGCGGGTGACCTCGGGGCCGTAGGCCGCCAGGGTCTCGCGGGATTCCTGGGAGATGTCGGTCAGTTCGGGTACCGAGGTCTGCATGCGGAAGGCCATCTCGTAGGCCTTCACGCGGGTGACAGTCTCAGGATCGCCGATTTCCTTGGCCCGCTCCTCGTTGAGGGCGGCCAAGTCGTCCAGCAGGGCCCGGCGTTGCTCGCTGTCGACGGTGGGCGGGTTCTGCAGGTAGAGCACCGGATTGGCGCCCGGACGTAGGCCGACGCCTTGGTGACTGGATGGCAGGAAGCCGCTGCCCCAGAGACGCGAGAAGACCGGCTGGCCCGGGTTCTTGCCGGTGCCTTGCGAGACCATCGCGACGAAGGCGGGGAGGTTGGCGTTCTCGGTGCCGAGGCCATAGCTCGCCCAGGCGCCCATGCTCGCGTAACCTGGCTGCTGGTTGCCCGTGTTCATGAACGTGATCGCCGGGTCGTGGTTGATCGCCTCGGTGTGGAGGCTCTTGATGAAGCAGAGCTCGTTGGCGACCGTCTGCAGATGCGGGAGCAGGTCGCTGATCCAGTGGCCGCTCTTGCCGCAAAGTTTACCGTCCTTGAGCGCCGGCGTGCAAGGGTAGCTGCCTTGGCCGCTGGTCATGCCGGTCAGGCGTTGGGTGCCTTTCACGGAGGGCGGCAGGTCCTTGCCGGCCATCTGTTTCAGCATGGGCTTGTGGTCGAAGAGGTCGACGTGCGAGAGGCCACCGGACTGGAAGAGGCAGAGCACACGCTTGGCCTTGGGCGCGAAGTGCGGCAGCCCGGGCAGGCCGGCCACGCGACCGTCGCTGGCTTGTTTGGCGCCGAGCAGTTCGGGCATGAGCATCGTGCCTAGGGCCAGGCCGCCGACACCGCGGGCGGTCTGCCCGAGGAACGTCCGGCGGGTCAGGTGGTTCGTGAATTCAGCGCGGGGATCCATGGCGATTAGTTACGGGTGACGGTTTCGCTGAGGTTGAGGAGAAGGACGCCGACCTGCATCCAGGCGGCTTGCTCGGGGGCGGGCAGCATCGCGGCCGGGGCTTCGCCGACCTGCAAGGCCGCGGTGGCGCGGGCGGGGTCGGCGGCGTAGCGTTGGCGCTCGCGGGCCAAGGTGCGGCGCGCGACGGCGAGCTCGCGGTCCGAGGGCTCGCGGGAGACGACCTCGCGGAAGGCCCAGCGGAGGCGGGCCTCGTCATCGCCGGGTCGGCCGAGCGTCCGGGCCGCGAGGACGCGGGCGGCTTCGGCGAACTGGACGTCGTTCAGGGTGACGAGCGCCTGGAGCGGGGTCGTCGTGTTGCCGCGCGTCACGGTGCAGACCTCGCGGTTCGGGGCGTCGAAGGCCATCATGTTCGCGGGCGGAGCCGTCCGCTTCCAGTAGGTGTAAAGGCTGCGGCGGTAGAGCTTGTCACCATGGTCTTGCACGAAGTTCTGGGCGGTGGCCGGGGTCGAGCCGTAGTGGCTGACTTCGCGCCACAGGTCGAACGGCGAGTACGGGTTGACGCTCGGGCCGCCGAGCTGCGGGACGAGCAGGCCGCTGGCGCGCAAGGCGTTGTCGCGGATCAGCTCGGCGGGCAGGCGGAAGCGGGCGCCGCGGGCGAGCAGGCGGTTGGCCGGGTCCTGGGCGAGCATCTCGGCGGTGGCCGCGCTGCTTCGCTTGTACGTGGCCGAGGTGACGATCGTGCGCGTGAGGCGCTTGAAGTCCCAGCCGCTCTCGACGAACTCGACCGCCAACCAATCGAGCAGTTCCGGGTGGCTCGGCCATTCGCCTTGTAGGCCGAAGTCCGCCGCCGACGCGACGAGTCCCGTGCCGAAGAGCGTCTTCCAGAGTCGGTTGACGGCCACGCGGGCGGTCAAGGGGTTCTCCTTCATCACGGTCCACTGGGCGAGGCCCAGGCGATTGGCCGTGGCGCCGGCGGGCAGCGGGGGCAGGGCGGCGGGCGTGCCGGGGCTGACTTTGGTCGTGGGCTGGCTGTAGTCGCCGCGATGGAGGATGAAGGTCTCACGGGGCTTCGCCGCGATGTTCATCACCATCGTCGACTGCGGCTGGGTCAGCGTGGCCAGACGTTCCTCGGCGTTGGCGAGGTCGACCCGGACGCGGCGCAGCGCCTCGCCGTGCTTGGCCACATAGGCCCAGAGCAGGCTGGTCTGCGCGGGCGTGCGGCCCTCGTCCGCGGTCTGCACGGCGTCGATGACATCGGGCGGCAGGTCCGTGCCGTCGTCATGGCCGGTGACTGCGAAGAGCTGGCCCTGCAGCGGCGGGCGCCCGGTGCCGAAGTAGACCTGCGTGGTGATCGACGATGTCTCGGCGGCGGAGAGCGGCTTGGCGAAGGTCAGCGTGAGCGATTGGTCGCCGGGAGCCTTCATGTCGGGTTGCCAGGCCAGCCTTTGGTTCATCGCGCGCACGTTGCCCGGCGGGTGGGCTGGGTCGAAGGAGCTCGCGGTCACGCGGCTGAACTTCTGGAGCTTATGGATGTTGACCTGGTCGCCCGGCACCTTGTCCACCGTCACGTCGACGGCCGAGATCTGGTAGGCGCTCGGGGCGGAGGGCGTCGCCGGTTCCGGCTTGGCGTCCTTGGCTGCGCCCTTCTTCGGCGCGGGCTTGCCGCCCGGGGTCATCTTGGCCTGGAAGACCAGCCGCAGCGCGATGATCGGCTCCGTGGTCTGGGGAAGTTCGCCGAGCAGGTCGTAAGCCGCGCCGCCGAGACCCTTGAAGGTATTGCCCTCGACGGTGAAGCCGCCGCCGCTGTTCGGGGTGGAGATCTTCGTCAGGTTGATCGGGTGGAGCCGGGTGCCCTTGGTCCGGTCGGCCAGCCGAGCGCGTTGTTCCTTCACCCAGGCCGCGAGCACGGCGTCATCGCGCGTCGCCAAGGTCTGGCGCAGGGCGGCGATGCGGGCCGTCAGCTTGCCCTCCTCGTCGGTACGCAGTACGGTCTTCTTCGACACGGCCGGTCCCGAGTTATTGCCGCCGTTACCATCCAGGCCAGCGTCGCCCAGGGTGTTGAAGTAGGCGAAAACCTGGTAGTAATCCTTCTGGCTGATCGGGTCGAACTTATGGTCGTGGCACTGCGCGCAGGCCAACGTCAGGCCCAGCACCGCTTCGCCCAGGGTCTTCACGCGGTCCGCGTTGTAGTTCAGCAGGTTTTCGGCGGGAATCGTACCACCCTCGTGGGT
>BJHS01000020.1 GCA_014193315.1 Verrucomicrobiota bacterium
GCAGGCATAGCAGGTGTCCGAGAAGATCGGCCGGATGTCGCGGTTGAACTGGACACGTTCGGCGGCCGAGAGCGTGAGACCCGGGAGAGTCAGGACGGTGAGCAGGCGCAAGGGGGACATTGGCATGGGCAAAGGGGGGTAGGTGAGGAGTAGTCGTCAGGCGGTGACTGGCAATGGGGAGTTACAAAAAACCCCTCGAAAGAGGGGTCATGAAGTCCGGTCCGGGCGCCAGGGTTACTTCTTCTCGGGCGTCAGCGTCTTGATGGAGAGGGCCCGGAAGCCGACGGCGTCGCCGTGCCCGGCGAAGCCGAAGAAGCCGTGGGTGTTGTCTTTGCCTGGGTGGGCCGACTTGCCCATCACGGTCGCCATGTCGACCTTGCTCAGGTCGGCATCGAGGATGATGAAGCCGTTCAGCTCGACCTTGATGGTGGAGCCCTTGACGGTCACTTCCTGGAAGTTCCATTCGCCGATGGGACGCTGGTAGCCTCGCTGGGCGGCGACCATGCCGTACGCCGAGCCATGGACCTGGCGGGGGTCGAGCTTACCGCGGACCTTGTCGTAGTTGTCGTCCAGGATTTGGCATTCGCACATGCCGACATAGGCGGTGTTGCCGGTGCCGGGGAATCGGATGCACAAGCCATTATTGCCGCCGGTGGGAACCTTGAATTCGAGGCGCGCGACGAAGTCGGTCAGGTCATCTTGGTGGTACAGGTTGCCGCCCTTGTTCGGCTTGCAGAAGATCGCGCCGTCGACCACTTCGTACTGGTCGGTCGCGCCCTTCCACTCGGTCAGGTCCTTGCCGTTGAAGATCGGCTTGAAGCCGTCGGCCTGCTTGGCCGCTAGGAGCTGGTTGGCCTCGTTGCCGGGGATCTCGCGGATGAACACGTTGCGCCAGCGGATCGGCGCGCCGTGGGTTTGCAGGGAGATGGGGCCCTTGGCCGGGACGGCGATCTTGCGGTCATAGTAGTTCTCGAGGATGGCATGGTCGACGGTCTGCTGGCCGTTCAGCCAGACGCTGACACGGGAGCCGACCATGACGACGCGGAGGGTGTTCCATTCGCCGGGTGGTTTGTCCGCCAGCACGAGGGGGAATTTGCCGGGGTTGGTCGCGGAGTTGTTCCAGAGGGCGCCACTGCCCTTGTCGGCGCCATTCTTCTTTTCCTTGGGGTTGGCCGGGTCCCAGATTTGGAGCTGCGGCACGCCGCGGAGGTAGATGCCGGAGTCGCCCAGCGGCGCCATGTTGTATTCGAGGGTCAGTTCAAAGTCGCCGTACTCCTTGACTGTGGTGGCATATTTGCCCTTGCCGTCGTTGAGCAGCTCGTCGCCCGCCGCCTTCCAGTGCTGCTGCATGTCGGCCGTCCAGATCGCGTCGCGTTCGGTGCGCTTCTCCGGCGGCATCGCGAGGTAGGCACGGTGATCGGAAGTGTCGCCGCCGCGCCAGCCGGTGAGGTCGACGCCGTTGTAGAGGGCGGTGAAGCCGGCGGGCGGGGTGGGGGCGGCCGTCAGGGCGACGGCGGCGAGGAGGGCGAGGAGGCGCATGGTGTAAGGTCGACGGGGGTTCAGAGGGGTTCGAGGGTGCAGCGTTTCACCTCGAAGGCACCGCCTTCGACCTGGAGGCCGATGAAACCTTCGGACAGGTTGGCGCCGGTGGCTTTGTTCACTTCCTTGCCGTTCACGAGGATGGTGACGGTATCCTTGTCGCAGACCGTGGTGAAGGTGTTCCATTCGCCGACCGGTTTCTCGGCGCTCTCGCCGGGGCGGCCGATGCGGTACCCGCGGACCTTGCCCGTCTTCTTATCCGTGAGGGCGGTGCCATCCTTCACGGTTGCGCCGTTCCAGAAGTAGAAGTCGCCTTGGCGGTCGTGCATGCCTTGGCACTCGATGCTCTTGGGCCAGACCGCGTCCGGCGGGGTCATGTGGACGACGACCCCCGTATTGCCTGGCTTCGTGAAACGCCATTCAACGGTGAACTTGTATTGCTTGTAGGCTTTCTCGGTGCGGAGGAAGCCGCTCGGTTTGCCGGTGCAGGCGAGCAGGCCGTCCTTGATGGACCAGGTGTCCTTGGCCGAGGCCTCCGGGAACGCGACCCAACCGACGGTGTCCTTGCCGTTGAAGAGCTCGACCTTGGCGGTCGGCAGGGAGGCTTCGGCGGCAAAGGCGGGGAGCGACGAGGCGAGCAAGGCCAACCAAAGTGACGGGCGGAGGGAGGGGCGCATGGGGATAGGCCCAACCCTAACCGGGGAGGTCAGGTTTTGAAGCGAAAAAGTCTAACGTTTACGACCGACTTAAGCCATGATACCTTTGACCACCTTGCCCGCGATCCCCGTCAGGCGCACGTCGAGCCCCTGATACTTCACACTGAGGTTGTGGTGGTCGATGCCCATGAGGGCGAGCATGGTTGCATGCAGGTCATGCACACCCACGACGTTCGTGACCGCGTGGTAGCCGAGTTCATCGGTGGCCCCATAGGTCGTGCCGGCCTTGACGCCGCCGCCGGCGAGGAAGACCGAGTAGCCCGCGATGTGGTGGTCGCGACCCGAGCCCTGACCCATCGGGGTGCGACCGAATTCGCCGCCCCAGAGGATGAGCGTGTCTTCGAGCAGGCCGCGCTCCTTCAGGTCGTTGATGAGCGCCGCGGTGGCCTTGTCGACATCCTGGGCGCCCATCTTCATGCCGTTGTCAAGGCCGCCGTGCAGGTCCCAGGCACGGTGGTAGAGTTGGATCATGCGTACCCCGCGTTCGGCCAAGCGCCGCGCCATGAGGCAATTGGAGGCAAAGGAGCCGTCGCCGATCTCCTTGATGCCGTAAGCTTCAATCGTCTTGGGCGATTCGCTCTTGAAGTCGAGCAGCTCCGGGACGCTGGTCTGCATCTTGAAGGCCATCTCGTACTGGGCGACGCGGGTGGCGATCTCAGGGTCGACGGTCTCCTCGGCTAGGCCGCCGTTCAGTCGGCGGATTTCGTCGACCACCTGCCGCTGCGTGCTCTGGCAGACGCCCTGCGGGTTGCCGATGTAATGGACGGCTTCGCCTTTGGATTGGAACTGGATGCCCTGGTACTTGCTCGGGAGCACGCCGCTCGACCATTGGCGCGAGGAAATGGGCTGTTGGCCGGTGCGGCCGGCGGAGGTCAAGACGATGTACCCAGGGAGGTTTTCGGTCTCGGAGCCGAGTCCGTAGAGGAGCCAAGATCCCATGCAAGGGCGGCCCTTGATGATCGAACCCGTGTTGAAGAAGGCGTGGGCCGTGTCGTGGTTGATCTGCTCGGTCTTCATCGAGCGGACCACGCAGAGGTCGTCGGCGATGCTCCCGAGGTACGGGAAGATGTCGGTGATCTCGGTGCCGGCCTTACCCCACTTCTTGAAGTCAAAGGAGCCGCCCCGGGCCTTGAGCACCGCGCCCTGCAACTGGGCGATCTGTTGCCCCTTGGTGAAGGATTCCGGGAATGGCTGGCCGTCGAGTTTCTTCAGGACGGGCTTGGGGTCGAACAGCTCCAGGTGGGGTGGGCCGCCCGCCATGCAGAGGAAGATCACCCGCTTGGCTTTGACCGGAAAATCGGGTGAGCGCAGGGCGCCGCGGCTCCAGCCTTTTTGGGGGGCGGGGGCGGGGGCCGCGAGGCCGCGGGCGGCGAGCATGGCGAACGCCGCGCCACCGAGGCCATAAGCACTCTTGGTCAGGAAGCTTCGACGGTTGATCGAAAGCGCGTGGGCGATGGGGTCGTAAGGTCTCATGGCTCAGTAGCGCGTGATGGTTTCGTGGGAATTAAGGAGGACTCGGCAGGCCTGTGTCCAAGCGGCATGGGCCGCCGGATCGACGGTGGGCGGCGGGGTGAGGCCCACCTTGAGCAACTTCGTCGCTTCGTCCGGATTGGCCGTGTAGTAAGCTGTCTGGTCCGCGATCAACTTCGTCAACGAGGTGCGTTCGGCGGGCTTGACCCCGCGGCCCATCGCTAGGCGGAAGGCTTGATCCAGTCGATCCTCGCCGGCCGGCCGGGCGAGGAGCCGGGTGGCGAAGACGCGGGCCGCCTCGACGAAGGTCGGGTCGTTCAGCAGCGTCAGCGCTTGCTGCGGGGTGTTGCTGTAGCTGCGGAGGGCCACGCATTCATCGCGGGCGGGCGCGTCGAAGTTGACCAGCATCGGGTGCAGGAACATCCGCTGCCAATGCATGTAGAGGCCGCGCCGCCATTGTTCCGCATCCTTGCTCGCCGCGTAGGATCGGTTGGGGAACTGCAACGGTTCGTAGTAGCCTTCCGGCTGGTAGGGTTTCACGCTGGGCCCGCCGACGTCCTCGGCATTGAGCAGGCCGGCGATGGCCAGGGCGTTGTCTCGCACAAATTCCGCGTCGAGTCGGCGCGGGTTCTGCGAAGCCAGCCACCGGTTGTTCGGGTCGATCTCCTTGAGCTCCGGTCGGAGGCTGCTGCTTTGACGGTAGGTGCGGCTGGTCACCATCAGGCGGGCCATCCGTTTCACATCCCAGCCATGGTTGCGGAATTCCACGGCCAGCCAGTCGAGCAATTCCGGGTGGCTCGGGGGTTCGCCCTGCGAGCCGAGGTCATCGAGGTTGGCGGAGAGGCCGCTGCCATGGAAGATCTGCCAAAGGCGGTTCATCACGGTGCGAGCGGTGATCGGGTTGTCCTGGGAGGTGATCCAGTTGGCGAGGTCAAGCCGCGTGAGGCGTTGTTGCTCGGTGCTGGTCCGTAGGCCCGGCAGGAAGGAGGGGGTCGCGGGTAGCACGATCGGACCGGAGGTGTCCAGGAAGTTGCCGCGCGGAAGGACGCGCACGGTCAGCGGCGCGCGTGCTTCCGTCACGAGCGACCAAGCCTCGCCACGGCGGTAGTCGCGCAATTTCGCCGCCATGAGCTTCACCTGGTCGAAATCGGCGCGGGTCGGTTGCACCGAGTAGAGGTAGGCGACCGCTTGTTCCGCGGCCGACTTCGCCGTCGGGCCGACGGTCAAGGGGTCGTACCCGCCGAAAGGGGTGACGGCGATTTCGATCGGTTGCAGGCCCGCCCCATCGATGGCGACCAGTAAGGTGTCGGTCTCCGCGAGGTCGACCGGCGTGTCGAGCAACCAGACCGCGCGTGCGGTTCCGGCCGTGGGGACGGTCAGCGCCCACGTCGTCCCGATGCCCAGGGTCTCGGCCCCCCCCGCATACTTGATGTCATGGATGGAGGCGTCGGCGAAGCCCGCCGCGAGTTTGCGCTCCTTGCCGGCGGCGTTACGGACCGCGAAACCAACGGTCAGGCTACTGCGGGTGCCGGGTTTGGCGTCGGGCAGGGAGAGGCGGAGCGCGGCGACCCGGAGGGCGCCGGGCTTGAGCGCGACGACGAGATTCTCGCCCTTGGTCAGGGCTTTCTTGAGGCCGACGGGTTGCCCGGCGGCGAGCGGCTGGGCGGACGATGCCACGGGGGTGCCGGTGCTCGGGTTGGGTGCTGGCTTCGCCCCCTTATTCACCGGCGCCGCCGCCACCGGGGCCTTGTGGATTTCGAATGAGCCGAGCGGCTTGAGCCAGCCGTCGGGGTTGCGTTCGGTGTAGTCCTTGAGCGAGGCCATCCAAGCGGCGACTTTGGCGGGGTCGGTCTTGGCTTGGGCGAAGGCAGCGATTTCCCGGCGGGCGCGGGCATCCTGCTTCTGGAGGTAGGGGCTCGTGGTCTTCACCTCGGGCGGGAAGGGGGAATCGTTGTTCACGCCCCGCAACTCCGGCTCCGGCGTGTAATTGTAGTCGGCGTAGACGCCCCATTGTTTCACGTCGGCGAAGAAGGCCTGCAGGGAATAGAAGTCGGCCGACTTGATCGGGTCGAACTTGTGGTCGTGGCATTCGGCGCAGCCGAAGGTCGAGCCCAGCCAAGCGGACGAGACGGACCGGACCCGCTCGGCGCCGTATTTGGCAAGGTATTCCTTGGGCTGGGCGCCGCCTTCGCGGGTCATCATGTTGAGGCGGTTGTAGCCGGACGCCACTTTCTGTTCTTCGGTCGAGCCCGGCAATAGGTCGCCGGCAAGCTGCTCCCGCGTGAACGCATCGAAGGGCTTGTTGGTGTTGAAGGCCTTGATCACGTAATCGCGGTAGGGGAAGATGCGCTGGTTCTGGTCGCCATGGAAGCCGACGGTGTCGGCGAAGCGGGCGACATCCAGCCACCACACCGCCATGCGTTCACCGAAGTGCGGCGAGGCCAGCAGCCGGTCCACTTGCTTTTCGTAGGAGTCGGTGGCCGTGTCGGCCACGAAACTCGCCAGTTCGGCCGGCGTGGGCGGCAGTCCCGTGAGGTCGAGCGTGACGCGGCGGAGCAGGCGCTCCTTCGAGGCTTCGGGCGATGCGGCGATCCGCTTCTCCGCGAGCTTCGCGCCGATGAAGGCGTCGATCGGGTTGCGCCCGCCGGTCGGCAGGGCGGGGATCGCCGGTGATTTCAGCGGGACGTACGACCAATGTGCCTCGTAGAGGGCGCCTTGGGCGACCCAGCGACGAAAGAGTTCCTTTTGCGCCGGCGTGAGCGTTTTGTGCGCCTCCTTGTTCGGCATCACGTCATCCGGGTCGGTCGCGAAGATACGCTTGATGATCTCGGAGTCGTCGGGCTTGCCGGGGACGATGGCGATGGCGCCGCTTTTGCCGGCCTTTAGTGATTCCTCGCGGATGTCCAGACGAAGCTGGCCCTTGCGGGATTTCGCATCGAAGCCGTGGCAGTGAAAGCAGGTGTCCGACATGATCGGCCGGATGTCCCGATTAAACGAGACGGCGTCATCGGAGGCGGCGCCCAGTCGAGTGGTGGCGCTGGCGGCGAGCAAGAGGGTGGACAGATACGCGCGCATAAGGGTGTAAGGGGTAAGACATGCCTTAAGCCCCGAGGTTTCAACTGGAAAGACCCCGGCGGCCCTTTTACCGGGCCAGCCAATTGACCGCATCAATCACCACAAACCCGTCCGCGCCCTCATTGGAGACGATGACGGCGGCTGGGGTGACGTTGGTGAAGTCGTAGGTGCCGAGGGAGAGGAGGTGATTGGCCGGACCCTTGGTGAGGTCGACCTTCCGGGTTGTCGGTTGTCCCGCCACCTCGAGGGTGACCTTGGCGTTGGTGGCACGGTTGGCGTTGGGGACCACCGCGAGAAAGACTTCGTACCGGCCGGCTTTCGGGAGTTTGGCCGCGAAGCGGGCGCTGGTCGGGCCGTGCGCACCCTTGGCGTCGTGCCGGTAGCCCTGGCCGACGTAACTCACGGAGGCGGTGCTCGGGGTCCAGGTGCCGGTCAACTGGGCGTCATCGTCGTCGACGGTGATGCCGGGCAGGTCCTTGGGCTCGCGATGGGGCGCCTTCGGCGGGCCGACGCGATCGACGATCTGGCCGTCGGCCTGCAGACGCGCGAGGAGCCCGGCGTAGGGGACGTCTTGGACGGCGACTTGCTGGTCGATGGCCTGGCAGGCGGCGGTGGCGGCGGACTGCCCGAGAATCATGAAGACCGGCTCCATCCGGATCGACCCGTAGGCGATGTGTGTGCAACTGACGCAGACGGGGACGAGGAGGTTGGCGCATTGCGCCTTCTTCGGCACGAGCGCACCGTAGTCAATGGGGTAGGGGCGCCCAGGGTTCACTTGGACATCGCCTTCGTTGCGCACGTACGCTTTGCCGTCGGCGTCCTTCAAGACGATGCGCTGCACGTTGTGCGAGTCCATGTTGTAAGAGCCCATGCCGACCGAGCGGGGGGAGGGCGTCTGGCGTTTGAGGTGGTTCTCGTTGATGATTAGCTCGGAGGTCATGCGGCGCGCCTCGCGGACGTAGATTTGGTGGGGCCAGTTGCCGTTGTCGGTGAACTCGTCCTTGGCCAAGCCCCACAGCGCAATGCCTTCGCGAATCTTGGCCGGCACGGAGGCGTCGTTGGCGAGGAAGTAAAGGTAGCCCTGCTGGTATTGGCGGTGCTCGGCGATGATCTCGCGCCGGCGTTCGTAGGAGGCCTCCGGGTAATCCCAGTTCATGCCGATGTTGTCGGTGCTGAAGGGGCCGTGGTTGTTGGTGTCGGTCTTGGCGTTCGGGATCAGGTCGAACTTGCCGAACACGTGAGTCGAGCCTTGAGCTAAGGCCCGGGCGAGCAGGGCATATTGCTTCGGGTCGTAGCCCGGAGGCTGTGGGAACGCGACGCGGTTGGCGGCGACCTTGGTCAGGCACATCCGGAAGTTGTAGGCTTGGATTTTCTTGTCCCCGGCACCATCGGGGCCGCCGACCGGGCGGTCCTGGATGCGCGGCAAGAGGCCCGACGTTGGGTCGCCTTCGATGACGTAGGGGTCGACTTTGCCGGCGAACTGGTGCGACTTAGCGTGGCCCAGCTGGATGCCATTGAGGGATTCTTGGAAAGCCGCGTTGGCTTCGCGGCCGACGGTGTAGCTAATGCCGGCGGCGGCCATCAAGTCGCCTTCGTAGGTGGCGTCGATGAACATGCGCCCGGCGAAGCGACGTTTGCTCAGCGTGGTGATGGCGATGATGCGACCATCCTTCTGCTCGACGCCGTGGGCACGATCCAGCCATTCGTCGCGTTCGACGATTAGTTGGTGTTCCTTCACGTAATCTTCGAAGACCTTTTCGGCGACCGACGGTTCAAAGATCCACATCGTTCGTTCCGAGGCGTCCATGGCGACCGTGCCTTGGCCTTTATTGCCGAACTTTTCCTTGGCTTCGTGCTTCCATGCTTCGGGTTGCTGGTAGGCTAGCCAGACCCGGTGGTAGAAGTCACGTGAGAGACCGCCGATGACGGACTTGTCACCGGAGTCAGTGAAGCCCAAGCCACCACTCGAGAGGCCGCCGAGGTGCTTGTCGGGGCTGATGACGATAACAGTTTTGCCCATCTTCTTCGCTTGGACGGCAGCGATGATGGCGGCCGAGGTGCCGCCGTAGATGACAATGTCATAGGTCGGTAGCGGGGCTTCGGCAACGAGCGCACAGGGTAGGGCGAGGAATAGGGCAAGGAGACGCCGCATGGGGTGTGATGAAAAGGTGGCGAAAAGGGGGACCGGACTGGAAAGGGGATAGGGAAGGTGGTCCGGCTTATTTCATGGCCTTAAGGACGTCACTGCCTTCCATCGTGTTATTGTTCATAAGCACGATGCGTACGGTGGCTTGGGCCGGCATGACTTGAATCGATGAACGGTAACTAGCGGTAGCCCCATCGTGCCCGTAGGCGAGCCGCTCCGCTGTGCCAGTCCGAAAGGCGCCGAGGCCGACCTTGCCGCCATTAGGATTGGCGTCCGCATGCGGCTGTAAGGCCAGCGTGAGGGCGTCGTTCAGGGGCGTGCGTTCCGGGTGCTCGAGGGCTTGTCCGAACTTGAGCATGTCAGCGGCGGTGCTGCGGAGGCTGCCCGCTGGAGCAAAGGCTTGGAAGGTAGTGATGAGCCCGGGCTTGTCGCCGTTGTAGGGCGGGGCTAAGGGGCCAAGGCTGGGTAAGTGACTCGGTTGCGTGTGGGTCAGGCCGAGCGGTCGGCAGACTTTCTCAAGGACACATTCCGTCCAGGGCTTACCGTATTGCTTCGCCACCAGGTAGCCGAGTAGGGCGACGCCGATATTGGAATAGCTGCAGGCCTGCGGGCCGTCTTGCTTGAGCTGTACTTGGGCGAGCCAAGCCAGCATCTGGGCTTCGTCGTAATTCGCATACCCCTTGAAGCCGTTGCTAAAGTTATCCGGCATCCGGGGAAGCCCGCTGGTATGGGTCGAAAGTTGCTTGAGGGTGATTCGTCCGACGCGGGCGTCGGTATACTTGCACGCGGGCCCGAGGAGTTCAGCCACCGTGGTCTCCAGCGTCACCTTCTTTTCCAAGACGGCTTCGGCCAGCAAGATTCCCGTGAAGATCTTGGTGAGAGAGGCGATTTCGAAGACGAGGGTTTCGGGCGCTTGTGTCGGGTCAGGCGACTTACCCGCCAACGCGAAGCGGGTGCCTTGCGGGGTTTGCTCGGCGGTAACGATGCAGCCAGCGGGGATTTTGGCCGTTAAGGACTCCGCGGCCTCAGCCAATGGCTTCGCAGCGCTCGTGAGGGTGGCGAGGCAGCAGGTGACGAGGGCGAGGGTTCGGTTCATGCTCAGCGGCTCTCCCCCTGCTTACGGATGAATTGCAGGACGGCCTTGTGGCCTGGGTCCGCATTGAAGCGAAGGTTGTGGCCGATGCTACCGTGATCGGTATCCGTGATCTTCAGCGAGGTGGTTTCGACATGGCCCGCCCCCTTTAGCATCGCGATGAGAAACTGGCTTTCCTCCGCACGTCCGGTCATGTCGTGGTCCGAGTAGAGCGTTAAGATCGGTGGCAGGGTCTTCGTAACGTGGAAGGCGGGGGCGGCTTCGTCGGATGTGACACTGTAGCGGCCTTGCCCGCGTTCCTCGCGGATGGTGTAATGCGTGAAGACTTGGCCACTGACCTGCGCGATGCCAGCGACGTCTTTTAGGCTGAGGCCGTAGGGTTTCAGTCGGCTAGAGTCAAAGCCCACCAGGAGTGCGAGGTAGCCTCCGGCGGAATGGCCGCCGATGAAGACCTTGCGCGGGTCACCGCCCATCCGGCCGATGTTGCGCACCGTCCAAGCAAAGGCCGCGGCGGCATCGTCGACATACTCAGGGTATTTTGCCTTCGGGCTGAGTCGGTAATCGGGCACGACCACCGCGATGCCTTCACGGGCGAAGCTCGCAGCGATTTCGGCGCAATGCTCGGAGGCGAGTCCTTTGCTTCCTTTCTTTAAGCCACCCCCGTAGAACCAAACATAAGTCGCGAAAGGCGTGTCGCTTTTGGCGGGTAAGGTGACGTCCAACTTGCAGCGTTCCGCCTCGTAGGCCGTGAGGTCATTGCCAGTCCGGTAAGCGATGTCCTTGAGGACTTTGACGTCGGTTGGGGTTTCGGCAGCGAAACTGGGTCCATGGCCGACGAGGAGGGTGAGGCAGAAAGCAAGCAGTCGACGCATGGCGGGGCGGGGTAGTCCGTAGGTTGGCGGACAACCGGCGGAGGGAAAGCGTGAAGTGAGCGCCCCCGGTCTTCCTGACTAAATGACCGGTCAGGCGATGAGCCCCTGCACGACCTTGCCGTGGACATCGGTTAGACGATAGTCGCGGCCAGCATGGCGGAAGGTGAACTCTTCGTGGTTAAAGCCAAGGAGCTTCATGATCGTCGCATGAAGGTCGTGTACGTGAACGACGTCCTTGACGGACTTGAAGCCGAACTCGTCGGTCTCGCCGTAAACTGTACCGCCGCGGACGCCGCCCCCAGCCATCCACATCGTGAAGCCGTGGTGGTTGTGGTCGCGGCCGTTGATCTTACCGGCATTGGAGCCCGGCGTGGGGAGCTCGACGGTCGGGGTACGACCGAACTCGCCGCCCCAGATGACGAGCGTGGAGTCGAGCATGCCGGAGCGCTTGAGGTCAGCGAGGAGCGCGGCAATCGGTTGGTCGGACTCGTGCGCCAACTTGCGGTGGTTGGATTCCAGGTCGTCGTGGGCATCCCAGGGCTGGCCAGAGCCATGCCAAAGCTGGACGAAACGGACGCCACGTTCCACCAGGCGACGGGCAATCAGGAATTGGCGGCCTTGGGTGGTGTCGCCATACATCTCGCGAGTCGAGATCGACTCACGGCTGATATCAAAGGCATCGGTAGCTTCGAGCTGCATGTGGTAGGCCATCTCGAACGATTGCGCGCGAGCTTCGAGGGCGGCATCCTGCGGGTGGAGCGATTGGTGTGAGGCGTTAATGCGCGCAAGGAGATCGAGCTGCTTACGCTGGGCCGGACGCGAGAGGCCCGCGTTGCGGATGTTTTCAATAAGTTCCTCCACGGTCTTTTTAGAGGAGTCGACGTAGTTGCCTTGATAGACGCCGGGCAAGAAGCCGCACTGCCAGTTCTGGGTTTCTTGGATCGGATAACCGCCCGGACAGAGGGTGATGAAGCCAGGGAGGTTTTCGTTTTCGGTGCCGAGCCCGTAGGTCACCCACGAACCCAAGCTGGGACGAACTTGGCGGGCTTCGCCGCAATTCATTAGTAGCAGGGAAGGTTCATGGTTCGGGACATTCGCCTGCATGGAGCGAATGACGCAGAGGTCATCGGCAAACGCTGCTGTCTTAGCAAAGAGCTCGCTGGCTTCGAGGCCGCTCTTGCCGTAGCGCTTCCACGTGAAGGGCGAGCGGAAGGCTGCTCCCGTCTTGCGTTCAGTCGCAATGTAGTCGCCCGGCAGTTTCTGGCCGTGGTATTTATCGAGCGAGGTCTTCCGGTCAAAGGTGTCAACGTGCGAAGGACCGCCGTTGGCGAAGATGTGGATGACGTGCTTAATCTTCGATGGCAGCGGGGCGCGGCGCGGCGCCAGCGGGTGCATGGGGTTAACCGAAATCGGGGCACCGTGGAGATCGCGCTGCAGTAACGAAGCGAAGGCTAAGCCGCCCATGCCCATGCCGCACTTCTGCAGGAACTCCCTGCGGTTATGGATGAAAGTGGGGTCGTGGTGCATGCTTATTCGGTAAAGTTGAATTCGTTGCTGGCGAAGAGAATCTGCGCGAGCGAAGACCAAGGGGACTGCGGCGAACTCTTGCGGTTAAAGCCCGCGGAGGCCGCATCGATGATCTCACCAGTGCGCGCGTCCTTGAGCACCGGAGCCCAGGTGAAGCTGTCGCTGTTCGGGCCGTTCAAGTCATCGAGGATAAAGTCCACCGTGTCGCTCGGGGAGATGACGGCTTTCTCGAGGACGACGGGTACGGAAGCCCCGCCGAGGCAGGTCCATTCACCGAGCAAGCCGCGTTGGGCGGAGACAATGCGGGCACGGACGCCCTGGCTTTGGGGAGTGGGCACCTTGAGGTCACCATCGATGCGGAATTCACCGCCGCCGCCCGCGGACCAGCGCCGGATGACTGCGTGCTGCGCATCGTTACCAGGATGGCCGCCTTTCGCAGTCAACGCAGCATGCCCATTCCCGCTGGTCGCGTCGGGATACTTGTCCGTCGGGTTCAAGCCATCTTTCTTGAACACTTTCATCTCGGTGAAGGTGACTTTCTTGGTTTTGGGGTCGTAGCCGCCGATGCCACTCAACCAGTTGGCGGGGGCGGGGGCTTGGCGGACTTCGGTGACGTAGGCCAAGGCTTGCTTAATCTCCGCGGACTTTGGGTCGCGGGCGAGGATGGCACGGTAGAGCTCGCGCACTTTCTCTTCATCGGTGGCCGCTGGGGCGATTTTCTCCGCGAGTTTATCCGCCTGCTGACGAGCGAAGGGATGGTTCATCATCCAGAGCGCTTGCTGGGGCGTCGTGGTTTCATTACGTCGGGCGACGTGGTAGTCCGGGTTCGCAAAGTCGAACGTGCGGAAGACGGCTGGGAGGTTCTGGCGGTCAATCAAGGCGTAGATGGTCCGCCGGGGCGTGCTGAAATTGGCAACGAGGTCAAAGGGCTGGCCACCGAGCTTGGGCTCGAGCTGACCGGTGATGGCGAGGATGCTGTCACGCATGGTCTCGAAATCCGCCCGGCGACGATGCATGCGCCAGAGCAGGCGGTTCTCAGGGTCCTTGTCCAGGCCAGCCTTATGGGTTTCCGACGCTTGGCGGAAAGCCGCCGAGGTCACGAGGGTTCGAATAAGTTTCTTGGTCGACCATTGGTCGGCGATGAAGCGCGTTGCCAGTCCGTCAAGGAGTGCAGGGTTAGTGGGCGCCGCCGTGCGGACGCCGAAGTCGCTGGGGGTCTCGACGAGAGGTTGGCCGAAAATCTGATCCCACACGCGGTTCACCATCACACGAGCCGTCAGTGGATTGTTGGCATTGGCGATGGCTTCGGCGAGCTCGAGGCGCCCGCTGCCCCGCTTGAAGTCCCCGGGCTTGCCGTCGGGGGCAAGGATTTCGAGGTAATGCCGCGTGACGTTCTTGCCGGGGCGGCCTGGATTACCGCGTAGGAAAACGTTGCCGTTCACGGGTTGGGCTTTGTCAACGACGGCCATGGCCCGCGGTGGGCTCTTGGGGCTGGCTTTGAAGGCTTCAACTTCACGGATGAGGCTACGATGTTTTTGGGCGTCGGCGACGACGTACGAGCCCACAAGGCTATCGGCAGTCGGGGTGGTGGGGCCGTTCGCTGCTTCGATGAGTGCTCGCCACGGTTTGAACTCGAGGGTGGGGTTACCGCGGGCGGTCGCGAGGAGTTCGCCGTAGGCAGCGACGAGTTCGTCGAACTTCGTCGGCATCTTTTTGGTCAGGGCGGCTTGCAGGGTGGGGTCAATCGGTGTGGCTGACTTCGCGAGAAGTTCGGCCGAAAGTTTGGCCTTGAAGGCGTCGTCAGGGGTGCCTACGAGACGGGCCCAGAGTCCGAACTGCGGGTCGGTCGTAACGAGGCGAGGCTTCAAGGTTATCTTCCACCCCGCAAGGATCGCGGGGTAGAGGGCGAGGCGTTTCGCTTCCTGGGCGTCATCAAACTTCGCGTCGGCCAGTGAGCGACGGAGAACGCCGAGGTAAGCCGTTGTCTTGACGGACGAGAAGGAGCCTTCGCGCCGGCTGGTCCGGAAATCCACGACCTTGGCTTCCTTGGCGGCGAGCTCTTTTTCAAATTCCACCGAGTCCTTCGTCGGCGTGAAGGGCTTCAGTAACGGCTTATCTTTGGGCTCCTCGCTCGAGTTAAAGATGGCGTAAAGAGCGTAGTAATCCGTCGCAGGCAAGGGGTCGGATTTATGGTCGTGGCACCGTGCACAGGCCATGGTGAGGCCTTGCGTGCCGCGCATGACGACGTCGATGCGGTCATCGATGATGTCCTGTTGGTTATTAAGGAAGCGTCGGCCGAGGGTCAGGAAGCCCAAGGCCGCCAAGTCGCGGGTGTCTTCGCCAGTCACGAGCGCGTCCGCCGCGAGCTGCAGCTTGAGGAACTGGTCATACGGCATATCCTGATTGAAAGCCCCGACGACCCAATCACGGTAAGTGTAGGCGTAGGCGTAACGACGTTCCTCTTCGAAGACATAACCCTTGGTGTCGGCGTAACGCGCAACGTCGAGCCAGTGCCGGCCCCAGCGTTCGCCGAAGGCTGGGGCGGCGAGGAGTCGGTCGACGAGTTTATCGTATGCTTGCGGGTCGCGATCCGCGACGAAGCGCTCGACCTCGGCGGCGGAGGGCGGCAGGCCGTGCAACACAAAGTACGCGCGACGAATCAGCGTTTCCTTCGGGGCATCGGGCGAATAGGACAGGCCGTTCGCTTCTAGTTTAGAAAGGACGAAGCGATCGACGTCATTACGGATGCGCTCGGTGGCCGTGACTTTGGGGAGCGCTGGGGCGGCAATAGGCTGGAAGGCCCAGTGCTTACGTGGGTCGGAGATCTCGGGCTGACCAGACGTCGGCCAAGGGAGCCCTTGGCGAACCCATTCGGTGAGCGCGGCGATTTCCTTGGGCACGAGTTTCTTCTCGTCGCTCGGCATCGCTTCGACGTCCTTTCGCTTCGTGTGGTTAATAGCGAGAATGAGGCGACTCTGCTCGGGTTGGCCAAGGACAACGACGGGACCGACTTCCCCGCCTTTGAGAATGTAAGCCCGGGAGTCTAGGCGCAGGCTCGACTTCTGCTTCTTAGGTCCATGGCACTCGTAGCAGTTTTCGACCAAGATTGGGCGGACCTCCTTTTCGAAAAACTCAAGTTGGGCGGCCGTTGGGACAGGGTCAGCCCCAGCCAGACGCCCAGTCAGGGCGAGGCCTGCTAGAAGTAGGAGGGCAGGGGCTTTCATAAAGGGTCTAACAAGAACACCCTATGATTGTTCCTCCAATGTCAATTTTGGGTAAAAATGGACTTGGAAGGGCTCACGGGAGGCTCGTTTGGCCCCTGCAGGATTTTTCCTTCCAACCTTTGAGGTTATCCGCTGTCTGTGAGGGGTGCCGTTTACCCCCGGCTCACCCCATCATTCTTATGACTAATATCCTCCGTCCCTGGACCCGCGTCGCTGTCGTAGCCGCTTGTCTCCTCGCTTCGCTCGGCGCACAAGCGGCCGCCGACATCGTCTTCTTGGCGGGTGGCCGGTCGCATGGCCCTGGTGAGCACGAGTTCAAGGCGGGCTCCGAACTCTTGGCCAAGGCCATTAATGAGCAGAGCGGCTTAGGTCTCAAGGCCGTGGTCGTCAGCGGCTGGCCTAAGGATGAAACGATTCTGGACGGCATCAAGTGCCTCGTCATCTATGCCGACGGCACGAGCGTCGTCGGCAAGGGCTGGGCCAAGGTCGATGAGCTCGCCAAGAAGGGTACGGGCATCGTGTTCATGCATTATGCCGTCCACCCCGATGCCAAGGATGGCGAAAAATACTACCGTCCCTGGATCGGCGGCGCATTTGAAACGGGCTGGTCCGTCAACCCGCATTGGGTCGCCGACCTCAAGGCTTTGCCGAATCATCCGGTAGCGCGCGGCGTGAATGGCCTCGTGCAGGCTTACGATGAGTTTTATTACAACATGCGTTTCCCGGCGGAGCGCAGCAAGGTGCTCGACCTCGTTACGGCCGTGCCAACCCGTGAGAACGTGAAGAAGTATATCAATCTTTGGAATGAGCACGGCGTCGACGGCCTCGGTAAAGTCCAGACGTTGATGTGGGGTATCGAACGCGCCGATGGCGGCCGCGGCGTTGGTTTCTCCGGTGGTCATAACCATCGCAATTGGGCCATCGACGGCTTCCGGACCTTGGCCCTCAACGCTATCGTTTGGGCTGCGAAGGTCGAAGTGCCTGCCACGGGGGTGAAGTCCACTCCAGTTACCGAAGATGAGCTCAACGCCAACCTGGATGATAAGGGCAAGAACGCACCTCGCCTCAAGCTTCCGCAGCCGGGCGAATTTGCCAAGATTCCCGCCGCCGCCATTCAGGTCGAACGCGAAGCCAAATTCGGCCCTCCCGCCGCTAGTGCTCCTGCACCCGCCGCCCCGGCCGCTCCCAAAGCCGCGACGCCTGCCGCCACGCCGACCGCAGGGAAGCCAGCGGCTCAGACCAAGGACATTACTGCCAAGGATAAGGTTCGCCTAACCGAACTGACCGCTGACCTCAAGGGTGCGAAGGAACTTTACCTGCTGGTTTCCGACCTCGGTGATAGCAACTGCGACTGGGTCTCCTGGATCGAGCCCACGTTGCTCATGGCCGACGGGACGACGAAGAACCTCATCGATCTGAAGTGGAAATCCGCCACCGCCAGCCACGGCGCGGTGCTCGTGGGCAAGAATAATTCCAAGGGTCCGCTTTCCGTCGCCGGTAAGGTCTACACCAACGGTATTGGCACCCACGCCACCTCGGTCATCGCCTACGATCTCCCAGCGGGCGTGGTCGGCTTCCGTACGCAAGTCGCCATCGACGACGGTGGTTTAGAGCGCGGCGGTAAGCGCAGCCCCGCTGCGGTTCGCTTCATGGTGTTTACCCAGAAGCCCGACGAAGCGAAGGCCGTCGCGGTGGAAGATGGTCCAATGCTCGTCCCGCCAGAACTCTTCACCGTACCGGAAGGTTTTGAAGTCACGGTCTGGGCGACTTCGCCGATGCTCTTTAACCCGACGAACATCGACTTCGACGAGAAGGGTCGGATGTTTGTCGCCGAGGGCGTGAACTACCGCGGTAAGGGTGGTCGCCGCAAGGAAGGCGACCGCATCGTCATCCTCGAGGACACCTCGGGCGCTGGCAAGGCGGACAAAGCGACGGTCTTCGTCCAGGACACGAACCTGGCCTCGCCGCTGGGCGTCGCCGCCATCGACGGCAAAGTCGTGGTCTCCCAGCCGCCGGACTTAATTGTTTACACCGACGTCAATCGCGACGGGGTCTTCGACCCGGCCGTCGATAAGCGCGAGGTCCTCCTGACCGGCTTCAATGGCCGCCAGCACGACCACTCCCTTCACAGCGTGACCGTCGGTCCGGACGGGAAGTGGAACTTCAATCAAGGCAACACCGGCGCGGACTTCATCGACAAGGCCGGCCGCCACTTCTACATGGGGAGCCCTTACATGCTCGGCGGCATCGCCGGGAAGCGTAGCGACGACGGCAATGTCTGGATCGGCGGATTCTCGGTCCGCATGAACGCCGATGGCTCTGACCTCCGCATCGTTGGTCACAACTACCGTAATAGCTACGAGCAGGCCATCAATTCGCTTGGGGACCTCTACCAGAGCGACAATGATGACCCGCCCGCCTGTCGTGTCTCCTTGATCATGGAAGGCGGCAATGCCGGCTTCGCCTCCCTCGATGGTAAGCGCTCCTGGGGAGCCGATAAGCGTCCCGGGCAGTCCACCCCGGTGGCGGAATGGCGGCAGGAAGACCCGACCACCATGCCCGCCGGCGATGTCTATGGCGGCGGTTCCCCGACCGGCGTAGCCTTCTACGAGAACGGCGCGCTCGGCGAGAAGTGGAACGGCCTGCTCCTGGCCTGCGAAGCCGGCAAGAACGTCATCTTCGGCTATCAGCCCAAGCCCGATGGCGCCGGCATGAAGCTCGAGCGTTTTGATTTCATCACCTCCAACAAGGAGAAGGAGTGGGCGGGGTCCGACTTCCTGGGCGGCCGCGCGACGGGCGTCCTGAAGACGATGTTCCGTCCGGCCGACGTCACCGTGGGCCCGGATGGCGCGATTTACTTCGCCGATTGGTTCGACCCCGGCGTGGGCGGTCACGGCACGCGCGATAATCGCTACTCCGGCACCATCTACCGCGTCGCCCCGAAGGGTTTCAAGTCGGTGGTCCCGAAGATCGACCTCGGCGTGCCGGAAGGCCAGTTGCTTGCCTTGCGTAGCCCCGCCTCGAATGTCCGCGGCGCCGGGTTTGCCCGCCTCAAGGCCCAGGGAGATAAGGTTGCCGACGACGTCGCCTCCCTGCTGGGTGATGCGAATCCCTACGTCGCCGCGCGCGCCGTGTGGTTGCTGGCGCAACTCGGCGATAAGGGCGTCGCCCTCGCCCGGAAGGAGCTCGCCTCGGCCGACGCCACGCGGCGACTGGTCGCCTTCCGTGCCCTGCGCGCCGCCGGCCGCGACGTGTTTGCCCTTTGCCAGTCCGCGGCCACCGACGCTTCCCCCGCGATTCGTCGCGAAGTCGCGCTCGCGCTCCGTGACTTCAAGACCCCGGCCGCCGTCGCCACCTTGGTGACCGTCGCGAAAGGTTTCGACGGACTGGATCGCGCTTACCTGGCGGCGATCGGCCTGGGGGCCATCGACCGCGAGGCCGAGGTCTACGCGGCCCTCGCCAAGGAGATGGGGGCCGCGCCCGCCGCTTGGTCGCCCGCCTTTGCCGCGCTGACCTGGCGCCTCCACCCGCCGCAGTCCGTCGCCGGCGTCCGGGAGCGCTTGTTCTCCGGGAAGCTATCGGCCGACGAATCCAAGGTCGCCTTGACCGGGTTGGCCTTCACGAAGAGCGCCGCCGCCGCCGCGACCATGGTCGAACTCGCGCTCGACAAGAGCTTCGTCCACCGCGAATTGGCCAACTGGTGGTTGCAAAGCCGCAAGGGCAACGACTGGAAGGAATTCGACGTGGAGAAAGTCATGAAGCTGCGCGGTCTCTATGACCCCGCCAAGGCCGTCGTCACCGCGGTGGATCTCCTTCCGGAAGCCGCCGATGCCAAGCCCCTCTCCGCCGTCGAGCAGATCGCCGCCTTGAAGGGCGACGCGGCCCGGGGCAAGGTCACCGCCGCCGTCTGCCTCGGTTGCCACCGGCTCGGCGACCAAGGCGTGGACTATGGCCCCAACCTCACCACCTACGCCAAGCAGCAGTCGGTCGAGACCGTCGTGCTGGGCATCGCCCGCCCCTCCGCCGAGATCTCGCACGGCTTCGAAGGCGTGCGCCTGACCACCACGGACGGCATCGTCGTGCATGGCATCGTGCTAAGCGACGCCGACCCCGTCATGCTCAAGTGCCTGGGGGGCGTCGTCCAGACCATCCCGAAGGCCAAGGTCAAGTCGCTCACCCCGCTCCCGCGCTCCTTGATGCTCTACCCCTCGCAGATGGGTCTCACCGATCAGTCGGTGGCGGACCTCGTGGCCTACCTGCGTAGCCTCTAAAGCACGGTTAGTATAAAATTGAGCGGGGAATGTAAGGGGCGCGGCCGCTCGCGGCTTGCCCGCCGGCACGTTGTCCCTAGGTTGGCCGCATGGTTCGCCTGCTGTTTCTCGGACTTTGCCTCCTCCCGTCCCTCGGTTTCGCCCAGGAGCCGGTGATCTCTCGCTACCGCGAGGCGGAGCTTGGCAATGCCGAGGCGCAGGTTGAGGTTGGTCATTACTATGTCATCCAATACGCCAGGAACCGTATCCGCCGCAACCTGACCGAGGCGCTCGACTGGTACGGCCGCGCGGCGAAGCAGCGCAATACCCTGGGGATGATGCGACTGGCCGAACTCCACCTCCGGCCCGAACCCGAGGTCCACAGCCCCGCCGATGCATTCGACTGGTATGATCGACTCTATGAGTCCAATCGTCCAGAGACGGGCTGCAACGCGGCCCTGGCTCGGTTCTACGCCGAGGGTGTCCCGGCGCGCGACGGCAAGCCCGCGTCCCCGCCCGACCTGCGCCGTGCTTATTACCATGCCCTCCTGCATGCTTCGACGGGAATCATGCCGCCCGACTTGACCGAAATAAAGAGCCGGGCGCGGGGGAAGCTGACGGCCGCGGAGGTCAAGGATGTCGAGGATCGCGCCTTCCGCTGGGTGGAGGATCACAATAAGCCCGGCTTCAAGCTGGAAGTCGAACTAGCCGCTGGCGAGGGCCCGGACAAGGCCGGTAAGAAGAATAAGGACGGGAAAGCCACCACGACCGATGAACCGATCGATACCTCCGACAAGGCGCTCGATCTGGCTATCAAGAATCAGCAAGAAAGCGCGAAGCAAGTGGCACCCCTCGGCAAGCAAAAGCGCTACCTGTTACCGTCCGCCGATCGCGAGAAGAAGTAGCCGACTCTGGGTTTGCCTCGGGAGGGCAGGGTGCTTTGCTCCGGAGTATGCGTCCCGGCCTCGTCGCCTTGCTTAGTACCGTGGTACTGGCCTTCGGTCAGGCCAAGAAGCCGACCGGGGTCGGCAAGGAGCCCACGGAGGCTCCGGGGCGCTGGATCTTCGCCACCGTCGGCGTCGACCGTAAGCCCGAGGGGACCGCCGAGCACACGGCGCTCAAGGGGCTCGCCCTCCGCCTCGGCGAAGACGGCAAGCACGCCCTCGCCTACGACACCGAGCTCGCCCGGGTCGTTGGGGGCTGGTCGGGCAAGTTCGTGAGCGAGATGAACCTGATGTCGCGCGGTGAGTACCCGTCGGCGTTGGGGCGCGTTTATTTCTCCACCGACGATGACCTCGCCGGTCTCGCGGTCGGCGAGCAGGCCCCTCGACTCGAGCGGCGCAAGGGTTTCGGCCCGCTCGCCCCGACGCAGCTGCGCTTGGCTAATTTCCAACCCAAGGACGAACCGGCCGCCACCTTCGCCGTCCAGGGCTCCTATCGTATGGTCGGTTTCCAGCCGCAGGGCGACGGCGTGCTCACCTTCGGCGTCCCCGGCGCGGCTGATCGCGTCATCGAGACCCCTCGCGTCGTTGATTCCAACGAGGCCCAGGTGCTCGTCCGCGCCCTCGTGACCGAGACGGCGACCGGCGTCACCGTTCTGCTTGGACGGACGGCCGATGCCGGACGCATCGGCGTGCGCGGTCCCGGTCGACGTGACCAGCTCGACGGGTGGGAAGTTTACCGTGTGCCGGCCGGCAAGCAGCAGGTGGAGATCGCCTATGCCCCCGTCGGCGCCGCTCGCCCCGAAGGCTGGCCCGAGGCGGGGGCACCCGCCGCTCCCGGCCGACGCTGGCCGCAGACGGTCGAGACCACGGGCGAACTCTCGACCAAGGTCGGCGAGCCTTACGTGGTCGACCGGGTCAAACTCCCCGAGAGCAACCCATGGAAGACCCCGATGTTCACCTCGGCCTTGGATTTCCTGCCCGATGGGCGCGTCGTGGTGGCCACCTTTCATGGCGACGTCTTCATCGCCTCGGGGATCGATGCGCCGTTGCAGAAGGTGACGTGGTGTCGTTTTGCCGCGGGCCTCTATCACCCGCTGGGCCTGAAGGTTGTCGGCGGGGAGATTTTCGTCACCTGCCGCGATGGCCTGTGGAAGCTGCGCGACACCGATGGCGACGGGGAGTGCGACCGCTACGAGGTCTTTAACGCCGACGTCCAGATCACTAGGAATTTCCACGAGTTCGTCTTCGACCTGCAGACCGACGCCGCCGGGAATTTCTACTTCATCAAGGCCGGCCCCGTCCGCAAGGGTGGGCGGGGCTTTGACGAGATCTGCGAACACCATGGCGCTCTCTGCAAGGTTTCCGCCGACGGTCGTACGTTTTCCGTCGTCGCCACAGGTTTCCGCGCCCCGAATGGACTGGGGATCAGCCCGACGGGCCAGCTCACGACCGGCGACAACGAAGGTACATGGACGCCGGTCTGCCGGTTGAATTGGATCAAGGAGGGTGGGTTTTACGGCGTTCCGCCGCTCGCCCATCGTGCGAACGAGCCGACCGACTACGATCGCCCGCTTTGCTGGTTCCCCAAGGACGTCGATAACTCCAGCGGGGGGCAGGTTTGGGTGACCTCGGACAAGTTCGGGCCGTGGAAGGATCGCTTGCTGCACCTCAGTTACGGCACCTGCTCGCTCTTCGGCGTCCTTCCCCAGGAGGTCTCGTTCCGTGGCCAGCCACAGATGCAGGGCGGCGTGAGCCGATTCAACGTCAACTTCGACAGCGGGGCCATGCGTGCCCGCTTCAACCCCCAAGACGGCCAGCTCTATGTCGTCGGTCTCCGCGGCTGGCAGACTACGGCGACGCGCAATGGCTGCCTCCAGCGCGTGCGCTACACCGGGGCGGCTTACCGCGCGCCCCTGCAGCTGGCCGTGCATCCTGGGCAGGTGGTGCTGACCTTCGGTGCTCCGGTCGACCGCGCGACCGCGGAGGATCCCGCCAGCTGGAACGCGGAACTTTGGAATTACGTCTGGTCCGCCGCCTACGGTTCACCCGAGGTGTCGACCATCGTCCCGGCCCGCGCCGCCGCCGAACTCGGTAAGGACGGTAAGCCCGAGTTCTCGAAAGACCAGATGGCCGAGCGCAAGCACGACCCCTTGGCGATCCGCTCCGTCAAGGTCTCCGCCGACGGCTTGACGGTCACCCTAGAGACCCCCGAGCTTCGCCCCGCCATGCAGATGCTGCTCAAGTACGAGCTTAAGTCAGCCGACGGGCAGGAGCTGCGTGGGCAGGTCATCAATACCATCCACGCGCTCGCCCAATAGCCACTCCTTCGGGGCGGCCCTTAGGCGTCCTTGCGGGCGTCGAGTTCCATCCAGCGCTCAACGGCTTGGGCGTGCTCGGCTTCCAAGGTATGCAGTTTCTTCTGGAAAGCCGCCGCCTGGCCCCCGCCATCTTTATAGATTTCGGGGTCTCCGAGCTGCACCGAGAGCTGGGCCTGTTCGGCCTCCAGCTGCTCAATCTTGCCCGGCAAGGTTTCGAGTTCCTTCCGTTCCTTGTTGTTAAGTTTGGCGCCTACGGGGGCGGGGTTGGTCGCGCCTTTGGTGCCGCTGGCTTTGGCGGCGGGGGGGGCGCTCAGCGCACTCTGGCGCTTGGCGACCGCGATGCGGGCGAGCTCGTGCCGCCAATCGGTGTAGCCGCCAGCGTGTTCCGTGACGACCCCGTTGCCTTCGAAGACCAGCGTGCTGGTCACGACATTGTCCAGGAAAGCGCGGTCGTGGGAAACCATGATTAAGGTACCGGCGTAATCCACGAGGATATCTTCAAGGACGTCGAGGGTCTCGGCGTCGAGGTCATTGGTCGGTTCATCGAGCACGAGCACGTTCGCGGGCATGGTGAAGAGGCGGGCCAGCAGGAGTCGGTTGCGTTCGCCACCCGAGAGCACCTTGGCCTTGGAGCGGGCGCGCGAGGGATCGAAGAGGAAGTCCTGCAGGTAGCTGATCACGTGGCGCGAGCGGCCCTGCACCGTGACCGTATCGCTGTCTCCGGCGAGGTTCTCGGCAACGGTCTTGTCGTCGTCGATCTGGTCGCGCATCTGGTCGAAGTAGATCACCTCCATCTTCGTGCCGAACTTCAAGACGCCGGCAGTCGGGGCCAGCTGACCGAGGAGCATCTTGACCAAGGTGGTCTTGCCGGCGCCGTTCGGGCCGATGAGGCCCACCTTGTCGCCGCGGTTGAGGACGAGGCTGAATTCACGGATGAGCGGCGTCCCGCCCGGGTAGGCGAAGTCGATATTCTCGGCCTCGACCACGCGGACGCCGGAGCGTTCGGCTTCGCTGATCTCCATTTTGGCCGAGCCGGCGACGGAGCGCAACGCGCCGCGCTGGGCGCGCATCTTCACGAGGGCTTCCATGCGGGCGTTGGACTTCGTACGCCGGGCGCCGGGGCTACGGCGTGACCAGGCTTCTTCCTGGCCGAGTTTCTTGTCGAAGGCCGCGCGCTGGCGTTCCTCGGCGACGAAGAGCTCTTCCTTGCGGACGAGGTAGGTGTCGTAGTCGCAGGACCAGCTGGCGAGCTTACCGCGGTCGAGCTCGATGATACGGTTGGCCATGCGGCGCAGGAAAGCGCGGTCGTGCGTGACGAAGAGCAGGGGGATCTGTTGTTCCAGGAGGAATTCTTCCATCCACAGGATTGAATCGAGGTCCATGTGATTGGTCGGCTCGTCGAGCAACAGCAGGCCCGGCTTGGCGGCCAAGGCCTTGGCGAGGAGGCAGCGGCGCTTCAGGCCGCCGGAGAGGGCGTTGAATGTCCGGTCCTCCGGTAGGCCGAGGCGGGCGATGAGGTCGTCCACGCGCAGGTCCTTCTCCCAGTCCTCGGAGTGGTCGTCGGCGCGCACGCCCGAGGTCACGATTTCCCGGACATTGCCGGGGAGTTCCTCGGGGATCTCCTGGGTCAGCCGGGCGATGCAAACGCCGTCCGGGATGGTGACCGTGCCCGTGTCGGGGGCGGCTTCACCGGCGGCGATGCGCATGAGGGTGGTCTTGCCCGCACCATTACGGCCGAGGAGGCAGACCCGTTCGCCCTCCTCGATCTGCAGGTTGAGGTGGTCCAGGACGGGGGGGCCGCCGAAACTGACATAAACGTCGAGGAGACTGAGAAGAGCCATTCGGCCTTGAAGTGAGAGAGGGCGGGGCGGCTGGCGAGTAAAATGGGGTGGGGCCTACCTTCCCCCGGGAAACGAACACTTGTCGGGGCACCCCGTCGGGGTGTAATTTAGATACATCCCCATGCGTCGCCTTCTCTGCCTGTTCCTCGCTGCCGCCGCCCTGGCTGACGGGCCGAAGGACAACCTCCCTTCCGCCGTCCGCCCCATCCCCCCGCCCGGCGTGCCCGTCCCCGAGTCCGACCGCAAGGTCATCCAGCAAGCCTTGAGCGAGCTGCGTGTCGCCATCGACAACGCCACCAAGGCCCAAGCGAAGAACCCGCGCTTGGCGGAGTTGCTGCCCGACCTCGAGATCTTTCACAAAGCCGCCGATTGGGCCCTGAAGTACAATGAGTTCTTCAAGGAGTCCGAGTTCAAGTCGGCACTCGAGGTCATCGCCGAGGGGAAGGCCCGCGCCGCCGCCTTCGCCAAGGGGGAGGCGCCGTGGACGACCCAGAAGGGTCCCGTGGTCCGGGCCTATCGCTCCCGGATTGACGGCTCCATCCAGCCTTACGGCATCGTCGTGCCCGAGAACGCCGGCGCCGGCCCGCTGCGGCTCGACTTTTGGTGCCACGGCCGGGGCGAGAACCTGAGCGAGCTGAACTTCCTGCAGGATCGCCGGAAGTCCGTCGGCCAGGTTCCGGCCAACAACCGCTACGTCCTGCATCCCTACGGCCGTTACTGCTGCGCCAACAAGTTCGCCGGCGAAGTCGACCTCTGGGAGGCCTACGAGCATGCCCGCAAGTCCTACGCCTTCGATGACGACCGCTTGTTCATCCGCGGTTTCAGCATGGGTGGCGCAGCCGTCTGGCAGTTCGGCGCCCATTACACGGATCGCTGGTGCGGCATCAACCCGGGCGCGGGCTTTGCCGAGACCCCTGAGTTCCTGAACGTCTTCCAGTCCGAGGATGTCAGCAAGATTCCCGCTTGGCAGCAGACCCTCTGGTCTTGGTATAATGCGACCGACGTCGCCGCCAACTTCGCCAATGCCCCGACCGTCGCTTACAGCGGCGAAATCGACAAGCAGAAGCAGGCCGCCGACGTGATGGCCAAGCACCTCCGGGCCGAGAACTTGGAATTGGTGCACATCATCGGGCCGAAGACCGCGCACAAGATCCACCCCGACTCCTTCGTCGAAATCGAGCGCCGCCTCGCCGCCATCGCCGCGGTGGGGCGCGACCGCACGCCGCGCGAGGTGACGTTGGTGACGTACTTCCTGCGCTACAACCGGATGCACTGGGTCCAGATCGACCGCATGGGTCAGCATTGGCAGCCCGCCCGTCTGGCCGCCGAGGTCGATGGTGACAATGCGGTCACGATCAAGACGCTCAATGTGACGGGCTTCACCTTGGACATGGCCCCAGGTCACGCGCCGTTTTCGCAGCGGGGTAAGGTCGTCGTGCACATCGACGGCCAGGACCTCGAAGCCGCCCCGCCGGCCACGGACCGCTCCTGGAAGGTCACCTTCGCCCGGGCGTCCCACAATGGCATGTGGACGCAGGTTCGCGCCTACGACGATGAAGCTGGCCTCGTGAAGCGCCACGGCCTGACCGGTCCCATTGACGATGCCTTCATGGACGCCTTCCTGTTTGTTTCCCCGACGGGCCAGCCGCTCCACGCCAAGTCCGGCGCCTGGGCCAAGACCGAGATGGAGCGCGCCAGTTGGGAGTGGCGCCGGCAGTTCCGCGGTTTCGCTCCGGTTAAGACCGATAAGGATGTGAAGGACGAGGATATCGCCGCCAATAACCTGGTTCTCTGGGGCGACCCCGGGAGCAACGCGTTGATTGCGCGTATCGTCGCGAAGTTACCCATCACCTGGACGGCCGAGAAGCTCGTGGTGAACGACAAGACCTACCCCTCTTCGGATCATATGCCTGTGCTCATCTACCCGAACCCGCTTAACCCCGCGAAGTACGTGGTGATCAATAGCGGCTTCACCTACCGAGAGTACGACTATCTTAACAACGCCCGCCAAGTACCGAAACTGCCCGACTGGGCGGTCATCGACCTCAACACCCCGGTGACACCTCAGGCTCCGGGGGCTATCCCTGAGGCTGGTTTCTTTGACGAGAACTGGCATTGGCGTGCCCGCTGAGTCCTTCCGCACCCTCGCTCCATGCCGATCATCACCGAGAAGGAACTGCGCCCCGAGTACGACGTGATCGTCGTCGGCTCCGGTGCCGGCGGTGGCCAGTCCGCCTACACGCTGACCATGAACGGCGTGAAAGTCCTCATGCTGGAAGCCGGCCGTAACTACGACCCCGCGACCGAGACCGCGATGTTCCAGACCGCCAGCCAGATGCCGCTCCGCGGGATGTCCACCCGCGAGAAACCCTTCGGGTTCGCCGACGCCACGGTGGATGGTGGTTGGGAAGTCCCCAACGAGCCTTACACGCAGGCCAACGATAAGCCCGCGGATAAGTTCTGGTGGTGGCGTGCCCGGATGCTCGGGGGTCGCACGAACCACTGGGGTCGTATTTCGCTGCGCAATGGCGCCTACGACTTCAAGCCGTACTCCCGCGACGGCCTCGGCTTCGACTGGCCCATCGCTTACGAGGATGTCGCCCCTTACTACGACAAGGTCGAGATGTTGGTCGGTGTCTACGGCTCGAACGAAGGTCTCGAGAACACGCCGGACTCCCCCAACGGGACGCTACTGCCTCCGCCCAAGGCGCGTGCTGGCGAGCTCTACTTTAAGAAGCATGTCGCCAAACTTGGCATTCCCGTCGTCCCGATTCACCGTGCGGTCCTGAGCACCCGCCAGGATCATGAGAATTTCCCGCGGCGGATCTTCCCGCACAACCCGACCGCGCAGAAGCTGACGGCCGACTCCATGAAGGCCCGCGCCGCGTGCTTTTGGGCTACGGACTGCGGTCGCGGCTGCAGCATCCGGGCGAACTACCAGTCGACGACGGTGCACCTGCCGCCGGCCTTGGCCTCCGGTAATCTCGACATCCTTTGCGACGCGCATGCCCGCGAGGTTATCCTGAATGACCAAGGGAAGGCGGCCGGCATCCTCTACATTGACAAGCGTACTGGTCAGGAGCGCCTCGTGAAGGCCCGGGCGGTCATCCTGGCCGCCAGCTCAGGCGAGACCGCCCGCATCCTGCTCAACTCCCGTTCGAAACGCCCCGAGGGCGTCGCCAACTCGAGCGGGCTTGTCGGAAAATACATCATGGACACCGTCGGGGCTGGCCTCGGCGGCCGCGTGCCGGCCTTCGAGAACCTACCGGTGCATAACGAGGACGGCGCCGGTGCCCACGTCTACGTGCCGTGGTGGCTCTACCAGCAACAGCACGCTGGCAAGCTCGACTTTGCCCGCGGCTACCACATCGAGTTTGCGACCGGTCGCCTCGCCCCGAACCTTAGTGTCGCCGGTCCCGCCGGTCCCGGTTACGGCAAGGCATTCAAGGAGGAGCTCCGTCGCACCTATGGCTCGTTCGTCGGTTTCTCCGGCCGAGGGGAGATGATCCCGAACAAGGATTCCTTCTGCGAACTCGACCCCGTGGTGAAGGATAAGTGGGGCATTCCCGTGCTACGCTTCCACTGGAAGTGGTCCAGCCACGAGCTCAACCAGGCGGCGCACATGCAGCGTACCTTCAAGGAGATGATCGAGGCCGCGGGCGGCACCCCGGGTGTCCCGACGACCGGCGAAAAAGCCATCAAACCCGGCGGATTCATCATCCATGAGGTGGGAGGCGGCATCATGGGCGCCGACCGGGCCAAGGCCGTGACCAACTCCTGGAACCAGTGCTGGGATATCCCCAACCTCCTGCTGAACGATGGCTCCGCCTTCGCCAGCAACGCCGACAAGAACCCGACCCTGACAATCATGGCCTTGGCGTGGCGCGCGTGCGACCACCTCATCGACGAGATGCGCAAGGGCAACCTCTGAGCCTCCGACCATGTCCCTCGAGCCTTCTTCCCCGCCGACCCGTCTGGATCGCCGTCAGGCCCTTGGCTGGCTGGCCGTCGCCGCCGTTGGCCTCACCGTGGCCGGTCGTCTGCCGCTGGGCGCGGCGGAGCCCGCCGACCGTCCGCACGGCAAGCGCATCGGCGCCGACCCGGTGTTGAACAAGACCTATGCCCCCGGCGAGCTTTGGCCGCTCTCCTTCACGCCCGCCCAGCAGGCCGCGGCGGCGGCCTTGGCCGACCTGATCATCCCGCCGGAGGCCGGCGGTAAGAAACCGTCCGAGCTCGGCGTGCCCGCGTTCATCGACGAGTGGATCAGTTCCTACTACGACGAGACCCTCAAGGATCGGCCGATCATCCTGACGGGCCTGACCTGGCTCGATGCGGAGGCTAATCGCCGTCACGGCGCCACCTTCGCGACCTTGACCGAGGCCCAGCAGGCCGGTCTCGCTGACGACATCTGTGGCGCGAAACCCGTAAAGACGGAGCACAAGCCGGGGCAGGAGTTCTTCAAGCGCTTCCGCCACCTGACGGCGGGCGGTTACTACACGACGCCCCAGGGTATGCGGGAGCTCGGTTACGTGGGCAACACGCCGTCCGCGAACTTCGACGGCCCGACCCTGGAGGCGCTCAAGCACCTCGGGCTCGCCTGAGCCTCAGGCGCGGGGCCGGCCCAGTCGCTGCACGATGGCCACACCGGCCAGCGTGAGCAGACCGCCCACCACCGTGGCGGCAGGCGGGCTTTCGCCGAGAATCGCCCAGCTGAAGAGCACGGAGAAGAGCGGGATCACATAGACCGAGCCCATGACGGTGGTGATGGGCAGGCGCTGCAAGACCCACGCCCAAAGGGTGTAGCACACCGCCGCCGGTACGATGCCCAGGAAGAGCAGGTGTCCCCACGCGGTTGCGTTGAGCCGGCCCGCGGTGCCGACAAGGTTGTGGGAGAAAGGCAGCAGGCCCAGCGTGCCGAACCAGATCGCCCAGGTCGTGACGTCGATGGCGGCGTAATGCCGGGTCAGGTGCTTACTTAGCAGGGTCTGTGCGGCCGCACAGAGGGCGGCGCCGAAGATCAGCGCGGTGCCTTCGTTTAGGGTGACGCCGTTCTCGACAACCCCGGAGGTCAAGGCGACGCCGACCATCGAGGTCAGGATGCCAAGCCAGGCGAAAAGGGTGACTTTTTCCTGTCGGGTGACGGCGCCGTATAGGACCACCAGGATCGGCACGCAGGAGATCAACATCGAGCCGGTGCCGGCGTCGACGGTGCGTTCCCCGTAGTTGATGCCGAGGTTGTAAAGCGTGAAGCCGAACGCGCCGAGGAGGGCGATGCCGGGTAGGTCGCGCCGGGCGGGCAGGGGACGGCCCCGGACGAGCCAGACGATGAGCATCACCGTGGACGCGATCAGGTAGCGCAGGGCCCCGAGTTCCCCCGCCCCGACCTCGTGGACGATGGCACGCACGTTGACCCACGACATGCCCCAGGCGACGAGGTTGAAGCCCATCGCAAGGTAAACCCAGCGGAGCGAGATGCCCTTCGAAGGTTCGGCAGGGTTGCTCATTTTGCGGCGGGCTTACTCCCGGGGTAGGCGGTGTAGCCCGCGGTGCCCGCCAACTTGGCGTCGACCGGCCGAAGGAACGCGACTTTGGGTAAGGAGCCGTCGGGCTGGCGCGGCCCGGTCAGCAGGGACTCGTCCACGCTTTCAAAAGCGGCATCGGTGAACTTCATCCCCGTGGCGAAGGCGTTGTCCTGCAGCGTGGATTTATCCACGTTCAGCTTCGTCACGTCGCGGTTGCCGCGGTAGCTGAGGTTGCCGGTGATCCGGTGGCCCACGCCATCGATATCCGCGGAGTTATCGGGCGGCCGCATGAGGAAGTTGAAATCGTTGGCATTGCGGTAGGCCGAGTTGAAGGACCAGTCTCCGCCCATCAGGTGATGGTTGGCGTAAAAGCCGCTGGCCCGGTTGCGGACGGCGAGGCACCCTTCGGTGACGTGACGCGGGGCGGGTTTCGGGACAGCCTGGGAGGGCGTGGCGCCGAACCCGCCGACTTTGAAGCCGTTGCCATCGCCCAGTTTCTGGAACTTCGTTCCGAAGCCGTTAAACATTGCCCAGCAGTTCTCGAAGCGGACGGCTTCGCGGGACGTGATGCAGTCGTAGCCGTCATCGCTGTTGAACCAGGCGCGGCAACCGCGGAAGGTGTTGTTGATCGAGCCCTTGGTCGGGTGGCAACCGAAACCATCCACATTGCCGCCATGGCCGTCCTCGGAGGTGTAGTCGTGGTTGTTGAACGCATCGCAGTTCAGGAACAGGTTGTCGGAGCCTGCGAGCGCGTAGATGCCGATGGCCTGGCTGTCGTGGAGGCTCAGTCGTTCGATGAGGTTGTGGCTGCCGTGATTCTCCAGATTGCAGGATTGCCCGTGACCCGTGAAGTTTACCTGCGTGCCGATGATCTCGAAGCCGCGGAAGTGCAGCCATGAGCCCATCACTTGAAAGGCGTTGATGCGGGTGTTGGGCGGCTTCACCTCCGAGAAGTCGAAGACGGGCCTCTCGTCGCGGTAAGCCCAGTAGCGGATGGGTTGACCGGGTTTGCCGTTTTTATCGAAGTAATTGAGGTAGACCCAGATTCGTTGGGTGCGGGCGATCTGATCGGGCTTGGCCTTATAGGTGCCTCCGCGGATCCAGACCGTATCGCCCGGGTCGGCGAGGTCCTGGGCCTTCATGAGGGAGGCGAGCGGCCGATCGATCGTCCCGGCTTGCTCATCCGAACCGCCGGGCGCCACGAAAAGCTCCTTGGCCTCGATGCCAAGTTGCCAGCCAAGGGCTAAGGCTAGAAAGAGATGAGCCCAGGGCCGCATCGGGCTACAAAAGACCCAACGCAACGGAGGGCAAGCCTCCCTCTTGGCGCCGCCTACTTCCGGACCTGCATGAACTCGATCAGTTGCTTCGCGCAGGCTTGGGCGAAGGCGGGGTCGTTGATTTCGACGTTGAAGGAGTGGACCGGGACCTTGGCGTGACGTCGCAGGGCGCCAAAAAGGGCCTCGTCTGCCGCGGAGTCATGGAAAGGCTTGCCGGGGGCGCTGATGACGCTGATTGCCTTGGTCGGGATCATGATGGCCGCGGGGGCCGCGTAGCCGTTGACCTTATGCGCGATAATCGCCCCCAACTCCGCGGCTTCCACCGCATTGGTACGCATCAGCGTGACCTGCGGGTTGTGGATATAGAAGTTCCGGTGCGCGAACTTTGCCGGCACGGTATCGCGTTCGCCGAAGTTGACCATGTCGAGGCAGCCCGGGGCGATGACCGCGGGGACCTTGGCGCGGGCCGCGGCATCCAGCCGCTCGGGCCCGGCGTTGAGGACCCCTCCGACAAGTTCATCGGCCCACTCGGTGGTCGTGAGGTCGAGGACGCCGGACACCATCCCGCTCTCGATGATTGATTCCATGATGCGCCCGCCCGCGCCGGTGGCGGCCTGCCCTTCCTACCTCCGCGCCGCCGCGCGGCGCGTGTCGCCGCCCACCGTCACCGGCTCGTTGGCCAGGAGCTGGCGCATGGCGGAGTAGCCGGCCGATTCGACGCCGACGATTTTCACCTCGGGCTTGAGCCCGCGCGCCGCCACGGCGCAGCCGGCG
>BJHS01000021.1 GCA_014193315.1 Verrucomicrobiota bacterium
TTGGCGCGCATGAGGCGGAGGTTCTTCTTCTTGCCGAAGATGGCGAGGGCGTCGGCGTCGAACTCCGGCGCGATGATGACTTCGGAGAAGATCTCGGCGATGGCTTCGGCGAGGCCCTTGTCGATGGTGCGGTTGGAGACGATAATGCCGCCGAAGGGGGCCTGCTTGTCGGTTTCAAACGCCTTGTGCCAGGCCTCGAGAAGGGTGTCGGCCGAAGCCACGCCGCAGGGGTTGGTGTGCTTCAGGATGCCGATGGTCGGGCGCTCAAACTCGCCGATGAGGTAGGTCGCGGCCGTGATATCGAGGATGTTGTTGTAGCTGAGTTCCTTGCCCTGGAGCTGGTCGAAGGCTTCATGGAAGGAGCCATAGAGCGCGGCCTGCTGGTGCGGGTTCTCGCCGTAGCGGAGGCGCTGGGCCAGCGACAGGGTGGTGGTGAAGCGCGCGGGGAGGCCGAGGATGTTGCCGAGGCCGGGCTGGGCTTGGGATTCCAGGTAGTTGGCGATCGCGGCGTCGTAGGCCGAGGTGCGCTGGAATACTTTGAGCGCGAGCTCCCGGCGGAGTTCGCCGAGGGTCTCCGGCGCCTTCATCGCCGCCAGCACGCGCTCGTAGTCGGCGGGGTCGGTGACGACGGAGACGGAGGCGTGGTTCTTCGCGGCGCTGCGGAGCATGGACGGGCCGCCGATGTCGATGTTTTCGATGGCGTCCTCGAAGGAGCAACCCGGCTTGGCGACAGTGGCCTCGAACGGGTAGAGGTTCACGACGACGAGGTCGATGAGGTCGATGCCGTGCTTCTTGGCTTCGTCGAGGTGCTCCTGCGAGTCGCGGCGGCAGAGGAGCCCGCCGTGCACCTTGGGGTGCAGGGTCTTCACGCGGCCTTCCATGATCTCGGGGAAGCCGGTGTGCTCGCTGACGTCCGTCACCGGTAGGCCGGCGTCGCGGAGCATCTTGGAGGTGCCGCCGGTGGAGAGCAGTTTATAGCCGTGGTCCTTCACCAGGGCTTGGGCGAAGGGCAGGAGTCCGGACTTGTCGCTGACGGAGAGGAGGGCGATGGGCATAGTGAAAGAAAGGCCAAGGGGTAGGGGGAGGGCTGGGGGTGGTCAAGAGTTAGGGGACAAGGGGGGTGTGGGCATGGGGCTGGGCTCAGATCCCAGATTACGGAGTGCGGAGTACGGATTACCGAGGTCGGAAGGCATCCCTCCGAGGGCTGGGGGATCTGTTTGTCTGTGATCTGTCATCCGTACTCCGTACTCCACTTGCCTCCCATTTCCCTAATCCTTGACCCTTAACCCGTTTTTCCACTCTTTCTAGCTATGTCCACCGCTCTGTTGTTCTCTGGTCAAGGCGCCCAAGTCGTCGGCATGGGGAAGTCCCTGTACGAAGGTTCGCCCCTCGCCAAGGACCTCTACGACCGGGCCGCCCAGATCCTGCCGTTCGACCTCCGGAAGCCCTGTTTCGAGGGGCCAGCCGAGCTGTTGACCGAGACCCGCGTTTGCCAGCCGGCCCTCTATGTCCAGGGCTATGCCATCGCCCAGATTCTCAAGGAGCGCGGCAAGCTTGGCGGTCTCAAGGCCTGTCTGGGTCTATCCCTCGGCGAGTTGACCGCCTACGCGGTCGCCGGTGTTTGGGATTTCGATACGGGGCTCAAGGTCGTCGCTGAGCGTGGTCGGCTCATGCAGCTGGCCTGCGACCAGACCAAGGGCGGGATGGCTGCGGTCATCGGCGGCACCCGCGAGGATATTTTCAAGCTTTGCGCGGCCTTCGACATCGACGCCGCGAATTTCAACTGCCCTGGCCAGGTCGTGATCTCGGGCGACGCCGAGAAGGTCGCCCAGGCGGTCGCCCGGGCCAAGGAGTTCGGCGCGTTCAAGCTCGTGAAGCCGCTGGTGGTCGCCGGCGCCTACCATAGCCGCCTGATGGAGCCCGCCCGCGTGGCCTTCGAGGCCTTCCTCCAAGGGGTCGAGTTTAAGCGCCCGCTGGTGACCGTCTACGCCAACACCACCGGCGGCACCCTCGCCGAGCCGGCCGACCTTCGCGCGGCCTTGGTCAAGCAGGTGGTCTCGTCCGTGCTCTGGGAGGATGGTTGCAAGGCCGCCGCCGCCTCCGGCATCGCCCAGTTCTACGAATGTGGCCCCGGCGGCGTCCTGGCCGGCATGATGAAGCGCACGGCCCCCGAGTCGCCGGTCGCTTCCCTGCACGAGTTCGCGGACATCCCTGCCTAATCCGCCTCCCGTCGGGGCTAACGCTGGACAACCGGCCCTGCCACCGTCCTATTAGCCCTCGGCCCAGTCGCTGCCTTCGTCCTCCGTCCTCGATACCTCCTCTTTTCCTCCCCCTTTCCCGTGTCCCTCGATCACATCCGTAACTTTTGCATCATCGCACACGTCGACCACGGCAAGACGACGCTGTCCGACCGCCTGCTTGAGCACACGAAGACGATTGAAAAGCGCCAGATGAAGGAGCAGCTGCTCGATGCGATGGATCTCGAACGCGAGAAGGGCATCACAATCAAGTGCCACCCGGTGACGATGAACTTCACCGCGCCCGATGGTAAGCAGTACATCCTCAATCTCATCGACACCCCGGGGCACGTCGACTTCGCCTACGAGGTCTCCCGCTCCCTGGCCGCCTGCGAGGGCGCCGTCCTACTGATCGACGCCTCCCAAGGGGTCGAAGCCCAGACCGTCGCCAATGCCACGCTGGCGATGAACCAGGGTCTCGAGATCGTGCCGGTCATCAACAAGGTCGACCTCCCGAGCGCCCGTCCCGAGGAGGCCCGCCGTCAGGTCGAGGACATCCTCACCATCCCCGCCCAAGATGCCGTGCTGGCTTCCGGTAAGTCTGGGATCGGCATCGACGAGATCTTTGCCGCGATCATCAAGCGAGTCCCGCCGCCCCGCTGGTCCGAATACCCCCACCACCGCGCGCTGGTCTTCGACTCCCTCTTCGACTCCTACAAGGGCGTGATCAGTTACGTCCGCGTGTTTTCCGGCACCTTCAAGGCCGGTCAGACGATTGAACTGATGTTCAATGGTGTCCGCTCCGTGATCAAGGAAGTGGGAATCTTCGCCCCGAAGATGAAGCCGCAGGACGAACTGGGCCCTGGCACTGTGGGCTACATCGTCATCAATATCCGCGAGGTGGCCGACGTGAAGGTGGGCGATACGATTACCCTCGCGGCCGACCCCGCGAAGGAGCCGGTTCCGGGCTTCAAGGAAGTCCGCCCGATGGTCTTCAGCGGCATCTACCCGCTCGACACGGCCGACTACGAGAAGCTGAAGACGTCGCTCTCGAAGCTGGCGATCAACGATTCGTCCCTGACCTACACCGCGGAGAGCTCGACGGCCCTCGGCTTTGGCTTCCGCTGCGGTTTCCTCGGGTTGCTGCACATGGAAATCGTCCAGGAGCGGCTGCGCCGCGAGTACGACCTCGATATCCTTTCCACCTACCCGTCCGTCGTCTACAAGGTGTTCACCGCCGACGGGGTGGTGCACATCCTCGACAACCCGGTGATGATGCCCGATGCCTCCATGATCGAGCACATCGAGGAGCCGACGATCCGCGCCCACATCCATATCCCGGGCACGGCGATCGGCGACATGCTGACGCTTGTCCAGGAGAAGCGGGGTGTCTGTGAACGCACCGAGACGATCGATGGCGATCGCGTGGTGCTGGTCTGCCTCCTCCCGCTCAACGAGATCCTGGTCGACTTCAACGACCGGATGAAGTCCATCACTCGTGGTTACGGTTCGATGGATTACGAGCTGGGCGAGTACGTGACATCCGATCTGGTGAAGATGGACATCCGCGTGAACGAGGAGCCCGTCGACGCCTTTTCCTCGATCGTGCACGCCTCCAAGGCCGAGGGCCGGGGTCGTGCGCTGTGCGAGAAGCTGAAGGACCTCCTGCCGCGCCAGCTTTTCAAGATCGCGATTCAGGCGGCCATCGGGTCCAAGGTCATCGCCCGAGAAACCATCGGGTCGGTGGGTAAGGACGTGACCGCGAAGTGCTACGGTGGTGACATCTCGCGTAAGCGCAAACTCCTGGACAAGCAGAAGGAGGGCAAGAAGCGGATGAAGCAGATCGGTAAGGTCGACATCCCGCAGGAGGCCTTCATCAAGATTCTGAAGAACGAGGACTAAGGGTCGCCGGGCCGATTCCAGGCTTTCCCTCCGGGGCCAGGTCGCTAACTTGACGGGCCACGGCTATGTTCTCGATTTTCGCCTCCAAGGCGGGCAAGACCCGCAAGATCGCCAAGCAGCTCCTGGAGTTCGCGGAGAAGATCGATCTCTACCGCCGCGACGTGGTCGCGCCGGCCGACCTGGTCGAGCAACGGACGCGTGCGGAGGAACTCCGGGCGAAAATCAAGGAGAAGCCTTTCCAGTTGGTCGAGGTGGAGACCGCGATGGACCGCCTGCACGGCGTGATGTGCCGCAACGGCGGGATGATCTACCCGGTCAGCGCGGGGACGGATTACACGGAGATGGTCATCATGGCCGTGATTGTCGCCGGGGGTATCCGCAGCTTCTTCCTGCAGCCTTTCAAGATCCCGACCAACTCGATGTGGCCGACGTATAACGGGATGACTTCCGAGGTGCGCCAGCCCAATGACCCGGTGCCGGGGTTTGGTCAGCAAGTCGTGCGGAAGGTGACGTTATGGTCCTCGACCTACGTGATTCCGGCCGAAGCTTCGGGGGCGATTGGCATTCCCGTGGATTATCGTCGCTATGCCGATGGCACTTACCAGATCGGGCTACGCCCGAAGGTCACCACGCCCGACGGCGGTCTCCTCGGTACAGGCCTGCTGCGCGGGACGACCGACACCTATGCGCTCGATATCGACGGGCACACGCAGGCGATCCCCTTGCCGGGCGATTTTGGCTTCGAGGGGGTGTTGCTGCGCACTTATTTTCCCACCGAGGCCGCGCTCCCTTTGCGTCGCCAGGACGCCGATCGCTGGCAGGCCGTGTTCCGCAAGGCGGTCGCGGAGGGGCGTATCAAGCAGACCCCGGCCGGGGCCGTGCTACTGACGGACCGCAAGGCCATCCAAGGTGAGCCGATCCTTAATTTCGATATCCTCACGGGCGATATGCTGTTCGTCGACCGGGTGTCCTACAACTTCGTGGCCCCGAAGCGCGGCGACACTTTCGTCTTCCGCACCAACAACATCCCGGGGCTCAATGACCGCTACGGTAATCCCTCGCAGAACTATTACGTGAAGCGTCTCGTGGGGGTGCCCGGCGAACGCCTGCGCGTGAATCCCGAGGGGCAGCTGCTGGTCAATGGCGTCGCGGTGACCGCCCCGGCCCCGATCGCCGCCAATAACCGCCGCGACACCGCGGCAGGCTACTACGGTTACCTGCCCGAGATCGGGGGCGAGCGTTTCGCATTGCCCCTGGCCGAGGAGCATGCCGTCACGGACCATCATTACTTCGCCATGGGCGACAACTCCGCCAACAGCTACGACTCGCGTGGCTTCGGCGAGGTGCCCGAAGGCGATGTCGTCGGCCAGCCCCTCTTCATCCTGCACCCGCTCACCGCCCGCTGGGGCTGGGCGAAATAATCAAGGGTCAGGGTGGGGCCCGGAGCAAGGTTGGCTGGTCGGGGGAAGCGTCACTCTTGGGCGGCTTTGTCTCGGTTGGGGCGGTCTGCTGTCCGTCTTGCCTATCCCTGCCCCTGACCCTAGCCCTAGCTCCACTTCGCCTCATGTCCTGGACCCTCTACCGCCACTACAAGGGCAACCACTACCTGCGGTTGGGCGTGGGCGCGCATTCGGAGGACCTCGCGCCCCACGTGGTCTACCGTTGTCTCTATGATAATCCCGAGGCGCGGACGTGGATCCGCCCGCAGGGAATGTTCGAAGAGACATTGGAGGATGGCCGGCCGCGTTTTACGCCAGTCGCTCGGGTGCGACTCGTCCAGCCCGAGGATCACGCGACGGTCCTGGCTTTTGGTTACGACGCCTGGGGCGAAGGCAAGACGTTGCCGGAGTTCATCGCCGGCTACGACCAGAGTCGGAATCACCTGCGCGGCACGCGTTACCTCTTGGAGACCTTGGAGAGCGTGCCCGTCGCGGGGCTGAACACCTTGCGTTTCCGCCAAGGCCTGATGGGGCTCGCCTCCGTCGCGACAGATCCCGCGCATCGCGGCAAGGGCCATTCCGCGCTGCTCGTGCGGGCCGCGATGGAGTTGTTGCGTTTCCTGCACGGCGATAACCGTTTCCTGCTCTTCTCCGAGGTCCCGCCGTCCGTCTACGAACGCCACGGCTTCCGCGTGCTCCCGCCGGAGCATCAGCGCTTCCTGCCTTCGGTGGCCATGGCCACCGGCGAGGCGCCGCTCTCCGCCGAGGAAGCCGAGCCCCTGAGTAATTATTTCTGAAAAGGGGTCAGGCCGTTTGCGGTCTCCCCTGTTAGTTTAAACGGCATTTTATTGCCTCCAAACTAACACCCAAGCCCACTAACGGCCTGACCCCTTGGGCGAAGCCGTCCAGATCAGTCGTCTCACATTGCTGGCCGAGCCCATCGCCAATCGTTGCGCCAGCCAGCTGGAATGTGCAGGACATCGTTGCCTCACCTTAAGCGCCACGGCCAACTTCACGGCATCGCTGGCCGAGCGCCCGCCCATCTCTTCGCGCGTCAGGCCCGCTGCTTGCAGGACCTCATCCAAGATCGCATCCCAGCGGGCCCGTTCTTCGTCGATTAGTTCGGATCGTCCCTTTGCCGTCCGTAATGCCGGCCCTTTGGCTTCGCTCATGGACCCGCGGCGCCGAGCGGCCACTGCGCCAAATAGCTCGGCTTCGGTCAGTGGACGTTGATCGGATACCAAGCTCAGTCGCAGACGAGTCTCATAAGCCAGCCATCCTTCCGGTGAGTCCTTGAGTCCGTGCAGCGACTCGAGCCCGACCCCCAAGGCAAGCAAACCCCTGTGGGCGGGCTGGCGAAGCGACCGATAACTTGTCCAAGGGTACTGTGACAAGAGCTCCAGCGAAGTCATCCCAGCCCGCACCGGATTCAGGTGCACATAGTCCATGCGCGCAGCGGCCAGCGGACCGGCGGGGCTGTGGTCCGCCCGGTACCTGGACTGGAAGACATGCCCAATAGAGCCTCGGAAGGCCTTGTGTTTATTGGCGAAGTCGGACTGCAAGGCATGCATGCCCACGTCCAGGTTGCCTCGGGGCGTCGTCAGGAGCAGGTGGAAGTGATTGCTCATGATCGCGTAGGCGAACAACTCCCAACCATGGAGTTCGACGGTCCTGAAAAGTGCTTCGAGGAAAAGCCCCTTGGTCGCGTCGTTGGCGAAGATCGCCGCGCCGAGTTCGGCGCGATTGTAGACGTGATAGACGCCTTGGTTGGAAAGATGCCGACGACGGCGGGCCATCCTTGGTTCCTTGGGCAAATCTCGTTGCTGGGCTAATGTGAAGATACCCCGCGGGTAAATACTCAGCCAAAGGGGTCAGGCCGTTCGTGGTTGGGGGTGTTAGTTTAGAGGCCTGAAAGTGGCTTTTAAACTAACAGGGCATGGGACGAACGGCCTGACCCCTTTTCAGCGGAAAGACTTCAGGCGCCAGGCGGCATCGGCTTCGCGGTCGGTGCGGAACTCGATCACGCGCACGCCTTTACCCCGGCGTTCGAGGTGGCGGGCGAGGCCGGCCCAGGTCTCAGCCAGGTCGTGCCGGACCCCATGGGCGGCGCAGAGTTTGCCGAGGTCGGCGGCCTGCGGGGTGCCCCAGAGCTGCTCGAAGTGTCGGGTTTCCTTCGCGACGGCGAGGTGGTTGAAGATGCCGCCGCCTTGGTTATTGATGACGAGCACGGTGAGGTCGCCGGCATGGCCGTAGGCGGAGAGCAGGGCGTTGCTGTCGTGGAGGAAGGTGAGGTCGCCGCAAAGGAGCACGGTGCGGCGGCCGTCGAGCGAGGCGCCGAGCGCGGTGGAGACGGTGCCGTCGATGCCGTTGGCGCCGCGGTTACAGAGAATCTCCGGGCCCGGTCCGGCGGGGTGCGAAAACCACTCGAGGTCGCGGATAGGCATGCTGCTGCCGATGAAGAGCCGGTCGTCCGGACCGAGGGCGGTCTCGAGCAGCGCGATGACGCGGCCTTCGAACGGCCAGTCGACCGCCAAGACCTTCTCCAGCCGACGCCCGGCCTTGGCCTGGGCTTTCTGCCAGTTTCGCAGGGTGGCGCTCATGGGGCGTGCGACCGCCTCGCCGCCCGGCGTCAGTGAACCATCCAAGCGCGTCCAGCGCCCGTGCGTCGCGTCGGTGTTCTCGCCCGGTCGTCCGACCAGCAGCGTCAGTGGGTCCCCTTGGCGAAGCCAAGCGCGTAGCGACTTGCTCGTCGGCAACGGGCCGATGGCCACGACGGCCTCGGGGGCCAGCGCCTTGGCCATTCGCTCGTCGCGCAGAATGAGGTCGTAGGCCGAGACCACCCGGCCGGTGCTGGCGAGGTCGCCCCGGAGGGTGCCAGCCCCGTCGGCCAGGATCGGCCAGCCGGTCAGTTGGGAAAGCTCGAGTAAGGCTTGGGCGCCTTCCGCCCGGTCGGCAAAGGCATGCGGGCCCACGACGATCGCCCCGCGCTCGGTCCGGGGAAGGAGGCTGGCCACCACCGCGGGGGTGAGTGTCGGCTGGACTTGGCCGGCGGCCGGCAAGGTGGTGAAGGCCTCGAGATCGAGCCATGTCGGGGTCTTGAAGCCCTTTTCGGCCTCGGAGGGCGGTAGAGGGTCCCGGAAGGGCAAATTGAGGTGTACCGGGCCAGCCAAGGGCCCTTGCGCCCGCTGCCAGCCGTCCACTAGCAACTGCCGCCAGTGCCGAAGGAGTTCGCTTCCCGTCCCGGGCACGGCCGCCTCGGCCGACCAGACGGGGAAAGCGCCGAAGAGCCCGTTCTGCGGGATGGTCTGGCCGGAGTGGCAATCCCGGAGCTCCGGGGGGCGGTCGGCGGTCAGCACGAGCAGCGGGGTTCCGGACATCCGGGCCTCGACGACGGCGGGCAGGTAGTTGGCGCCCGCGGTGCCTGACGTGCAGAGTAGGGCCGCCGGCCGGCGGGTGGCCTTGGCGATACCCAGCGCGATGAATCCGGCGGACCGCTCGTCGAGCGCGACGGTGACCTTGAATTCCCTGTGCGAAGCAAAGGCGAGGGCGAGGGGGGTCGAGCGCGAGCCCGGCGAGATCACCACGTGCGTCAGCCCGCAGCGACGGAGCGTGCACACGCCCACGGCGCTCCAGAGGGCGTTCGTGTTCAGGAACCTGGGCGGTCGGGCCATGACGCGAGGTAATCGACCGAGGGTGGGGGAGACAAGCGTTCGGTTAATTTGGGGTTTAAGTCGCCGGCATTCCCGCTAGATTAGCCCTTCGAATGGAGACCTTCACGTGCCTCTGGCCCTTGCTCGTCGGCCTGCTGCTGCTCGCCGGGCTCGTGCACGCCATTTTCGTCGGCATGACCTTCACCGTCGACGCGAGCCACGTGCGGGTTCGCGTCTACGGTTGGACCGTCCGTAAGATCGCTTTGCCCGACGTCGCTTACGCGGTGCACGACTGGGCGTTTTGGAACGAGCATTGGACCAATACCCTGAGCCCGCGTCGGTTGGTGCTGCTCCGCCGTCGTACCGGCCTCTTCCGCAATTTCCTGATCAGCCCGCCGGACGCCTTGGCCTTCCTTGCGGAACTTCGGGCCCACGGGGTGGTCATCCAAGCATGAGACTCCTTGCCTACCTCTTGCTCGCGCTCCCGCTGGCGGCCGCGCCCGACGGTTTCTTCGCGATGGACACCGCCGCGCGCCAAGCCCCGGCCGAGACCGCCGCCCTCTTAGCCGAACTCGGCTATGACGGCTTCGGTGGGCGGCCGGCGACCGCGAAGGCTTTCGCCGCCGAGCTCTCCAAGCGCAAAATCGCCACCGTCAACGCCTACCACGTCACCCAGTTCTCGTCGGAGGATGCCGGTCTCCCCGCCGACCTCGTTCAAGCCATCCACGCGCTGGAAGGTCTCGATACGACTCTCTGGCTTGGTATCCAGCAGGTCCGGTTGCCTGCGGGCATCAAGGCTGGCCCGACCGCCGGCGACACCATCGTCGTCCCCGCACTGAAGCGGGCCCTGGTCTTCGCCAAGGCGCGGCAGGTGAAAATCTCGCTTTACCCACACACGGGTTTTTGGGCCGACAGCGTGGATGCCTGCCTGCGTCTGGCGAACGCCGTCGACGACCCTGACCTCGGCGTCACGTTCAACCTCTGCCACTGGTTGAAGGTCGAAGGCTCCGAGCGCGACCCGGTCCCGGTGATCAAGGCCGCGTTGCTCCGCCTGAACTTCATCACGATCAATGGCGCCGACACCGGCGACACGCGTAAATTCGGCTGGGACAAACTGATCCAGCCGCTCGGGCGCGGCACCTATGACGTGAAGACTTTCGTGGCGAACGCCCGCGCCGCCGGTTACCGCGGGCCCTTTGGTTTCCAAGGTTTTGGCATCATGATGGACCCGAACTCACTCCTGAAGGAGACGATGGCGGCGTGGAAGGGGATGAGGTAGGTGGTAGGGGTTGGGAGTAGGGATGGACCCAACACCCAACACCCAACACCCAACACCCAACACCCCCTAACACCTACTCCCCAATCCCTATCGCCTCTATCAACAAAGAACCCCGGCTTCCCGGGGTTCTTTGTTTCGTTTATTTAGCGCCGTGGTCCTTCTTCAGGTGCTCGGCGAGCGGGTCGTAGCCGAAGTCCTTCTTAAGGTCGCGCCAGGTGGCATGCACGTGGTTCGCGTCGTTCTGGGTGTTGTCCAGTTCCATGAGGAACGTCGGGCCTTGGATGCTGTAATAGTGGCCTTGGCCGACTTCGAGGCCGCCGGCCCAGGCGAAGAAGACTTGGTCCTCGGGTAGCTTCGAGATCTCGACGATCTCCTTGGCGGCGAAGTCGTCGCGGGCGCGGCCGACGTATTCGTAGATGATCAGGCCGAGGAGCTTCTTCTGCTCGGCGTCGAGGGCGGAGAGGGCGATGCCCTTGTGCTTCAGGATGCCGTCGGCCTTCTGCTTGTTGCCGGTGATGACGTCGGTCGGGACCTTGCCGGTGAGGAAGGCGACCTTGCGTTGGTCGGCGTTGAGTGAAGCGGCGAGCTGGCGGCCTAGGCCGTCTTCCTTGTCGAGTAGTTCGAAGCCCACGAGGCCGGGGGTGTTCTCGGCGACGTGCTTGGTTGTCTTTTGGACCTGGCCCGGGTTGGTGCCGAGGAAGGATGGCGTCGAGCCGACGAGCTCACCGTCGACGACGGTGAAGTTCTGCGAGCAATGGTGGCCTTCCCAGCGGAAGCCCCACGTGCCCTTGGCGGCCGGCTGGCCGAAGATCGACACGAAGTAGTTCTCGGCGTCGCGCTTGTTGGCGCCTTTGCCTTCTTCGATGACGAAGAGCAGGTACTCGAGGGCCATGACGGACTCGACCTTCATGTGGCCGCGCTGGCTGAGCGAGGTGGAGAGCAGGGCCTGCGCGAAGTGACGCTGGCCGGGGTTCATTTCCTTGATCGGCAGACCCTTGCGGACGGCCGGGACGAAGATCCAGTTGGTGCGTTCGGCGTTGTCGAAGGCGAAGGTCGCCTTGGCGCGCTGGGCGTCGTCGAGCGAGCCAAGGAACGCGGTGGCGGCCTTGGACATCTCTTCGCTAGCGCCATGGCCGAAGGCGGCGGGAATGGCGAGGGCCAGCAGGCTCAGCGTGGCGAGGATACGGTGGAGGGGTCGCATAGGGATTCGGGTAGGACAGGGGTGTAGGGGAAGGGTTCCCGGAGAGCCAGAAAGGAATGACCGGGCTGGCGCCCCGAGGGGGCAGGTGGGCGCGAGCCTGGCGTATGCGGGGAGTCCGATGAGGCTGGACCCAGGAGTTGAGGGGCTGGGCTTCGGCCGGCTCCCTCCCCGATACTCGATACGCGTGCCGACTCTGCCCCGCAGCAGGGGCGTTTACGCTCCTTCTGCTTCGCTCAGCTTCTGCGCGGCCTGTTCCCAGGCGGCGGTAGCGGCCTGCAGGGTGTTGATCGTGTCGCGCAGCCGGGCGTTCAATTGTGGGAGGTTGACCCCGCCGGTATAGGTCGCGGGGTCGGCGAGTTCGGCGGTGATCTTCGCCTGCTTGGCTTCGAGGTCAGCCACCTGCAGTTCGCACCGGGTGACTTCGGCCTTCAGCTTACGGAGTTCCGCGGCGGAGGGTTTGGCGGGGGCCTTCGGTTTTTCGACCTTCGCGGCTTCTTCCTGCTTCGGACGGGCGTCAGTGAAACCGGCGGTCAGCGCGGCGCGCTCGTTGCCGGACTTCGACTTCTCGAGGTAGTAGGCGTAGTCGCCCGCGTAGTTCGTCAGGCGGCCGGAATGCACGTGCAGGACGGTCTTGGCGATCTCCCGGATGAAGTGCACGTCGTGGCTGACGAAGTAAAGCGTGCCTTCATAGGTCTTCAGGGCGGCGATGAGCGCGTCGATCGACGTGATGTCGAGGTGCGTCGTCGGTTCGTCCATGAGCAGGAAGTTCGGCGGGTTGATCATCAGCTTCACCAAGGCGAGGCGCGACTTCTCCCCGCCCGAAAGGACCGAGACGCGCTTGTTCACGTCGTCCTTGCGGAACAGGAACGTGCCGAGCATGCCGCGGGCCTGTTGTTCGGTGAGGCCGTTCTCCGAGGTGCGGAGCTCCATCACGTTCTCGAGGACGGTCAGCTTCGGGTTGAGGTTGTCGACGCGGTTCTGGGCGAAGTAGCCCGTGATGACGTTGCCGCCTTCTTCGCGCACGCCACCGTTGATCGGAATCACGCCGGCGAGGATCTTGAGCAGGGTGGACTTGCCGGCGCCATTGGGGCCGACGAGGACGGTCCGCTGGCCGCGTTCGCATTCGAAATTCAGGTCCTTGTAGACGACATGGTCGCCGTAGGCCTGCTGGACGTGCTCGAGCTTCATCACCTTCAGGCCGGAGCGCGGGGGCTGGGGGAAGCGGAACTGGATCTTCTTCAGGTCGTCCTCGGGTTCGTCGATCGCGACTTCCTCGAGGCGGGCAATCTGCTTCTCCTTGGACTTCGCGCGGGAGGCCATGGAGGCCTTGGCGCCGAAACGGTCGACGAACGTCTGGAGGTGTGCAATCTCGCGCTGCTGGTTCTTGAACATCGCCTGCTGGCGATCCTTGCGGGCCACGCGCTCGAGGAGGAAATCGTCGTAGTTGCCGTTATAGCAATGGAGGCGTTGGGCCCGGAGTTCGATTGTGCCGGTGCAGAGCGCGTTGAGGAAGGCGCGGTCGTGCGAGATGACGACGAGGCCGCCTGGGTAGCGCGTCAGGTAGTCCTGGAACCAGAGCAGGGCTTCGAGGTCGAGGTGGTTGGTCGGTTCATCGAGCAGGAGGAGCGTCGGCTCGCTCACCAGGAGGCGGGCGAGGTGGGCGCGCATCACCCAGCCGCCGGAGAAGGTCTTGGCGAGCTTCTCGTGGTCGCTCTCGCGGAAGCCGAGGCCGGCGAGGATCTTCTTGGCGCGGGGCTCGAGCGTGTAGTCGATGTCCCAGTCGTCGTCGTTCTCCGGCTCCAGCTTGCCGCCGCTCGTCGCGATCTGCAGGATGGTCTCATCGCCGACCGGCGCGCTTTCCTGGGGAAGGAAGCCGAAGTTCGCGCCGCGTTCCCATTCGATAAGGCCTTCGTCGGGCTGGTCCTTGCCGAGGATGATGTTGAAGAGGGTGGACTTGCCCGCTCCATTGGCGCCGACGAGTCCGAGCCGGTCCGTCCGGGCGATATTCAGCGAGAGCTCCGCGAACAAAGTGCGGGGCCCGTAGGACTTGGAAAGGTTGGCAATCGTCAGCATCGAAAAGGGGTTAAAGTGAGGCCGAGGGGGAAAGACAAGGGGATTGGGGGTGCGAAGGGGCTCGGGCCGTGGCTAGGGCTAGGGCCCGTGGGCAAAGGGACACGGAAGGCGGAGGGCAGGGAAAGGGCGCGGTGGCCGGCATCTTGAAAGGCCAGACGCAGCGGCAGGGTTCATCTCCCCCGACTACTTCTGGGCCGCGTTGTCTGATGGAGTGGTCGCTTTCCAGCCCCAGCCCTGTCCCTGCGAAGCCTCCCTTCGCTCAGCTCCACTTCAACTTGCTCCGGAGCACGTCGAAGTGGGTCAGGTTTTTGGGGCGGAGGAGGGCGAGCTGGACTTTGGCGGTACGGATGCCGAGGGGTAGCCGGCCTTGCGCCTCCAGCGTCGGGCGGCCGTCCACGGAGAGTCCGAGCTGGGCGCCGTCCTCACTGCTGATCTCGAGTTCGGTCTCGCCGTCGAAGATCACGGAGCGGTTGGAGAGGGTGTGGGCGCAGATCGGGGTCAGGACGATGACGGCGGCGGCGGGGTCGACGAGCGGGCCGCCGGCGGCTAGGTTATAAGCCGAGGTGCCCGTGGGCGTGGCGAGGATCAGGCCGTCGGCCCGGTACTCGTTCACGCGGGCATCGTCGGCGCGCACGGCGAAGCGGCCCATGCGAAAGACGTCGCGCGTCTTCAGCACCACGTCGTTGAGCGCGAGGGTGAAGCTGCCGTCGGCGAAGCGGACCTCGAGGAGGGCGCGGTTCTCGCGGCGAAAATCCCCGGCGAGGATGGAGCGGATCGAGGCGCCGACGTCCTCCTCGGGGTAGGCCGCGAGGAAGCCGAGTTTACCGCGGTTGATGCCAAAGAGCGGGACGCCTTCGAGGGCGGCTGGTTCGGCCACACCAAGGAAGGTGCCGTCGCCGCCGACCACGCAGCAGGCGTCGGCCCCGCGCAGGGAGGCTCGGTCGACCGGCCAGGCATCGGCGAGGGCCAGCTCAACGCCGGCTTCGCGGGTGGCTTCCTCCACCGCCCGGACGATGTCCTCGACACCGGACTTGGTGCGATTGACGACGAGCGCGAGACGGCGGATAGCCATGAATGACGACTAGCCGGGCCGAGGGAAAGGGCAAGGACAAGCCGGACCGAAGGGGGCCGGTAGGGCCGTTATTTTGTGGATTTTCCGGCCTTCGGACTCTCGAAGGTGAGCCGGTAGGTCATCCAGACGACGTAGCGGTTACCGCCGAGGTGGCGCACTTGTACGGGGTCGGCCAAGCCGGCGATCTCGAGGCGCATCTCGCCTTCAGGCAGGTGTCCCTTGGCGTTGGCGACGTCTTCCTTGATCTGGTCCAGTAATTCGTCGCGGTGGTCGTTGGCCGAGGCGAGAGCGTAGGCGATGGGGCTCAGGCGGCATCGTTCATCCTCGCTTTTCGAGTTGGTCAAGTCGCTGGCCTTGGCGCGGAGAATCTCGACGGTTTTCAGACCGTTCTCCGCCGGGCCGCGGAGGGCGTAGCGGGCGGTCGCCACGACCGGGTCATCGGGCTTCGGGTCCTCGTCCAGATCGCCGAAACTGAAGCTGGAGCGGGCGGTGCTCTTGCGGGGCGGAGCGGCGAAGGTCCGCTCAAGTTGCACGGCTTCCCAGCCATCCTGGTTTTCGAAGCGTTTGCGGAGGGAGACCAAGATCGCCTCCAGGCGAGCGTCCACGGTGGTGCGATCCTTGCCCTTAATCGAAAGCTCCACCGTCGTCTCGAGGAAGTCCGCCTCGACCTCGACCTGCACCCGTTGGGCGCGGGGCGCCTCGGTGGAGGGGTAGTCGCCCCCCGCCAGCACGGTGGTCGGGAGCGGCAGGGAGAGGGCGGTGAGCAGGGCGGCGGAGAGCACTCGCATGACGGTTTGATAGGCCCGCTGGGCTCGGGGGCAAGCCCGGGTGCTGGCTTGCGGGGAGGACGGGGTGCTTTAGTCTCCAGGTATGGGCTGGGCCGACCTTCGTAAGCATCTCCTCCTTTGGATCCTCGGGGTCGGCGGCGTCGTGGTTTCGGTGGCGGTCATCCTCATGCTGAAGGACCGCCTCGATGAACTGGGCCGTGTCAACGCCACGCAGGAAGTCTTGCAGCGCCTTGCCGCCGCCGTGCCGATGCGGAAGGGGGGCCTTGGCCCGACGGAGGAGGCTCGCCGTCGCGAGTTGCCGCGCATCGCCCTAGTGGCCGTCTCGCCGGAATACGTCCAGAATGGACGCATCTATGACGCTTGGAATCGGGAGTTGAAGGTGACCTTCGACCGGCTAGGCGGGGTCGAGTTACGCTCCGCTGGGCCCGATGGTCGGTTTGATACGGCCGATGACCTGGTGGCGGCGGCGCGTTGACGCTTAGCCGACCGCAGCGAGGGCTTCGGCGACCTTGGTGACATCGGTGCCGCCGCCCATCGCCGCGTCGGGCTTGCCGCCGCCTTTGCCGCCCAGTTTGCCGCAAGCGTCGGTGACGATCTTGCCCGCGGCCTTGCCGGCCTTGATGGCATCGGCCCCGCAGTTGGCCACGAGGGAGACCTTGTCGCCGAAGATGGCGGCGAGGACGACGACGGCGGTCGGCCCGACTTTACCGGCCACCTTGGCGCCGAGGTCACGGAGGTCGTTGGGCGTCTCGGCGCTGACCTGGGCGATGACGTACTTGAGGCCCGCCCGCTCGTTCGCCTTGGCGGCGAGGGTATCGGCGAGTTGGGAGGATTCGCGGTCGCGGTAGACCTTGAGCTTCTTCTCGACGGCGGCGGACTGCTCCATCACCTGTTCAAGGCGCTTGAGGAGGTCGGCGACCGGGGTGTTGGTCGCGGCGGCGAGCGACTTCAGTAGCTCGGCGTCGGCGCGGGCGCGTTCGTAGCCGGCGAGGCCGGCGACGGCCTCGATACGGCGGACCCCGGCGGCGATGGCGTTCTCGCCGACGATGCGGAAGAGACCGATCTCACCGGTGTGGCGGACGTGCGTGCCGGCGCAGAGTTCCATCGACCAGCCGTTGAGCGCGGCGGACTGGCCGCCGACCTGCACGACGCGCACGGCGTCGCCATACTTGTCGCCGAAGAACTGCATGATGTCGGGCCGGCCCTTGACGGAGGCGTAGGCGACCTCGCTCCAAGTCACGGCGTCGTTGGCCAGGATGCGCTCGTTGACGAGCTTCTCGATGTCGGCCAGCTGACCCGGCGTGAGCGCCTGGCCGTTGAAGTCAAAGGTCAGCTTCGTCGGGTCGACCGCGGAGCCCTTCTGGGAAGCCTCCTTGGAGACGACCTCATGGAGCGCCCAGTGCAGGAGGTGCGTGACCGTGTGGTGGCGCTGGATGGCGTCACGGCGGGCTTGGTCGACCGCGATCTCGATCGTCGCACCGGCCTCCGGGGCGTCTTCGCCGTCGAGGAAGTGCAGCCAGGTCTGGCCGGATTTCTGGGTGTCGGTGACGCGCCACTGGCGCCCGCCGAGGGTGATGACCGCGGAGTCGCCGACTTGGCCGCCCATCTCGGCGTAGCAGGGGGACTGGTCGAGGATGACCGCGGTCCGATCCTTGATCTTGGCGACCTGCGCGACCTTGGCCTGGGTGGCGAGAGCCTCGTAGCCGACGAACGCCGTCGGGTGGTCGGAGCCGATGTCCGAAAGGGTGATGACTTCCTTCTTCTGCGCGGCCCGGGCGCGCTGGCGTTGTGCTTCCATCAGTTGCTCGAAGCCCGCGCCGTCGACCGTCAGGCCGCGTTCGCGGGCCATCAGCTGGGTGAGGTCAAGCGGGAAGCCCTGCTCGTCATAGAGGCGGAAAGCGATGGCCCCGGAAATGACGCCGCCGGCCTTGAGCTTGCCGGCCTCGTCTTCGAAGAGCGCGATGCCCTTGTCGAGGGTGCGGTTGAAGGATTCTTCCTCGATGCGGATCACGTCGGCGACCACCGAGCGGCGGGTGCGGATCTCCGGGAAGACGTCGCCCATCGTGTCGGCGAGGACGCCGACCAGCTGATGGAAGAAGCCGTTCTTCAGGCCGAGCGTGCGGCCGTAGCGGACGGCGCGGCGCAGGATGCGGCGGAGGACGTAGTTACGGTCGGAATTGCCGGGCTGGATCCCGTCGGCGATCGCGAAGGAGAGCGTACGGATGTGGTCGGCGATGACGCGGAAAGCCACGTCGTCCTTCTCCTGCGGCGTGTCGCCGATCGAGCCGGCGGCAGGCAGGGTGGAGCCGTATTTCTTGCCGGAGAGCTCCTCGAGGCGCCGGAAGAGCGGGGTGAAGACATCGCTCTCGTAGTTGGAGATCACGCCGGAGAAGTCCTTGAAGTTCTTGGTGCATTGCATGATGCCGGCGACGCGCTCGAAGCCCATGCCCGTGTCGACGTGGCGGGCCGGAAGCGGGCTGAAGGTGCCGTCCGGGTTGGCGTTGAACTGGATGAAGACCAGGTTCCAGATTTCCATGCAGCGGGCGTCGCTGCCGTTGACCAGCGCGCCCTTCGTGTCGCCTTCGGGCGTGAGGTCGACGTGGAGCTCGGTGCAAGGACCGCAGGGGCCGGTCTCACCCATCATCCAGAAGTTGTCTTTCTTGTTCCCGTTCACGATGTGGACCGCCGGATCGAGGCCGGCGGCCCGGAACTTCTCCGCCCAGACGTCCCAGGCTTCCTGGTCAAACGCGGACGGGTCGCCCTTGGACGGGTCGGGCTTATAGACGGTGGCGTAGAGGCGGTGCTTCGGGAACCTCCAGACCTCGGTGATGAGCTCCCAGGCGAAGTCGATCGCCTCGCGCTTGAAGTAGTCGCCAAAGGACCAGTTCCCCAGCATCTCGAAGAACGTGTGGTGGTAAGTGTCGAGGCCGACATCCTCGAGGTCGTTGTGCTTACCGCCCGCGCGGATGCACTTCTGGGTATCGGCGGCGCGGCCGGGGGTGTACGGGCACTTCGTCTGACCGAGGAAGATCGGGACGAACTGGTTCATCCCGGCGTTGGTGAAGAGCAGGTTGGGCGAGTCCGGCATCAAGCTCGACGACTGGACGATCGAGTGCTGCTTCGACTTGAAGAAATCGAGGAAGGATTGGCGGACTTGGGCGGAGGTCATGGACGGTAAAGCGGAGAGGAAAGGGTCGTTTTAACCCCCCAGAGGGGGAAAAGGGAAGGGGAAACGAGGGCGAGCCCTCCCGGGCTAGGGCTAGGGACTGGGTTGGGGCTGGTTGGATTCAATCCTGCACGGTGACGATGGGTTGAGGTAACGGTGGTCGCTCGTCGCGAAGACCTGAGTCGCCCAAACTCAAAGGTGACACCTGTTCAGCCCAAGCCCAAGTCCAAGCCCTGCTTTTATTTCTTCTTCGCCAGGATCCAGCTTTCGAGCTCGGGCTCCGTGTAGGCCTTGCCCCAGGATTGGTGTCCGACGCCGGGGTAGATGGTGAACTTGGCGACGGCGCCGGCCTGCTTGGCCGCGTCGATCATCGCCTGACCGGCGGTGAGTTTCACCGCGGTGTCGGCGTCGCCGTGGAAGCCCCAGATAGGCATGCCTTTGAGGCTCGTGGCCGTCTCCGGCTTGCCGCCGCCGCAGACGGGGATGAGCGCGGCGAAGCGCTCCGGGTGTTCGGCGCCCCACTTCCAGGTGCCGTAGCCGCCCATGCTCAGGCCAGTCAGGATGACGCGCTTCTTGTCGATGCGGTAGTCGGTGAGCGTCTGGTCGAGCAGTTTATCCAGCGCCCCGGTATTCCAGCCGCTACCGAGCGGGCATTGCGGCGCGATCATCACGTAGGGGGTGGCGCCGCGCTGCTCCAAGGTCTGCGTCAGCCCGGTCTTGCGGACGAGCTGCACATCGGCGCCGCGTTCCCCGGAGCCGTGAAGGAAGACCACGAGCGGCCAGAACTTCGCCTTGTCCTGATCGTAGTCAGCCGGAAGGTAGACGAGGTAATCGAGGCCTTCCTTGTCGCCCTTATCGCCGAGGCGTTTGACTGTCGGCGGGAGCTTCGTGGCGGGTGCCACGAAGGCTATGGCCTTGCCTTTGGTGGGGGTGTCGGCGGCTAAGAGGGAGGGGAGGCAGGCGAGAATCCCGAGCAGGGCGAGGCGGCACATGGGAAGTTCCTAGCCCGACCGCCGAAGGGGTGCAAGCGTCCGCTGGCGGGCTAGGCGTCGCGGTGGACGATGATCCGGCCGTGCAGGCGGAGCAGGGAGCGGGCGGCGTTGGCATACCAGACGGAGATCCGGTCGACCAACTCATCGCCGTGCCGCGAGACCACGGTCGCCTGCAAACTGATCCGGGCCGCCCCCAGGGATTCGGCGCGGGCGTCGTCGATCGTCTGCTGGAAGTGGATCGGCTGTTCGAGTTCCTTGGCGAGGGTCGCCTGTTCGGTAAGGAAGTAGGCGATGGCGCCCATCTCCGACAGGCCGTCCAGCGTCAGGCTAGCATGCCCCTCGCCGGGGACGTCGCCTTCGCGCGGTTGATAGAAGAGGCCGAGGCGGGCGGTCGAGCCCTTGGCGCGTAAAGTCGCGTTGAAGTCGTCCTTGGCGACGAGCTTCAGGTCCGGGTGCGATTCCTTCAGGTTGTCCGCGACGGCCTTCCAGAGGGCAGGTCTCATGGAGTCAGGGTGGTCAAGCGGTGGCGGGGTGGCAAGTCGGACGGCACGTTGTGAAGAACTCGCCGACGGCGGCACAAAAAAGGGCGCGCCGGCAAGGCGCGCCCTTCGCAGGGCCGGGGAGGGCGGCGCTTACTTGCCAGGCTGGAGCGGGTGCTCCTTCAGGATTTCCTCGGGCGTGTACATCGCGGTACGCGCCTTGTTGGCGTCGCGGACCTTCTTGACCTGCGCGGCGGTAACCGGGGACAGGTTATTGCCCCAAGACTGGCGGACGTAGGTCAGCACGGCGGCGATTTCCTCGTCCTTGAGCATCTGGCCGAGCGGCGTCATCGCGGCCTGGCCGGCGGTGACGTCGCCGTATTGCTTGCCGTCGAACGTCATCTTGCCGTACATGCCGTTGAGCACGAGCTTGATGGCGCGGTCGGGTTCGCCCTGGATCCAGGGGTTATTGGGGTAGCCGGTCATGCGGGCCAGGGACGGGTAGCTGCCGAAGGTCGGCTTGGACTTGTCGGGGAAGCTGTCGATTCCCTTGCCATCGGCCTGGTGGCAGGTGACGCAGAGCGCCTCGCGGTGGTAGACTTCCTTGCCGAGGTCGTAGAGCTTCTTGTCGGCCTTGGAGAGCTTTTTGTCCGACGGGCCGTACTCGATGTCCTTGGGCTTCTGGAGCGCCTTGGGGTCGACCACGCCCTTGCCTTCCGGCAGGGAGCCGAGCTGCTTCATGGTCTCGCGTAAGCAGTACGAGATGTACTGGTCCTTGGAGTCCTTGAGCGTCATCGCGGCGGCGATTGCCTTGGCGGTGTCGGCGCCGTTGAAGAAGCTCAAGGCGCGGATGGCCTCGAGTTGGACGCGCGGGGCCTCGTCCTTGGTGCCGGCGACGACGAGGTCGATGGCGTTCGGGATGCGGTCGCGCTGGTAGCAGACGACGCGGATGGCCTGGGCCCGGGCATTGTATTCCGGCGACTTCAGGAGGGCCTTGATCAGGTCGAGGTTGACGACGTCGTGCCACTGGTGGACCCAGAGGGCCTCGAGGAGGTGGTGGGCGTCGGCCTGCTTGGAGGCGTCGAACTGCTTGGCCCACTTCTGCGTGGCGGCGATTACCTCGGCGGAGTCATGCTTGTGGAGTTCGACCTTGGCGCGCTGGCGGACGTTGTCCTCGTGTTCCTTGAGGAGTTCCAGGAGCGCCTCGATCGGCTCGCCGTCGACCTTCTTGGGGGTCAGCAACGGGCGGGACGGGAAGGTGATGCGGTAGAGGCGGCCGTGGGCGTGGTCGCGGTTCGGGTCACGCAGGTGGTGCTGCAGGTGACCGATGAGCATCTGGGACCAGTCCATCACGTAGAGCGAGCCATCGGGGGCGACGGCGACGCCGGACGGGCGGAAGTTGCCAGCCTTGGTGTTATCGGTCTTGACCAGGCCAGGCTCGACCGTTTCACCGCGGATGCCGGAGGCATCCTTGGTCTTCTCGGAACCCGGGCTGAGCTTGGCGCGGAAGATCCCTTGGTAGGTGATCACGTTCGTGTTCAGGAACATGCCTTGCCAGTCCTCGGGGAAGTGGCGGCTGCTGAGGATCGCGGTGCCCGGGCAGGGGCGCGAGGGGCGGCTCCACATCTGCGGGTAGCCCGAATGGCTGCCGCTGTCGAGGTGACCGGAGAAGCCGGGGCCGAAGTAGTTGGCGTTGCCGGTGGCGTCCGTGATGATGTCGTTGCCCCAGTAGTCGAAGACGCGACCGTGCGGGTTGGCGAAACCATAGGGGACATAACGGGAGAACTTGCTGGTCGGGGGTTCGAAGCGGTAGATCGCGCCGTTCGTGTTGCGGACCGGCCCGTTGAAGGTCTCGACCTGGGTGCGGTGGAAGACGCCGTCGGAGAAGTACATCGCGCCACCCGGTTCATAGCAGATGGAGTTGGTCTCATGGTGGGAGTCGGCCGCGTCCATGCCGGTCAGGATCTTTTCCTTCCAGTCAGCCTTCTCCATCTTCCCGGAAGTGTCGCGGGCGAACCAGATGTCGGGGGACTGGATGAGGATCACGCCGTCCTTGTAGAACTGGAAGCCGGTCGGGCAGTTGAGGCCGTCGAGGAACACGTGCGACCGGGCGACCTTGCCGGTCTTCGGGTCGAGGTCGAGGACGAGGAGCTTGTCGAAGTTCTTGGTGGTCGGGTTGGTCTCGGGGTAGTTGGGCCAGACGGCCAGCCAGAGGCGACCCTTGGTGTCGAAGTTCATCTGCACCGGGTTGATGAGTTCGGGGACGGTCGTCTCGTCCGCGATGAACTCGATCTTGCAGCCTTCCGGCAGGGTCAGGTGCTTGAGCTGTTCCTCCCCGGAAAGGTAGGGGACCGGTTCCTTGCGGTTCGGCGGGACGGAGAGGTCGGGGAGGAGGTTGGCGTCATCCGGCGCGAGATCCTTGCCCTGGGCGGCGGCCCAGATGGTCTTGTCACGGTTGGCGGTCTTGATGTCGCGGTTGGCGAGTTCGCGCCCGATGACGGTGGCGTTGTCGATGCCCTCGTACTTGATGCGGGAGCGCTGGCCGTAGATGTTGAATTGGTCGACCGTGCGGTAGCGGTGGTGCCACTCGGTGCTCTTGTCCTTGACGGCCGCGAGGACCTTGGCGTCCACGGGCGGGGCGGTTTTGCCGAAGAGGCCTTGGAACTGGAGCGCGGCCACGGCCTTGTCGCCCGCGTCGTTCAGGTGGATCCCGTTGATCGTGAGGCGGGTCGCCGAGGCGGCGAAGAGCTGGGCGGACGGGTGGAAGAGGTCGACGAACTGCACGGCGTTGGCCTTGGCGACCTCGGCCATCGCGGCGGTGTAGAGCGCCAGGTTCTTGTTGTTGCGGGCGGCCACGGCGGCGTCGAAGAGCGGCGACTTCATGTCCTCATGGGCGAGGGGGGAGAACAGGACCACGCGGGTCTTGCCCTTGCCGTAGTCGGCCGCGAGGTGCTTCTTGAGGAAGCCGTCGAGGTTCTTCTTGAAGTCTTCGAGCCCTTCGGCGCCGCGGAAGGATTCGTTGAAGCCCCAATAAGCGAAGAGCACGTTGGCGTGGAAGTGCGCGCCGGCATGGTAGGTGACGGTGGTGTTGCCGGACTTGGTGGTCAGGTCGCCCGGCTTCAGGTCGAGGAAGTACTCGAGCGTGGGCACCTCGTCGGAGCGGTGCCGGGTGTTGATTTCATCGCCGGAGAAGCCGAGGTTGCGCACGACCAGTTCGGTGCCCGGGTTGGCCTGATGGATCAGGGCCTCCAGGTAGCCGTAGTGTTGTTGACGGTCAGCCAAGCCGCTGCCGACATAGGCGATGTTATCGCCCTTCTGCAGTTGGAGGGTCTGGGCCGGCAGGACCGCGGAGAGGGTCGAGGCCAGTAAGAGGGTGAGCAGCTTTCGCATGGTTAGGTTTGGGTAGAAGTAAGGGGAGGTCCAAGCCGGGGGTGGCTTGGTCGGGACGGGGAGGGGTGAACCTGTCGCTCTTTCAACACCCTGCCAAGGGGAATGTTCCTCAGCCGGATGGCATTTGACCGCCAAAGTCGGTCAAATATGGCGCCACGGTCAGCGGCTGGCGGAGGACTGGGGCCTCGGTATCCAGAAGGGGGTGCCTTTAGCCGCCCCTGAGCCTCCGAGCGTCTTCCATCCCTACTTGCCCAATTCCTTCTGCAGTGCTTTGACCACGGCTTGCGCCAGCACTTCGTAACCGGCCGCGTTGTAGTGGACGTCGTGAGGGTTCTGAAGCTTGGCGATTTCAGGGGCGACCGCGGTGTTGAGGTCGTCGATGGCGACGCCGTTCTCCTTCATGACCTTGAGGGCGATCTCGTTGTAGGTGGCGACATCGCCGAAGGTGCGGGGCGGGGTGAGTTTGCCTTCCGGGACCGGCGTGGTGGTTGCGAAGATCAGCTTCGCGCCGGTCTTCTTCAGGTCAGCGACCAGCGAACGGAGATTCCGCTCGTAGTCGGCGGGTTCGACTTGGCGCGAGCCGTCATCCATGTGCCGGAGGTCGTGCAGGCCGAAGTTGAAATGGATCACGTCCCACTTCCCGTCGCCGAGCCACTTGGTCAGGTTGGCGGTGCCGTTCTTGGTCGGTCCGCCATTGGTCGGAATCCGGTGCACGTTGGCTTTGCCCGCGAGCAGTTTGCGGACCGGCAGGGTGTAGCCGATGGAGATGGAGTCACCGATCAGCAGGACGCGCGGTAGGCCGGCCACGTCTAGGATGGGGAGCATGACGGTGTTGGGTGCCTTCGCCTTGGCCGTCACCGTGACTCTCTCCGCCGGCTTGGCGGCGGGGTCGGCTTCGGCTGACTGGGCGAAGGGGGCGAGGGCGAGCAGGAGGCCGAGGGGCAGCGTCTTCATGGGGGTGGCCCCACCTTGGCCGACCCGATCCCGCTGGCAAGCGGTCAATCGTCTAGCGGTTGAGCAACTGCTTGGTCGTCTCGACCATGTCGATCTCGGGCTTCGCCGTCCATCGCTGCTTATAGCCGGCCGGCGCTTCGACCTTGGTGCGGAAGAGGACGGTGTTGTCCAGGTCGAGATCCTCGGACCAGATAAACTTGGCGCCGGTGAAGCTCTCGCGGGCTTGCTGGAAGCTCTCCTTTGGGCCGACGCGCTCCTCGGTGAACTCGGTCGCCGCCGCCCAGCCGGAGTCGTCGAAATCGACCGCATACCAGTTGGCCGGGAGCGGGTCGTGTCGCACCTTGGGGTTGGCGGTGTCGCGATTGAGCGGACCCTTGAAGAAACTCTTCGCCTTCCACTTGGCGTTGGTGACGGTGCCGTCGGAGAACTTGATGATGAGGCCCGCGTCGCCGATGTGGTTGCCGTACTCGAGCCCGGTCTTGGGGTCGGCGTTGTCCATCGCCATCACCGCGATCGTCATCGGGTATTCGGGCATGATGTCGACCGAGACGACGTTGTGCGGCATGTATTCGATCGGGTCGACCACGCGCAGTTTGCCGTTGATGAAGAGGATGAACCAATTGTCGGCGTAGACGTTTAGTTTGAGCGCGTCGGTGGGGGAAGGTTTGATCAGGCCGGACGGGTCGCCGGGGCCACCTTTGCCCCCCTTGCCTTTGCCCCCTTTGGGGCGTTCACCCCTCGGGCGGTCGGCTTCGCCGGGGCCGGGTGGGGTCTGCTCACCCGTGACGCCGACCTCACCTTTGGCGCCGTCCGGTTCATTGGCGGGTGGCCGTTTGCCGCCTTTGCCCTTGCTGTCGCCGCCCTTGCCGCCCTTCGGGCGTTCGCCGCCCGGGGCGCCTTGACCGCCTGGGCGACGCTCTCCTGGCTTGTAGGTCTCGGTCTCGGTCGTGCCGTCGGGCTTGGAATAGATAAAGGTCCAGGTGCCATCTTCATTCGCCGTGTATTTCACGCCGAGGGATTTCCCGTTGAGCGTGTAGTGCAGCTCGTAGTTCTTGCCGTCGGGTGACGCGGTGAAGTCCTTGATCAGGGCGCCGCGGAGGGGCGATTGCGAATAAGCCGAGCCTTCCTTGCGGACGTGGCTGGCCGAAGGCTGCGGGTCGACCTGGCCGCCGATTTCGGTGACTTCGCCGTGGAAGCCGCCGTTGATGTAGGGGTAGACCTTTTGCGCGTGGTAGTGGTAGCCCAGCGCCTTGGTCTCGTGGCCGCCGAAGTCGTCAAGCTTGCCCGTCGCCCCGCCCTCGGGTTCGTTGTAACCGTAGATGGGGTAGCCATCCAACGCGACCGCGATCGGCTTACCCTTACCGAGCGTCTTCTCGAGGAAGACCGGGGCATCGTGGTAATGGTAGTCATCGCCTTTGCCGCAATGGCCGCCGAAGTCGTCGAGTTCGCCGAACTTCTTGGCGTCATCGCCGCGGTTGTTCAGGGCGTTGAAGATCGGCACGCCGTTCGCGGCCAGCGCGATCGCCCCGCGCATGAAGTGTGTTTTGGCCGTCAGCGGTTCTTTCGCCGGCACGGGGTGGAGCGGGATCTTCCAGGCGCTCTCGCCGGAGTAAGTCTGCGGAATCGGTACCTGTTGCTGCCAGGACTTGATTCCGGCCATCAGCGGGTGATCTGGCAATCCCTTCGCCTCGACGTAGAGGTATTTCTCATCCCAGCGCACCCCGACCTTCGGGGCGAACGCGGCGAAGGGCGCGGCCAGCGGCGGCGTCGGCCCGGTCGAACCGGCAACGGCCGGAAGGAAGAAGTTTAAGCGCGTCTCGAAGGCCACGGGCTCGCTGCCGAGCATGTACTTGGCGTCGAGCGGAGGGAGGTGGGCTCGGGCGGTGGCCCCGGCGAGGGTCAAGGCCAGGAGGGGGAGGAGGCGCGACGATTTCATTATGTATGAAGTATAAGTCGTAAGGGATTAATGGCAGATTAAGGGGAGTAGGGAGTAGGATTTGGGTTGGACCCAACACCCAACACCTTCTCCCTTCCGGCTAGCCCTTCAGCAGCCGCTCGATCTCCGTCAACGCGTCCGCGGGGATGGTCAGACGGCCGCCACCGATGGTCTCGGCGATTTGTCCCGGCTTGCGGGCGCCGACGATCGCGGAGGTGACGCGGGGCTGGCGCAGGACCCAGGCGATCGCAAGTTCGGCGGGGGTGGTGCCGAGGTGGCTGGCGATGGTGCGAAGTCCGCCGTTGAGGGTGATGTTCCGGGCGAGCAGCGGTTCGTTGAACTGGGGGTCGGCCCGTCGATGGTCGCTGACGGGCAGCGCATCCACCCAGGCTTGTGTCACCTTGCCGCTGAGCAGGCCTTTCTGCATCGGGCTGTAGGGGATGATGCCGATGTCATGCGCCTCGCAATAAGGGATGAGCTCCGCTTCGATGCCGCGGTTGAGCATGCTGTAGGGCGGCTGCAGGAACGCCACCGGGTGGATGGGTTGGAGTCGCTTGAGCTGGACCACATTGAAGTTACTGACGCCGGCCCAGCGGACCTTGCCCTCTTGCACCAGCTCCGCGATGGCGGACCAGCCTTCCTCGATATCCTCGTCCGGTTGGGGCCAGTGGATCTGGTACATGTCGATGGCGTCGACGCCCAAGCGGCGCAGGCTGTCCTCGATTTCCCGGCGGATGCTGGCCCGCTTGAGGCGCGGGATGATCTGACGATCCTCGTCCCAGCAGCGTTCGCACTTCGTCGAGAGGATGGGGCGGCGGCCCTTCAGCTCCTGGAGCGCCCGGCCCACGACGTCCTCGCAGTGCCCGAGTCCGTACACCGGGGCGGTGTCGAGCCAGTTGATGCCGAGGTCGAGCGCCTCGTGGATGGTGCGGATCGACTGGGCGTCGTCCTGCGGACCCCAGCCAAACTTCCAATCGCCGCCGCCCATGGCCCAAGTGCCGAGGCCGACGGGGGTGAGGTGGAGGTCGGAGCGACCGAGTTTACGGAGTTTCATGGGGGTTATTTGGACTCCTTCGCCCGGGCTTTGTTCGCCTCACTCATCTGCTTCTGCGTGCGCATCGGCCAGTCAGGGTGGTCGACGTGCGCGTTCTGGAAGATGGCCAGAGCCTTGGCGACGAGCTCGGGGCGTTGGGCCGCCAGGTCGGTCTTCTCGCCCGCATCGGCCTTGAGGTCGTAGACCTCGACCTTCGCCGCCGGGCCGTTACGCACCGCTTTCCAGTCCCCCCAGCGTGCGGCCTGCAGCGACTGCGCCTCGTGCAGCTCCCAGTAGAAGTAGTCGCGTTTGGGCGCCGCGCCGCCCTGCAGGAAGGAAGCCAGCGAGAGGCCGTCCGTCTTCAGTCCCGTCGGGGCGGGGGTGCCGGAGAGTTCCAGTGCAGTCGGGAGGAAATCCCAGAACGCCCAAGGCTCATCGCTCACCCGGCCGGCAGGGACCTTGCCTGGCCAGCGGGCGATCGCCGCCTGACGGAGCGCGCCTTCGTAGAGCCCGCGCTTGTAGCCACGCAGTCCGTTCGAGGCCTGCTCGAAGAGCTTGCCGAGCTCGGAGCCGGGCGCGAAGGAGGACCCGTTGTCGCCCGCCGTCATCACCAGCGTGCGCTCGTCGAGCCCGAGTTCCTTGAGTAATTTCAGCACGCGACCGACGTCGGCGTCGAGGCGCGTCACCTGGGCGGCGTAGGCCTTCTGCGTGGGCGTCCACGGCTTATCTTTGTAGAGCCCGAGGTCGTCGATCTCCTGGCGCGCGTGGGGCAGGGTGATGGCGTAGAAGAGGAAGAATGGCTTATCCTTCTGCGCGCGGATCCAGGACTCGACGTCCTGCTGGATCAGCTCCTGCGCGTAGGTCTTGCCGACGCCCTTGCCGTCGTTGCCCGGGAGCTCGAAGCGCTGGTCGTCGCGGTAGAGGTAGGTCGGGAAGTAGCTGTGGGCGTGGCGTTGGCAGTTATAGCCGAAGAAGTGGTCGAAGCCCTGCTTCAAAGGGCTCCCCGGGGTGTCGAACATCCCCATGCCCCATTTGCCGGCGCAGGCCGTGGCATAGCCGGAGGTCTTCAACGCCTTCGCGACCGTGATCGAATCGGCAGGAATCGGGAGCTGGCCTTCGACCTTGAGTTCGCGGTTTGCGCGGATAGGGCTGTGGCCGGTGTGCTGGCCGAGCATCAGGGAAGTGCGGCTCGGCGCGCAGACCGAGGTGCCGCAGTAGCCTTGCAGGAACCTCGTGCCCTCCTGCGCCATGCGGTCCAGGTTGGGGGTTTGGATCAGCTTCTGACCGTAGCACCCTAGGTCGCCCTGCGCGAGGTCATCGCTCAGGATGAAAATGATGTTTGGTTTGCGCGGCTCGGCGGCGCCGGCGGCGGCGACCAGCAGAAGGTAGGGAAGGAGGCGGCGCAGCATGGGGGAGGGGTAGACGGTCCATAGAGCGGTCCCGCGTCTGAGGCAATCGCGGTTGCGGATCATTTGTCGAAGGAGGCCTGAGGTGAAAATGGTGGCTCTGGACATCTTCCCGATACCGAAACTTGTTGTTGCAGCGTCGACAGGAACCAAGGCTGGACTGGTCATGAGAATCCCTTTCGTCTGCATGCTGTTGTCATCGGTTTTCCTCTTCGCCGCGTGTTCGCCTCGGCAGTTGTCGACGCGCTCGCCCGAGTCCTTGGTGCGAGCGCTTTATGCCTCGCAGCTCACCGGTCGAGGTCCCTTCCGGGAGCCAGGCGGGAAGGGCGATTTCTTTACGCCTGACTTATCGGCGTTAATCGCCCGCGAGGCGGAGACCGAGCCGGGGTTAGTCGGCCGGCTGGATTTCGATCCGCTGTTCGACTCCCAGGATCCAGATGCCCGCCACCTCGTGGTGGAGCCGATTAAGATGGCCGCCGATGGTCAAAGGGCGGAGGTCCGCGCCGTTTTCGAGGATGGGGGTGCGCGCACTGTCGTGCGGTTCGAGCTGAGGCGCGGGGAGGATGGCTGGCGGATCAGCGACATACACGGCCCGCGAAGTGGCAGCCTGGTCCGGCTTCTGGGCGGCAAATAGCCAGCGGTCGCCGTGCGCCTGCTCTGGGCCTGGCAACGTCGGGCCGGGTGAAACGGGCGGCCGATCCGCCGCGCGGTTCATCCGCTTGTCCGCCGGCACTTGGCCGACCGCTCCCTCGGTCGCTTACTCCGCCTGCTCCTTCAGCCACTGCTGGTACTGCGCCTCGGTCTGCTCCGCGGTCAGCTTGCCGGTGTGGATGAGGATGCGGAAGCGGAAGGTCTCGGAATTGCCTGGCTGGATGGTGAAGTTGAGGGTCGTCTTCCCCTTGGTGAACTCTTTGGCGCCGAAAGGGTTCGCGGCGAAGAGGCCGTAACCGCGGTTATGCCAGTAGGTCGGGAACGTGCTGTTCTTCGGGTGGTCGAAGATGCCGATGCACACGTCCTCGCCCTGGACCGCGCCGGAGAGGGTCATCCACTTGGCGCGCGTGCTCCAGCCGCCCTTCTCGCCGACCTTGCCTTCGCTGCTCAGGTAGACTCCGGCGACACCGGTGTTATCGAGTTTGGCGACGGCGGTGGGCTTGCCGGCTGCGTCGGTGAAGATTTCGGCCTTCTCGGAAGGTTCTTCCAGCGAACGGGTGACGCGGATCGCGATGACGCCTTCCTTGGAATCGTTGAAGACCGCGGGTTTGTCCTGGGCGGTCAGGGTGACGATACGGTCGATGATGCGCAGGTCCTTGGCGGCGCGGAAGACGAGTTTCTCGTCCTGTTGCAGGACCTTCGAGCCATCGGCCATAATCCAGTCGGAGCTCACCTGCAGGGTGGCGACGCCCGACCCGTCTTGGAGGGACTTGAGGGCGGTGTGCTTGATGCGGCCGTAAGGAATCTTGCTGTCGCGGCTGAAGCCCTCGGGCGGCGAGTTCCAGAAGTCGGTGCCGTTCACGTTGCCGTAGTTGAACCAGGACGAGATATGGTGGGGGTGGTCGGTGCGTTCGCCGGCGATCTTCTCGAGGGGGAAGCCGCGGGTGAAGACCTTGCCGGTCGAGGTGCGCAGGGGGGTGAGGAGCGGCTTCTTCTGGTCGTTCCAGAACGCGTAGGTCGTGAACGGCTGACCGTCGACCAGCACGTCGACCTGCTGCTTGGCCTTCTGCTCAACGAGCTGAATCTGCTCGGCGCGGACGGGGCCGAGGGCGGCGAGGAAGGCGAGGAGGGGGAGGGCGGTGCGCATGGGGAAAGCCCTTGATAGGGCGAGGGCGAGCCTTGCCAAGCCGAATGGCGGGTCGGCCCCGTGGGTTTTATTTGAAATATAGGAACCTCGGGGGCTACCGTGGGTCGAGACCCTTACCCCATGCGTGCTTACCTCCCCGTGCTCGGACTGCTCCTCGCCCTCCTGGCCCGCGCCGAACTCCCGCCCGGCCCCGCCGTCCGCGTCCCGCTGAAGGACTACAAGCAGGGGCAGACGCCGGTCGAGGCCATGAAGGCGATGTCCTTGCCCGCCGGTTTTCAGGTCACCCTCGTCGCGGCCGAGCCGCGCGTGGTGCAGCCGATCGCGATGTGCTTCGACGAGAAGGGTCGGCTCTGGGTCGTCGAGGGGATGTCCTACCCGCGCAAGCGCGGTGACGGCAAGGGCCATGACCGCATCCTCATCCTCGAGGACGTGAACGGCGACGGCACCTACGCGAAGGGCACGGTCTTCCTCGAGGGTCTCGATCTCGTCAGCGGCATCGAGGTCGGTCACGGCGGCGTGTGGATCGGCGCGGCGCCCGAGCTGCTCTTCATCCCCAAGGACGCGCAGGATCGCCCGGGCAAGCCCGAGGTCGTCCTCGATGGCTGGGCGATGCAGGATACCCACGAGACCTTGAACAGCTTCACCTGGGGGCCCGATGGCTGGCTCTACGGCTGCCACGGTGTCTTCACGCACTCCGTCGTCGGTAAGCCGGGCACGCCGCCCGAGCAACGGCGCAAGATCAACGCCGGCGTCTGGCGGCTCCACCCGCGGACCCGGGCCTTCGAGGTCTTCGCCGAGGGCACGAGCAACCCATGGGGCCTCGACTTCAACGCCCGCGGTGAGATGTTCATCACGGCCTGCGTGATCCCGCACCTCTACCACATCCTTCCTGGTGCCCGCTACCAGCGTCAGGCCGGCCAGCATTTCGAGCCCTACACCTACGACGACATCAAGACGATCGCCGACCACCCGCATTTCACGGGTTCGATCGTGCATCGGCCCGCCGAGCGCGGCATCGTGCAGCCGGAGAGCACCGACGAGGCCGGCGGCGGTCATGCCCATTGCGGCCTGGCGATCTATGACGGCGACAATTTCCCGGCGGCCTACCAAGGCCTGCTGCTGTTCGGCAACCTGCACGGCCACCGCGTCCTCGCCGACCAAGTCGAGCCCAAGGGCAGCGGGTTCGTCGGCCATCATGCCGGCGACTTCGCGCGCAGCAACGACGCCTGGTTCATCCCGGTCTCCCAGCGCGTCGGGCCGGATGGCGCCTTGTACGTCAGCGATTGGACCGACCCGCAGACCTGCCATAATAACAACCTGGAGACCTGGGACCGGAGCAATGGCCGTCTCTATCGGATCGCTTACGGCAACCCGAAGTCGCGCGCGCAGGACCTGACGAAGCTGGAGGCGCTGGCCTTGGCGAAGGTGGCGGTGGACGATCCCAACGGTCTGCTGGCCCGTCAGGCCCGCAAGGTCTTGGCTGAACGCGGCGTCCTAGCCGATCCGGCCCGCGCTTTTTTGGCGACCGTGGTCGCCGATGGT
>BJHS01000022.1 GCA_014193315.1 Verrucomicrobiota bacterium
GGGATGATGCCCGGGGCGATCTTCTCGACCGGGTAGCGTTCGCTGGAGACGATGGGTCCCTTGCCGTCGAGCGGGTTGCCGAGGGCATCGACGACGCGGCCGAGGAGGCCTTTGCCGACGGGGATGGAGAGAAGGCGGCCGGTGGTCTTGGCTTCCATGCCTTCCTTGAGGCTGGAGATGTCGCCCATGATCACGCAACCGACGGTGTCTTCGGCGAGATTGAGCGCGACGCCCTGCAGGCCTCCTGGCAGCTCGATCATCTCGTTCATCATGACGCCCGAGAGGCCGTCGATGGAGGCGACACCGTCCGCAAGGGTGACGATGGTGCCGACGTTGGATTTGCCGGCGCGGGTATCAAGGCCGGCGATGGCTTTCTGGATCTGGTCGATCGCGTTGCTCATTGTGTTTAGTAAATCGGGTTAAGGTTGGGGGAGGAGTTCAGGAAAGGGACTTGGCGAGGTTGGCCAGGCGGAGCGAGGCCGTGAGGTCGGTGACATCGTCGCCGACGCGCACGCGGAAGCCGGCGAGGAGCGCGTCGTTGCGCCGGGCGACCGGGCGGACGGTCCGGGCGAGGGCCTTGGCGAAGTGCGCCGCGATGGCGTCGGCGTCGGCCGCGGACAGCGGACCAGCGTGCTCGATGCGGGCTTCGCCGCGGGCGAGCTCGCGGCGGACGTTGGCGAGGTAGGCGCGGAGGATCGGGCGGAGCTGATGGGCCGGACGGGACTTCGCGAGCGCGGCGAGCACGGCGCCCACGCGGTCGGACGAGACCGCTCCGCCCTCGAGGGACATGGCGAGGAGGCTCTTGGCTTCGGCTCGGACGGAGGCGGCGGACATCGGAAGAGAAAGGGTTTAGCGGGCGAGCTGCTTGACGGCGGCCTCGTTGAGGCGGCCGCGCTGGGCGTCGTCGAGATTCTGTTCGAGCACCTTGACGGCGGTCTCGACCACGAGACGGGACACTTCGCCGCGGACTTCGTTCAGCATCTTCGCACGGTCGGCCTCGATGGCCGCCTTGGCCTTGGCGATGACTTCAATCTGGGCGGCCTGGGCTTCGGCGCGGGCGGACTCGATGGCGGCCTTGGCGGAGTTACGGGCGTCGGCGAGGATCTTGGCGGCGTCGTCGGAAGCGGCGACCAGCTGGGCTTCGGCCGTCTTCTGCGCGGAGGCGAGCCGGGCTTCGGCGGCGGAGCGGTCCTTCTGGAGCTGCTCGGCCTGGCGGATCCGCTCTTCGAGCTGACCCAACGCCGGCTTGATGGCGAAGCGGTAGAGGACAAAGGCGAGGATGGTGAAATTGATCAACTGAACGATCAGGTGGGGCTTATCGACGCCGAAGCGACTGAAGGTATCCATGATATCGCCGAGCGGGCCGGTCGACTGGGCGGCGGGAGCGGCGTGGGCGGCGGCCTTGACGGCTTCGTGCGCAGGTTCGGCGGCGAGGAGGGCGGAGAGGAAGGTCATGGTGTGGACTTAGAGTTTTTTATTTGCAGCGCGGGGAAAGAGAAGTGGCGGGCCCCTTGCGGGGCCGCGCCACGTGACCGATTACTTCGCGAGGAAGATCGCGTAGAACGCGACGGCTTCAGCGAGAGCCATGCCCAGAATAGCCTGGACGAGGATCTTGCCCGAGGCATCGGGATTGCGACCCACGGACTCGACGGCCTTGGCGCCGACGAGACCTACTCCGAGAGCGGCGCCGAGACAGCCAAAGGCGGCGGGGAGGGAACCGGTGATTTCTGCGATGATCATGTTATTTTGTGTTTTTGGTTTTTTTCTCAACGCACCGCCGGGGGATTCCCGGCATGTCGCACGCCTCGAAAGCGAAAGGTCAGTGGGCGGTCTCGTCGTCGTGACCGCCTTCGTGGTTGCAGATGAGTCCGATGTAGACAGCGGAGAGCAAAGTGAAGACGAAGGCCTGGATGAGCCCCACGAGGACCTCGAGGAGGCCGGCGACGGCGGGGATGAAGTACGGGGCGATGTCACCAAGTGCGTGGATTAGGTTCTCGCCGCCGAAGACGTTACCATAGAGACGGAACGAAAGGGAAATCAGCCGGAAGGCAATGGAGACGACTTCGATGCCACCGACGCCCAGGAAGATGAACCCGAGCATGATCCACATCGGAAGCCCGATTTCTTTCTTATCGGCCTTGTTGCCGAAGAGGTCGAAAATCAGCGCCTTGAAACCAGCGTAGCGCAGGACGAAATAGGTCCAGGCCGCGAACGAGATGATTGACAGCGCGAGGGTGGTGTTGAGGTCGGAAGTCGCCGGGCGGATCGCCTCGAGCAAGTGGCCGTTCGCATCACTGTATGTGATGGTGCCGACTCCGGGAAGCAGGCCGCTCCAATTCATCAGCAGGATGAAGATGAAGAAACCGCAGAGGGTTGGGAATACCTTGCCGATCATGCTCTTGCCGACGATCGGCTCGAGGGCGTCACGCAGGCCGGAGGCCATGTTCTCGACGAGGGCCTGGCCCTTGCTCGGGACGATCTTCGGGGTGCCGATGAGGACGCGGATGGCGAGGATGATGACCGCGGCGAGAATCCAGGTGGTGAGGATCGAGTTGGAGACCGGGATGCCGCCGATCTCGAAGAGGTCGGTCGCCTTCGGGTTGACGCCTTCCTCGCTCGCGAGAACGAAGGCTGGGGTCAGGAGACTGAGGAAGAAAAGGGGGCGCATTTAGACGCGGGAACCGATTGGTGAACGATTCCCCGCAGGATGGTCAACCCTGCGAGCACCCCCATACCCAAAGTAAGGGTCAATTCGGCCCCCTATTAGGCCTACTAATCCCTACCCCCACTTAAGGTGCAAGGCGAACAATCTCCCAAACTCCACTTTTAAAGGTGAATTTGAAGCGGTCGTGGAGCCGATTGGTACGGCCCTGCCAGAACTCGAAGCTGGTCGGAACCAGCCGGTACCCTCCCCAGTGGGGCGGCTTCGGGACCTGCCCCTCCGGATGCTTGGCTTTCAGGTCCGCGAGGCGGGCTTCCAGGACCTTCCGATCGGCGATCACATCGCTCTGGTTGGAAGCCAAGGCCCCCAGTTGGCTGCCGTAGGGGCGGCGCGCGAAATAGGTCACCGACTCATCTTCAGAAGCCTTTATCAAAGAACCAGTTATGTGAATTTGACGCTCGAGCACAAACCAAGGGAAAAGGAGGGTGGCCTTGGGGTTGGCGGCGATCTCCGACCCTTTCTTGCTCCCGTAATTGGTAAAGAAAGAAAACCCACGCTCATCCGCCGCCTTGAGCAGGACGGTCCGAGAGGACGGGAACCCATCCAGCCCGTTCGTCGAGAGGACCATGGCGTTGGGCTCGACCACCCCGGCGGTCTTGGCTTGCTCGAACCACGCCTTGAACTGGGCCAAAGGGTCATCGAGCAGCTCATGGCGGTCGAGGCCGTGCGCCGCATACTCTTTACGGAAATCCGAAAGGTCCATGCCGACATGATAAATGAGGAGGCCAGACCTGCAAGCGTTAGCACCCTTCCCTCTCGCCAGCCCAGACCGGCCACTCACCTTAGTAGAGGTGAATCTGGTGCTCATAACCGCCGACGAAGCCAAGGCCGGGCTCCCGCCCGATGAAGCCCGCGCCCGCCACCTGCGCGAGACGGTCGGACTCGCGGTCGGCGGGACGTTCCACGTCGGCATCGAGAACGGCCAGCGGGGCCTCGCCACGATCACGACGCACGCACCGCGGCTCACCTTCGCGGTCGCCTGGGAAAAATCCGCCCAAGCGCGCTTGCCGCTGACGGTGCTCGTCGGCCTGCCACGTCCGCAGACCGCGAAGAAAGTCCTGCACGACCTCGCGAGCCTCGGCGCCGCGCGGATCATCTTCTTCGAAGCCGCCAAAGGCGATCCGGGCTACCTCGCCAGCTCGCTCTGGAAAGACGGCGAATGGCGCGAGCCCGTCCTCAGGGGGACCGAGCAGGCCTGCTCGACGCTCGTGCCCGAAGTGACGCGCGTCTCCTCGCTCCTCGCCGCGCTCGCGCTCATCGACGCCGCGGCCTGGAAGCTCGCGCTCGACCCTTATGAGGCGACCGGCACTCCGGAAATTTCCACGCCGGCGAAAGCCGCCGTGCTCGCCATCGGTCCCGAGCGAGGCTTCGCCGAGGAAGAACGCGCGGCGTTACGTGCCGCCGGTTTCGCTTTCGCGCACCTCGGCGATCGCATCCTGCGGGTCGAAGCCGCCGCGCTCGTCGGCGGCGCGCTCATGCTCGCGCAGCTGCGCTCCTGGGAGAAACACCGTCCCGTCGTCGGCTGATCACTCGGCCGCCTGGCGGACAAGGACCGACGCGGCGGGCTGACCTTTGCCTTTGCCGATGACCTTACGCAGCTTCCAACCTGCGGGCACCGGGACTTCGTAACCGCCGGGGGCTTCGAGGATCACGCGCGCATGGGCGCCTTCATCGGCGTAGCTCACCGCGGTCGCGGCGATCTCCGCGCCCTTCGTCAGCCACAGCTCCCAGGGCGGGTCAGCAAAAATTAAGTCGAAGCGGCCTTCGGCCACGCCGGGTTTGGTCGCGTCGCCGGTGATCTTGGTGAAAGGAAGTTCGGCAAGGCCCATCGACTTCGCGACCGCGGCGGCGTTGGCCGTGAGCTCGGAGCCGAGGCGCTGGTCGACGCACGTCGCACGCAGGGCGCCGCGGCTGAGCGATTCGAGTCCGTAGGCGCCGGTGCCGGCGAAGAGGTCGAGCACCGACGTGCCGGGCACGAAGGCCGCGAGCGAGTTGAAGACCGCCTCGCGAATGTAATCCGTGGCCGGGCGCACGCCTCCCTGCGTGGGAACGCGGAGCTGGATACCTCGGGCGATGCCGCCGGTGACGCGCATGGATGCAAAGTCGCGCGGGAGCGCGGAAGGTCAACGGCGTTCGGCGCCGAGGACCTGGCGCACGGGCGACCAGCACGTGGTGCGGCCGCCGACGTCTTCGCGGACCAGCGGACGCTTGGAGCGCGGACAGCGGCCGCCGTCTTTCCAACGGTGGTTGAAGAGCCAGCTGTCCGGCGGATCGGACCAATCCTTGCCGATGACCTCCATCGCCTCCGCGCAGACCTCGCGTAAGGTCGTGTGCAGTTTGCGCACGGACTTCGGCCCGAACGAGCCAGCCTTCGCCATAGGATGGAAGCCGGCACGCCAAAGGACTTCATCGGCCATCCAGTTGCCGATGCCGGGGAAGCGCTCCTGCATCAGGAGCACAGCCTTGATCGCCGTACGCGCGCGGCGACGCAGAAAGACTTCGACCACGCCGACGGTGAATTCGGGCGAGAGGATCGCTGGCGGGATCTTTTCCCACCAAGGCGGCACCCCTTCGCCTTGCCAGAACAGGATGCGGCCGAACTGGCGCGGGTCGACGAAAGCGAGTTCCTTGCCGCCGGTCATCATCAGCTTGAAGTGATCGTAGGGAGTCGGCTCGCGATCGGCGTCGCCGGCTTCGAGTCGGCCGGTCATCCCGAGATGCACGCCGATCCAAACCTTACCCGAAAAGCGGAACGCCATCTGCTTCGCCGCCGCGAAAGATTCCAGCAACTTCGCACCCACCAAAGCCTTCGTCATCGCCGGCACGTCGCCGCCCCGACCGACCCGCGCCTGCGGGTTCAGTCGCACGGCGCGGACCACGCGGCCAAGGCCGGGATTCCAGCGCTTCCGGAAATACTCCACTTCGGCGAGCTCGGGCATGGTTCGGACTTCCAAAAGACGCGCGGCGGGCTAAACTGCAAGCCATGCCGTGTTTCCGCCTCCTGGTCCTCTCCCTCGCCGCGCTCAGCCCCGCCGCCGAGGTCGTGTCGCTCGGCGCCGGTTCCTTCCTGCGCGGCCTACCCGAAGGCGCGAAGGGACCGCCCGTCGCCCCGTTCGTGACCGCGGACGTGCAGCGACCGGTACCGACCAACTCCTGGTGGAGCTCGCTGGCTTGGTTGCCGCTCTCCGACACGCTCTTCCCCCACCCGCTCTCGGCGAAGGCGACGAACGAGGGACTTGCGCTGGGCTACCCCGGGGCGGGGATCACCGCGAACGAGCACGCCATCGTGGGCTCGTACGCGCTCGACCTGACCATCGGCCACTCCGGCGTCGCGGCCTTCCCAGAGGCCCGCGTCGCCGATTGGTCCGACGCCACCGTGACCACGCGCTTTGGCGAACCCACCGCGGGCTTCTCCGTCACGCTCGGGCACGGCCTGCCCTTCGTCTACTGCACCTACCAAGGCGGCGGCCCCGCCGTCCGGTTCAAGTCGGCCCCGAAAATCGTCCGTAATCAAGGCGGCGAACTCGTCGTCCAGGTCGCCGGTCGCACCTACGGCCTGTACGCGCCGAGCCGCGCCAGTTGGTCGGGCCAAGGCTCGAACGTGCTCACCGCCGCGACCGGACGGGCGGGCTGGTTCAGCGCCGCAATCTTGCCCGACGACCGGCCCGCCACGCTCGCCGCCTTCCGCGCCCGCGCCCATAACCATGTCGTGCGGCTTGACGTCGCCCATACCTACGACCCGGCGACGCGGCGCGTGCAGGCGACCTGGACCCCGACGTTCGTGGAGAAAGAGCCAGGCCCGCCGGGCTCGTTCTTCGCGCGCTACCCCCATCAATGGCGCTCCGCCACCCAACCCACCGTCTTCACCTACGCCAGCGTGCGCGGGCCGATGAAGGTCGAAGCCTGGACGCTGGGAGGGTCGGAGAGCTATGGACTCCCACCCTTGCTCGTCGACCTGCCCGTGGCCGCCAACGCGGATCGAACGAAGCTGGGCGCCCTCCTGGCCCAAGACCTCGCAGGGACGCCGCCACTGCGGGGCGATACTTATTGGCTCGGCAAGCAACTCGGGAAATGGGCCTCGCTCCTCGGCCTGGCGGAACAACTCGGCGACGCGGTCGGCGCGACGGAATGCGAACGCCGCCTAAAAGTGTCGCTGGAGAACTTCCTGACCGCGACCGTCGATGGGCGCGCGAAGAAGCCGGGCGAAGGCGTGTTCGCCTACGACCCGCGCTGGGGCACGCTCATCGGTTACCCCGCGAGCTTCGGCAGCGACGTCGAACTGAACGACCACCATTTCCATTACGGCTATTTTCTCCGCGCGGCCGGCACGCTGGCCCGCAGGGACCCCGCTTGGATCGCCCGCTGGCGCCCGCTGGTCGACCTGCTCGTGCGCGACATCGCCAGCGGCGACCGGGCCGACCCGCTCTTCCCTTACCAACGCTGTTTCGATTCCTACGCCGGCCACTCGTGGGCCAGCGGGCATGGGCGCTTCGGCGACGGCAACAACCAGGAGTCCTCGAGCGAATCCATCAACGCGTGGTACGGGCTGCTCTTGCTGGCCGATGCCACCGGAGACTCCCGCCTGCGCGACCGCGCGGCGTGGTTGCTCGCCACCGAGGTGGCCGCGATCGAGGATTACTGGTTCGACGTGCGCGGCGACCTATTCCCGCCCACCTACCCCATCGAGGTAGTGACGATGATTTGGGGCGGCAAGGGCGCCAACGCGACCTGGTTCGACGCCAACCCCCAGTCGCTCCACGGCATCAACTTCCTGCCGCTAACGCCCGGCTCGCTCTACCTGGGCCAGCACCCGGACTACGCGCGCCGCAACCACGCAGGCCTGGTGAAGTCGCTCGCGGCCTTTCGCACGAAACAGGGGAAAGGCGGGTCGCCCGACGCGCCGTTCGACCACTGGGCGGATATCCTGTGGATGCAGCAGGCGATGTTCGACGCGCCTGGCGCCCGGAAGGCTTGGGACGCCCGGCCGGCAAACTTCAAGCCGGAGGCCGGCAACTCCCTGACTTTCACCGAGGCCTGGATCAGTGCGTTCGAGCGGAACGGGCCGGTCCCGTCCGTGGCAACGCCGTCGTCATCTTGGCAATTTCAGCTCCTGCTTGGCTCGGGATCCAAATAAAGGTTGTTTAAAGCTGGCCAGTCCATGTCCGTTTTTTGGCCAAAAACACTTGCTGGCAAAGAACGGCACGGCCGGTGCTGCTTCCATCGCATGGGCACTTCTCCTCCTCATCTCGTGACGCCGTTTGGGTTTTGGCTGCGGTACTTGGGCGATTAGCGCGCACCAAAATCGCGGCGCTAAGCGTTGGCGCCTGGCGCCACCGGCGCCCGCACCTTGCGAAAAATTTTCCCGCTGGCTAAAATCGTCCACGCCCGCTTGATTGCGGGCATGCACCCCGCCGCCGACTCGCGCTACGCCGACGCCTCCTTCCAAGCCCGTTGCGGCCGCTCCGGCCTGCACCTCCCGAAGATCGCGCTCGGCCTCTGGCACAATTTCGGGAGCGTCGACGACCCGGCCGTCGCGCGCGCGATCGCGCTGCGCGCCTTCGACCTCGGCGTGACACACTTCGACCTCGCGAACAACTACGGCCCCATCCCTGGCTCCGCCGAGGAAACCTTCGGGCGGATTCTCCGCGAAGACCTCGCCGCCTATCGCGACGAGCTCATCATCTCCACCAAGGCCGGCTACACGATGTGGGCGGGCCCGCACGGCGACTTCGGCTCCCGTAAATACCTGCTGGCCTCGCTTGACCAGTCCCTGAAGCGGCTGGGCCTCCCGTACGTCGACATCTTCTACAGCCATCGCCGCGACCCACACACCCCGATGGAAGAGACGATGGGCGCCGTCGCCACCGCCGTGAAGTCGGGCAAGGCCCTCTACGCGGGAATCTCGAACTACAACCCGGCGGACACCGCCCGGGCCTGCGCGATCCTCCGCGACCTCGGCACCCCCTGCGTGGTGCACCAGCCCAAGTACAGCCTCTTCGAACGGACCCCGGAGGCCGGTCTCCTCGAGGTCGTGGAGAAGGAATGCATCGGCTGCGCCGTCTTCTCGCCCCTTGCCCAAGGCATGCTCACGGACCGCTACCTTGCGGGTATCCCCACCGACGCCCGCGCCGGCAAGGCGCACGGCTTCCTTCGCCCCGAGCAGATCGACGCGGCGAAGTTGGCGAAGGTCCGCGCCCTCGGGGAGATCGCCCGGGAACGCGGCCAACCCCTCGCCTCGATGGCGCTCGCCTGGGTGCTCCGCGACAAGCGGGTGACCTCGGCCATCATCGGCGCCAGCAAGGTCAGCCAACTGGAGCAATGCGTCTCCGCGGCGAAAGCGTCGCCCTTCACGTCCGACGAGCTTCGGCGGATCGACGCGATCACGGTCGGTTGACACTCCGGGGTTGTCCCGGCCCGGCGACCCGCCAACTGTAGACCCATGCCCGCCGGCCCCGCTGCCCTTCCCTTCAAGATCAGCGTGCTCGTCTTCCTGCACGACGAGGCGGGGCGGCTCTTGCTCCTCCAGCGCACCAAGGCCCCGAACATCGGCTGCTGGAGCCCGCCCGGCGGCAAACTCGAGATGGCCACGGGCGAATCGCCCTTCGAGTGCGCCGTGCGCGAGACGATGGAGGAGGCCGGCGTGGCGATTACGTGCGATGACCTCCACCTCTTCGGCATGGTGTCCGAAAAAGGTTACGAAGGCCAGTCGCACTGGCTGATGTTCCTCTTCGACTGCCGGCGACCGCTCCACGGCCTACCCCCGACCATCGACGAGGGTCGGTTCGCGTTCTTCTCCCGAGAGGAACTCGCGACGACACAGGTGCCGGAGACCGACCGCACGCTGATCTGGCCGGTCTGGGACGAGCATCGGCGCGGGTTCATCGCCTACCGCGCCGAGTGCGACCCCAGCGCGCCGCTACGCATGACGGTGGAAGAAACCCAAGCCCGCCCGAACCTCGACTGACCATGGACGCCGCTGGCTCCGAAGCCGAGTTCAAGCGGACCAACCGCAAGCCAGCCTACCCGATCGGCGAGGCGCTCCGCACGTACCTCGCCCGCGAGGGTCGCGAGGTGCCATTGCCGGTCAGTTACGCCGAGCTCCGGCATTTCACCGCCGCCATGCCGCTCCTCGAGCGCGGGGTGGATACCCTCTGGGAGACGGTCGCCTACACGCGCGACGAGATGGATCGCCTGTCGCAGGGCCTGCTCGAGACCTACGCCCTGCTGCGCGGCGAGGGTGGCATGAAGGTCTTTAGCCACGTGTATGTGGACCGCGTCGATTTCTGCTCCTTCGGTAACTCGCAGCCCTTCCGGGTGCGCATCGTCAACGCTTACAACGAGAACCACGATTACTTCTACGTGAAGGTGGGCGACGCCTCGCGCGTCTGCGGCCTGGAGCTCGAGCACCTGCTTTCGCCCAACCGGATGCTGTACCTGACCTGGGGGGAGACGCTGGTGGAGGAGCATGTGACCGGCATCCCGGGGGATATCTTCGCCACGCGCTGGCTCGAGGCCGGGGAGCACCACCCGGTCCGCCTGGCCAAGGAACTCATCAAGTTCGAGGAGCGCTGCCTGGTCCGTCTCCTGGGCGACATGCGGGCGTATAACTTCGTGATCGCGGTGACCCCGGACTTCGACGCCACGGCCATCCGCGTCCGCCCGATGGATTTTGACCAACAATCCTACGATGGTCGGCTCCGCTTCTACCTCCCGGGCTCCTTCAAGGAGAACCGACCCTTCGCCCAGCTCTGCGCCAAGCATATCAACGCCGCGTCGGCCGCCCAGTACCGCCGCGAGGAGCAATCGCTCATCCACCGACGGCACCTGGCCGCACCTGACCGGGTCAAGGACCTGCTGGCGGCCATGCGCGCCAACCCGCTGACCAGCCCCGAGAAAGCCCGCGAATTAGCCGAGGGGCTGGCGGAATACCATCGGGACCCCGCCTTCCGGCAGGAAACCGACATGGCCGGCTTGATCGAGGCGAGCCTCGCCCGGCTGGACCGGGTGCTCCGCTCCGCATAGTAATCGCTGGACAGGGGGTTGACGAAGCCGACATTCTCGGAGGCCTGCGATGAGCGACTCCCTAAGGCACGAATGCGGCATTGCCCTGGTCCGTCTGACGAAGGATCCCAAGTGGTATCAGGAGAAGTATGGCTCGCCGTTGCATGGCTTCAACCAGCTCTTCCTGCTGATGGAGAAGCAACATAACCGCGGCCAAGACGGCGCGGGCATCGGTTGCGTCAAGATTGGCGCCGAGAACGGCGAGGCCTTCCTCTTCCGCGACCGCGAGATCGGGGCCCAAGGGCTCACCCAGATCTTCACCCGCCAAATCAAGACCTACGCCGACAAGGTCCGCGAGGCGGTCATCGTGCCGGAATTCCCGGAGACGGTGAAGCGGCACTTCGACTTCGGCGGCGAGGTCCTCCTCGGGCACCTCCGGTACGGGACGTCCGGCAACTTCGACTCGGTCTCCTGTCACCCCTACGCGCGCAAGTCGATCTGGCCGACCCGCAACCTGCTCATCGCCGGCAACTTCAACCTGACGAATACGTCGGACCTCAACGCTTCGCTGACCGAACGCGGCGCGCACGTCATCTACTCCACCGACACCCAGTCCATCCTCGAGGAGGTCGGCTTCTGGCTCGACGAGGAACATGACCGCCTCTTCAAGGCCTTCAAGGACCAGGGGCTCAACGGGATGGCCGTGCAGGAGGCGATCTCCAAGCACCTCGAAGTCGGCAACGTGCTGCGCAAGGCGGCGAAAAACTGGGACGGCGGCTACGCCATCGCCGGGCTCATCGGCAACGGCGACTCCTTCGTGCTCCGCGACCCGAACGGGATCCGCCCTTGCTGGTTCGTCCAGACCGAGGACCTCTTCGCCGTCGCCTCCGAGCGCGTCGCGCTCATGACGATCGTGGGCGTCTCCCAGACCGACGTGCAGGAACTCCCCCCAGGTCACGCCCTGATTATGAAGGCGGACGGTCGGCATTCCGTCGAGTGCGTGCACCCCCCGGGCGAACGCCGCCACTGCTCCTTTGAGCGCATCTATTTCTCCCGCGGCAACGACCCCGAGATCTACACGGAGCGCAAGGCGCTCGGCGCCGCCTTGGCCGACGAGGTGCTCGCCCTGATCCAGGACGACCACCACCACGCGATCTTCTCCTACATCCCCAACACGGCGGAGATCGCCTGGTACGGCCTGATGGAGGAGCTCCGCCTGCGCCGCCGTTCGCAGGTCCGCCAGCAGCTCGTCGAGGCCCAGCGCGCCGGCAAGCTCGACGAGGCCGCCATCGACCGCCTCGTGCTCGGCGGCTGGCCCCGCGGCGAGAAGGTCGCACACAAGGACGTCAAACTACGCACGTTCATCTCGCAGGAGAAGAACCGCATGCAGATGGCCTCGCACGTGTACGATATCTCCTACGGCATGGTGAAGGAGGGCGACACCTTGGTCTGCGTCGACGACTCGATCGTGCGGGGCACGACGCTCCGCCAATCAATCCTGCGCATCCTCGCCCGCCCGAACCCGAAGCGCATCGTCATCGCCTCGACCGCGCCGCAGATCCGCTACCCGGACTGCTACGGCATCGACATGTCCGAGATGGGCAAGTTCCTCGCCTTCCAAGCCGCCGTCGCGCTCTGCAAGGAACGCGGGATGGGCGACCTGCTGCGCGAGGTCTACGAAGACTGCGCCGCCCAGGCGCAACGCCCGACGACGGAATTGAAGAACCACGTGAAGCGGATCTACGACGCGTTCACGGAGAAGGAAATCGCCGTGAAGGCGGCCGAGTTGGTGTACCCCCTCAAGTCCGGCTGGAAGGGCGAGCTGGTGCTGGTCTTCCAACAGATCTCCGCGCTGCACCGGGCTTGCCCGACAAGCCGCGGCGATTGGTATTTCACGGGCGATTACCCGACCCCGGGCGGCCTCGGCGTGCTGAACCGGGCGTACATGAACTACTGGGAGAAGCGCGAAGGCCGCTCCTACTGATCAGGCGTAGAGCCTGAATGGCGCGGTGCGCGCGCGGAAGCCGGCCGCCTCGGCGTCCCATTTCGCCAGCCAGCGCGGAAGGTCCACGCGGGCGCCCTTGGTCCGGAGCTCCTCGAAGAAGGCTTCGCTGCCCGTGTGCTTGATGAAGAGCTCGCGCTGCGTGGCGGTGGCGCGCGCGAAGGGGTTCGACGGATCCCAGAGGCAGCTCTGGCGCATCATGTGCAGGGAAATCGCGCACGGCTTGAACCGCGACCAGTCGGAGATCGTGGTGTAGACGCCCTGCGTCCCGTCGGCCAAGGTGCGCGGCTCCAAGGTCAGCCCGGGGACGGCCGCCCCCAACGCCGCGACGATCTCGACGGACTTGCGTTTACCGGCCTTGAGGAAACGGAACGGCAACTGGCCAGCGGCGCCATGGGTGAACTCGCCGAGCTGGCAGCCCAAGCCGGTCATCGCATAACCGAACGCGGCCTGGGGCGTCGCGATGAAGGGCGAGGTCGGTACCCACGTCAGGCCCGTCTGGTCCCAGGTGCGGGCGCGTGACCAATTCTGCAGCGGAATGACCTCCAGCGACCCGCGGCGACGGGTGGCTTCGTCGAGCTCGAGTACCCCCGGGGTGGCGACGGCCCAGCGGGCGATTTCGCCGATGGTGAGGCCGTGTACGTAAGGCATCTCGTAGGACCCGACGTAACTGCGCCACTTGCGATCGAGGAAGGGGCCGTCGACTTTCTCGCCGCCGAGCGGGTTGGGCCGGTCGAGCACGATGACCCGGATCGGGCGCGGGAGGGAGAAGCAGGCTTCCAGTACGAGCCGCAGGCAGCTGATGTAAGTGTACGAACGAGACCCGATGTCCTGGAAATCGACGACCATGACATCGAGCCCTTCGAGCATCTCCGGCGTGGGCCGGCGGGTGGCGCCGTAGAGCGAATAGACCGGGAGGCCCGTCCGCGCGTCCTTCGCGTTCTTGACCCCGATCTCGGCGGCGGCGGTGCCATCGATGCCGTGCTCCGGCCCGAAGAGTTTGGTCAGGCGGACGCCCGGCGCGCGGGCGAGCACATCGGCGGTGCGGACGCCGGTGCCGTTGAAACCCGCGCGATGCGTGACCAGACCACAGCGAAGTCCTTTCACCGCCGCGAAGCCTTGGGCGGCGAACGTATCGATGCCGAGGATGGTGCGGCCGGTCGTCACCGCCGGGAGCGGGGTGGCGGGCCCGGACGGTTTGACCGGCGCGGAGGGAGCGACGGAGCCTCCGCCCGGGCCACCCGAACAGCCCGCGAGCAACGCCGTCCCCAGGGTGGCCAAAGTGGTGTGACGAACGAACTCGCGGCGATCCATGGTGGGTAAGCCCGCCTATCTTTCCCCGATTCTGGACGGGTTCAAAGATTGATTTCATTTTTCTCGAGCGGACGAAAATCCGTTTGCAGGCGAGGCTGGGGCGGACAGCGTGCTCCCATGCGCGTCGCCCTCCTCGGCTCTGGTCGCGGCTCCAACGCCGACGCGGTCCTCCGCGCCCAAGCCGAAGGTCGCCTCGGACGGGCCCGGGTCGTGGGCCTCTGGTGCGATGTCCCGACCTGCCTGATGCTGGAACTGGGGCCGAAGCATGGCGTCCCGGCCCGCTTCCTCGATACTGGCCCGTTCAAGACGAAGTTCTCGCCCGAGCGCGAGCAAGCCTGGGCGGCCGACCTACAGGCCGCCGGCGTCGATCTCGTCGTGCTCGCTGGCTTCATGCGGGTGATCAAGGCTCCCTTGCTCGAGGCTTTCGCGGGCCGGATTATCAACCTCCACCCCAGCCTCCTCCCAGCCTTCCCCGGCCTCGACGGCATCGGCCAAGCTTGGAACGCCGGCGTCCCTGAAAGCGGGTGCACCGTTCATTGGGTCAACGCGGAGATCGACGGCGGGGCCCACTTGGGCCAGACCCGGGTCGCCCGCACGCCCGCCGACACCTTGAAGTCCTTCGCGAACAAGATCCATGCCGCCGAGCACGCGTTGCTCCCCGCGGTGATCGCCCGCCTCAGCGAGACCCTTGCCCGATGATCGAGCTCAAATGCCCCATCCACGAGGACATGGTCCAGCCGCTGGAGGACCATTTCTGCGAACTCACCCGCTCCTGCTGGATGCTCTTCCATGAAGGCCCGGGAAAGCCCCATTTCGTGATGGGTTATTTTGAGACCACGGCCGAAGCCGACGAAGGCTGGGCCGACCTGCGGCGCGCGTTCAAAAAACTACCCGAGGGCTATGCGTCGACGACCTTGGTCGATAAGGACTGGAAGGAAGCCTACAAGGAGCACCTCAAGCCTTGGGATCACGGTCGTCTCCACTGGGTCCCGGCCTGGATGCGCGGCCAATACGCCGTCCCCGCCGACGCCGCGGTGATCTGGTTCGACGCCGGCCTGGCCTTCGGGACCGGCGACCACCCGACGACCCGCCTGTGCGCGATCCGGATGATGGACTTCCTGGCGAAGCATCCGGCCGCCACCGTTTCCCTGACCGACGCGGGTTGCGGTTCCGGGATTCTCGCGCTCTCCGCCGCCCGCCTGGGCTGCGGCCGCGTGGCGGGCTTCGACCGCGACCCGGAATCCGTGCGCGTCAGCATCGCCAACCGCGTCGACAACGACCTGCCCGAAGCGTCCGCCGCCTTCCATCACGCCGGACTCGAAGAGGGCTTCAAGCTGACCGGCTGCGCCGATGTCGTGCTGGCCAACATCATCAGCGACGTGCTCTGCATCTACGCCGACAACCTGCTCGACGCGGTCAGCCCCGGCGGGGTCCTGGCCTTGAGCGGGATCCTCGCCAAGGAGCAGGCCGCCGTCCGCGAGCATTTCGAGACCAAGGCGAAGGCCGTCTGGGGCGAGTCCACCACGGTCGACGGGCGGGTGATGGGCGAATGGAGCGACGTCGCCCTCTTCCGCCCGCACTGAACCACGGAGGAAGGTTGCGGGCGAGCCGGTTCCCCGTTTCCCTTGAGGCATGGAAACCAAGACGGCGCAGGGACTCCGTTATGCCCGCGCGGCCTCCTATGGCTTTGCGGCGCTCTGCGTCGGCCTCGGCCTGCTCGAACTACTCGGCGGCTTCGCCCTTGGGCCCCTACACATCGCGCCCCGGTGGAACCCGGCCTTCGTCACCTTCCCCGTCGCCTTGCGGGTCGAGTCCTGGTTCTTCTTCTTCTACGCTGGACTGTTGGTGCTTCCTTGGCGGGAAACGCCGGTCGAGCGCCGCTGGTGGATTGGGTTCGCGATCCTCTCGGTGGCCTCGGTGCTTTTCGCCTTTGCGATGATCTCCGAGGTGATGGCCAAGAACTACCTCGCCAACGCCCAGCACCAGAAAGCCCGCATCCCGGTCTTCCAAGCCATCCTGCTCTTCGTCTCGCTCGGGCAGATTCCGATCGCCCTGTTCTCGCGAAGGCCCGAGCTACTGGACTAATCAGGCCGACAGCGCTGCGAAGAGACCTTCGGCACGGTGCAAGGCCTCCTCCCGCGTCGGCGCGGTCACGGTGACGTGGCCCATCTTGCGACCCGGCGCCGCCTTGCCTTTGTCGTAGAGGTGCAGTTTCGCGGACGGATCCGTGAGGACCTTGGTCCAGTCGGGCTCCAGGCCGTTCTTCCAGAGATCGTCGAAGGTCTGGTGCCCGCTGTTGTGTGGACGGGGCGCGAGCTCATTGACGATGATCCGGCCGTCCTGCACGAACATCTCGACGGCGAGCAGGCCGACGAGCCCAATCTTTTCCGCGATGCCGAGCGCCACGGCCCGGGCCTCGGCGGCCGTCGCGGCGGTGATCCGGGCCGGGGAGATCGACAGGTGGAGGATGTGGTTCCGGTGGCTATTCTCGGCCGCCTCATAGACCGCCGTGCGGCCGTCGACCGTGCGCGCGACCAAGACGGAAATCTCGAGCTGGTAGGGGACCCAGGCTTCGAGCACGCCGAGGGCGCCGCCGATCTTGGCCCAAGCCTCGGCGAGGTCGGCCTCGGCGGTCGGAAGCTTGACCTGTCCCTTGCCGTCATAACCGAAATCAGCGGTCTTGAGCACGCACGGGAAGCCGATGGTCGGCACGGCCGCCTGCAATTCGGCGAGGGAGGCAACCACGGCGAAGCGCGCGCACGGGATCCCTGCGGCGCGCAGGAACTCCTTCTCGCGGCGCCGATTCTGGCAAGTGGCGAGGACTTGGGCCGACGGGTGGCTCGGGACGGACTGCGCGACGAACTCGACGGTTGCGGGCGGGATGTTCTCGAACTCGAGGGTGATCCGGCCGCACCCTTGGGCGAAGCGCGTGAGCGCGGCGGTGTCGCTCCACTCGGCGGTCACATGCTCATCGGCGATCGCGGCCGCACAAGCGCCCGCGGAAGGGTCGAAGGTGCGGACCTTATAGCCAAGGCGACGGGCGGCCAGGGCGGACATGCGACCGAGCTGGCCACCGCCGAGGATCCCGATGGTCCCTCCAGGCATCAACGGACGCTCCATGATCAGCGCTGCTTGCCTTTCCGGCCGGGGAGCGGGTTATCGAGCACGGCCTTGGTCTGCCGCGCGCGGTAGGCGTCGAGCTTCTTCGCCAGGGCGACATCGTTCAGCGCGAGGATCGCGGCGGCGCCGAGGGCGGCGTTGATCGCGCCGGCGCGACCGATCGCGAAAGTGTGCACCGGGATGCCGGCGGGCATCTGGACGATCGAGAGCAGGGAGTCGATGCCGTCGAGGGCCTTGGACTGCACCGGGACGCCCATGACGGGCAGCACCGTCAGCGCGGCGGCCATGCCCGGCAGGTGCGCGGCGCCACCGGCTCCGGCGATGATGACCTTCAGCCCGCGCTTCTTCGCGGCTAGGGCGTAGTCCTTCAGCTTGAGCGGGGTGCGGTGCGCGCTCACGACCTCGCTCTCGAAGGCAACGCCAAGGAGCTTGAGGGTGTCGGCGGCGTGGACCATCGTCTCCCAATCCGACTGGGAACCCATGATGATGCCGACGACCGGCGCGGAGGTGGAAGGGCGAGCCATGGCCCCAGCGTGTCCGTCTGGGTCCGGCTGTGAAGCCCGAACCTCAAAAACCTAGTCGACGTAGGGCACGTACTCCGGAACGAGCGTCCGGAGGCCCTGCTTGCAGGCGGCGCTCTCCAGCGGGATGAGTTCCCGGACCCGGTCCAGCAGGCGACCGACGGCCGCGTGGTCCGGGGCGGCGGCGACGAAACGGAAGATGCGCGGGTGCGTGGTGGTCCGGTACTGCTCGCCGTGGTGCTGGAGCTCTTCGACCAGTTTCTCCCCAGGCCGCAGGCCCACGATCTTGATTTCGATATCGATATCGGGACGAAAGCCGCTGAGCTCGATGAGCTGCCGGGCGACATCGACGATCTTGAGGGGCTCGCCCATCTCGAGCACGAGGATGTCGCCGCCCTCCCCTTGCGCGGCGCTCTGCAGGACCAGACCGACGGCCTCGGGGATGGTCATGAAGTAGCGCTTCACGTCCGGGTGGGTCACGGTGACGGGGCCGCCCTCGGCGATCTGCTTGCGGAAGATGGGGATGACCGAGCCGGAGGAGGCGAGCACGTTGCCAAAGCGCACCGCGACAAACCGGGTGCGGTTCCCTGGGCGGGCCTGCAGGCCCTGGACCACGAGCTCCGAGAGCCGCTTCGAGGCGCCCATCACGTTGGTGGGGTTGACGGCCTTGTCGGAGGAGATGAGGACGAATTGCTCTACCGCATGCTCGCTGGCGAGCCGGGCGAGCAACGCGGTGCCGAGAACATTGTTCTTCAACGCCTCGCCAGGCTGCGACTCCATCAACGGCACGTGCTTGTGCGCGGCGGCGTGCAGAACGAGCGTCGGGCGGAAGCGGGTGAAGACCTCGCGCAGGCGGTCCTCGTCGGTGACGTCGCCCACGAGCGGGGTGATGAGCGCCCCGGCGCCGGCGGAGATGAGTTCTTGTTCCGCCTGGTAGAGGAGCACCTCGCACTGGTCGAGGAGCAGGAGCCGGCCGGGGTTGCGCGCCGCCACCTGCCGGCAGATCTCCAAGCCGATGCTGCCGCCGGCACCGGTGATCAGCACGGTCCGACCGGCGATCATGGCCGCGATGGCCGCATCATCGAGTTCGGCCGGCTGGCGACCGAGCAGGTCCTCGACGGAGACGGGGCGGAGGTCGCTCGCGCGGATGCGGCCACCGGCGAGGTCCTCCATCGAGGGGACGACCAACACGCGCAAGTTGCTGCGGAGGGCGAGGGCGCTGATTTCCCGGATGCGCTTGGCGCTATTGCTGGGCAAGGCGAGGATGACTTCGGTGACGGCGAACTTCTCCACCAGGTCGGGCAGCCGCTCCGGGCCGCCGACCACCGGCAGCCCGTGAATGTCGAGCCCGTGCTTGGCCGGGTTATCATCGACGAAGCACACCGGCTCCAGGCCGTGGCCTCGCCGGGTCCGGAGTTCCGTCGCGAGCTGCTCCCCGGAACGACCCGCGCCCACGATGACGATACGTTCCACCACCCCGCTGGTCCGCTCCTGTCCAGAGAAACGTTCGCGGAGCGTGCGGATTGAGACGCGGAACCCGACAAACAGTAGCAACGAGAGGTTGAAGTCGACCAGCGAGACGCCGCGCGGCAGGCAGGCGGGGTTGGCCGCCGAAATCGCGCCGACCAGGGAAGGCAGCGTCAACATCACGAGCGTGGCGACGAGCAACGCGGCGGCCATGCGGAGCGCGTCGTGCAGGCGGAAGTAATAGAAGACGCCCCGGAATTGGCCGAAGAGGCCGAGCAACACGAACTTCAAGGGGACAACCCAGAGAAGCGCGTAAGGTCGCTGGAGATCCAGAAAGGCATCGACCTTCGCCTGCTCCGCCCCGACCAGGAGCGTCCCGCCATTGAAACGCAGCTCGTAGGCGAACCAAAGCGATATCGCCGCCAACGCCCCGTAGACGAAAAGGAAGAAGCACGCGCGCTGGGTCCAACTGACGGGTGGAGAGACGGGCGACGGGGTCATCGGGACATGTCAGGGTGACGAGGCCGGCGGATTATTCAACGATGATGCGGAAGCCTAAGATGCGGCTTTTCTCGCGTTTCGGGACCAACCTGGAGGGGAACCCTGGGACCGCCAACCAACCAACACTGCCACCGGCGATGCGTGCCTCCTCCTCCGTCGCAGCCGACGCCGTCCACTCTTCCACATTGCCGATCACATCATGGAAGCCGGCGGCGTTCGGTGCGCTCGTCGCGACCGCCCGCGTGTTGATGCCGTCGCTGTTCTCGAACGTCCACGCCTGCCGGGGCACCGGGGCCCGGGTGACGTCGCCCGCGGCCCGCTCCAGCTCCGCGACCGTGGGTAGCCGCACCTTGGCCCCCAAGGCCCAGCCAAGCCGGCGGCAGAAGGCCTCGGCGTCGGCATAGGCGACGGAGTCGACCGGGTGGCTTTCGCGCGGCTGAGCGCTCGGATTGTTGCCGAGCAAGGCGGCGTAGAGCGCCTGCGAGATCTCGCGGTTGAGCAGGCGAAGCGTGGGCGTGCCGGGCAGGGGCGTCAGTTGCCGGTCGAAATCGGGCAAGAGCGCCTGAAGCGTGGATTGACGTTCGACGATGAATTCCAGTTCCAGCCGAAGGGGGTCGTTCGCGGGGAAAATGCCCGGGTAGGTAACGTTGAGCTCCTGGACCTCGGCGGTGGCCGGCGTCGCGATCGCCAAAGCGGCGCCAACTTCCCGCCCGCGCAGCCGCTGTCGCATCGTCGCGGCCTGCCGCTCGACCGCCAGGATCCGCGGGTGGGCTTGCGCGATGTACCCGCGCCGCGTGAGCTCACGTTCGCGGGAGCGATCGGCCAGGGTCGAACGAGGGTGTCGGGCCAACAACTCGTCGAAGCGTTCGACGGCCTGTTTCCAAAGCGTGACGGCCTGCTCCCAGCGACCGGCTTGCTCCTGTGCCGTCGCCTGCCGGACCATCTCATCGACGGCGGCGGACGCGGGCACGGAGCGCGCGGTGTCGCGGGCCACCGTCAGTTTCTCGATGCGGTCAAACTCCGTCTCGCGGACATCCCGGTATTTTTCCAGGAACGTGTTCTCCTCGGCCAAGGCTTCGTCGAATTTGGCGGCGGCGGCGTCATGCTGCCCCGTTTGGGCAAGCCGGCGGCCTTCGGCCTCGAGGTCGCGGGTGCGCCGCCAAAGCGGCTCGGACTCCAAACGCCGCAGCCGGGTGTCAAGTCGGGCCAGCCGTCCGGGATCCGCCAAGGAGGAATAGACCCATCGTTGCGCGATCTCTTGCTCGAGTTCGATGGCCTGACGAATCCCCGCCATGGCTTGTGGCAGGTCGGTCTTGGCCAATTCCAGCGCCGTGGCCTCCGCTTGGTCGGAGCTCGCCCGCAGCTTCTCGGCCCGCAGGACATGGTAACGACGCCGCAGGTTATTGAGCCGGCCGTTATCCTTGCCGAGGGCGCCGCGCGCCGTGATGTAATCCTCCTGCGCCTGCAAGGCGGCGGCCAAGAGCTGGATGTCCGCCTCGTTCAGCTGCGGGCGATTGAGCCGGGCCTGCTCGAACGCCGCCTCCTTCTGCACCGACAGTTGGCGCAGTTCTTCGATTTGCTCGCCGCTCAAGACGACCCGGGCGGCGCCTCCCCCGGTCAACCGATTGGATTGGGTGACAAGGTAGAGCCCCCCCGCGACCAGCAGCAGCCCCCCGGCGATGAGCAAAGGGAGCAAGAATCGACGCCCACCAGCCCCACCCTTCCCGGACGTGCTGGTCGGTCGGGCAGGGAGGAACTCCGGCGGGGGTTGATGCGGTCCTTGAGTCATGGGATACCGCCAACTTTGTCGCTGGCAGTTTGTAGGCTTTAATTGTTTCCTACGCTGGTTCATCAAAGGAACCGCTTCAACCTTGGAAATTCCTCCCTTCCAGCGCATCGCCGTCGTCGGCGCCGGCCTCATCGGAGGCTCCGTCCTCCTTGCCGGGTCACGCCGACATTTGGCGGCTTCCTTCGCCTGCTGGTCCCGCTCGACCGCCTCCCAGCGGCTGCTGACCGAGCTGGGTATCGGCGAAGTCTTCACCCGGGTGGAAGATTGTGTCCGCGGCGCCGACCTGGTCGTGATCGCCACGCCTGTCGACAAGATGGCGGAAACTTTCGCCACCATCGGGCCGGCTCTTTCTCCCGGCGCCCTGGTCACTGACGCCGGTAGCGTGAAGGCGGCCGTCCTCGAGGCGGCCCGTGGCCTCCCGGCCTCCGTGACCTTCATCGGGGCCCACCCGATGGCCGGGTCCGAAAAAGCCGGAGCCGCCCACGCCTCCGAACACTTGTACGCCGGGCGCGCCTGTTTCATCACCCCGTCCGGCAAGGAACCCCGCGCAGCCGTCGAACGCATCACGGCTTTCTGGCAAGGCTTGGGTTGCGTCACGACCGAATGCACCGCCGCCCGCCATGACGAGATCGTCGCGGCCATCAGCCATGTGCCGCACGCCGCCGCCTCGGCCCTCATGCTCGCGGTGGCGGACCAACCGGGGTTCAGTCCCGCCGCGGCCGGCTCGGGCTTGCGCGACGCCACCCGCATTGCGGCGGGGGAAGAAAACCTCTGGCTCGGCATCCTGCTGGCCAACGCCAGCCATGTCTCCGAGGGTTTGCGGGCCGTCGAAGCCCGCTTGGCCGAACTCCGGACCGCCTTGGAGCGCGGTGATGCGCCCGAGGTGAACCGCCTGCTCGCCGCGGCCCGAATCGCCCGCCAATCGCTGGATCGGCCCGCATGACCCCCACCTTGACCATCCGGCCCTTCCGGAGCCCCGCCCGGGGTGTCGCCCGTGTCCCGGGCTCGAAGAGCATCACGAACCGCGCGCTGATCTTCGCGGCGCTGGCCGACGGCGAGACGCTGTTCACCGGCGCGCTGTTCAGCCGGGATACCCGGATCCTCATCGCCGCGTTGCGCGACTTAGGCTTCACAGTCGAGGCGGAGGAAGCCGCCCGGACCATCCGGATCCTTGGCCAAGGCGGCCGAATCCCGCGGAACACCGCTCACCTGCACGTCGGCAATGCCGGCACCGCTGCCCGCTTCCTCACCGCGTTCCTAGCGTTGGCGCCGAATGGGGTCTACCACCTCGATGGCGACGAGGCGATGCGGGCCCGCCCGATGGCCGGCCTGCTCACCGCGTTGGCGGGCGCCGGCTGCCGCGCCGTCCGTCCCGATGGCACGCCCTCCACGGCTTTCCCGTTCACGCTGCACACCGCCGGCCGGCTCGGCGAACTCGTAGTCGATGCCTCCGCATCCTCGCAGCTCCTGTCGGCCTTGCTCATGACGCTCCCGCTGGCCGCCGGGGCCTCGGTCCGCATGTCCGGCTCGACGGTCTCGGAGCCGTTCGTGACGATGACGGAGCGGATGGGCGCGCAATTTGGCCGGCCGCTGCTCCGCGACGCCGCGGGCCGCTGGACCTGCCCTTCCCCGGGACCCTACGTGGCCGCGGGCACTTACGCGATCGAACCCGACGCCACCGCGGCGAGCTACTTCATCGCGCTCCCCGCCGTCACCGGTGCCGGGTCGGCCGTCCGCGTCCACGGCTACGCCGATGATGGGTTGCAAGGCGACACGGCTTTCGCCCGCGTCGCCACCGCCTGCGGCGCCGACCTCCACCCTGAGGGCACGGCCCTGCGCGTGCGTACCTGGACCGCCCTCCGCGGCGGGGATTTCGATTTCAACGCGTTCTCCGATACCTTCCTGACCTTGGCGACCGTGGCCACGCTGGCGGATGGGCCCACGACAATCCGCGGCATCGCCCACACGCGTAAGCAAGAGACCGACCGCGTGCTGGCGATGGCGACGGAATTGGAACGGCTCGGCCAACGGGTGACGCCCACCGCCGCAGAGCTCCGCGCCGACGGGAGTCTTTCCTCGCTGACCATCCACCCTGACCGGGAAGCCCTCCGCCGGGCCACGGCGAACGGGCCGGTGACGATCCACACCTATGAGGATCACCGGATGGCGATGAGCTTCGGCATCCTAGGCTCCTTCGACCTCTTCGGCGATGGGCGCCCCTGGATCGCCATCCAAGACCCCGGCTGCACCAGCAAGACCTTCCCCGATTTCTTCGACGCGCTGGAGGGATTGCGCGCCGGGTTCGTGCGCGTCGCGGTCGATGGCGGCGCCGCCTCGGGCAAATCCAGCACCAGCCGGGGGGTCGCCGCGCGGCTCGGCTTCATGCACGTCGATACCGGTTCCCATTATCGCACGCTGACCGCGGCGCTGTTGGCGGCCGGGGCGGCGCCGAACGATCAACCCTCCGTCGAACGCACCTTGGCGGGCCTGCGCCTTGGCTCCCAAGTCGTTGGGTTGACCTCACGCCTGACCCTGGCCGACCAACTCCCCGCCGACGCCGAGCTCCGCACCCCCGCGGTGAATGCGGCGGTATCGCTCTTCGCCGCGATGCCCGCCGTCCGGGCCACCCTGTTGCAGTACCAACGCTCGCAAGTCGAGATGGCGGCGGCGGGGGGATTTGCCGGCGTGATCATGGAAGGCCGAGATATCGGTTCCGTCGTGCTACCCGACGCCGAGGTCCGCGTCTTCCTGGAGGCCGACTCCGCCGCGCGCACGCAGCGACGCGCCGCCGAGGGCCAGGCGGATGCCGTCTCCCACCGCGACCTCCTCGACTCGACGCGGTTCGCCGCGCCCCTGCGCTGCGCCCCGGGCGCCCTTCGCCTCGACAACACCCACCTGGCTTTGGAGTCGGTCATCGAGCAGGTGGTGGCCTGGGTCCACGCCGCCACTCCGCGATGATTCTCGACTCGAAAAACCTGGTCTACAAAGGCGTCTACCATGGCGCCCGCTCCTTGATCGAAGTCTTCGCCGTGCTCGAGGTCAACGGCTGGGAAACGATCCCCGCAGGTGCCTGCCTCTTTGCCAGCAACCACCAGAGCATGGTGGACCCACCGTTGATCGGCTCCTGCCTTCCCCGGGAGATCTCGTTCGTCGCCCGGCGCACCCTCTTCGATAACCCGATCTTCGGCTTCATCATCCGGGCCTGCAACTCGATCCCGCTCGACCGCGGCCAAGCCGATGTCGGGGCGATTCGGGCGGCCCTGGCGGCGCTCGCAGCAGGGCGCGGTTTGCTGATCTTCCCCGAGGGTACCCGCAGTGCCGATGGCGTCATCGCGGAGGCCAAAGCGGGGGCCGGCTTGCTCGCCTGTAAGTCGGGCGTGCCGGTCGTCCCGATCCATATCCGCGGCGCCCGCGATGTGCTGCCGCGCGGTGCCCTCTTCCCGTTGGGCGCCGGCCGCGTGCGCGTCCGCTTTGGTCGACCGTTGGCTCCTGCGGAATACGACCCGGGCCGCGCGCACCCGGAGCGCTTCATGGAAGCCTCCCGGCGGATCCTCGAAGCGATCAAGGCGCTGCCCGACCAGACCGACCTAGGTCTGTAATCAGGAGATCCGCTGCGGCATCACGACGCAGAGGAAGTCTTCCTTCAGTCCGCGGATGACGCCAGGGGACATGTCGTCCTTAAACTCGAAATCGATTTCATCCTCGGTGACGTTGCGAAGCGGCTCGATGACATACTGCGGGTTGAAGGCGATGTTCACTTCTGGCCCATCGTACTTCACGGCAATCGGCTCATGGGCCTCGCCGGAATCGGACTTCGCCCAGATCTCAAGATTCTGGGTCTTCTTCGAGACGGTCATGCGGATGGTGTTGCTGCGGTCATCCGTCATCAGCGCGGCGCGCTGCACGCTCTCGAGGAGCTTCTCGCGCTCAAGGCGGACCTTGGAGCCGGCATCCTTGGGGATGACCTGGCGGTAGTTCGGGTAGTTGCCTTCGACGACCTTGGAGACGAGTTGAATCCGGTCGACCAGGCCTTCGTCGTTGGTCGGGATATCGATGGTAAAACCAACCTGGCGTTCATTGTTCGAGACGTGCACCTTACCGCCGGACTTCAGCAGCCGCGACAATTCGGTGATGGTCCGGGCGGGCAGGATCAGTGCCAAGGTCTTGTCGGAACCTTCTAACTTCAGCTCGCACTTGGCGAGGCGACGGCCATCAGTGGCGACGAGCGTCAGCTTGCCGGCGGAGAATTCGAAGAAGACGCCGTTGAGGATGTAGCGATTCTCGTCGGTCGATTGGGCGTAGCTGACTTTGCGCAACATCGAGCCGAGGTTGTCCTGGTTGATCGTGATCGTCGGCTGACCGGCGAAATTCGAGATTGGCGGGAACTGATCGGCAGGTAAGCCGGCGAGCTGGAAGACGGAACTGCCTGAGGTGATCTTGACGCGATCCTTACCGGTCAATTCGACGATGGTGTCCGCGCTCGAGAGGGCGCGGATAATCGGGACGAGTTTCTTGACTGGAAGGGTGATGCGACCCGGCGAGGAGACGGAAGCCTTGATTCGGCAGCAGATACCGAGATCGAGGTTGGTCGTCGTCAAGGTGATCATGTCGCCCTCGGCTTCAATCAACACGTTCTGGAGAATCGGCATTGTGGCGCGATTGCCCACGACGTTGGTGACGCTGGAGAGGCCGTTGAAAAAATGGTTTCGGTTGACCTTGAACTTCATGATGGGGTTAGGATTGAGCACGGGAGGGGCGAGTGGCAACCCTGCAATGCCCACACCGGGTCCCCCTGTATCTAATTACCCTTCATTTATAAATACCAGTAGTACCAGTAAGGCTCGGAATCCCGTACACAGGTCCGTAAGACCTTGGCGGTGGCGTGTATGCGGGGCGAGGTCCGTTGTGCCCAAAGCGTGAACAAACCCGAGCTTGTTCACACCAAGCACCAAGCACCGCTCATCCACGACCTATTCACATCCTAGGCACGACCTCGTCGTCATCCTCCGGAGCGGGGTCGATCTCGCTCTTTTTCAACAGAAAGAGGTGACGGAAGATGCTCCAAACGATGTACCCCAGGAATAAGGCGGGGAAGGAGTATGCCGGGTAGCGGATGAGGATGGCCCCCAAGATGATAATCAGGATGAAGACCCGGGTTTTCGCACGGGCGGTCCAATCCAGATTCTTGAAGCTCGGGAAACGGACGTTGCTGATCATTAGGTAGGAGATGATTAGCATCAAAGGTAAGAGGCTCCAGGACCAGCCGGGCACGGTTTTCTCGAAGGGGTCGCTTTGATTGGTGTTGCGCATGACTTTGGTCAACACGAGGACCAGCGAGGCCATCATCCCGGCCGCGGCCGGGGACGGTAGGCCGACAAAATCCCCGCCCGCCGCGCGCTTTTCGTTGCCGGGCACCAAGGGGTTGGTGAGCACATTGAAACGGGCTAGGCGCACGCCGACGCAGAGCAGGTAGATGAAGGCCAGCAGCCAGGTAGCGAGCTGCACATGTTCATCGGCTTGATCCGTGCTGCCGGGGTTGATAATCAGGAAGCAGGCCATCAAGGCCGGGGCGACGCCGAAGGACACGGTGTCCGCGATGGAGTCGAACTCGGCCCCGAACAAGGATTCCCGGCGCGTGGCCCGGGCCACCCGGCCATCGAACAGGTCGCACAGGCAGGCGCCGAGGATGAACCAGACGGCCCATAGGTAATGGTCGGCCCGCTCGTCCGGGGAGAGGTTCGTGAACCGCGCCTCGATGCAATTCTTGATCGCCAGGAAGCCGCAGAGCATGTTGCCGGCCGTGAAGAGGTTCGGCAGTAGGTAGATTCGCGCGGCTTGTTCCGGGGAGGAATACGCCTGTTTTTCGGGATGGTTAGACACGGTTAGGGTTTGGGTTCATCGAGGTATTTCCAGAAGCCGCCTTCTTGTTCGAGACGTTCCTCGTCGTCTGCGAAAGGCAGGTGGGAGCGGAAGGCAAAGTCGGCGAAGGTGTGCCGGTGCAGCACGTAGTGGGCCAAGAGCGAGCCCTCCTTGGCTTCGAAGTAGATGCGGAACTCCCCGACCCGCAGGCGGTGGTAAGTGTGCCCTGCGCGCCGGACGGAACCGAGGTCGGAGCGACCCGCTAGTAGTTCTTCCGGGGTCAATGAGGTGAAGGCATCAACCACTTCCATCTGCTCCAAGGTGGGCAGCTTGCCCAGCACGCGCATAGCCTGGTCGCTGAAATTGACTTGGTACATCGCTGGGTGAAGCAAACCCCCGGCGGTCTGTTCGGCAATCAATCAGTTGCCGCCCGCCATTCTGCGATCAGTGAAACCGCCCTTTTCTCCACTAAATCGAGCACTTTTTCGAAATCCGACGCTTGTCCGTAATACGGATCCGGCAGGGTGCGATCGCCCAGGAATAGCGCCAGTTTGTGTCGATAGGCCGGCGGGCAGCGATCACGCAGCGCGCCAAGGTTCAGCGCGTCGGCCGCCAAGAGCAGGTCGAAATCTCGGAAATCATCCGGGCCAACTTGCCGCGCCCGCAGGCTGGAGAGGTCGTAGCCTCGGTGCTGGGCATGGACCACGCTGCGTTCATCGGGAGGTTCCCCGATGTGGTAATTCTCCGTGCCGGCCGAGTCCAGGTGCAGCTCCAGCCCAGCCCGTTCGGCGTGCACTCGCAGGACCTCCTCCGCCGTCGGTGAGCGGCAGATGTTCCC
>BJHS01000023.1 GCA_014193315.1 Verrucomicrobiota bacterium
CGGCGGGGAACCAGCCATTGCCGTGGTTGGACGGACGGCCGACGCAGACGGTCGACGGCAGGGTCTTGCTGCTCGCGCCCAGGAAGTGCTGGGCCCAGGCGCCCAGCATCGGGTGCTGCACGGTGCCGCGCTGCTCGAAGCCGGCGCGCATCAGGTAGGAAGCCGAGGCGTGCACGCCGACCTTGGCGGTCATGTTGCGGATCACGGCGATGCGACCGGCGACCTTCGCGGTCTCCGGCAGGTAGTCGGTCAGCTGGAAGCCGGCCTTGGTGGAGATCGTCGCGCCGGGGCCCTTGCTGCCCCCTTCCTTGGGGTCGAAGGTATCGATGTGCGACATCCCGCCGGCGAGCTGGATGAAGATCACGCGCTTGGCCTTGCCGAAGCCCGGCAAGCCGGCGTTGGGCGCGGAGCCGGGGGCGGCGTCGGCCGCGGCCGCGAGCTGGTTGAAGAAGGGCAGGATGGACAGGCCGAAGGAGACCTTGGCGCAACGTTCGATGAACGAGCGGCGGGCGAGCGGATCGCGGAGCTGGTCGGAGGGGAGGTTTCGGCTCATGGGAGGAAGAGGAATTCGCGGGTGTTCGCCAGGACCCAGGCCAGGTCGGCCGGCGTCAGGCCGGCGGCCATGGCCTTCACGGCCTTGGACGACTCGTCGGGGCGGGGGTGGCGGGAAAGGAAGGAAAGGTAGAGGGAGTCGACCTGGGCTTCGCTGCTGGACAAGCCGGCCGCGGCGGCGACCGCCGTCGCCTTGGCGTTCGAAACGGTGCGGCCGACGGCGCCGTTCATCATCTGGAGCACCTGGGGCACGCTGCCGTCGGACGTGGCCGAATCGGCGAGGAGCCGGTCCCCTTGGCCGAAGACGCGAAGGAAGTGGTTCTCCGGCGAGGGCTGCGGCAGCTCGCTCGCCCGGGCGAGGAGCAGACCGTTCCGGGTCTGCGGCTTCTCCCCGTCGTAACCGGAGGCGAGCCCGGCCATGCTGCCCCCGGCGGTCTTCTTGCCGCCATTGCCACCCTTCAGAAGCCCGGCCTCCTTGATCGTATCGTAGACGCTGTGCAACGCCACGGCCGTGATCGGGCCCTTCGGCAGGGCCATCAGCTTCATGTCGTCGCCGCGACGCAGCAGCACGTTATCGACGGAGGCGCCGACGGAGGCCACCACCAGGCTGTCCCAGGCCTGCTCGGCGGTGAAGCGGCGGACGATCGGGCCGCTGAAGAGGTAAGGCCCCTTGGCGAGGTCGGGCGTGGGATTCGCGACGGCCTGGTAGGTGCGGGAATTGTAGATCACGCGCTGGAACTCGCGCAGGTCGAAGCGGGCGGACTTCATCACCGTGGTCAGGTGGGCGAGCAGCTCGGGGCTGAACGCCTGCGTGAGGTCGTCGACATCGTTGACCGGCTCGAGCACCGCCAGACCGAGGTTCTTCTTCCAGAGCCGGTTGGCGATGTTGGTGGCGAAGCGCGGGTTCTGCGGGCTGGTCAGCCAGGCGGCGAAACCGTCCCGGAGCTGGGCGGGCGTCTTCGCGCCGACCTGGTAGATTGGCAGGCCGGCGTCGGCCTTGTCCCAGGTGATCAGCACCGGGCTCACGGTCGAGCCGGGCTTGGCATCCTTGTACTTGTAGTCCTTGGGAAAGGTGAGTTTCTGCGCGGCGGTGTCCTCGAGACGGTAGGCGTTGACGTCGCCGATGCGTTTGACGACGGCCTTGGGGAGGGAGTCGTCCTTGCCCACGGTCCGGCGGATCTGGGCGAGCATCGACTCGTCCTTCTGGTCGGTGGCCCCGAAGAACGCCGCGAGCTGGTAGAAGTCACGCTGCTTCCATTCGGCGAGCGGGTGGTCGTGGCACTGCGCGCACGCCATGTTGGTGCCGAGGAAGGTCGTGAGCAGGTTCGAGACGCCGTCCAGCGGCATCTCGGCGTCGAACAGCAGGAAACCCGCGGCGCCGTTGTCGCACAGGCGGCCATCGGCGGTCAGCATCTCCATGACCAGCTTGTCCCACGGCGCGTTGGCGGCGAGGCGGGCCTTCAGCCAGTCCTCGAAGGTGAAGGCGGGCACGCCCTTGTTGAAGGTATCCTTCACGCGGAGCAGGTCGGCCATCCAGTTGAACATCTGCATCGAGTACCCGGGGGAGTACACGAGGTGGTCGATGAGCTTGGCGCGCTTGTCGGGCGAGCGGTCGGCGAGGAACGCCTGCGACTCCGCGGCGGTCGGGATGCGGCCGATGGCGTCGACGTAGAGACGCTTGAGGAACTGCTCGTCGGACGTGAGCGGGTTCGGTTGCTGGCCATGCTTGGCGAGCACGGCGGTGACCACGCGGTCGATCTCGGCCGCGGCGACCGCGACGGTGTTCTGGCCGAAGGTGCCTGACTTCGCCTTGGCGGCGCACTGGCGGGCGAACTCGATGTCCTCGGCGCACAGGACGTTGCCGTTGAAATGGTAGACCTTGCCGTCGCGACCCTGCAGCGTGATGAACGGGCCGGTGAGCGCGCAGAACATCGCGTCGACGCTCCGGCCCTGGTTGTCACGCCAGGTATGCCAGATGGCGCCCAGCGGGGGAATCGGGGCGACCGCGACAGGGGCCACCTTCGGGGCGGGGACCGCCGGGGCGGCCGCAGCCGGTTCGTTGGCTTTGGCGGCTTTCTTGTCACCCTTGGCGGCGAAGGCCGGCGGCAAGGCGCAGAGACCAAAAGCGACCACGCAAAGGGCTAGGAGGCGCATGAAGGGGTTCACACTAGGATTAACCCCGGATTAGGACCAGAGGTTTCACTCCTAGGTATAGGGCCGGGGCGAGGGCTAGGGCCTGGGCTAGGAGAATCCATCAACATGACCGGGTCAGGGACAGAAAAGGAGTCCGCTATCTGTTGTCCTTTAGGCAGTGATTGCTCCTGCCCCTAGCCCTGTCCCTAGCCCTAGCCCAGGCTCTAGCCCTCAGCCCCTACTTCTTCGCCTTCGGCGCCGCCGCCACCTCAGCCTTGAGCTCGGTCACGGTCACGGGCTCGGGCTTCACCCCCGTGAAGGCGGCCTGCTCGGCCTGGATGACCTCGGTCGCGACCAAGCCGCCGCGGGCGACCAGGAAGCGGTACTTCAGCGAAAGGGTTTCGCCCTTCTTGAGATTGGCGCGCGGGTAAGCCCCGAAACGCGCGTAGTCCCGATAAGCGGACCAGCGGGTGCCGCGCGGGTTGGCCGGGTGGTCGATCTCCACGACGCCGAAAGTCTTCTCGCCGAGGGCGTAGGTCATGCCGACCCACGGGTAATCGACGTCTTTGTGCGGGAGAGGCTTGGCGACCGGAAAATAATAATTCGTCTTGGCGGCGATGACCTCCTGCGGGGCGCGGTAGTGCACGCCGCCGTGCTCGGGGTCGGCTTCGAGCGCAAGGTCGCCGGCCTCGGCCTTGACGGTCGTCAGGAAATCGACCCGCAGGAAACCAGGGGCCGCGAGCGGCGAGAGGTCGAGCGTGCGCTCTTCCGAAAGGATGAGCCGTCCCTTCTTATCGCTCCACTCGATGGTCGAGACGAGTCGCGCCAGCCCGCGCTCCGCGGTCTGCTGCTTGAAACCCGTGTGCACCTGACGACCCGAACCCATCGACCAGAGGTCGAGCTTCTGGCCCTCGAGACCGACACGCATCCAGCCGAAGAAGATCCCGCGGTGATGCGTGTACGTGCCGCCGGGACCCTTGGTGATGGCCTGACCATCGACGGGATCGACGACGCGCAGGTAAGGCTTGTAGGTCTCGTTGGCCCGCGCCGGAGTGGAGACGTCGTTCGCCGTCAGGTAGGCCGCGACGACCTTGCCGTCGACCAGGACCTCGAGGGCTCCCTCGCCGGGCCGCAGGGAAACCTGCGGAGACGCCGTGGCAAAAGCGGACAAGGCGAAGAGCGAAGCAAGCAGCGAGGGGAGACGCATCCCCTTCCCCTAGTCCACCCATCCACCCGCTGGCAACCCGTTTGAACCTTCTCACCGCTCTCCCCCTGACCCTGTCCCTTTCCCTATCTCTGTCCCTTTCCCTATCCCAAGCCCAGACCCTAGCCCAAGCCCTGGCCCTATTCCCTACCCCTTCCCTTCCTCCTCAATCATCCTTTGCAACTCCGCGGCCGCCGGGGCCACCAAGCCGCCGCCATCCACGGCCATCGCGCTGGCGGCCTTGACCGCGCTTTGCTGGGCATAGTCTTCGAAGAGCTGGGCCTTCTGCTTGATGAGCAGGACCAGGTGCTCGTCGATCGTGCGCGCGGCGATGAAGCGGTGCGCGATGACCTTACGGGTCTGCCCCATCCGGCGGACGCGTGCGACGGCCTGGCGTTCGGTGGAGGGCTTGAATTGCGGCTCCATCAGGATGACGACCTGAGCCGACTGAAGATTGATGCCGACGCCCCCAGCCTCGATCTGCAGGACGATGAGGCCGAAACCCGTCCGGGCGGTGAAACGGTCGATGACCGCCTGCCGCTGCTCGGCGGAGAGGTCCCCGTCGATACGGTCATGGTCGCCGGCGATGAGGCCGACATCGTCCAGCACCTGCCGGAAAAAAGAGAAGAGCACGACCTTGCGGCCCTCCTCCCGGTAATGGCCGAGGAGGTCGCGGAGGCGGTCATACTTGGCGGCCTGCCGATCGCCAGCCCCGATGGTCGCCGCGAGCCGCTTCTGCATCAGGTTCATCGGCGCCTTGGCGTAGGCCTCGCGGTCCGCCGGCTCGAGCGGGATGACCTCGTCGATCTCCTGGAAATCGGGCAACTCCTTGAGCACGTCCTTCTGGGTGCGTCGCAGGTACACCGGGGCGAGCTTTAGGCGGACTTCGACAGGCTTGGGGCGCGCTTGTCGCAGCAGTCCCCCGAGGGACTCCTTGAGCCCGGGTTGCACCGTGAGCACGAGGTATTGCAGTTCCTCCAGGCGGTTCTCCAAGGCCGTGCCGGTGAGGAACGTGACGAATTCGGCGGTGGCCGCCAAGCGGGCGACGGCCTGGCTGCGCTGGGCTTCGGGGTTCTTGACGGAGTGCGCCTCGTCGACCGCGACAAGGTCGACGGGGCCGACCTGGTCGACCAGTTTGCCGAGGGTCGCGAAGGTCGTGATGGCGACCCCGCCCTCCCGCCGCCATTGGTCCAGCTCGTCGTCCCGGTCAAAGCCATGGATGACGATGGCCCCGAGTTTCGTGTGCTTACGGACCTCGCGTTCCCAGTTGATGAGCACCGCGTTGGGGGCCACGACGAAGAAGTGACGCTTCCCTTGGGCGGCGAGGTGGCACATGGCGGCGAGCACCTGCACGGTCTTGCCGAGCCCCATGTCATCCCCGAGCAGGGCGCGCCGCTGGCGGACCAGGTACTGCGTGCCGAACAACTGGTAGCGCCGGAGCGTCGCGGTGAGGAGGGCGAGGTCCAGCTGCGTGGCCTCGACCGCATCGGCGATCTCGGCCGGGAGACCGCCGCGCTGATCCGCCGGGGCGACGGGTCGGACCGCCGGACTGGGCGACCCTGCGCCCGCGCCTTCGATGAGCGCGATGAATCCAGCGGCGTTCTCGCCATACCGGCGCCAGACCTCGGCCTCATCAACCACGAGGTCGCGCGCGTAGCGGTTGAGCAGGCGGGCTTCGGCCAGCAACCCGGTAGCCTCGGAACGGAGCGTCGTCTCATGCGCGGCATGGGCGGCGCGCTTGGCCGCGGAGAAGAAATGCTCGCCGGGGACGGTGCCGTCCCGGAACAAGGCCACCTCCCGCCGGAGGGCCTGACGTCGACGCTCGACCCCTTCGGCGCGGGCGGGAAATTCGCGGAGCAGGATCTCGTAACGCGCCACCGCGAGCAACAACGCGGCGTCGCCCGGGCGACGCTCATCCGGATCCGGCATGACCCGCACCGCGGACCGCGCGTCATCGAGGAAGGCCTGGGTGGCGGAGACCGCCGCGGCGGCGGTGACTTCGCCGATACCTTCGCGGGCCATCAAGGAGGACAGACCCTGCCCCCGGAGTTCAGCCACGGTGCGAAACCCCGCGGCCTGGAGCGGCCCGACCCGCGCGCCGAAATCCGCCAAGGCATCGACCAGGGTCGCGGCGGCCACGGCCGTCACGGTCGATTCGACGAGCGCGTCGCGGGCGGCGGTGATCGCCCCTTTCGCGGACGGAATCACCCGCACGACCTGCGCGGCCTCGAGTTCCGCGGCCTCCGCCTCGCGGAAGAGCGGACCACGACCGCCCTTGGCCTGGTAGGCCGAGGAAAGCGCGGAGAGGTATCCGGAGAGCGGGCTGAACATGGTCTTACTCGACGATCAGGACGCCGCGCATGAGCTGCGCATGGCCCGGGAAGGAGCAGAGGTAGGTGTAGCGGCCTGGCTCCTTGGGGGCATTGAAGTAGACCGTGGTCTTCTGACCTGGGTCCAGCATCCGCGAATAGCAAAGGACGCCCGGGGTCTCGGGCACGTAATGCCGGGCGTAGCCGTCCGGCTCGGCCACCATCTTGGCCGAAAGCACAGTTACCTTCTCCTCGGCCCCCTTGGCCACGAGCACGAAGTTGTGCGGCATGATGTCAGGGTTCTCGAACTTTAGTGCGATGCCCTCCCCGGCTTTCACGCGGAGTTCTTTCTGCCCATATTGGAGTCCGTTGCCGGTCTGCAGCGTCAGGTCACGCACCGGCCCACGGCACATCTCGATCTCCCACTTGACGGGGTTGGCCTTGCCCGTCGCCACGGGCGCGGCGTGCTCATGGGATCTGTCCTTGGGCACGGCGACATACCCGGGGAACTCGACAAAGGGCTTGCCGAGATGATGCGCGGTCAGAAAGACATCTTGGGCACGGTCTGCGGCGACACCCACGCGGAGGTGAATCTGGCTCGCCGGCACGAGCTGCGGGATCTCCAGGAACAAAGCCTTGCCGCCGTCCAGCACCTGGGCGCTCTTGATGGCCAGGACGTCGTGCCCGGGGCTTTCGGGATACTTCACGGAGTATTCCGGCGACCCATAGGTCGGGCCATAGAGATAATTCCAACACTGGGCGAAATGCGCCGCGGGCTTGCCGGCGAAAGCGCCGTCCACGGAACAATCAAAACGCAGGAGCAGACCGTTATCCCGCGCCTCATGGCCGACCAGCGTTGGGAAACTCCCGCCGACATGCCGGACGCGATGGAGCGCGCCGTCCTCGGGCGTATAGCTACCCCAGCCGATCATGCCGCTGACATAGAGATGGCCGTCGTGCGGACCGAAGCGTCCGTGCTGGGGACCGGTCACGAAATTACCGGTGAGCTTCACGGCCGCCGCCTGCCAGACGCCCTCCAGCAGCTGACGCGAAACAAGCCACGCGCTGCCGGTGCCGAACGAGAAATGTAGGAAATTGCCGTCCCCTTTGAGCGCCGGCCACGCCTGCTCCGAAAGGAAGACCTGGCCGCCGCACGAGTTGTCCTCGCCACGAGGCAGCTGCAGGATCGGCAAGGTCGTCGCGACACCGAACTTGGGTCCGCCGGCGCCGAAATGGGTGCCGGTATTCAGGGCCATATCGACCTGGAACACCGCCGACGCAGGCGTCCAGTTGCCTTCCTGACCGTTCGAGAGCACGAACCGGCCATCCGGACTCACGCTGATGCCGTTAGGATTGCGCAGGCCGGTGGCGAGGACTTCGACCTGGTTGGGCGAACTCAGACGCAGGATACCCTGATTGCCCGACGAGGTGTAGAAACGCCCCAGCGCATCGATATCCAAACCGACGATGAAGTCATGGCCGCCCGGCGACGTGGTCATGGCGTTGTTCACGCATTCGTAGAAATCGGCCTCATCATCGCCATTGAGGTCATGCAGGCGGGTGATCTGATCGCGTCCAAGGACGTAGAGCTTGTCGTCCACGATCTTGACCCCGAGCGCTTGATGCAGGCCGGTCGCGAAACGCTTCCAGCGCACCCGGTCGAGCTTGTCATCGAGGCCCTTCACGAGCCAGACCTCGCCGGTCATGGTGCAGACGGCCGCGGTGCCGTCCTTGAAGAAGTCATGGCCGCTGATGAAGAAGAGCGTGTCGTACGGGCGCGGCGACTTCGGCCCACCGATGTTCGGCGGCAGGATGGTGTCCGTCGCGAACGGCTGCTGGGACCCGAGGCGGGTGACACCTTCAAACCAGCCCGGCCACTGCGCAGGACCGCCCTTCATGAGATGCGCCAGCTCCGCTGCCGGACGTTCGCCATCCCGAGCCGTGGCGAGATACTCCTGTCCGTCCTTGCGATAGGAGAAGACGATATGGGCGCCATGGCGGTAGAACCCGTGGTACTTCCAATCTCCCTTCGGAGGGACGCCGGGCACTTTGCTGGTCACGGTCCCGGCCATGTTGGCGCTGCTGTTGAATCCGTGTCGACCGGCGCTCAGGCGGATGAAATCGCCCTGCCAGCGCACGGGGAACGACAAGGTCAGCGGATCGAAACAGGCGGCCCCGTCCGGTCCCTGCACGCAGACGCCTTTCGGGATCGTCAGACCCGCGCCGCGGAAGACGCCGTTGAACAACGGACCATGCTGCGCCTTGTCCCATCGGTCATCCTTCCAGGTAACGGCGTCGTTCTGATTACCCCAATGCCCTTGATTGCCGCCATCCAGTCCAGGATAGACGGCGAGCAATTCCGGCAACGGGTGCTTGCCCATGGCCTCGATGGCCTGCTTGGCGTAGAAATCGAAGATGCGGTCGCGGTTCACGAAATGCCCCGAGGTAAGGTTGTCCTCGGCGCGCAACGGACCGAGCACCGGCTTGAACGGCGCGATGGGCGGAGCCTTGGGCACGACCTTCGAATCGGCCAGATCGTCGAACGACCAAAGCCCCAGGGTGGCATCCGTTCGCTCACGCGGCCCCTTGATCAAGCCGGCGGGCGCGTTCGCCCCACGCGAAATCCGGACGTCATCGATGACCCCATCGCAACCAATCGTGCCTTCGACGAGACGTCCGAGTCCGACCTGACGACGCTGAGCCGGAATATCCTTCCCTGCCGCGTTCGGCTTCCGCTCCAAGAGCAACTTGCTGTCGAGCCATACCTTCACGGCCTCGTCGCTCAGGCTCACCACAATGTCATGCCACTTGCCGTCGCAGACATCGACGCCACTGTCGAAATCTCCCCCTCGCCCCGGCAGATAGACGCTCAAGGCGCCCCGCTTGGCATGGGTATAGACCTCCCAATGCGCGCTCGCGGCCTTCTCGCTGCTGGCGACCAAGATGTTATAGCCGGCCTTACCCTCCAGCTTCGCGCGGACTTCGATGGTCAGCGGCCACTGTTCGAAAGGCGCCCCACCCTCCGCGACCATTCCACCAGCCAAGGCCTTGCCATAGGCAGGAGCCGATGACGGCACGCCTGCGGCTACCTTGCCCGGAGCAGCCGGTGAAGCCTTGGGCGACGGCTTTATCGCCGGCACGTCCGCCCAGGTGCGATACTTGGGCTTAGGGCCGGGCGGAGCATCGTCCAGCTGCGGCACGAGCCACCTGAGCCCATCGAGGTTATCCATCAGACGGCCTTCGGCGTCCTCCATCGTATGATTGAGGATACCGATGACGCCGGCATAACCGCTGGCCCGGACCTGACGCAAGACCTTGAGATCCTGGGTGCCTGCGCCGATGGGCAGGATCTTGCGACCCTTGGCATCGCCGCCGACGTCCATGCCATTCAGGTTCACGCACAGGAGATGCGGCAACATGAGCTTCAGCGCTTCGTCCAGCCAGGCAAGGTGACCGTGCCCGTGATGAAGGTTGTAGACGATGCCGATGTTGGTGACGGCATGGTTCTTCTTCAGGTACTCGCCGACGGCCACCATGTTCTCGGGTTCGCCACCCCAGCCGCCATGATTGTAGATCGCGACCTTGCTCCCGATCTTCACGGCCTTGGCGATCGTCGGTAGCAGCCCTTCGGCGGCGCTCTTGATCTTGGCCTCCTGGGTTTCGCCCTTCCCGCTCATCATGACCCAGATCTGCGGGTGCAACTGATACTTCTCAAACAGACGGAAGGCTTCATCGTGGTAAGCCCAGAAAGCGAAATATTCGATGCCGTGTTTCTTATATGCCAGGATCTCCGCCTCGAACTCGGCGACATGCTCCTGCCGCCAATCGTAGGCGACCTTGGTCAGTCCCATCTTCGCCACCATCGTGGCCCGTTGCTCAGGGGTGCGCTTCTGGTTGTCGAACGGCACGATGCACCACGCCGCCAGGTTCTTCTGGTCATACAGCGGCTCGGCCGCCTGAAGCCCACCGAGCCCGCACAAACATAGGGTCATGAAAGCGATGCGAATCCAGATGCCGCCAAGCATTGATTTCATGCCTTTATGATACCATGGGCCACAGATAAGGGATAGAAGTTGGCCGACTCTTTTTAGAATAATCGCGACACTCATACGGTGAACGCGATTCGATATGCCCTGGGCGTCATGCCCGTCAGGCTCCGGAAGTCCCGCGTGAAATGGCTTTGGTCGGCAAACCCGCAGCGGTCGGCCACCTGGGCCAGCGCCAAGCGGGTCGAAACCAGTAACTGGCATGCGGTCTGCATGCGCAGACGACGAAGGTACTGCTGAGGAGAGAGTCCGTAATCACGGCCGAAGGCCCGCTCCAATCCACGTACCGAGGTGCCCGCCGCCTTCGCTAGCTCCGCGCTGCTGACCTTTCGGCCGATTTTCCGGATCATGGTCGCGACGACGGCCCCAAGAGGGATCTCCGCCATCTGCTCGATCTCGCCGGCAGCCGGCTTCCGGGTGAAGCCGACTGTTCCAGTCGTGCGACGACCAGCCCCATAAGTCGCAAGTTTCGTCGTCCGACACCAATGCGCCGAATGATCATAGCGCCCCACCAACTCCAGACGCTGGTTGACCGGACGTCCCGCCAAGACGGCCTGGTCGCCCTCCTGGAAATACGCGGCCAGATGGGCCGGCGAAAGATCGCCATCGGTCTTGCCGACCACCTGACCGATCCGCGCCAGCCCATAGTTCATGAGAAACGCTCGGTTGACCCAGAGATACCTACCCTCGCGGTCTTTCATCCACGCCTGCAAATCCGGCATGACCTCCAGCAGCTCCCGGAAAACCTGCGGCGCGTCTTGCTTCGGCGTTTTCGGCATGGGTGTCACTATGACAACGCCCTGGCCATAGGTTGCCAGCCTTTCCCACCAGCCACCCACGCCCGGAACGATTCTTCCGTTCAAAGGGAGACCGGAATCCCGCCCCCTCATCGTTTCGTCCTTCATCTTTCGTCACCCATCCTCCATCGTGAGCGCACCCCGATGAAGCCCACCCTCTTTCTCCTCCCCTTCCTCACCCTCGCCGCCTCCGCCGCCGAATACTTCCCGCCGTCCGACGCCCAAGGCGGCTGGCGCACGCCGAAGGACAAGGCCGAAGCCCGCGCCCTCGCCGGTATCGACCTCGATCGGCTCGAGCAGGCATACCACGCGACGGAACGCTCCAACACGGAGAACGGCGGGCTGGTCGTCATCCGCAAGGGCTACCTGGTGCTGGAGAAATATTTCGGCAAGGCCCACCGCAACGCCAACCCGGACATGGCTTCCACGGGCAAGGCGTTCACGAGCATCGCCTGCGGCGTGATGCTGCAAGAGTATCAGTCGAAGATCCCCGAAGGCCTCGACACGAAGGTCTACACCCAGGGGTTCCTGCCCGAAGCGTTCCCGCTGCGCGATCCGCGCGAGGCCGACATCCGCCTAGGCCACCTGCTCTGCATGACTTCCGGCCATAACGGCGAAGGCGCCACGCCCTCCGCGGTCATCCGCGGCACGGCCCAGCCGCTCAAGGCCTCCAAGGGGCAGGACATCCGTGATGTCGATGGTTCCTCGCTCCGCGTGCCGCTCTGGACCGCGCCGGGGGAAGGTTACTCCTACTCTTCCCCGGCTCCGCACATCGCCTCGATGGTCCTGCGTCGCGTCACGGGCAAGGAATTACCGGCCTACATCGACGAGAAGTTCGGCCAGCCGATGGGCTGGGGCCCTTGGGGCTACTGCCTCTACCGCGGCGAAGTCACGATGGCCCACGCCAACGGCGCCGGCTCGATCGCCTTGCGCGCCACCGACGCCGCCCGCTTCGGCTACTGCCTCGCCCACGAGGGCCGCTGGAACGGCCAGCAGCTCATCCCGGCCGACTACATCAGGCTCTGCCAGCAGACGCTCCCGTACAACCCGCACTTCCCTTTCAGCCTGCAGTTCGAACACAACCAAGCCGGCCAGATCCTCGGCGCTCCGCGTGACGCCTTCTACAAGACGGGGGCCGGCGGCTTCTGCCTCTACATCGTACCGTCCCTCGATCTGGTGATTTATAAGATGGGCGGCAAAGACGGCCAGTGGAACCCCGACCTGACGCGCATCCCGCAGCCGGCCGACAGCTTCGGCACGCACACGAACCCTCCGACGCCCCCGAAGAACGGTTCCTACGAGACCTACAGCATCCCGCGCATCCTCGAGATGGTCTGCCAGGCGACGGTCCGCTGACGATTACTTCGCCGCCGGCAGCTCGACCACGTGCGCGTAGAAGGCGATCTGGTCGTATTCCTTCTTATGGTTGCCGAAGCCTTTGCGCAAGGTGGTGCGTAAAGCGTTCGTGCCGCCAGCCTGCATGATATCAGGCCCTTCCTTGGCCAGAAGATCGGTATCCTTGTTTCCAGGACGGACGATGGCGATGTGCCCTGACTTGGTGGGGTCGGGATTCTTCAGCGAAGCGAGGACGAGCCTGCCGTCGTTCGCCGCCGCTTGCGCCTCAGCCCCGTCCTTCAAGGCCACCCACCCAGCCTTCTTGCCGGCGTCCGACGCCAACCAATCGAACTGCGCATTGGCGAGGAGCACGACGCCGTGCTCCGGCGGACGCAGGACATAAACCCCTAGGCGTTCGGTCGCCGCGGCCACAAACTGGCTACAGTGGGTATGCTTGCTCTTGGCATCCTTGATGGCCTGCCCGGTCGGAAGCCCGGTCTTCCAGTCGACGATCGCTCCGGGCAGCCAGAGCTTGTCGACCTCCATGGCTTCGAGCCGCTTCCAAAGTTCTTCGTTCAGCCCCTTGGATCGCGCAGTCCAGCGGACGGCCTTCTCGACAAGTGGCTCTAAGCCGGCGGTTTGTTCCGGATGTGGGCTGGAAGTGAAGACGCGACCCAGGCCGTAAGAGGCCCGCACCATGGCGGGCGAGTTCACCATCACGCCGACGGGGGTATCGTTTAGAGCCAGTTCAGTCCGAAATGAGGCCAAGGTCTCGAACTCGGGCAAGTCCTTGCGCACGTCCGGCTTGATGATGGGTCCGTTGGAATAGCGGATGCCCCGATCGGTCAGCTTCTCACCAAAGGCCTGGCCGTCGATCTTCACCTCGCCCTGCCCTCGTCGCCACTTGGGCGAGACGGTTTTGGCGTTCAGCACACCCAAGCCCCACTCGAACCCGCTGCACGCCAAATAGGCGCCGGCACAGATGCCGACATATCCGCCGCCATTGCGCACGAACGCGCGTACTTCCTCACGACCCTTCTCGCCAAGACCTCCGGCCTCCGCACTGCCACTGCCCCCGGTGAACATGACGAGGTCGTACCCCTTGAGTCCGCCAGCAGCGATATCCGCGCCCTTGAGCTTGGTAATTTTGATGTCACTGATCTTGCCCATGATGTCGCTAACGCACGGGATGCCTTTACCCGTCGCACCGACATCATCATAGACGGCGACTTTGATGACCGGTTTCTCCGCGGCGACGAGGCCGAGGGTGAGCAGCAGAAAAGTGAAGCTTTGTCGCATAGGTTTATTTTAAAGGATGATGGCGATCGGCGAGCGGTAGCATGACCTTCTTGCCCCCGGCGGCGAAGGATGCGAAGACACCCAAGGTGAGCTCGACGGTCTCGCGGCCGGCTGCCGGACCGCACAGGGGTTCACGCTTGTCGGCGATAGAAGCTAATAGATCACGGATGGCACCATGGTGGCCACCGTTGACGAGCTTGATATCCTTGATAGGCTCGGGCAGCCCGATCCCGGCTGAAGTGATCGGCGACTTGATTCCGTCGCGCTCGAGGATCGCCAGCGGTTCCTCGTCGATCTGCAACGAGATGACGCCTTTGGTCCCGATCAGCCGCGCCCCGAATGGCGTGCCCTTGGCCGGAGTGCCTTTCTTGGAATCGAAATAAAGCGGGATGCCGCTCTTGGTCTCATAACGCGCATGGATTTCATCGCCAACGATAAGACCAACGCCTTCGTCGCCGGGATGGATGTCAGCCTTGGTGGCCGGACGTCCCTCGACGAGAATAGTCGCCTCGCAGGAGGTAGCGGGACCGGTGAAGAGAGTCGCGAGGTTGAAGCCATGCCCGCCGAGCACCCAAAGGTCCAGTCCGCCGCCGCGCTGGTCCTGCTTGCCACGGACGCGCACTTCCTTGAGCTCGCCGATCTCAACGGACGCGACGAGCTGCTTCACGACATCGACGACGGGGTGGTAACGGTTGCGATGCGCGCTGGCGAGCCGCACGCCCTTGTCGGCGCAGAGCTTGACGATTTCGTCCGCCTCAGCCAAGGTGCGCACGAACGGTTTCTCGACATAGATGCCCTTCACGCCGGCTTCGATGGCGGCGACGATCATGTCGCGGTGCTCATGGATATGCCGCGGGCAGATCGCCGCGATATCCGGCTTGGCCTCCGCCAGCATGGTCCGGTAGTCGCCGTAGGCCTTCACTCCCCCCAACCTTTTGGCCGCCTCGGCCAGACCCTTGGGGTCGGCGTCCGCGACGGCGATGATCCTGGTCTGCGGGATCTTGAGCCAGACGGCGTCCTCGCCGTGCCCGTAGTTGCCCTGGCCGGTATGCCCGATCACCCCGACCGCCAGGGGGCGCTCGGCCGTCTGTCCGCGAAGCAGCACGGCGGACAAGGCCAAAGCGGAAGTGGCGAGGAAATCGCGGCGTTTCATGTTACTTGGCGGAGCGGGGGTTTCTGAGATAATAGAATTTACCATCCTCGGCCCCGCCCAAGAAGTCTGGAATGCCATCCCCGTCGAAGTCGACGGTGGTCGGGCTGACGTCATGGCCTTCGATGTTCTGTTTCACGAGCGGCCCCTCGTCCTTGAACAGCCACAGGCCGTCTTTCGTCCCGACCTGACGCAGGAAATTGGCGCTGGAGGAGTTGAGCAGGAAGTCGGCCTGTCCGTCGCCGTCCCAATCGGTGACGCAAAGCTTGCGACGCCCGCTCTTGCCTGCCGGACCTTTGCTGAGCTGCAAAGGCTTGCCGCTTTCGTCGCAGAAAGCCCGGCGCGGAGCCTTGAGGACCAGCTTTCCTTCGACCTTCGCCCGCTCGAAGAACGCGAGATAGCCCTCCTGGTCGAGCATGACGAGGTCCGTCAGGCCGTCCTTGTTCCAGTCGACGGCGACCGGCGTCGTCCGCCACTGGGTCAGCAAGGCCTTGCCCTGCGGCTTCAGCCAACCCCAGGCGAGCGCGGGCTGAGTGCCCTCCCATTCAACCTCGATCGGCTGCGCAGCGGCGAGCTTCGGCTCCTTCCTCGTGCCGATGTTCCGATACCAGACGACCTTGCCGAGGATGGAATTGACGAGCAGGTCCGGCAGTCCGTCGCCATCCCAGTCCGCCACGGTCTGCGTGGTATACCCCCACTTGGCTTCCGCCGGCCCCTGGATGCTGCCGTTCCGCCCGCCCATGATCCGTAACGTCTTGCCGTCCGCCTGCAGGAGCTTGGGCGCGGCGAACTTGGGCGCGGCCAAGCCCCTGCCGCTCAGGTTCTCGAAGAAACCGACATGCCCGGCGGTGTTGCCGGAGACGATGTCGATGTCGCCGTCGCCGTCCCAATCGAAGCCGACCGGCGTGGCGAGCGCGCCGAACTTCATCTCGTCGGCCTGCTGCTTGAAATACTTGGGCGGCAAGAACAGCGGCGTGTGGTCTTCGGTGAACTTCCCGGTGTTCTCTATATAAGCGACGCGTCCGTCCTCGTCGCCGACGATGAGATCGAGCTTGCCGTCTTTGTTCCAATCGAAGGCGACGGGCGTGATCATCTCGAGGTCCATGGTGAGCGGACGCGGCGACCCAGGCAGCTTCTTGGCCTCGAGCGACGCTTTCCAAGCCGCCGCGCGCGCCCCCGTCGTCACGCTCGCCGGCAAGGTGAGGCGACGGCCAGCCGCATACTTGGGCTCGGCCCGCGCCCCGATGTTCTCGAAATAGGTGAAGCCGTCCAGGAACTCGCCGCAAATAAGGTCGAGGTCGCCATCGCCATCGAAATCGGCGAAGTTCGGCGAGGGCCAGCCGAAGACTTCAAGCTCTTTGCCGCCCGCCCGCACACGCACGGGCGGCTGATACTTGGGCTGATCGTTCGTGCCCTCGTTGCGGACGACATAGACGAACCCGCGCAAGGGCCCCTTGATCCATTCGCCCTTCTCATTATAGCCATTATCCCAACCGTAGTCGGTCCAGTCACCGACACCAACGATGACGTCAGTCTTCCCGTCGCCGTCGTAGTCGGCGTATTTCCACATGTTCGCCCGCACCATGTTGGGGTGGAGGTTCGTCGGCAGGGGGAGCTTCTTGCCGAACTCGAGCCCGGTCTTCGCGAAGTCAGGATACTCGACCCCAGGCGAGAGCACGCGAGGCTTGCCGTCGGCGTCCCAACTGAGCTCGACGTTCTGCATGCCTTTACTGGTGCGCACGCCTGGCTTGAACACGGGCAGGGCGTTCTTGGCGGTATCCGCGCCAGACGAAAAGACGTACACACCGTTCGATGGCTTGTCAGGGCAGTTGACGACGAGCTCGTATTTGCCGTCGCCATTGAGGTCCATCGGCAGCGGCCAGGCCCAGAGGCCGACCCCGAGATCCACGACGAGCCCAGGGTTGTTATATTTGAGACGCTCGAGGCCACCGTTCTCGGCCTGACCTGCCGGCGCCTTGGGCCAGGCCATGCCCTCCATGGGTCGGGCAACGAGCTTTGCCGGATCGATGACGGTATGCTTCACCAGCTTGCGCTTCCAGGTATAGGTCACGTGCACGAGACCATCCGCGGATTGAATGATCGCAGGATAACTGAACTCGGCCTTGGGCTCATCCTCGAGCACCAGCGCGGCCTCCCACACGATCCCGTCCTTGCTGATCGCCAGATTGAGCGGGCTGCGCCCCTTGGCGGTGTGGTTATAAATCAGGAGATGTCGTCCGTCCTTCAAGGTCACGGCATCAGTCCCGGAATTCGGGTTAGGCAGGTCGATCAGGTCTACCTTTGACCACGTCGACCCCTGGTCGTTTGAGACGGTGCTGAAGAACTTGGCGTTCTTGGTGCGACCGACAGACATCAGTCCGCCGTCGCGCAAGAACAGGATACTCGGTTGGATCGACGCGGGACCGGTGGCTGGCTGCTCCACGGAAATCTTCTCCCAGATGACGCCGTTATCGCGGCTACGCTCAAAATGGATCTGCCACGCCGGACCGACCTTCAAACCCTCGGCGCTACTACCAGATAGGATCGTGCCATCATTTAGTTGCACGGGCTTGTTCTTGATCGGGCCGAGGATGCCATCCGGGAGGCGGCGAGCAGCACCCCACGTCTTACCGTTGTCGTCACTCAGTCGCAGCATGCCCCACCATTCGATAGGATTCGGACCAATCTTGTAATAAAGCTGCAGCGGACCATCCTTGGGCTGGAAGAGCACCGGATTCCAACAGGGGAACCGCTTGCCGTCCGGTTGCGTGCCTTCGGCCACCTTCACCGGGGCCGACCACTTGCCGTCGACGAGCCTGGCCGTCCAGATGGAGACGTCCGGCTTTCCCTCGGCCTCGCCGGCGAACCATGCCGCGACGAACGAGCCATCCCGCGCCTCGACGATCGTCGTCGCATGGCAGCTGGGCACGGGGTTCTTCTCAAAGATGAACTCGGAACGGACGAAACCGGGCTCGGCCGCGAAGGCGGAGAAGGTCAGGCAAGCGAACAAAAGACGCAGGCTCATGGCGGGGTGCCGGACTCTCCCCCCGACCCCCGCAGGAAACAAGCCTGCACTGGTATCTGGAAATCATTTGTCGTCCGCTGCTCCTGTCCCATCATAGGCTTATGCGCATCGCCCTAGCTCTGCTCTTCCTCTCGCTCCCTGCCGCTTACGCCCAGACGAAGGATGCCACGCCGTCGCCTCCCCCTTCCGCCCCGGGTTTACCCAAGCCAGCCCCCTCCAAGGACGCCGCGGCGGTGAAGTTCGAGAAGTTCGAGCTGAAGGATACCAAGCTCATCAACGCTCTACGCGTCATCCGCGCCAAGGCCTACAACCAAGGCGAGCTCATCGACGTCGTCCTGGTCGACCCCAAGAACGAACTGGGTGAACGCATGGTCAACCTCAAGCTGCTGAACGTCACCGTAGACACGACCCTAGGTTATCTGGCCGCGCTCGCGGACTTCCAATACGTGATCACGGGCAACGTGGTCACCGTGGAACCCAAACTGGAGCCGACCAAGGCCGATGTGCCCTACGCTGGCACGACAGAACTCCGCCAGACCCTCAACGTCTACGCTCCGGCGACCAAGCCCGCGAAGCCAGCCCCGGTCATCTTCTGGATCCACGGCGGCGGGTGGCGCGGCGGCGAAAAGACCAACGTGCAGCTGAAGCCGAAATTCTTCACCAACCTGGGCTATGTCTTCGTCTCGACGAATCATCGCTACGTCTCCGCCGTGCCGATGAACGAGATCTTCGCCGATGTGGCGAAGTCGCTCCGCTGGACGCATGACCATGCGGCGGAATTCGGCGGCGACCCGAATCGTATCGTGATCATGGGCCATTCCTCGGGCGCCCAGCTCGCCGCCTACCTGGCCATCGACGAACGCCCGCTGAAGGCCGAGGGACTGTCCCTGAAGATGTTCAGGGGCTGCGTTCCGGTCGACGCCGACACGTTCGACATCCCGGCGGTCATCGCCCTGGCCACGGCGAATCGAAAAGCCGCCGGCAAGCCTGAGCCGAAACACGGCCATCGCGAGATCTTCGGCGGCCAGCCCGAACGGTGGACCGACTACTCCGCCGTCACGCACGTCGCCGCGGGCAAGGGCATCCCCCCGTTCCTCATCCTTTATGATGCGGCCGCCGCCCTGACACCCGACCAGGCCAAACGACTCGAGGGCGCGCTCACCGCGAAGGGCATCCCGGCGAAAGCGTTCGGCGCCCAGAACACCAATCACGGTAAGATCAATTCGGACCTTGGCCTCGACTCCGACCCTTCGACCGCCGAGGTGCGCGCGTTCCTGAAGTCCGTGCTGGCAAACTAAGCCCAAGGCGACCATGCCCGCCTGATGCCTGAACGACGTCGCATCGCCGTCCTCGGCGGAGGTGCCGCCGGCTTCTTCGCGGCGATCACCTCGGCGGAGCAGTTAGGTCCCGACGGCGTGGTCACTCTTTTTGAAGCCACGCCCCACCTCCTCGCCAAAGTCCGGGTTTCCGGCGGGGGCCGGTGCAACGTGACCCATGCCTGCTTCGAGCCGGCGGAACTCGTCAAGAAGTACCCGCGCGGCGGTCGCGAACTCCTCGGTGCCTTCCACCGCTTCCAGCCCCGGGATACAATCGAATGGTTCGCCGCCCGCGGCGTGGCGACGAAGACCGAGGCGGATGGGCGGATGTTTCCGACCACCGACGACTCCACCACGATCATCGACTGCCTGATGTCAGCCGCCGTCCGCTCCGGCGTCACCATCCGCACCTCCACGCCCGTCCGCTCCGCCAGCAAGGAGGGCGAGGCCTTCCAACTGACGCTGGGCGATGGCTCCTGCGAGGCTTTCGACCGGGTAATCATCGCCACCGGCGGCAACAAGGCCTCGGGCGGCCTCACCATCGCCACTTCCTTCGGGCACGCGATCGTCGCGCCCGTCCCCTCGCTCTTCACCTTCCACATCTCCGACCCTCGCCTGACGGACCTTGCGGGTATCTTCGTCGAAAACGCGGTGGTCACGGCACCCGGCACCAAACTGAAGACCGACGGCCCGGTACTCATCACGCACGCCGGGCTCAGCGGCCCTGGTATCCTCAAGCTCTCGGCCTGGGGAGCGCGGGAGTTCGCGGAGCAGAACTACGCCTTCCCTATCGCGATCAATTGGGTACCGCCGCACACCGCGGATTCGCTTTTCAAGTCCCTCGCCGTCGTCCGAGAGCAGAATGCGCGCAAGCAGGTTACCACCTTCAGCCCGGTCGCGATGCCGCAACGCCTCTGGGAGCGCTTCGTGGTTGCGGCCGTTATCCCGACCACCATGCCCTGGGCCCATGTCAGCAACCCTTCGCTCCAAGCCCTCGCGGCCCAACTCACCACCGCGGCCTTTCAGGTGGACGGTAAAAGCATGTTCAAGGACGAGTTTGTCACCTGCGGGGGCGTGAAGCTGTCCGAGGTCGACTTTAAGACGATGGAAAGTCGCCACTGCGCCGGGCTGCACTTCGCCGGCGAAGTCCTCGACGTCGACGGCGTTACCGGTGGGTTCAATTTCCAGAACGCCTGGACCACGGGTTATCTGGCAGGGATGGCGGCGGCGCGTTAAAGATCTAGGCGCTAGGAAGTAGGGGGTGGATTGGGACCTTGGGAATAAGACATTGGGTTTCGGTGAGTGGGAAGCAACCCGAGCATAACGCCCAGAAACCTACTCCCTAATACCTAGCACCTATCACCTCCCCTTGCCTTCCATTCCACTCTCGCCCTTCTCCCCTCCCTCCCTTTCCTCTCCTTCCTCCATGACTTCCGACGAATCCTTAGATGGCCCCAAAATCGGTGAAACGCTCGATGGCCAGACCCTCGTCGCCGTCGGCATCGACTTCACCTTCACGGAAGTCCACCCGGCCCATGAAGCCACTTTCAAACTGCTCGATCAATGGATGAGCGGGATCCGGCTCTATGAGCTCGAGGATGCGTTCGACCTAGATCCCGTGCTCTGGGACGAGTTATTGGACTGCGGGTATGAAGTCGGCGAAGGCGAAGTCGAAGGCGAGTCCGCCGACAAGCCGGTGGTGACGGTCTACGACGTGTGGGTCGACGCCGCGGAGCCCGAGGCCCCCTTGCGGGCGGCCCAAGCGCGCCTCGCGGAACTGAAAGAGATCGCCGCCGACCTTCTGCCCGTGGGCTTGCGCGCCGCGGCGGCCTCCCATGCCGCCCCGCTCGAGACGTTGAAGCTCATCGCGCAACTAGCCGAATAACGGTCGGCTCGGCCAATCCTGCGTTGCCTCGGCGGGACCGAAGGCTTTCCCTTTCCCCGTCCACCCCTATGTCCCCTCAAGAGCTCAAACAGACGATCTCGCACGGCCTGCTCTCTTTTCCGATCACCGACTTCGCCGCGAATGGCGACTTCCGGGCCGACACCTACGCGAAGCGTCTCGAATGGCTCGCTCCCTACGGCGCCACGGCCCTGTTCGCCGCCGGCGGTACGGGCGAGTTCTTCTCCCTCGAGCCAACGGAGTATTCCCGGATCATCCGCACGGCGGTCGACACTTGCACCGGCGTGGTCCCGATCCTCGCGGGCGCGGGCGGCCCGACCCGCGTGGCCATCCAATACGCCCAAGAAGCCGAGCGCCTAGGCGCCAAGGGCATCCTGCTCCTCCCGCACTACCTTTCGGAAGCCAATCAAGACGGCGTCGCGGCCCACGTCGACCAGGTCTGTAAAGCGGTGAAGATCGGCGTCGTCGTCTATAACCGCAACGTCTGCCGCCTCCAGCCCCACCACCTCGAGAAACTGGCCGCGGACAACCCCAACCTCATCGGCTACAAGGATGGCTTGGGCGACATCGAATTGATGGTCTCGATTCGGCGCCGCCTGGGCGATCGCTTCAGTTACCTCGGTGGCCTACCCACCGCGGAAGTCTACGCCAGCGCGTACAAGGCCATGGGCGTGCCCGTCTACTCCTCCGCCGTCTTCAATTTCATCCCGAAAACCGCGATGGAGTTCTATCGCGCCGTGGCGGCCGACGACCACGCGACGGTGAACCGGCTGCTGGACACCTTCTTCCTGCCGTACCGGGAGCTGCGCAACCTCAGCGCCGGCTACGCCGTGAGCATCATCAAGGCCGGCGCCCGGATCGTCGGCCACGACGCGGGCCCCGTCCGTCCGCCCTTGCTCGATCTGAAACCGGCCGAGAGCGAACGCCTCGCCGCGCTCATCGCCCGGCTCGGCCCGCAGTAAGCGCCGCCCATGAGTGATGCCGCCGCCACCTCCGCCCCGGGCGCGCTCGCGTCGGCGGTGCGCAAGGCGCGTTGGCGGCTGCTGCCCATCTTCGTGGTCATGTTCATCGTGAACTACGTCGACCGGGTGAACGTCAGCTTCATCAAGCCGCAGCTGGAAACCAGCCTCGGGATCGGCGCCACTGCCTACGGGCTCGGCGCCGGACTGTTCTTCTGGGGCTACGCGGTCTTCGAGGTCCCCGCCAACCTCGCGCTCGAGCGGCTGGGCGCGCGGCGCTGGCTGACGCTCATCGCGGCGGTCTGGGGCGCGCTGGCCGCCTTGCTCGCCTTCGTCCGCACCGCGGAGGAGTTCTACACCCTGCGCTTCCTGCTCGGCGCGGCCGAGGCCGGCTTCTTCCCCGGCGTCGTCTACACCTTCACGCGCTGGTTCCCCGCCGCGGAACGGGGCCGGGCCATGGCGGTCTTCCTGAGCGGCTCGGCCATCGCCTCGGTGATCTCCGGCCCGCTGTCGGCCGCGTTGCTGAGCATCCAAGGGCTGGGCCTCCAAGGCTGGCAATGGATGGTTTTGCTGGAAGGGGTCTTCTCGGTCGGCATGGCCGGCGTGCTTTGGTATTGGCTCGACGCCCTCCCCGCCGACGCCCGCTGGCTGGAGCCTGCCGAACGCGCGGCGCTCACCGCCGCGGTCGAGTCCGAGCGGGCGGCCGCGATCACCCGCCCCAAGGCCGGCCTGGGTGAGCTCCTGCTTGACCCGCGCCTGCTGTTCTTCTGCTGGGTCTACTTCGCGATCCAGCTGACCATCTACGCCGTGACGTTCTGGCTCCCTGAGATTATCCGCGACATGGGCGGTCTCTCGGACTTGCAGGTGGGCCTCTTCAACTCGATCCCCTGGCTGATCTCGATCGCCGGGATGTACCTCTTCGCGGTCGCGGCCGCGCGTCGCCCCGGCCAGCAGGGCTGGGTGGCGGTCGCGCTCATCGTGGCAGGCCTCGGGATGTTCGCGGCGACCCTCGGCGGCCCGGTCGCCGGCTTCGTCTGCATCTGCGTCTCCGCCCTCGGCTTCAAGTCCGCCGCCTCCCTGTTCTGGCCCCTCCCCCAGAAGGAACTCGACCCTCGGATCGCCGCCGCGGGGATCGCCCTCATCAACTCCCTCGGCAATCTCGGCGGCTTCGTCGCCCCGGCCACCTTCGGCTGGATCAAGGAGACCACCGGCAGCGTGACGTGGGGTCTCCACGGGCTGGCCGCCTCCTCCTTGCTGACCGCCGCGCTCGTGCTCCTCGTCCGCTTCCACCGCACCTGAACTTTCCCCGATGTCCGTCCCCTCGATCCAATCCCTCCGCGTCGTGCCGGTCGCCGGCCATGACAGCATGCTGCTCAACCTCAGCGGCGCACACGGCCCGTTCTTCACCCGCAACATCGTGCTCATCCAGGACAGCGCCGGTCGGACCGGCCTGGGCGAGGTGCCGGGGGGCGAGAAGATTCGCCAGACTATCCTCGACGCCACCGAACTGCTCGTCGGCCAGCCGATCGAACGCCGGACCGAGCTGATGGCACGCGTCGGGCAGGCGTTCGCCGACCGCGATGCGGGCGGGCGCGGCCTGCAGACGTTCGACCTTCGGACCACGATCCACGCGGTGACGGCGATCGAGTCCGCCTTGCTCGACCTGCTGGGTCAGGAACGCGGTGTGCCGGTCGCGGCCTTGCTCGGCGGCGGACAGCTCCGGGCCGAGGTCGAGATGCTCGGCTACCTTTTCTACGTCGCCGACCGTCGGAAGACGACCCTACCGTACCGCGACGAAGCGGGCTCCCCCGTCGCTTGGCATCGGCTGCGCAACGAGGAAGCGCTCACCGCCGAGTCCATCGTGCGACAGGCGGAGGCGACGCAGGAGCGCTTTGGTTTCCAGGATTTCAAACTCAAGGGCGGCGTGCTGCCTGCCGATGACGAGGCGGCGGCGGTCAAGGCGCTCGCCCGCCGCTTCCCGCAGGCACGGATCACCCTCGACCCCAATGGGGCGTGGTCCTTAGCCGAGGCCATCCGCGTCGGGCGCGACCTCAAGGGCACGCTGGCCTACGCCGAAGACCCCTGCGGGGCCGAAGGGGGCTTCTCCGGTCGCGAGATCATGGCGGAGTTCAAGCAAGCCACCGGCCTGCGCACCGCGACGAACATGGTCGCCACCGATTGGCGCCAACTCACCCACGCCTTGAAGCTTGGCGCCGTGGACATCCCGCTGGCCGACCCGCATTTCTGGACGATGGAGGGCTCGGTGCAGGTGGCCGCGACGTGTGCGAAGCACGGGCTCACCTGGGGCTCACACTCGAACAACCACTTCGACATCTCGCTAGCGATGTTCACGCACGTCGGCGCCGCCGCCCCCGGCGAGGTCACCGCGATGGACACACATTGGATTTGGCAAGAGGGCCAACGCTTGACCCAAGAGCCGTTGCAGATTCGGCAAGGCAAAGTCGCGGTCCCCGCCCGGCCCGGACTCGGCGTGACCATCGACGAGCACCAGCTAGCGGCGGCGCATGACCTTTACCTAAAACTCCCCAGCGGCGCCCGCGACGATGCCGTCGCCATGCAGTACCTCGTACCGGGTTGGAAATTTGACCCCAAGCGACCCTGCCTCGTCCGCTAAAACTTATGGCTCAACCAACCCCAGCCTCCCCTCGCCTCGTCTCCCTGGATGCCTTTCGAGGCCTCGTCATGCTCTTCAAGGCGACCGGCGGCTTGGGCTTCGCCGCCCTTGCCTCCAACCACCCCGACTCGGGGTTCTGGTCGTTGCTGAAATTCCACACCACCCACGCGGCTTGGATTGGCGGGGGTGCCTGGGATTTCATCCAGCCGTCCTTCATGCTCATGGTCGGGGTGGCGATTCCCTTCTCGCTGGCCAGCAAGCTAAGCGCCGGGGTCAGCCAAACCAGCCTGACCCTCCAGGCGCTGGGGCGAACCTGCCTTCTCATCGCCTTGGCGATCTTACTGACAACGGGCGATCGGAGCCAACCGGAATTCGCCTTCCATAACGTGCTCGCGCAGATCGGCCTCGGCTACTTCTTCGTGTTCCTGCTCGCCGGGCGAGGCTGGAAAATCCAAACCGCCGCCATCATCGTCTTAGCCTTCCTGACCTGGGTTGCGTTCAAGAGCCACCCGCTTCCCGGACCGGGCACGAACTTCCGTGACTTCGGCGTGGCAGGCGAGCGCCTCAAACAATGCGTGCTGCCGGGAGACTTCGGGCACTGGGACATGGGAACTAATTTCGCAGCCAACTTCGACCGTTGGTTCCTCAATCTCTTCCCGACCGCCAAGCCTTTCGTCTTCAACGGCGGGGGCTACCAAACCCTGAATTTCGTCCCAGCAATCATCACGATGACCCTCGGGCTGATGGCGGGCGAGGTATTGCGCAGCGAACGCTCCCCTCTCGGCAACGTACGCTGGCTCCTCAGCGTCGGGGCGGCTTGCCTCGTCGTCGGACTTCTCGCCGGGGCGACCGTATGCCCCATCATCAAGCGCCTCTGGACGCCCTCCTGGGCCCTTTACAGCGGCGGCATCGTCCTCTGGGTCCTCGCCGCCTTCTACTTCGTCATCGATGTCCAAGGACTGCGCCGCTGGGCCTTCCCGCTCACCGTCGTGGGCATGAACTCCATCGCCATCTACGTGGCCCACTCGCTGTTCGCGGGCCCCGTGGCCGGCATTGGCCGCACCTACCTCGGCAAAGCTGCGTTCAGCGGCGAGTACGGACCCATTTGGTCGAGCCTGTTCGTGACCGGGACGCTGTGGCTGTTCTGCTATTGGCTCTACCGCCGACAAATCTTCCTGAAAGTCTGAGACCGGTCGGAGGGAGGTCGGATTTGACCGATAAATACCCTTC
>BJHS01000024.1 GCA_014193315.1 Verrucomicrobiota bacterium
CGTCAAGGCCTGCCGCGAAGGCGTGACGGAGATGCTCCTCCTCAACCACCCGCTCGACTGCCCGATCTGCGACCAGGCCGGCGAGTGCAAGCTCCAGGAGTTCTCCGCCGAATACGGCCGCGGCTACTCCCGTTACCTCGACGAGAAGAACGCCAAGCCGAAGAATACCCGCCTCGGGCCGCGCGTCACGCTCGACGACGAACGCTGCATCCTCTGCTCGCGCTGCGTACGGTTCTCCAGCGAGATCGCCAAGGACCCCGTCCTGGGCTTCGTCAACCGCGGTTCGTTCAATACGCTGACCTGCTTCCCGGGCCGCGAACTGGACAACAACTACTCGCTCAACACCGTCGACATCTGCCCGGTCGGCGCGCTCACGAGCACCGACTTCCGCTTCAAGATGCGCGTCTGGTTCCTGAAGCAGACGCCGAGCATCGACACCGAATCCTCCGCCGGTGCGAACACGACCGTCTGGTCCCGTGAAGGTAAGATCTACCGCATCACGCCGCGCCAGAACGACGCCGTGAACGACACGTGGATGGCCGACTCCGGCCGCGAACTGTTCAAGCCCGTCGACGCCCCGAACCGCGTGACGAACGCCACGGCGAAGAACGCCCAAGCGACGCTGGAAGCCGCCCTGGCCGCCGCGGCGGACGCCCTCTCCGCTGGTCCGCTCGCGATCATCGGTTCGTCGCACATGTCCGTCGAAGAGCAGCGCCTGCTCGCGCGTCTCGCTCAGGCGAAAAACGCCACGGTCTACATCCCGGCCCACGTGGGCAAGGGCGACGGCCTCCTAGTCTCCGAAGACCGCACCCCGAATTTCCGCGGCGCCCTCGTCACCGGTCTCACCGACCGCGCGCCCGTCGCCGACCTGAAGGCCCTCACGGCCGACATCGACGCCGGCAAGGTGAAGGCTGTCCTCATTGTGCGCGAAGACGCCGCGATGCTCGGCCTGCCCGCCTCGGCGCTCGCCAAGGTCCGCAGCGTCGCCCTCGCCACGCATCACAACGTCACCACCGCGGCCGCCGAAGTCGTGCTGCCCGCGCTGACGGTCTTCGAACGCAGTGGCACGTTCATCAACTGCCAGTTCCGCCTGCAGTCGTTCGCCCAAGCCGTCCCCGGCCCGACCGGCGTACTGCCTGACGCGCTCGTACTCGCCCGCCTCGCCGGCGCCGACGCCGCCGCGGTCTGGGCCGAACTGTCCGCCAACGTCCCGACGCTCGCGGGGCTCGACGGCGCCAAGCTCCCCGCCGAGGGCGTTGCGCTCGACGGTGCCGCCTTCGCCGCCCATAAGTTCCCCGAAGGCAAACTGCTGAAGTTCACCTCGGTCGCGACCGCCTAAGCCCCGCCGACCATGGAAGCCCTCCTGCACGACCTTCTGCTCAACCAGGCGTGGTACTTCACGGCCGCGCGCGGGCTCACCGCGATCATCATCCTGATGTCGATCGCCGCTTACGCGGTGCTCCTCGAGCGCAAGGCCTCGGCCTGGATTCAGGGCCGCATCGGCCCCAACCGCACCAACCACCCGCTCATCGCGTGGATCCCCGGCCTCGGCACCTTCCTGATGAAGGGTGGCTTCATCCAGCCCGCGGCCGACGGTCTCAAGTTCCTCTTCAAGGAAGACGCCCTCCCGGGGCACGTCCGCAAGACCTACTACGTCCTGGCCCCGATCATCGCCCTCGCGCCCGCGCTCGTCGTGCTGATCATGTTACCGTTTGGCAAGCTGCCCACCGGCGAGGCCATCTCACTCACGCAGCACGCCGACGTCGGCGTCCTCTTCATGTTCGCCGTGAGTTCGCTGGGCGTGTACGGCATCGCGCTCGCGGGCTGGTCCGCCAACTCCAAGTTCCCCTTCCTCGGCGCCGTCCGCGGCTCCGCCCAGCTCATCTCGTACGAACTCGCGATGGGCCTGTCCGTGCTCACCGTCTTCCTCGCGGCCTCCGCGCCGGGGCAGGACCACGGCCTCAGCCTAGTCTCGATTGTCGACGCCCAGAACGGCGCCTGGAATATCCTCTACCACCCCGTCGCGGCGCTGGTCTTCCTCATCTGCATCTTCGCCGAGACCAACCGCCACCCGTTTGACATGCCGGAATCCGAGACCGACCTGGTCGGCGGTTTCCACACCGAATACGGGGCCTTCAAGTTCGGCCTCTTCTTCGTCGCCGAGTACGGGCACATGATCATCGGCTCCTCGCTGTTCATCCTGATGTTCCTCGGCGGCTGGCACATCCTCCCCTGGGTGCCCACCCTCGGCACCGGGGTCGTCGCCTCGCTCCTGGGGGTCGCGGCTTTCTTCGCCAAGCTCTGCTTTTTCCTCTTCTTCTTCGTCTGGGTGCGCTGGACCATCCCGCGCTTCCGCTACGACCAGGTCATGCGCATCGGTTGGCGCGTGCTCCTGCCGATCGCCGTCCTCAACCTCATCGCCTATTTCCTCTACTACGCCCTCACCGGCGCCCGCTAAGCCATGGCCATCAAAGTCGTCGAACGCCGCCCCCTGACCCTCGCTGAGCGGAGCTATCTCCCGCAGATCATCGCCGGCCTCAAGGTCACCTGGGACAACATGGTGCGCCCAGCCGTCACCCTCCAGTACCCGGACGAACGGCCAGCCATCCCGACCAACTACCGCGGCGTACCCACGCTCGTCATGGACCCGAACGGCCGGGAGAAATGCGTCTCCTGCCAGCTCTGCGAGTTCGTCTGCCCGCCCAAGGCCATCCGCATCACCCCCGGCGAGATTGCCGCGACCGCCGAGAATGCCCACGTCGAGAAGGCCCCGAAGGAATTCGAGATCAACATGCTGCGCTGCATCTACTGCGGCCTCTGTCAGGAAGTCTGCCCCGAGGAAGCCATCTGGCTCCAGAGCCAGTATTCGATGACTGGCACCAGCCGCGAAAGCATGGTCAACAACAAGGCCAAGCTTTACGAACTCGGCGGTACCCTCCCTGACGGCCACCACAAGTGGGACAAGAAGAAGGAAGAAGCGGAACGGCAGGCCCACGAGGGGCACTGAGGGGCAAGCCAGCGAGTTGATCCGTTGATTGGTTGGCCAGTTGGCCAGAGATAGAGGAACACCGCCATAGTAGCGGCATCTCTGCAGTTTTGCTTAAGCCTCACGGCTCGACCTAGCAGCCTTCTCCGCCTGGCCAACCGGCCAACTGGTCAACCGTTCAACTAATCCTTGGCGCCTACTTCGCCGCGGGATAATCCGTATACCCTTTCGCGCCGGAGGCGTAGAAGGTGGCTTCGTCCGGGGTATTGAGGGCGAGGTTCTCCTGGAGGCGGCGCGGGAGGTCGGGGTTGGCGAGGAACGGCACGCCGTAGGCGACGGCGTCCGCCCAGCCCTCGGCAATCGCCCGTTCGGCCTGGGCGCAATCGAAGCCACCCGCGGTGATCAGCACGCCCTTGAAATCCTTGCGGAGCTCATTGGGGCCGACGCCGCTGGTCGCACCGTGCGCGATGTCTTGGGCGGTCACGCGGGTGACGTGCGCGTAAGCGAGCTCGAGCTTGGAGAGTTCGCGCAGGAGGTAACCGAAAGTCTCGAGCGGGTTGGCGTCGGCCATGTCATTGAAGACGCCGCCCGGCGAAAGGCGGATGCCTACGCGGTCGGACCCCCAGATGGAGATGCAGGCATTCGCGACCTCAAGGGTCAGGCGGGCCCGGGCGGCAAGGGAGTTACCGTAGCCGTCGGTACGGTTGTTGGTACCGCTGCGCAGGAACTGGTCGAGCAGGTAGCCGTTGGCGTTATGGATCTCGACGCCGTCGAAGCCGGCTTCCTTGGCGAGGCGGGCGCCCTTGACGTATTCGGCCACGATGCCGGGAATCTCTTCGATGTGCAGGGCGCGGGGGACGACGTAGTCGGCCATTTCCGTGCCAGTCCAGAGCTGGCCCTTCGGCTTGATCGCGGACGGGGCGACGGGGAGTTCGCCGTTAGGCTGGAAGGCGGGGTGCGAGATGCGGCCGACGTGCCAGAGCTGCAGGAAGATGCGCCCGCCCTGGGCGTGCACGGCCGAGGTGACCTTCTGCCAGCCGGCGACCTGGTCGGCGGTGTAGATGCCGGGGGTGTTCGGGTAGCCATGGCCGCGGGGCGAGACCGTGGTGGCCTCGGCGATGATCAGACCGGCGCTGGCGCGCTGGGCGTAGTATGCGGCCATCAGGTCCGTCGGGACATTGGCGCCTTCGGCCCGGCAACGGGTCAAGGGAGCCATGAGGACGCGGTTCGGGAGGGTGAGGGCACCAACCTTGAGGGGAGAGAAGAGGGAGGACAAGGGATTGAAGGAACAGGGAGGAAGGGACAGGGGAAGCGGCAGGACGGCAAGTTGATCCGTTGGCTGGGGGAGGTGATTAGGGATTGGGTGATAGGGAAATGGGGAGTCGGGAGTGGGTATTAGGGGTTAGGGAGAAGGTTCAGGGAAGCGGGGGGTGGGAAGTAAATCCAACAGCTGAAGCCTAAAGCCAGACCCCATGGTGACCCCTAGGGCAGCACGCGGTGCTGCCCCTACCCGAGCGCGGAGCGCGCGCGGTGAGAGGCAACAGGCGCCCCCTTGCCCGCGTCCCCCCTTGCCAGCCGGCCAGTTAGTCCTTCCCCGGCCCTAGCCCTCTTGTGCTTCGGCGCGCTCCTTTCCCGCTCATTTCCCCATTAATCTTCCCTCCCCTGCCCGCCGGCCTTAGGAGTGCGAGGCACTTTCCGCGTCCGTCCAACATGTCCGTCCCACTCCTGCCCTCACTCCGCCCCGCCCAGCCGACCTACATCATCGGGCACAAGAACCCGGACGCCGACGCCATCTGTTCCGCGCTGGCCTACGCAGCCTTCAAGGACGCCTCCGGCCAGCCTGGCTTCAAGCCAGCGCGTTGCGGCAACTCCAATGCACGCATCGACGCGATCCTGAACCGGTTCGGCGCGGCCCTGCCTGAATTCGTCGGCGACGTCATCCCGCGCATCGAGGACATCATGCACCGCGACCCTTACAAGGTCGGCATGGACGACACCTGCGCCCGGGCGCTCGAACTCCTCGACCTGCACGACGTCCGCGCCCTCCCCGTCGTCGGCCCGGACGGCCGCCTCGAAGGCTACGTCTCCATCTTCAGCCTCGGCGACTACTTCATCCCGAAACCCAAGCGCGCCACGTCGATGCGCAAGGTGACGAGCTCGATCAACGCCATCATCCGCTCCATCGGCGGGGTGGAGGTCATCGCGTACGACGCAACGACCGTCGATGAACTCTTTGTCCGCGTGGCCGCGATGGAACTGGATTCGTTCGGCAAGTCCGCCACCGTCGAGGGGATCCCCACCAACAAGAGCGTCATCGTCGTGGGCGACCGTTCCGACGTGCACCAGCGCGCCATCGAGATGGGCGTGCGCATCATCATCGTGACCGGCGGGCATCGCATGAAGCCGGAGATCCTCGAGCGCGCCAAGGCCGCCAAGGTCTCCGTGGCCTACGCCGACACCGACAGCGCCACGACCGCCTGGGCGGTGCGTGCCGCCACGCTCATCGGCGGGCTCGTCCAACGCGACGCCTACACGTTCAAGCCGCAGGAGAAGCTCTCCGTGGCCCGGCGGCGCATCGTGCAGAACCCGGCCCTCATCTGCCATGTCATCGATGAGGACGGCCGCCTGCTCGGCGTCTTCACCAAGACCGACATCATCAACCCGCCGCGCGCGAAGCTCGTGTTGGTCGACCACAACGAGCTCGCGCAGGCCGTCGACGGCGCCGCCGAAGTCGAGATCGCCGAGGTCGTCGACCACCACCGCTTGGGCAACCCCCCCACGCACCAGCCCATCCTCTTCATCAATCGACCGCTCGGCTCGACCTGCTCGATCGTGGCGGACATGTTCCGCACCGCGGGGCTGCAGCCCAGCCCGCAGATCGCGGGCCTGATGATGTGCGGGATCATCTCGGACACGCTACTCCTGCAGAGCCCGACCACCACGCCGCTGGACGCGGACCTCCTGCAGTGGCTGACCCCGATCGCCGACGCCGACCCGCGGGCCCTAGCCGACATGATCTTCAACGCGGGCTCCGTGCTGTCGACCTTGGCGCCGGCCGCCGCGGTCCGGGCCGACTGCAAGCAATACCTCGAGGGTGACCGCCGCTTCTCCGTGTCGCAGGTCGAGGAACTGGGCTTCACCAACTTCTGGAAGTGCGAGGACGCCCTGCTGGAGGCGCTCGAGAAGTACCGGATGGAAAACGGCCTCAACTTCGCCTGCCTGCTCGTGACCGACATCGACACCCAAGGCTCGCTCTTGCTCGTGCGGGGCGAAGCCGAGGTAATCCAGGCCATCACGTACCCTCAGAAACGGCCGCCGGACATCTTTGACCTGCCGGGGATCGTCAGCCGCAAGAAGCAGCTGATGCCCTACTTGTCCAGCCTGCTGGGGGCCGCCAACGAAGGCTCATGACCGCCGAGGAAGCGATGCTGGCCTTCATGGCGCAGCCCGGCTACCAGCCGATGCGGCTCGCGGACCTCGCCGGCGCGATCGGCGCAAACAAGGACGACCTCCGGCACCTCCGCAAGCTCATCCCCGCCTTGATCAAGTCAGGCGCGGTCGCCGTCCGTAAACGCGACCTGCTGATGCTCCCCGAAGGCCAAGCGCTGCCCGAAGGCACCATCCTCTTCCGCGCCAGCGGCTCGGCCCGCGTCGTCTTCACAGCCGAGCCCGGCCAGAAGCCGCGCGACCAGGTGCACGTGGAAGCACGCGACACCGGGGTGGCCCTGCATGGCGACCGCGTCGTGGTGAAACTTAACCCCGTGCGCCGCGACCGCCAAGGCGACGACTGGGGCACGGCCGCGGTGGTGCGCGTGGTCAAACGCGCGCTGACGCAGCTGACCGGGACGCTCCAGCAGACCCGGCTGGCCTGGTATGTGGTGCCCGACGACCCGCGGATCTCCCGCGAGATCGTGGTACGCGACCCCGCCCGCGCCAACCTGACGCCGGCGCCCAAGCCCGAGGATAAGGTCGTGGTGAAACTCGACGCCTGGGAGCGGCGCAACCTCAACCCGACCGGCACGATCACCGAGCTGCTGGGGTTGACGCACACGCCGATGGCCGAATACCTGGCCATCCTCCGGCGCTACAACCTGAATCCCGAATTCCCCGCGACCGTCGCGGCGGAAGCCAACGCCTTCGGCAAGGTCGTGCAAGCCGCCGACCGCAAAGGGCGGGCGGATTTCCGCGCCATCCCGACGATTACCATCGACCCGGATGACGCCAAGGATTTCGACGATGCGCTGTCGGTCGAACGCCTGCCGGAAGGCCGGCTCCGCATCGGCATCCACATCGCCGACGTCTCCCACTACGTCAAGATGGGCTCCCGGCTCGACGTCGAGGCCCGCGAGCGCGGCAACTCCACCTACCTCGTCGGCACCGTCATCCCGATGCTGCCGCACGCCCTCTCCAGCGGCCTCTGCTCGCTCGTCGAAGCCGAAGAGCGCCTGGTGAAGTCGGTGATCTGCGAATTCTCCCCCGATGCCCGCCTCCTCAAGACGGAGTTCGCGAACTCGGTCATCCGTAGCCGCAAGCGCCTCACCTACAAGCAAGCCTACGCCTTCATGAAGGGCGATGACAACGCCGCCCTGCGCGCGATGCCCGCACCGCCGCCCCACCAGACCGGCTCCCCCGGCCGCCCCCTCGCCGAGTTGACGGAGGCGGAGCTGGACGACGTCCGCGGGATGATCGGGGACCTCTGGAAGATCGGGAAGCCCCTCCGCGCCGAGCGCTTCCGCGCCGGCTCGCTCGACCTGGACATGAAGGAGATCAAGATCTACTGCGACAAGGACGGCTGGGCCGACCGCACGGAGATCGTCCAACACGACGAGTCCCACCAGCTCATCGAGGAATTCATGCTCCTCGCCAACGAGTGCGTGGCCAAGGCCTTCGACCGCGAATCCATCCCCCACGTCTGCCGCGTGCACGACGACCCAGACCCCGAGAAACTCGCCGCCCTCCGCGAAGAACTGGCTGGCGACGGCTTCAAGGTGGGTGACCTGACGCAGCGCGCGAACATGGTGAAGCTGCTGGCCGACCTCAAGGAACGCGAGGATGGCTACACGATCCGCATCTCCTTGCTGCGCTCGCTCAAGCAGGCCTGCTACCGGCCCTCGCCGGACGGCCACTTCGGCTTGGCCAAGCGCCACTACTCGCACTTCACCTCGCCGATCCGGCGCTACGCCGACCTCCTCGAGCACCGCATCTTCGACGCCTTCATCGCCAAGCAAGGCGTGCCGTCGGCCCCAAAGGAGCCCCCGCGCTCGCCTGGCCTAGGCGAACTGATCCGGTCCTGCGAGCACATCTCGATCACCGAGCGTAACAGCGCGGAGGCCGAACGCGACTCCGTGAAGATCAAGTTGCTCGAGCTCTTCGAACGCGAGGTCGAGCGCCCAGACAAGCGCCCCTTCGAGGCGACCATCACCGAAATCAAGCCGCACGGCCTGATGGTCGAGCTGACCGCCTCCAACGCCTTCGGCCTGGTCCACATGTCGACCTTGACCGACGACCACTACCGGCTCAACGACCGCGGCAACACGCTGCGCGGCAGCCGCACGGGGCGCACGTTCATGGCCGGCGGCACCATCATGGTGACCGTCGATCGCGTCGACCGTTACAAGCGCCAGGTGGACTTCCGCTTGGCCGAACCGGGGCCGGCCAAGCCGCGGGCGCCGGACCGCCGGCGGGGCCAGCGCTGAACCTTCGGGTCAGCGCCGAGCCAGCAATCGCCACCACGCCCGGACGTAATCGCCCGCCGCCCGCCCGAGGCGGATCCGGCCAGCATCATCATCGGCCCAGACGACCGGAATGGTCGTCACCCGGGCCCCGCGGCGGGCCGCGCGTTCAACGACCTCGGCGCCGTAGGCAAAGCCGCCGGGGACGGGCGCAAGGGACGCCCAAGTCGAGCGGCGGAGAAGCTTGAGCCCGCAGCCGGGATCGCGGATCACCCCGGCGGGCAGAAGGCGCCAGAACCACGAAAGCCCGCCGGACAGGATCGCGCGCCGCACGCGGCGCCCGGACACCTGCGCCTCGGGATGCCAGCGGGAGCCGACCACGACGTCCGCCGAGTTGGCTTGCAACAGACGGTAGCCCCGGACGAGAGCCTCGGGGTCCGTCGCCATATCGACGTCGCAATACGCCAGCACTGTGACCGCCGCGGTGGCCGCGGCCCAACCCGCGGCGATCGCCGCCCCTTTGTCGCCCTGCTCGCTGGCGCGCAGGTAGCTGACCCGTGGGTCGGGGCAAGCCCGCGCGAGCGCCGCCGTCGCGTCGGACGAACCATTATCGGCCACAATCACCTGATAGTCCTCGAGACCGCACGCGTGCAAACGCCCGGCCAAAAGGGCGAGCCCGCCGGGGAGGCGGGCCTCCTCGTTGCGGACCGGGATGACGATCAACAAGGACACGACGTAGGACTGTCCACTAAATATCCCTAAATATCAATCGTTTATGAACTAATGCGATTTAAATGAGAATGAGTCTCAACTTCTTATTTGACTGATGAGACATGTTCTCAAGATTAAACCCGTCATGCGCAACCTCCTCACCCTCGGGCTTCTCACCGCGGCCGCCTCGGCCTGCGAAAACCCCTTCGGCTTTTCCTACATCGCCGAAACCATCAAGCCCGGTCGCATCGAGATCGAACAGTACATCACCACGCGCCTCGGGCGGGACGTCGGCAACGGGTACGAAGCGCGGTACCGCGGCCTGAATTTCAAGACCGATTTCGAGCTCGGCCTCTCCGACCACGAACAGATCAACCTCGAACTGACCCAACTCTACGTCGAGTCCTCCGTGCGTGACGGGCTGCGCTTCAACGGCGTCAACATCGCCTACAAACGCATGCTGGCGGACCCAGACAAGGCGGACTGGGGGCGGGCGGTCTACCTCGAGGCTGCCTACTCCCAGGTCAGTTCCAAGACGGGCGCCTTCCGCGACAGCTACGGTCTGGAAGCCAAGTACATCTTCCAGCATAACTTCGGCGCCAACAGCGGCTGGATCTACGTCGGTAACCTCATCGGCGAAGTCACGCACACCAGCGGCACCGGGGAGGACGCCTTCGAATGGAAACTCACCCAGGGCATCGCGCGCGAACTCAACGCCGAGTGGACCCTCGGGCTGGAAGCCGTCGGCGTGGCCGAATGGGCCGAGCTGAACAATTTCGAGTCCGCCGCCCTCTTCCTCGGCCCGACCCTGAACTTCCGCCGGGGCGATTTCGCCGTCACCCTCGCCGGGCTGGCGCAGGTCGTCGGGTCGCCCAAGGAAAAGGGCGACCTCAACGTCTCGGAACACAGCCCTTATCAGGTCCGGCTGTTGATGTCCTTCGAGTTCTGAGTCCGCTCAGGCTTGGGCCCAGGCGGCGACGGCCCGCTCCAGCATCTGCTCGGGCGATAGGCCGTGGGCGGCGCGGAGCGTCTTCACATCGGTGCCATGCCCGACGAAACAATCGGGCCAGCCGAGCCGCAGGACGGGCGGACGGAGGCCGGCCTCGGCAAGGGCCTCCACGACGCCGGTACCGAAGCCACCGGTGACCGCGCCATCTTCAAGGGTGACGATGAGTTTGGCCGACTTGGCCTGCTGGACGAGCAACGTCGCGTCGACCGGCTTGGCGAAGCGCGCGTTGACGACGCCGACGCGCACGCCGAGGCGTGCCGCCAGCTTATCGGCGAGGGCCTGAGCCTCGGCGACCATCGAACCTAGAGCCCAAAGCTGGATTTCGGTCCCAGGGCGGAGGACTTCGGCCCGGCCGAGAGGGATGAGCGCGGGTCGCGCCTTGATCGCCTTACCGGCGGCGGCGCCGCGCGGGTAGCGGATGAACATCGGGGCGCCGGACTGCACCGCCGTGTGCAGCATGTCGGCGAACTCGTCCTCGTCCTTGGGCTGCATCAGCGTGACGTTCGGGACGCAACGCAGGTAAGCGATGTCGAAGAGGCCGTGGTGCGTCGGGCCATCGCTCGGCGAGACGCCAGCGCGGTCCATGCAGAAGGTCACCGGCAGGCGCTGCAGGCAGACATCATGGATGACCATGTCGTAAGCCCGCTGCAGAAAAGTGGAATAGATCGCGCAGACCGGTCGCAGGTCGCGGGCGGCCAGCCCGGCGGCGAACAGCGCGGCATGCTCCTCGGCGATACCCACGTCGTGGTACTGCCCGGGTAGTTCCTTCTTCAGCTGGTTAAGCCCGGTGCCGGACGGCATCGCGGCGGTGATCCCGACCACCTTGGGGTCGGCCTTGGCCTCGCGCACAAGGAGCGCCCCAAAGACATCCTGCCAGGCCTTGGGCGCGCCCGGCTGACCGGAAGCAAGGGAGTCGCCGGTCTCGGGGTCAAACGCGCCGGTGCCGTGGAACTTCTCGGGATTGCGGAGGGCGGCGCCCAGCCCGCGGCCCTTCTCGGTACGCACGTGGAGGATGACCGGTCCGGTCGCGTCGCGACAGAAGGTCAGGTAACGCTCCAATGTCGGCAAGTCGTGGCCGTCGATCGGCCCGAGGTAGCGCACCCCGTACTGCTCGAACAAAGAGGACTGGTGCGTGAACCAATTCTTCACGTGCCGCTTGAAGCTGCGTCCGAAATCAAGGACCTTGGTGCCGAGGCGCGACCGGCCAAGCAAGCGCTTGAGCCCCTGCTGCGAGCGATTGTAAGGCCGGGTGACGATCAGCCGGCTCAGGATGTCGGCGATCGCGCCGACGTTGCGGTCGATGGACCACTCGTTGTCGTTGAGCACGATGACCAAGCGCTTCGTGGACTTCGCCGCGTTGTTGAGCGCCTCCATCGTGACGCCACAGGTCAAGGCCGCGTCGCCGATCAGCGCGACCACGTGCGAAGCCTCGTCGAGGCGGTCGCGGGCGTTGGCGAGGCCGACCGCGGCGGACAGCGCGGTACCGGCGTGCCCGGCGCCGAAGACATCGTGCAGGCTCTCCTCGCGATTCAGGAAGCCGCTGAGCCCACCGGTCGTGCGGATGCCGTCGAAACCCGAACCGTTCCGGCCCGTCAGTAACTTATGGACATAGCCTTGATGGGCCACGTCGAAGACGAACTTGTCGCGGGGAGTGTGAAAGACGCGGTGCAGCGCGACGGTGAGCTCGACCACGCCAAGGTTGGGGCCGATATGCCCGCCGTTACGGGCCGTGACCGCGATGAGGCGTTCGCGGATCTCGGCGGCCAGCACGGGCAGCTGGTCCGCTGGCAAGGCCCGGACATCCTCCGGGCCGCGGATGTTGGCGAGCAGCGCCATCAGCCCGGGCCGTCTTCGGTCCGCTTACCCAGCTGCTCGATCCGCAGCTCGGCCGCCTCGAGACTCTTCTGGCAGGACTTGAGGAGGCGGATGCCATCCTCGTACTTCGCCACGAGTTCATCGAGCGACACGGTGCCGGACTCCAGGGACTCGACGAGCTTCTCGAGGCGAGCAAGCTCGTCCTCGAAGGATTCCTTGCCGGAAGCCGGGGCTGGTTTCTTGTCCGCGCACATGGGAAGGCCTACTGTCAGCCCGACCCCCTGCCCCCTCAAGCGGATTGTGCCGGGTCAGCCGAGAAGCCGGGCTAAGGCGTCTTTTCCCGTGATCCCCACCAGCCCGATGACCTTGGCCGGGGAAGACTGACCAGAAATGACGGTGACCTGAGAAAGGGCTAGGCCCAGCCGGGCGGCGCAGCCACCCGGACCTTCACGGCTTCGCCCAGCAGGCCGACGATCTCCGTGCGGGAGGCTCCGGGCACCACCTTCACCTTGAGGCGGCAACCCGGGGTGCTCACAGGTAGTTCGTCAAGGCCGCCACCGTCTTGGCATCCAACTTGCGCGTCAGCGCGACCGCGAGGGCCACGCAGGCGTGGAAGTCGGCCAGGTCGATCACGGCGTTGTGCGTGTGGATGTAGCGGGCCGGCACACCCAGCACGATGACGGGCACGCCGAGCCCGTGGGCCTGAAAAGCGCGCGCGTCGGTCCCGCCCGTCCGGCGGACCGCGAGTTGGCAGGCAATCCCCGCCTCCGCGGCCGTCGCCAAGGCTAAGTCGACCAGACGCGGGTTCATGATCGCCGTCGGGTCGTAAGCGCGCACCTGCACACCGCCGCCTAGGGCGCCTTGCGGCGAGCCCCCGGGGGCACCCGGCACATCGTCGGCGGGCGGACCCTCCAACACGATCACGACATCGGGGTTGGCCAACCGGGCCGCGACGACCGCGCCGCGGCAACCGACCTCCTCCTGTACCGTCGCGACCGCCAAGGCCTGCCAAGCCGGCGGCTGGGCATCGAGTTCCTGGATCGCCAAGGTGAGTGCGGCCATACCGGCGCGGTTATCGAAAGCCTTGGCCGCATAAAGGCCGGGCTCGGCCAAGGGCAGGAAGGAGGCGTCCGGCACGACCGGGTCGCCTTCGCGCAGACCGAGGGCGCGCACGCCATGGGCTGAGCGCGCCCCGATATCGACGAAGACCTTGTCGACCGACGCGGCTTGGGTGCCGCCTTGGTGGGGCGGCAAGGCGGTAACGATGCCGATGAACTCTCGGCCGTTGGCACGGGCGAGCACGCGCAACCGCTGAGTCGCCAAGACGCCGTCGGGCCAGCCGCCGACCGGGACCAGCCGGAGAAAACCATCCGGGGTGATGTCCTGGATCAGGAAGCCGACCTCGTCCATGTGCGCGGTCAGCACGACGCGCGGGCCTGCGGTCGCGGCGGGTGCGGCGAGCACGCCGCCGAGCCCATCGGTGGTGAAGTGGCGGCCGCGCATCTCGCGCAGAAAGATGGCGCGGACGGCATCCTCATGGCCGGAAGTGCCGTGGGCTTGGGAGTATTCCTCGAGCAAACGAATCGAATCGGAGGGACGGGAGGTCATGGGGGGAAATCAGCGAGCGGGGCGCGTGAGCAGGCGCGGCTTGAGGCCAGCCTTGGCGACCGCGTCCAAGGCGTAGACCGAGGCGCCGGTCAGGGAGCGCTCATCGGCGACGATGAGGATCTCCGAGGCGGGGGACTTGGCGGCCTGCGCGGCAAGCGCTTGTTCGAGGGCCGGGCGGGCGACCTCCTTGCCTTCGAGGAAAAGCTTACCTTCGCGGTCGACGGAGAGCACCAGCGAGGGCACCCCGGAGGGGGCCGCCCCCGTCGTGGTCGACGGCGGGACGATGGCGAGCGAATGGGTCTGCTCGAACCGGCCAGCCAGAAGGAGAAAGAAGACCAGCACCACCATCACGTCGATCAGCGGGATGACGTTGATCTCGTTGCGACGACGGCGGCGGACGACCAGGCTCATCGCGCGGTGCCTTCGAGCGTCTCGACCAGCACATCCAGACAGGAAGTGATCAATTCCAGCCGGCGCCCCAGCCAGTTGGCGCCGATCAAGGCCGGGATCGCGATGCACAGGCCCATCATGGTGGTGCTGAGCGCCAGGCCGACGCCGCGGGTGAGCGTCGGCGCATCCGGTAGCCCCTGGGCGGGGAAGAGCGTCGCCAGACCGGTCACCGTGCCGAGCAGGCCCAACAAGGGCGCGGCGGCGACGATGCTATCCAACCAGTGCAGGCCCCGCTGCAGCCGGACGATCTCCGCCCGGGCATGGGCCTTGAGAACCTCGCCGGTGGCGCCATCCTTCCAGCGCAGGACGATCCGGCCAGCCGGCGTGGCGGCGATTTCCGGGTCGAGCTGGGCGGCCCGCCCCGCGCGGACCGCGGTCAGGAGCGCGGCCGGGACGGCGCGCTCGAGGCGCAGGACCCAAGCCCGCTCGAGGAGGAGGAAGAGCGCCGCGAGCGAACAGAAGCCCAGCGGCCAGAGGAAGATGCCCGCGCCTTCGATTAAGGTTTGCACGGAGGCCAGCCTGCGGGAACCGCCGGCCACCGCAAGCCCAGGAAGCCCCTCAGAGCAGCGCCGCCGCCTCGGCGTCCGCCAGCCAAGTCACCTTGGATGACCAAGCCCGGAGCACCTGCCCGGGATGCGTCGACGGGGCCCAGACCCCCTCGCAAACCTCCCGCAGCGCCGCCGCCTTGGACTTGCCGTTGACCAGCACCACGATCGCACCGCATTGGGCCAGCCCCGCCTCGGTGATGGTGAGTCGCCACCCCCGACCAGGCCACTCCGTGGCGATGAACCGAGGAAGGTCGGGCGCCCCGATCAAAGGGCAGCCCGGCCAAAGCGAGGCGATGTGGCTATCGTCGCCGAGCCCGAGCACGCAGAGGTCGAACGTGCGGCGCGGCGACCGACGCGTCCAGCTGTCGTCGTAGGCCGCGGCGGCGACCGCCGGCGTGAACTCGGTCGGCCAAGGGTAACGACGCAGCGCGGGCACCCCCAACGGCTCGAGCAAGCCGCGGGCGGCATGACCGAAATTGGAGTCGTCGGACCCGAGCGGCACACAGCGCTCGTCGCTCACGTGCCAATCCGTCCGCAGCAAAGTCTCGAAGCCCAGCGCCGCGTGGGCCTGCGCCCAAGCATAGAAGGCCTTGGGCGTGGAACCACCGCTCAACCCGACGGACACCGGCCGGGCGGCGACCTGCGCATTGAGGCGGCGGGCCAACTCGGCGAAGGCCGCGTCGCGGGAGAGCACGTGGACATCGCCGGCGAGCGTGGGGATGATTTGGGCCATGGACACCAAGGGCTAGCCCCGCGCGGAACGCTGGCAACAAAAAGGGCGCCCCGGAGGGCGCCCGGCTCTGGACCGATGGCCGGCGAGGCTTACTGGCAGGCCTCGCAGGTGCCGCCGTTGCGCATCGCCTCGATGGAGCAGGCGTTCTTCTCCTCGGCGGTGTACTCCATCTTGGCGGCCTTCGGGGCCTTCTCGACCGTGGCCTTCTCGATGTTCGAGGCGCCGAGGGTGCGGAGGTAGTAGGTCGTCTTGAGGCCGGTGCGCCAGGCGTACTGGTACATGTGCGAGAGCATCTTCAGGTCAGGGGTCGGCAGGAAGAGGTTCAGCGACTGCGCCTGGTCGATCCACTTCTGGCGGCGGGCGGCGGCGTCGATGAGCCACTTGTTCTCGATGGTGAAGGCCGTCAGGTACTTGTCCTTGACCGCCTGCGGGATCTCGGGGATGTCCTTGAGCTCGCCGTCGAAATACTTGATCTGCTGCATCATGTCCTGGCTCCAGAGGCCCAGTTTCTTGAGGTCGCGCACCAGGTAGCCGTTGAGCTCGGTGAACTCGCCCGACAGGTTGCTCTTCACGAAGAGGTTCTTGTAGGTCGGCTCGATGCACGGGGAGCTGCCGACGATGTTGGAGATCGTGGCGGTCGGGGCGATCGCGAGGACGTTGGAGTTGCGCATGCCCTGCTTGGCAATCTTGGCCCGAACTGGCGCCCAGTCCATGAGGCCGCCGCGCTTGACTTCGATCGGCTCGCCGCGTTCGCTCTCGAGGAGATCGACGGTGTCCTGCGGCAGCAAGCCGCGGTCCCACTTGGAGCCCTGGTAGGAGCTGTAGGTACCGCGCTCGGCGGCGAGGTCGGCCGAGGTGTCGTACGCGTAGTAGGCGACGGCCTCCATGATCTCGTCGTTGAACTCGACGGCTGCGTCGCTGGCGAAGGAGATGTCGCGACGGTACAGGCAGTCCTGCAGGCCCATCACGCCCATCCCCACCGGGCGGTGGCGGAGGTTGGAGACCTCGGCGGCCTTGGTCGGGTAGAAGTTGATGTCGATGACGTTATCGAGGGCGCGGACGGCGACCGTGACGGTCTCGCGGAGCATCGCATGGTCGATGCTGCCATCGGCCTTGAGGTGGGAGTCGAGGACGACCGAACCAAGGTTGCAGACGGCGGTCTCCTCGGCGCCCGTGTTGAGCGTGATCTCCGTGCAGAGGTTGGAGGAGTGGATGACGCCGACGTGGTCCTGCGGGGAGCGCACGTTGCACGGGTCCTTGAAGGTGATCCACGGGTGGCCGGTCTCGAAGATCATGCCGAGCATCTTCTTCCACAGGTCGAGGGCGGCGATCTCCTTGCCGAAGATTTTACCTTCCTTGGCGAGGGCCTCGTACGCGACGTAGCGACGCTCGAAGTCGGCGCCGAAAGTCTCATGCAGGTCCGGGACCTCGTTGGAAAGGAAGAGCGTCCAGGTCTGGCGGTTCTTGAGGCGCTTCATGAACAGGTCAGGGATCCAGTTGGCCGTGTTCATGTCGTGGGTGCGGCGGCGGTCGTCGCCCGTGTTCTTGCGCAGCTCGAGGAAGTCCTCAATGTCGTTGTGCCAGGTCTCGAGGTAGGCGCAGCCGGAGCCGCGGCGCTTACCGCCTTGATTGACGGCGACGAGCTGGTCGTTGTGCAGCTTGAGGAAGGGGATGATGCCTTGGGACTCGCCGTTGGTGCCCTTGATGTAGGAGCCCGTGCCGCGCACGGAGGTCCAGGAACCGCCGAGGCCGCCGGCCCACTTGGAGAGGAACGCGTTCTCGGCGATCCCGCGGATCATGATCGACTCGATGGTGTCGTTGACCTGGTAGAGGTAGCAGGACGAGAGCTGGCTGTGGAGCGTGCCCGCGTTGAAGAGCGTCGGGGTCGAGCTGCAGAAACGGCGCGACTTGTAGAGGGCGTGGAGGCGGATGACCCAATCCTCGCGGGCCTTCTCCTCGCGCAGGAACAGGCCCATCGCGACGCGCATCCAGAAGAACTGGGGCGTCTCCAGGCGACGCGCCGGCTTCACCGTCTTGTCGATGATGAGGTAGCGGTCGTACATGGTCTGCACGCCGAGCAGCTCGAAATCGAGGTCCGCCATCGGGTCGAGGGCGGCGGCGAGCTTGGCGAGGTCGTACTTGCGCAGGTCAGGGGACAGGCGGCCGATGGCGATACCATGCTCGATGTAGGCGGCGAACTTCGCGCGGTGGAACTCCTTGAGCTGGGCGACGCCGTCGCGGACGATACTCCAACCGAGGACTTCCTCGTAGATGTAGGAGAGGCAGATGCGGGCGGCGAACTTGGCGAAGTCGGCGTCGACCTCGACCAGGCTCTTGGCGTTGAGCTCGATCGTCTTGCGGAGGTCGGCCTCGCTGATCTCGTTGAAGAGCCCGCGGCGCAGCTCTCCTTCGATCTCGTCGGGGGTGCGCACCAGCTCGAGGCCGGCGGCGGCGAAGGCGATGCGCTTGCGCAGCTCTTCGCCGTTCCAAAGGTAGGTGGAGCCGTCCGCGTTCTTGACGAGGATCATCGCCTCCTGGCGGTCGTCGATGACGGGCGGCTGGGCGGCTTCGTCCTCGCGCACCCGGGTGCGGTAGGCGCGGTAAAGGATGTAGTTCTGGGCGACCTTGTAGTGGCCTTGGCGCATCAGTTCCTCCTGAACGAGGTCCTGGACCTCCTCGATGCCGATGATGGCCTGGCCGAGGTCGGCCACGCGGCGCGTGACGCCGGCGGCGACGCGTTCGGACGGGGCGGCGTCCTGGTCGAGGGAAAGGAAGGCCATGCGCACGGCGACGGCGATCTTCTCCGGGATCCACGGGACGACGTGGCCATTGCGGCGCATCAGGCGCGTGGTGACGGCGGGCGTCTCGCCGGCGGTCGGCGTGGTGGAGCCACGCGAGAAGAGCAGGCTCTTGGCCACGTCATGACGGTTGTAGCGCACGAGAGCGTCCTCGATGGCCTGGAACATGACGCCTTCGCCGACGGAAACGCCGGACAGGGACAGACGATGGACGACGTCACTGGCGACCGCGGCGACGAACTGGCGGTTGGACTCGGTGAAGATGTCGGCCTCCTGACGGGCGACGAGAAGGTCGGTCAGGGCGCCGCCCACGATGTCGGCGACCTGCGCAGCATCGAGGCCGACGGTGGTGGCGCCGCCGGCGGCGACGGCGGGCAGCGATTCACGCCAATTGAAGCGGGGCTTGGCGCTGGCGGGCGTGCGCACGGCGTTCTTGAGGGCGATGTCTTCGCGGAAGAAAGGGAGTTCGGATTTCATGGAGGCGGAAGGAAAAGTAGGGAGGGGAGGGAAAGGGGCGAAGGGAGGGAGGCGCGTCGGCAGGGCCGGCGCAAAGGGTTTTCGAGAAAGGTGCTAGGGGGTAAGAACAGGAAATGTGCCAAACCGGGCGCGGAGGGGGTGACGCCCGAATCTGGTCAGCGACCGATTAAAGTTCGTCGTCGTTGACGGTGCCGAGGGCACCTTGCTTCTGGTACTCGGTGACGCGACCTTCGAAGAAGTTCTGCTCCTTCTTGAGGTCCATCATCTCGGACAGCCACGGGAAAGGGTTGATCGTCTCGGCGCCGAGGGGATCGAGGCCGCAGTTGCGGAGGCGGCGATCGGCGATGAAGTCGATGTACAGTTCGAACTCCTTGGAGGAAAGGCCCAGACCGTTGACCGGCAGGCAGTCGCGGATGAAGTCCTTCTCCAGGGCCACGGCGGTGGCCATGAGCTGGCGCAGCTCCTCCTTGAAGGCCGGCGTCCACACGTCCGGGTTCTCCTTCACGAGCTCGGCCAGGAGATTGCGGAAGAGGTCGATGTGGTTGGACTCGTCGCGCAGGGTGTAGCGGAACATCTGGCCGATGCCAGGGAACTTGTTCTGGCGCGCCAGGGAGAGCACCATGCCGAAGAGGCCGTAGAACTGGGTGCCTTCCATGCACTGGCCGAAGAGGAAGATGTTGTGCGCGAGGGCCTGCTTGTCCTCGAGCTTGGTGAGGTCGAGCTTGCGACGCAGCGCGCGCGAGTTGTTGACGACGAAGGCGGCCTTCTTGGCGATGGTGGGGATGTCCTCGAACATCGCCTCGCACTCGTGCGGGTTAATGCCGAGCGACGAGATCATGTAGACCAGGGAGTCGGCGTGGATGTTCTCCTCGTGGGCGTGGCGACCGAGCACGAGCTTGAGCTCCGGTGCGGTGACGACCTCGCGGACGACGTGGATGATGTTATCGCCGACGATGCCTTCCGCGGCGGAGAAGTAACCGATGGCCATCTTGACGATCCAGCGGTCGATCTCGCTGATTTGACCGGTCTGATCACGCCACTGCTCGCAGTCCTTCTGCATCGGGATGTCCTCGGGCTCCCAATGGTTGTTCTTCATCGTCTTGTAGAGGTCGTAGGCCCACTGGTATTTCAGGGGCAGGATGTTGAAGAACATCGTGTCCCGACCGTTGATGACGCGCTTGTTGGCGAAGGCCTCCTCGGCCTTCGATTTATCGAGGATGAAGGACTTCGGACCGACTTTGATGGTGATGGTTTCCATGGGCTGGAGAGGGGGAGAAAAGGGGGCGATTGGCGCCGTCAAGGGCAGCCAGTCAGGTGGTATGCATGTGAGATAATACTAGATGTAGGGGCTGCAAATGAAAATCCTCACTACATCTAGTGGTCATGTGCAAATAACTGTCCGACTGATACTTGTGTAATAAACTTTATTCACAGGGGTGCTTTTTGACGGGTTTTTGATGAAGAAGATACCCTAGGCGGAGGACCCAGAGAAAACCTTGGATTTACGGGGGGGCAAACGTCAGTTGTTGGTCTTGCTCACGGTGGGACGGGGGGTCGGACGGGGTGGGGATTGCCGAAGGCCCGATAATCCGCACCTTCGCAGGCCATGACCCCGGATCCCGCCCCCTCGCCCCCCCTCCCTTCCCTCCTCGCGGACAGCTGGTCGCCCGAGGCGCTGGGCCGCCGTGGTTGGCGCGGCGGCATCCAGGCAACCTGGCGCGTCCTGAGCACTTGCGGTCATGGCGTCCGCGATAACCACCTACCGCAGCAGGCCGCGGCGCTGACGTACTACACGTTGATGTCGCTGGGCCCGCTACTCGCCCTGGCGCTCACCATCTCCGGTTACATCCTATCGCGTTCGCCGGAGCACGACGACAACCCCGCGAAGCGTGCGATCGTGGCGGCGATCGAATACATCGTGCCGCAGACCATCGCGCAGGCATCCACGCCCGACCACCAGGCCACGCTCCGCGAGATCAACGTCAACCTCGACCAGATGGTCGACCGGCTGCTCGCCAACGCCGCAAGCGGCCAGGCCGGCGTGATCGGGTTGGCCCTGATCCTCGCTTTCGCGGTGTTGATGCTCAGTCGCGTGGAAGATGCGCTGAACGGGGTCTGGGGCGTGCGGATCGGCCGCAGCTGGCGCGATCGTTTCGCGAACTACCTGCTCTTCCTCGTTCTCTTCTTCCTCGTCGGTGCCACCACCCTGACGATGCTCTCCGCCGCCTCGATCGCGGGGGCGGTCGGCCAAGGCACCAGTTGGCTCTCGGGCCGCCTCGGGCAAGTGCCCGGCGGGGCCGAGATCCTCGCCTTCATCAGCGGCCGCGGCCCGTTCCTGCTGTCGATCGCGATGATGGCCGTGGCTTTCGCCGCCTTCAACCGCATGGTGCCGAACGTACGCGTGCGCTGGAGCGCGGCGTTCGTGGGCGGGGTCGCGGTGGCGCTGCTCATCGTGCTGAACCATGCCCTGGCCGCCCTGTACGTCGACAAGGTCACGCAGTTCCAGAACCTCTACGGCGAGCTCAGCATCGTCCTCGTGCTGATGTTCGGGATGTACCTGACCTGGCTCTTCATCCTGCTCGGCGGGCAGATCGCCTACGCCTACCAAAACCGGCGCGCGCTGGCGCGCCACAAGGCATGGGAAGGCCTTAGCCACCGGGCCCGGCGCACGCTCGCCTTCATCTGCGTGGCCGAGACCTTGCGCCGCTACACCTCCGGGCGCGAAGGCCCGACCGCCACCGACATCGCCGACGCCGCACGCGTGCCCGCGATGGTCGCCGAGGATTGCCTGCTGATGCTGCGCGACGCCAAGCTGCTCGCCAGCGAAAGCCGGACGGGCGGCCACAAGCCGGCACGCCCCATCGAGAAGATGACCGCAGGGGAACTCTGGAGCATCGTCGACTTACACACCGTCAGCCGCAGCGGCGAACCCGACCTGCGCTCCGACCCGGCGGCCCGACAGCTGGCGACCATCGAGCAAGCGTTAATGCGCACCACGGATTCGCAACTGACCCTCGGCGAACTGGCGGCGCGACCCTGAGGCAGTCATGCGTCGCCGGCGCTTCGTGGAGGTCCTCGCGCTCACCACGGCGCTCGGCTTAGGAGCGAAGGAACCCGCCGCCCGCCGACGCATCGCGCAACTCGGCACGGGCCACGCGCATGCGGCCGGGAAGTTCACGGCCCTGCGCGCCCTCCCCAACCTCTTTGAGGTCGTCGGGATCGCCGAACCGGAAGAGAGTCGCCGGAACAGCGCCGCCCGCACCCCGGCCTACGAAGGTGCGACGTGGCGGGAGGAGGCTGATTTGCTCGCGGACCCGACGATCCAAGCCGTGGCGGTTGAAACGACCTTGGAGGCGGCCATCCCCACGTCGCTCCGAGCGCTCCGGGCGGGCAAGCACCTCCACCTGGACAAGCCGGGAGGCGTCGACCACGCGGCCTTCGCCCTGATGCGCCGGGAGGCGGAGCAACGCAACCGAGTGGTGCAGATGGGCTACATGCTGCGCCATAACCCCGGGTTGATCCTCGTCCGGGAAGCCGTCGAAGCGGGATGGCTGGGCGAGATCACCCGGCTAGACGCCGGGATGGGCAAATTAGCCGATGAACCGCTCCGACAGGTGCTCCGCGGCCACCCCGGGCATGGCATGATGGAACTGGGCTGCCACCTCGTGGATCTCGTCGTGACCCTCCTCGGGGCGCCCACCTCCATCCAAGCGAGTGGGGAAGCCTCCCGCCCGGACGGTCTGCTCGACCGGCAGAAGGCCGTCTTCACCTACCCGCGCCGGACGGCCACCATGAGCTGCGACCACGCCGACCCGAGTGCCCGCCGCTGGCTGACGCTGGAGGGGACCCATGGGGCCATCCAGGTCCCCTCCTTGGAGGGTAACGTGGTGAACCTCGACCTGTTCATGCCGCGGGGCCCCTACCCTCGAGGGGCGAGTACCGTTCGCCGTCCGGCCGTAGGACGGTATGAGGGCGAGTTCCGCGAGCTCGCCCGCCTGATCGACGGAGAACGGACGCGGTGGGACGCTACGCACGACATCGTCGTGCACGCCGCCGCCCGTCAGGCCGCCGGCCTCGCGTAAACAGCGGGTTGACGGTCGGGGCACGGGGTCCGTAAATGAGGGGACCCCGGCCTCCTTGCGGAGACCGGGGTCCGTGAACCTGGCGATGACCTACTCTCGCACACCAGCGGGGGTGCACTACCATCGGCGGCTACATGCTTAACTGTCGTGTTCGGGAAGGGAACGAGTGTTTCCATGTGCCCATGATCACCAGAATGTATCCTCGGGTAGCTCTCTGATGGGTGATCATGAGATGGTTTTCGCCAGGGGGCGAGCTACCGTCATAGGGAAAATTTAGACAGTTTGCGCATAATTTGAATTACTATTCCTGTAATGCTATCGGCCTAGACGTCTTTTGAGACGGCTAAGAAGCCAATTGCAGATCAATCGAACATTAGTATCGCTAGACTCAACATATCGCTACGCTTACATCTGCGACCTATCAACCAGGTGGTCTACCTGGGTTCTATAGGGAGATCTTATCTTGGGAAAGGCTTGGCGCTTAGATGCTTTCAGCGCTTATCCGTTCCATGCTTAGCTACCCGGCGGTGCCACGGACGTGACAACCGGAACACCAGAGGCATGTCATTTGCGGTCCTCTCGTACTAACAAATGAACCCCTCAAATCTCCTGCGCCCACAGCGGATAGAGGACCGAACTGTCTCACGACGTTCTGAACCCAGCTCGCGTACCACTTTAATCGGCGAACAGCCGAACCCTTGGGACCTTCTCCAGCCCCAGGATGTGATGAGCCGACATCGAGGTGCCAAACAACGCCGTCGCTATGAACGCTTGGGCGTTATCAGCCTGTTATCCCTAAGGTACCTTTTATCCTTTAAGCGATGAGCATCCCACGATGCGTCACCGGATCACTTGGGTCTACTTTCGTACCTGCTCGACTTGTAGGTCTCGCAGTTAAGCCAGCTTATATCCATGCACTCGACGGCCGATTACCAACCGGCCTGAGCTGACCTTCACAATCCTCCGTTACTCTTTCGGAGGAGACCGCCCCAGTCAAACTGACCCCCTAGCAATGTCCCCACTCCAGCTAATGGAAATATGGGTTAGAAGCCTAAGAAATGAATACTGGTATTTCATATTTCGACTCCATCCGACCCTGAGGTCGGACTTCGAAGTCTCCCAGCTATTCTACGAATCACATCTCAAGCGCCAATACCAGGTTACAGTAAAGGTCTATAGGGTCTTTCCGTCCTGCTGCGGGAACGCGGCATCTTCACCGCGACTACAATTTCACTGAGCTCCTCCTCGAGACAATGCCCTACTCGTTACGTGATTCGTGCAGGTCGGAACTTACCCGACAAGGAATTTCGCTACCTTAGGACCGTTATAGTTACGGCCGACATTCACGGGGGCTTAGACCGGAACCTTGCAGCTCCAGCTTTCACCTTTCCGCATTGGTCACACGTCACTCCCTATACGTCGTCTTGCGACTTAGCAGAGAGCTGTGTTTTTGCTAAACAGTCGGTAGGGCCTCTTCACTGCGACTCCGGTTGCCCGGAGCACCCCTTATACCGAAGATACGGGGTTAATTTGTCGAGTTCCTTGAGGAGGTTTCACTCACGCGCCTTAGAATACTCATCCCGGATACCTGTGTCGGTTTGCGGTACGGGCTAATGTAGAGGCTTTTCCTGGAGATCACTTCATCAGCACGTCCTCGGCCGTAGCCTTGGACTGCCAAGTCAATAAGGTCTGCTGACTCCATGATCCCGTCCTCTCTACTTGGTTCAGGAATATTAACCTGATGTGCATCGCCTACTCCTTACGGCCTCGGCTTAGCTCCCGACTAACCCAGGGGGGACGACCCTTGCCCTGGAAACCTTATCCTTACGGCGGAATGGATTTCAACCATTCTTATCGTTACTTATGTCTGGATACTCACTTCCAGCCGCTCCACGGTCGCTTACCGCTTCCGCTTCGCCGCTGCTGGAACGCTCTCCTACCGCTTTAGCATTGCTGCTAAAGCCCACAACTTCGGCGCGTCGCTTAGTCCCGATCATCTTAGACGCAAACTCACTCGATAGGTCAGCTGTTACGCACTGTTTAAATGGTGGCTGCCTCTAAGCCAACATCCCTATTGTCTGTGCAAGTTCACATTCTTTAATCCACTTAGCTACGTCTTTGGGGCCTTAATTGGTGGTCTGGACTGTTTTCCTCTCGGCAATGAAGCTTATCCCCCACTGCCTGACTGCCCAGCTTCGCCCCGTGGTATTCGGAGTTTGATAAGGGTTGGTAGACGGGTGTGTCCCCTAGCCTTTTCAGTGCTCTACCCCCACGGGTCAGCGCTGGACGCTATACCTAAATATATTTCGGAGAGAACCAGCTATTACGGGGTTTGATTAGCCTTTCACTCCTACCCACAACTCATCCGGGGCATTCTCAAGTGCCATCAGTTCGGTCCTCCACCCAATGTTACTTGGGCTTCAACCTGGTCATGGGTAGATCACCTCCGCTTCGGGTATAACGCAAGGAACTATGCGCCCTATTCAGACTCGCTTTCGCTGCGCCTCCGGTCCTGAGGGACCTTAGGCTGGCTCCTTACGTTAACTCCCAGACCCATTATGCAAAAGGTACGCCGTCACCCCACGAGGGGGCTCCGACCGCTTGTAAGCAACAGGTTTCAGGTACTTTTCACTCCCCTAACAGGGGTGCTTTTCACCTTTCCCTCGCGGTACTCTTCACTATCGGTCGACATCGTGTATTTAGCCTTACGCAGTGGTCTGCGTTTT
>BJHS01000025.1 GCA_014193315.1 Verrucomicrobiota bacterium
GAGTACGGACCCCTTTGGTCGAGCCTGTTCGTGACCGGGACGCTGTGGCTGTTCTGCTATTGGCTCTACCGCCGACAAATCTTCCTGAAAGTCTGAGACCGGTCGGAGGGAGGTCGGATTTGACCGATAAATACCCTTCACCCTAGGGCATAAACACGATTGAGTGCCCCTTCCCCATGGAAGTCCCGGGCCCGACCAAGACCACGCACCAAGCCGACACCCTTCGGCTGGAGCTGGCACAGGCCCAGGCGGAGACAGATCGGCTGAAACATGCGGCGCTCGACCTGCGTAAACTCGACGATGCCCGCCGCCGGCCGAGCCATGTCTGGACCGAAGCAGCCGAACGGGCGCTCGCGGAACTCGAAACCGTGACCGAAGCCGCCGAGAAACGGGCGGAGGGCGCCTCGTTGACCGTGGCCTGCGTCGCCGCGACCATCCGTCAAGCCGAGGCCATCATCGACCTAGCGGAGCAAGCGGGGGCGCTCAAGGGCTCGCCCGGCACCTCGTCCAAAGACCTCTTGGCCCTCCGCTTGGAACCAGACGCCGAGGGGGGCGTTCCGTCCATCGCCGCCCAACGCGCCTTCTTCACCGAAGGCGAGACCTTCGAAATCCACCCCTCGATGCGCTCGGCTAAGTCGCGCCAGCCCGGCGTGAAGGTGGAACGCGTCTTCGGCCTGCGGAGCAAAGGCCTCCTGCTCGTTCGGCCCTCGATCCAGACTTACGCCCCGGGCGAGACGGCTCCTCCGCTCGACCCGGCGCTGCGTCAACTCGAGGACGGTGGCGCCGTGTTCGTGAGCGGACGACGCGGGCGCGGCCACTGGGTGCGGCGACTCACCGCCCTTCGCCGCCTACGTGAGCATTGGCAAGCTTCCCACCTTCCCCTGCTCCAACTCTTCAACCCCGAGTCGCGCGGTTGGGGCGAAGCGCAGCTCCTCAACCTCGGCGACCTCGATGCCGACTGGCACCTCCTGCATGGCCGCACCCCGGCGACGACCACGGCGCGGCAATTCGTCCGTAAGGCGATCGGGACGACCGATTTCAGCCTACTCGAAGCGTCCGCCGGCTCCGCCAGGCAACCGGCGCTTCTCGAATTGATCCTGCAAAGCGTCGCCCGCGGCCAGCGCCTGCTCTTAGTCGCGGCCGACGCCGCGGAACTCGACGCGCTGCTCGCCGTCGCCGCCGCCACCCCCAAGTGGTCCGACCACGTCGCGGCCGTGCGCTTGAGCGACCCTTTTGAACCGACGGCGGAAGCCGCCCAAGCCTTCGACCTCGATCGCCAAACGGCACGGCTCACGGAGGCGACGGCCCCGTTGAGCCGCGGTCGCCGACCCCGCGATGTCGCCGCAACCTTGCTCCTCGAGACCTGCAACTTGGTGTGCGCCCCGTTGTCGGCCCTCGGGGCATTCCCTTCCGCCCGAGCGACGGCGCTGACGCGCGACCCGGCCGACTTCGATCAACTCATCGTGCTCGGGGCCGATCGCGTCCGGTTCGCCGATTTCCTGGTACCGGCGGTGCACGCACGTCGCTGGATTTTGGTGAGCGAAGCCCAGGAACGTCCGGCCGAGACCGACCTTACGGAACTGGCTGAACGCGTCTTCGTCGAGGCGACGCGCGCCCGCTTGGTCGATGAGTTGCAGGCGGAACTCGCCTTCAAGGCTTGCGTGGGCAAGGATGGTTCGGCCGACGACGAGGATGCCGACATTCCCGATGCGCATGGTCGCCGCAAGGTGTTGCTGGTGCTCGACGCCCCCAGCGAGGAGCCGCGCGCGCTGGCCGCAGCCCAAGCCTACCTCCGGCAACGCCAACTGCAGGTGGCGACCGTAGCCTCGACGGAAGTCGCCCAGTTCGACCCCGCGGCCCTGAGCCCCGAGTTGAACATCTTGATCTGTGTCCGGTCTACGCTCGAACTGACCGACTTCGCCCAGCGGATCCCGCCGGAGTTTCGCCTCGTCGTCGGCAGCCTCGAGCCGGAGCTGCTCCAGCCTTTGGTGCGCCGCGTGAAGTTGCCGAAGGCCCGCGGCAAAGCGCTCGCCCCGAGCCGCACCAAGGTGCGCCCGCTCATTTTCCTCGATTGGCAGGGTCGCTGCGCAGCCAACCTGCAAGGGCTGTATGACTTCCGTCGCCCCGGCCAGGAAGACGAGCGCAGCCAGCGCATCCGCGCCCTGCTGCACGACCTCAAGGCGATCCACCCGTTCGAGAAACCCCTCTGGGAACCCCAAGCCCTGCTTCGCCTCAAGGAGCAGGAACTCTGTTCGGTCGGCGAACTCCTCCAGCACGGCGTCCGCGAGAGCAACAACCCCGAGCGAGGCGAGAGCGTCCACCACGCCGGCCTCCCCCGGCCCTTTGGCTGGCAATCCCGCTACGAACGCCTGCCCAACGCCTGATCCCTTTGTCCCTTCCCCCGCTCATTCTCCGCCGCCCCATCGCCGTACGCTTCGTCGACGCGATGGCGAACGTGCGCACCTCGGGCGAGTCCGCCGAATGGCCCGCCTTGCTGCGTCTGGCCGCGGAGCAGGAACGCCACCACGGTGGCCTCACCGCCGAGGCGGTCCAAGCCTTGCTGCCCTTGCCGCGGCCAGCCGCGCAGGCCTTGCTCCAACACGGCGTCGAACTCGGCATGCTGAAGGTCGACGCCGCGACCTTCCGCCTGACGGCGCTCGGTCGCGCCTGCCTCCGACAAGACCTCGGGATGTCCACGCAGCACGGCCTCTTCCGGTTCGCCGTGACGGATGAACCGCTGCTCGCGGGTCGTCAGCTCCTGCACGTGGAGGAGCGACGCGACTTGAGCGACCTCGAGGAAACGACCTTGGAGGACGTCGAGGATGCGTTGCATACGGAGCCGGAGGCTTTCTTCACGTCGATCGCCCAGCGCGGTCTGATCTTCGCGGTCAGCCGGACCTCGGCCCAGATGCGGCCCGTACCGCGCAAGCAGGACCTGACCTTGATGATGGAGGTCGAGATCCGGCCGGGCCAGGATGGCCCGTTCAACCTTCGCCTGACGGGGCAATGGCCAGCCAGCAAAGGCCAGGGCCGCGACCGCACCGGCGGGGCGATCGACTTACGCCTGACTTCCGCCCAACCCCGGCGCGCGGACCAGACCTACGCCGACCTCCTGCAGATGGCCGCCGCCGCCAGCGGGCAGGATTTCCTTTCGGCCGCGGGCGGCCAGACCGACCTCTCCACGGGCTACCCGGCGAAGTTCGCCGACGTCCCGACGGAGGCGCGCCTGCACTTCCGTTTGCGCGTGCCGAAGATTCCCAAGGTGCCATTCAAAGTGCCGGGGCAATTCGACCTCGGGTCGTTCGAGGTCGAGGCGTTTGACGTGCCGATCGTACCGGCCGCTGGCGAAGAGGACCTTTGGGGGCTCTGGTTGCAATGCCACTTGCTCGGCCCGGACAAATCGGCCGGCGGTCCCGCCCGGGCCGGCGAGGCCGTGCGCCAGCGCTTGCCGGGCTACGTCCCGCGCACCGGGGCCGAACTGGCCAAGCTTGCCCTCGGCCGCAGCCCGCTGGGTCGCGAGGTCCCTCAACGCGCCAACTTACTCGAAGCGCATGACCTGCTCCTCTGGGAGCACGCCGGCCCATGATCTCGCCCATCCTCAAGACTTCCGAGCCGTACCAGTACCACGATCGGGTGATCGGCGACGTCTGGCGTCAACTCGACGGTGAAGCGACGCCCGACGATGGGCTGGGCATGTTGCTGTCCGCGATCGGCGCCGCCCGTCAGTCCATCCTTCTCGCCGCCCCTTGGCTCGGCACCCCCGCCCTCACCGAAGCGGTGGCGACGGCAGTCAGCCAGCACCGGGTGCGTTGCTACGTGCTGACCACCGATGGTCTCGCCCCAGGCTACTCCGCCCCGCAGAAACAGGCGCACACCGAGGCGCTGGCGAAGCTTTCCGCGCTCGGCGCGATCCTCCAGAGTTCCGCGCAAGTGCACGCCAAGTTCCTCGTCGTCGATGCGGGCGAGCCGACGAGCCGCGCGGTGCTCTGCCCGGTCGGACTGCCGGCGCCTGACTCCCCGGCGCCTGCCTTCAGCCTCCCCACGCACGCCCGCCCCCTCCAAGAAGCATTCGCACTCGCCTGGTGGCGACTCTCCGTCGACCGCCTGACCAAGCAAGGCCCCGGCAAAGCGGAACCGCAACCAGGCCACCCGGCCGACCGCCCTATCGACGGGCTCGCGCTCAACCTCCAGCTGACCGCCAAGCCGACGGCCGAAGCCCCGGCGCGTCTGGAGATCGCGGCGCGCCTCAAGGGTGTGCTCGAGACCGCCCAATCGCGCGTCTGGTGCACCACCCCGCTACCCGAGACTCAGCCCTTCCTGATTGAAGCGTTGCTCGCCAAGGCGACCGCCGGGGCCGATGTCCGCCTCCTGACGACCCACCGGCCAGCCGCGACGGAAACCCTCCGCAAACTCGCCCTCGGTGGCGTCAAGGTCCGCCTTGCGACCGACACCCGCGCCACCACCTGGGTCGCCGACGACCAGGCGCTCCTCCTCGCCGTCGGCACGGGCGCGAAGGAAGAGAAACCCGGACTCGAACTGGCCGTTCACCTCGTCGGCGAAGCCACCCCGGCGTTCGCGGCGACGTTTGAGCGCAGCTGGTCGCAGGCCATCGCCGAACTCCAGACCCAGGTAAAACTTGGGGCGCTGCAATCCGGCTACCAACGGCTTGCTCCCGGTCCGCTGGGTGCCTGGTTGCCGCCGCCGGTCGCGTCGAAGCTCATCGCGATTGATTCGCCTTGGACGGCCCATTCCGCGACCGACCTCGTCAACAGCCCGCCCCACAAGGATGCGAAGGATGACCCGACCTGCGGGGCTCTCACGCTGGTCTATCAATGGGTCGTCGTGCCCCCGAAGCTGCCCGCCGACGTCAAGGAGGAGTTCCTCTCGCCCGAAGAGGCCGCCAAGCTGGGCCTACCCGCGGCCCGCGCGTCCTATGACCCCCGTCGTTTCAGCCGAGGCAAGGAGCTCTTTCTATTGGCCGAGCGCAACGACCCAATCTACCTCGGCTGGTTGCGCGAAGTGGCCAACGACCTGAAGGCCCGCGTCGTCGTCCCGCGAGGCTGAATCACTCCCAGCTGATCTCCGGCACGCGGACGCAAGCGCCGCGGAGGAGTTCCACGACGTGGTCCATGTCATCGCCCGCGGCGACCACCTGAGGGCGCAGCGCCTCCGGGGCGAGCTGCTGCAGGCGCCACAACGCGACCGACAGGATATCATGGAAGGCCACCTTCACCGCTTCGCCCTCGGCATCCTCAGCCCAGAGCGAGAAGCGCGGCGGCGCCCCCGCCCCCTCTTCGACCTCGAGGCGCAGCCCGAGCACCAGCGTCCAGAGCTCATCCTCATCGTCGGCGCCATCGACCAAGTAGCGCACATGGCCACCCAACTCGTCGGCCGCGATGTCGAGTTCCATGAAGCCAAGCGAGATGTCGCCGACCCATGCCGCGGAGTCGGTGAAGTCATAGAAGTCATCGATGACTCCCACGCCCACGCACGTCCAACCCTCGGCCTGTTCACCCACCTTCGCGTCGATTCGCATCCGCGCAACCAAGCGGGCGGAAGGCCGTTTGGCGAGCCTCAGTTGGAGATGACGTAATACCCCTGGGCCCGGAGGAGCTCGGTCAGCGCCTTTTCGCGCTTGCCCGGGTCGCCCTCACCCCGGCGGGCGAGGCTCCAGGCGGCCTTGATCGTATCGGCCGACAGCGCGACGCCGAAATCGGGCTTCCACTCGTCGGCCTTGATCAGGTGCTGCCCGTGCTTCTCGACCCAGCGGCTCGACTTGTAGCCCTTGAGGTGGTTCTCGTAGCGCTTCCAAGCCGGCAAGCGTGTCTGGCCGACGTAGAAGACGGGCGCTTTCTTCCGAGCCAAAGGGTTGAGCGCCGTGAGCTTCGCCTGCTGCGACTTCGAGAGTTTCCCGAAATAATCGAGCCGGACGACATAGAGGATGGTTCCCCGGGGTTTGGCGTCGGGGGTATGGCCGGTCGGGTCGGCATCAGGGGCGGCAGGGCTATCCGGGGTGAGGTCGGTGATCATGGTGGCGGTGGTTAGGTCCACCTATCATACCCGAGGTTTGGGTTTTCGCACCTCAGCGGAGGGGGGTCTCCAGGCTTACCTACGGTAGATTTCGCGACTTTCGGCTTGGCACCCCCATGAAAGCGAGAGCGGGAAGGTTTCTTGTTTACCCTCTCAAGGAGCCGCCTAGACCTACCCCATGCGCCGCTCCCTCGCCCTCCTCCCGCTCCTTCTGCTCGTCGGTTGCGGCCAACCCAAGACCAAGGCCCCGCTCACCCAGGGCCTCCCCGTCACGACCAATGTCTGGGCCCAGTTGTCGCTCGTCACGGAAAACAAGCCGAACAACAAGGCGAACTCCGAGATCCTCCAGGGCTTCGAGGCCCTCCTCCAAGCCAACCCGGAGTCCCGCCGCAACCTGGCCAAGATCATGGAAGCGCTCGGCGCGATCAAGGACGCGGGCCTCGGCGACCTCACGAAGGGCGACCTTCAGTCCATCACCCTCGGCGCCACGCTACCCAAGAACGCCGCCCTCATCGGGCCCTCGCCGGCCGACCTCCAGCTGGTCCTCATCCTCCGCGGCAACTTCAACCCCACCCGCATCAGCGAGTTCGCCAATAACAACGGCCTCAAGCAGACCGAGGTCGGCGGCGCTCCCACCTGGGCCCTCGTTCAGCTCATCGGCAAGATCGCCAAGGAGAAGCAGACCGCCCCTGACCCCTTCGGCTTCGGCCTCACCGCGGTCGACGAGCACACGCTCGTGATTGCCACCCCGTCCGCACTCAACCACGCCGTCGCCGCGCTCCAGGGCAAGGAAGGCTCCCTCATCGCGCCGCGCATCAACGTCCTCGACGCCTACCAGGACTGGCAGCTTCTCGTCGTCTTCTCCGACCGCGACCTCATCGACAACGCCGCCGCCGAAAACTCCAAGGGCGAGCGCACAGCCTCGCTCGTGAAGGCCTACCTCGACGCCCTCCCGCACGACCACATCGTGGCCATCTCCGGCCAGCGCGGGGACCAGAGCGCCTTTGGCCTCTACGGCGTCAACGCCGCGACCCAGGAAAGCCTCAGCTACGGCGCCTCCATGTCGACCACCCTCGCCCCCAAGATGGTGGAACTGGCCGGCAAGCTCGTGAAGTTCGCCGCCGACGAGAAGTAAGCCCATCCGGGGCCGCGCGCCCGCCTTCATGCTTCCCTCCCGGCCCGATTGCGGCTTAATCAGCCCCACGGGCCTATAGCTCAACGGTTAGAGCAGGGAACTCATAATTCCTTGGTTCCTGGTTCGAATCCGGGTGGGCCCATTTTTCAAGTAACGCGGGGATACCAGCAGCATGACCGCAGGTAGACTCAGCGCAGATGCTTCGGCCGCCCCCGTTCTGACTCGTTCCGGGCGATGATCTTCCGGTAGTGCTGCACGCGTTCCTGGGCGAGGGCCAGCTCCGCCGGGGTGGGGCTGGCCTGCAGGTCGGCGAGGGCTTGGACGGACTTGGCGTTACGCGGACCTGCCAACAGCCGAAGCGTACAGGCTTCCACCAGGTCCTTAGGGACGCCTTCGCCTCACTGATAAGCGCCGGCAAGCATGTCCTGCGCGCTGGCGGAGCCTTGCTCAGCGGCCTTGCGCCACCAGCTGGCGGCCAGGATGGGGTCCTTGGCCACGCCGAGACCATAACTATAGCAAAGTCCTAGTCTGGCTTGCCCCGTGACCACGCCTTGGTCGGCCACCTTACGCCACCAGGCGAAGGCGGCTGGCAGGTCCTTGGCGACACCCTTGCCGGTAAAAAGCGCATGCCGAGCTCCTCCTGCGCGGAGGCTTCGCCCTGCTCGGCAGCCTTGCGATACCAGACCACGGCTTGTTCATCCCCGCCAGGCGCGATGCCTTGGGCATAAGCCTCCCCTAGGAAATACTGCACCCGCGCTTCCCCCATCTCGGCGGCGCGCCGCCAGAGAGCGACGGCCTCGCCGGAGTCGGCGCGCACGCCCTCGCCACGTTGGTAGCAGGAGCCGAGGTTGACCATGGCCCGGGGGTTACCCAGTTCCACCGCCTTGCGGTACCACGAGACGGCGGCGGCATGATCCTGCGGGACGCCCTCGCCGTTGCGGTAAGCGTGGGCAAGGATCATCTGGGCATCGGAGTCCTTGACCGCCGCGCGGCGCAACCAAAGGAACGCTTTTTCGTAATCCTTTTCGACGCCTTGCCCTACGAAATAACAGAACCCCAGCATGGACTGTCCTTCCGCATCTCCGGCTTCGGCCCGGAGCCGACACTTCTCGAAATGCACCACCTCGGCGGGGGTCAGCCCGGCACAAACCCACGCGCTCAAGAGAAGCAAGAAACTACGGACGAGGTAACGCATCCGAAGATAAACATCGACAAGCCGACCGCTGGGTCAACCCCCCACGAGTACTTACCCCGCCGACCGGATGCGCTCCCAGAACGGGAAATACCCGCGAGTGGCGTGCGGGAAGAGCGTGGCATCCCAAGCCCGACGCCGCCAGTGTAACGTGAAGCCAGCCTTGGCCAGGGCGGCCTCGACGTCGAGGGCCTCGGGCAACCAGGGCCCGACAAAGGGGCGATACGCGACGACTACGGACAGCTTCCGGGCCTGCGCCCATTCCACCATCGTCGAGCCGAGAACGGGTGTTTCCGACGCGATGACGTCGGCTCCAAAGTGCTTGGCGGCCCGCAAGGCGCCGTCTTCCAAGGCGGCGCGCGTCCACTGGGCGACCTTGGGCGACCAGCCGGCGGCGGTGGCGATGCCAGACGGCCAAGAGGCGTTGATGGACTCGAAGTTCAGGCCCGCGAACTCACCCCGTTCGACGGCGAGGTCCTCCGGATGCAGCCAAAGCCCTACCCGACCCTGCACATCGACCGCCGCGGTCTGGTCCTCGCTCCAGGCCGGGACTTTCGGCAACGGCTCCTCGGTGATCGGGAAAGGCTGGGTGGCCAAGCGGGCGGCATCGGGAACGTGACGGCCCTCGGTGTAGTGGGCGATGTTATCGGCCCGCGCCAGGTAGGTCTTGCCGGGCGTCTGCAACCCGGCGACCCAGCGCCACGAGAGCGTGTTGCTGGCCACGTCACCATCCAGCAGGTGCTTGTAGAAAAAGGCCGCGCCGAGCTCCCAGGGAAGTTTCAAGGTGAAGATCCAGAGCGAGGCGAACCACATGCGAGCGTGGTTGTGCAGGTAGCCGGTCTCGACGAGTTCCTGCGCCCACGCATCGAAGCCGGCGATACCCGTGCGTCCAGCGAGGACTGCTTCCAGAGTCGAACGCTGCTCGGCACTCAAAGCATCGCGAAGGCGAGGCACGGCTTCCACCCAGCGGGACCAAGCCTCGGGACGCTGCTCGAGCCAGCCCTTCCAATACGTCCGCCAGTAGACCTCCTGCACGAACTTCTCGACGGCCTCGAAAGGCCAACGGGCACGGGCAGCATCGATGACTTCTTCCTCCAGGAGCAGACGTTTCTGGATCGAGGGGGAAAGGCGCGAGATGTTTGGGTGGCCAGGGCGGACGAAGTTGCGGTCCGCCGCATAACGCCCAGCGATGGGCAGGAACTCCGCCAGGCGTGCCGAGGCGGCAGCACGGGTCGGGATGAAGGTCAGCGGCTCAGCCATGGCCTGACCTAAGCGGAAGCCAAGCCCGCCGCAAACGGACTGATGACAAAGCCTGAAGCCATGTTGGCAAAACACGGGGCCCAATGGGCCGGCCCCAGCTAACTCACATCCCGGTCTACTTATTCGACGGAAGTTCATTTGATCGGGTCACGCTAAATGGAGCCAAGGGTGCCTGGTCGCCACTGGCCGACGCGTTGCCCATGGCGCAATGCGGGGAAGAGGCCGCGGCCAACCCAAAAGATAAAGCCGCCGGGCTGCGAGGGCCGACGACTTTGATTTCCAGATCCGAGGGCTTAGAACTTATAGCGGACCCCGAGGCTCCACTGGTTCTGGTTGGGGAGGATGTCGCGGATAATCCAGGTGTGGCCGAGGTCCAGGGAGATCTCGTGGGTGAGCATCTTGCTCAGGGTCAGGTTGACTTCATGGCCTGCTGCGTTGCTTACATACGAAGCCCAGGCCCCGTAACCGCCGCCAAGGGCGCGGTGGAGAGCGAGGCCGTAGGTCTCGTCGGAGCCGACGGTAAGGGCGACGTCGATCTGGGCGGCGACGTTCTTGAAGCGGTAACCGAGGGAGACAGCGTCAGCACCGTTGCCAAGGTCGCCGCCGACGGTGGTCAGGCCGTTGATGAAGAGGTCGGACTTGCCGAGGTAAGCGGTGGCGGACACTTGCCAGCCATTGAGGTGACCGGAGACCCCGGAGGTTGCCTGCTGGGCGTAGCTGAGTTCGACATTATTGCCGAAGAGGCTGGACGGGGCAGGACCAGTCACGGTGGCGGGCGAGCCGGTGGCGAAGGCAGATGCCGAACCGAGGGCGAGGAGACAGACGTAGGGTAGGTGCTTCATGGGGTATGGGGTAGACTGTAATAAACAGCGAAGCGCGTCCTGAGTTCCCGTCAACTTTACGACAAATCGGTCGTGAGATGAGAGGAGGCTCACCCACCCCTTCCGACCACCTTCCAAGTTTCGTCACCTAAGGGGCTGGGACTCACGCGACCAGCCATGGGGCCTCAAAGGAACAGCCAAGGGGTCAGGCCGTCTTTGATCCAAGGCGTAGATCAATTCGGGTCCTTCGGGCGTTTTAAACGACAGCCTCTCCTTGCTACGGCCTACCCCCTGGGGACCCGCGTGAGCTCACTTCTTGCGACCGAAGAGGGAGTTCATCTTATCGTCCAAGGTATCGCCGGAGCGCGTCGGTGGCGTTTCCGTCACGCCCGGAGCAGGTTTCGTGACCACCACGCCCGGGGACTTACGGGCTAGGATGTTGGCTTCGGTCGACTTCGTCACGTTCGTCACCTCGATCTCTTTCTGTAACTGCTTCGCGCGCTGTTTTCCAAGTTGGATGATATAGTTCGGCACCTCCTTCTCAATCATGGCGAGGCTCATGCGGGCGGAGTCGAAAGTTATCCCAGCGATACTCCAATAAGCATAAGCCTCGACCTCATCCTTCTCCACGCCTCGCCCGAAGAAGTAGCAAGACCCCAGTTCGAATTGCGCCTTAGCATTGCCCTGATTGGCAGACTTACGCCAGAGGTTCACTGCTTCCATGGGGTCCTTCGCGACGCCTTCGCCGGTGGCGTAGCGATGCGCTAGGAGGTGCTGGGCATAGGCATCTCCCCGATTGGCGCCATGGCGCCACAAGTTGACCGCCTGTACGTAGTCCTTCGCCACGCCCCGGCCGAAGTAATAGCAAAGGCCTAGGGTGTTTTGGGCCCCAACATCCCCGTTCTCGGCCTGTGCCTTGCAGGACTCAAACGCCGTCACTTCCGCAGGAGTCATCCCAGCTGAGACCGAAACTGGCAGTAACGCCAGGAGAGCGAGTAGTATAGCGGATAACCAAAGTCGCGGGGCGAGGTTCATCATGGATAACTATAACACGCAACGCCGCTCGAGCGTGCATCGATAAACCTGATGCAGCCTATCGCGTGCGTGGGGGGAGTCCGTCCAGGAAGGCACGCAGGGCAGTATTCAGCTGGCCGGGGTCTTCGAGCTGAGGGATGTGGCTGACGCCGTCCAGGATCGCGAGTTTACTGCCGACAAACCGGCGGGCAAGGTCCTCGCCCTGCGCCAAGGGTGTGATGTCGTCCAGCCGCCCCCAGACCAAGAGCACGGGAGGGGTAAAACGGGCGTAACTGGCGTCGTCCTTGAAAGCCGCGGCGGCGGGATAGATCATGAAATCGCCGGCCAACCAGTCACCGACGGCGGTCGAGGAGCCGCGAACACTGAGCTGACTTTGATACATGGCGAGTTTCGCCGGGGTCACGCAGCGGTCGTCGGCGGTGAACCGCAACAACCCGCCGCGCGTCAGGAGGGGGTTGGCGAAGGTGACGGAGCCCCAGACGCTATTCAAAGGCCGGCAGCGCAACCACCAGGGCGCCTGGCCGGGGTGTTCAGGCTTAGGGTCCTGCAAGCTCAGGGCGACATCGAGCAACACCATCGCCTCCACCCGCTCCGGGTAGCGAAAAGCCGCCTCCAACGTGGCGCAGCCACCAAACGAGTGCCCCACCAGAACGGCCTGCTTGATCTGCAACGCATCCATAATCGCCTTGATACGCCGGGCCTGCGCGATGGGGCCATAGCCGTCTGCCGCGGGACGTTCGGTAAAACCAAACGGGGGGAGATCGATGGCGACGACGCGGTAGCCAGCGGCGGCCAAGGGGTCGATGCAGTCCCGCCACGTCTCACTCCAGGCCAGCGCGTTGCCGGAGATCAGCAGCAGGACGCGTCCATCGGTCGGGCCTTTTTCCTGAAGGTAAATTTTAAGGCCGTCTGCCAATACGAAACGTCCGGTCTTCGGGGCGAGCGCCTCCGGGGCGGCGGACTCGTTGAAGAACGCGGTGATCCGGAAGCCGGCGAGCACCACCACGAGCAACCCCACGAGGACCAACGTGGCTTTGCAGAGGCGGGTAATGATAGTCATGCAGATGGTCGCCGAGGCAGGCCGCGGGACCGGGACTCAGATGCCGCCACGCGGCTTAGGCACCGCGGGCGGAGTCGTCGGGGCCTCCGACCGCGGGGCGGTGGACGGCCGACGGGTGAGCGATACCGCGGCCAGCAACTCCTTGGACCGCTCCATGCCGGCCCGCAGCGACTCGGGCGACAAACTGGCTTCGATTTCGTTGCGGCGCCCGGCGGCGCTGGCATTGCTGCGACTCGCCAGAATCAGGTAGGCGTAGGCTTCGATCTCATTCTGGACCAGGCCACCAAAGCCTTTACCATAACAAAAAGCCAAGGCTTCCTGGGCATCAGCATCCCCTTGGGCCGCCGACTGACGCCACCAACTCACCGCCAGACGGGTGTCCTTCGCCACCCCAGTCGTGTAGCCGTCAAAATCAAAGTAGGAGCGTCCAAGGTAGTACTGGCCCTTCGGTTCGCCTTGCTCGGCTGATTTGCGAAACCAGGTGACCGAGCTCGGCCCATCTTTGACGACCCCGAGTTTGCCGAAGCGGTAGACCGTACCGAGGAGGTATTGCGCCCGGGAATCGCCGGACTGAGCGGCGGCGTACAAGGAGCCGAAGATGCGACGCTGCTCGTCGGTCTGGCCCGCAATTTCCGGAGCGCGAACGGCTGGCGCCGGCGAAGCGACGGGGGCCTCCTCGGGCTTCACCGGCACACCCTTGACCATCGGCTCGGCCTTCTTCCCCGGCAGGCCAGGCTTCGGGGCCACCCCGCCCTTGGTCTTGCTGGCGACGATGTTGTCCTCGATTTCTTTCTGCAAATCCTTGGCCCGCTGCTGACCGAATAGCCGGGCTGAGCTGGTCAAATCAGCCTCCAAAGCGGTCAAGCTACTCCGGGCGCGGTTGTTGGACGTCGCCGCCAAGCTCCAATAAGCGTAAGCCTCGAACTCATCCTTCCGAACCCCTTTGCCCGTCGCGTAACAAACCCCGACGGAATACTGGGACGCCGCATCCCCTAGATCGGCCTTCACCTTGAAAGCTTCGAACTTCTTGACGTCGTCCGCCGCGCCCGCCGCCAACGCGAACGGGAGCCAGAAAAAGGCACAAACGGCTAGGCAGCAGCGGAGGAGGCGGGATTCCATAAAGCAAGCATAGCAGAATCCCTACTCTACCGTGCATTGATAATCCTGATAGAGCTTATCAGTCTGTCTACCTTATAAAAGAAGGGAACCGGCCGGGATACGCCGAGCCGCCTGCGAAAACTACCGACGCGAGGATCGGCATCGCCATTGAAAACTTCAGCGGGGGGCAGGCTTGGCTTCCGGAGCGCTGGGGGTAGCGGGTAAGGCCTGCTCGGCGGATTGGCGATACCAGAAGCTCGCTAGGTCGGCATCCCGAAGGGTGCCTTGGCCATAAAAGTAACAGTCGGCCAGCTCTCGCTGCTCCAAGGCTGTCCCGCCGGCCGCCAGACCTTTCAGCTCCTTAAATCGGGCCCGTCTGGCTCGCTCCGCCGCGATCATGTCATCCTTCGCGCTCTTCTCACGGACAAACAGGACGGACTCATTGATTACGATGAAGGCATCCAAAAGCGCGTCGGCCGGTTGATCGGAATGCTTCGGGTAAGACCGACTGGCACACCCGGTCGTCGCGACCATGATGGTCAGTCCGACCAGAACCGCGCGCATCGTCGAACCCGGCTTGGCACGGCGACTCCAAGGGAAAGGCTTCCCCGGGGGTTCCGCGGGTGAATCAAAGGACATCATGTCATCATAACAGGAATAAACCGAGGGCGTTCATCGATAAAACCGATGGCCGCCATCAACCCGCCCCTACTTCTTCCGCATCTCGTCCCGCAGTTCCTTGATCTCAGCGTGCAGGGCCCGCACCTCGCGGCTGAGCTCCTCGTGGTCCAGGGTCTCCTTGGGGAGGATGAGTTTGGAGGTGATGATGGCCGACATCGAGCCGAAGAGGGCGATGCCGACAAGCATGAGGACGGCGGCGATGACGCGGCCTTCGCCGGTGACGGGAAAGGTGTCGCCATACCCCACGGTCGTGACGGTGGTGAGCGCCCACCAGAGCGCGTCGCCGCCCGTCTTGATGGTGGCGTCGGGGGCGTGGCGCTCGGCCTCGAGCATCAGGGTGGTCGAGAAGAGCACCATGACGAAGGCGACCCCGGGCAGGGCGAGGAGCTTCTCGGTGAGCGAGGTGCCGGTGGCGACTTCCTGCAGCTTGAAGAGCGCCCGGATGACCCGGACGATGCGGTAGATGCGGACAATCTGGAGGGTGCGGAAGGCGGCGTCGAAGGGGAGGCTGGCGAGGAGGTCGATCCAGCCCCACTTCCAGAAGCCGCGGGACCAACCCTCGCGCCGCCAACGGATGACGACGTCGACCATGAAGATCCCGCAGGCGACGCGATCGACCACGACAAGGGCATGGAAAGTCGCGGGCGACAGCAGGACGAAAGTCTCGATGATGACGAGGGCCAACGACAGCACGGCCACCCCCAGCACGAACCAATCCCACGGGCGTAGCTTCTGCCGGAGTTCCTGCTGGATGGTCATGCGTCACCTTGGCCGAGGGGCCGGGCCGACTCAAACGGAAAGGCAGCGGCTCGGCTCTTGCCTCGGTCGGGCGGACGGCTTTCCTGCGGGCATGGCCACCCTGCCCTCCTCCCGTCGCGAATTTCTCGGCGCCGCCGCCTTCACGCTGGCCGGTCTGGCCGCCGGCTCTGCCCGCCTGGCCGCCCAGGAGGCGCCCAAGGCGCCGGTCAAGCGCCCGCCCAACCCCTACGTCTACAAGTTCAAAATCGGGGCCATCGAGGCCTTCTCCATCAGCGACGGGCACATGCTCTTCCGCGAAGGGCTCAACCTGATGTGGCCCGAGGCGGACCGCCCGAAGATGAAGGAGTCGATGGTCTTCAACCGCGAGCGCCTCGACGCCCTGCCTCTGTACATCAACATCATGGGCCTGCGGATCGGCGACGAGGTCGCGCTGATCGACGCGGGCTTCGGCGAGCGCCACCCGAACGTGAACTTCGGCTGGATGGAGGAAGGCCTACGCTCCCTCGGTATCAAGCGCGACCAGGTCACCTCTGGCTTCCTCAGCCACTCGCATTCCGACCACCTCGACGGGTTCGTCGATCGTGACAAGCCGGCGTTCCCCAACGCGAAGATCTACCTGCTACAGGAGGAGTATGATTTCTGGCGCGGCCCGAACCCCGATTTCTCTAAGTCGAAGCGAGACAAGAAGCCGCTGCCGAACATGGTGAAGACGGTCTGCCGCAACTTCGACATCCTCAAGGACCAGCTGGTGATCGCCAAGGATGGCCAGAAGCTCTTCCACGACGCCGTGGAGGTGCTCGCCGCGCCCGGCCACACCGACGGCCATGCCTGTTTCGAGATCCGCTCCGGCGCCGAATCGCTGGTGCACATCAGCGACGTGGTCCACCACCACGTACTCATGTTCGAGAACGTCGGCTGGACCGTCGCGATGGACCACGACCCGGAGACCGCGGTCAAGACGCGCCAGAAACTCTTCGCCCGCATGGCCGCCAACAAGTCCCGCGCCTTCGGCTTCCACCTGCCGTGGCCGGGCATCGGCACGGTCGTCCCCAAGGGCGACCAGTATGCCTGGGTACCGGAACGCTGGAGCTGGGGCTCGTAAGCCCGGCGAGGGCCCGCGGGCTCAGCGCTTGGACGGGAACTGCTTCAGGAGCTCGGCAGGGTTTAGGAAGCCTTCCTGAGCCTTGGTGGCGGCGCGCTGCTCGGCGACCTGCGCCGGGGTGATGGGCGCGGCCTGGTTACCGAAGGAATTGCGGACGTAGGTCAGGACGCCGGCGAGCTCCTGATCGCTGAGGCCCTTGAAGGCGGTCATGGGGACCTGCCCCGGGTACTTGACGCCATTGACCTCGATCGGCCCCATAAGGCCGTGTAGGCTGATGCGGATGAGCCGCTCGGGGCTGCCGATGACCCACTCGGACTTGGCGATGGGCGGGAACTGGGCCGCCGGCAGGCCGAGGCCGTCGGCCTGGTGGCAGGTGATGCAATGGGCTTCGCGACGGTAGACCTCGGCCCCGAACTCAAAGAGGCGCTTCGCCTCGCCGGTCAGGGTGGTCACAGCCTTGGGCGCCTCGGGCGCCTGAACCGAACCACCCTTCTGGTAGGTCTCCGCGGCGGCAAAGACCGGCTTGAGCCAGGCGTCCTCGGGCTGGCGGCGAGCCTCCGCGAGCACGGCGAGGGCGAGGTCCTTGCCGAGCCAGGTGGCGGCGTTGACGGCCTCGAGGCGGACGCGTCCATGGGCGTCGCCGGCGGCACGCTTCAGGAGCGCCGCGTGGTCGGCCACGACGCCGGTGTTGTAGCGGAGCACGCGGACGGCGGCGGCGCGGACGCGATGGTCCTTCGCCTGGAGGAGTTTGGTGAGCAGCGGGACGGACACGCGGTCGACGCCCCAAGTGGCCCAGAGGCCTTCCAGCTGATGACGCTCGAGGTTCGGGTCGTCGGCTTTGAGCGCAGCGAGGTAGCCATCGAGACCGCGCAGCACGTCGGCGGCGGGATGGTTACGGAGCTCGAGGCGACTGCGGGAGCGGGCGCGATCCTCGGGCAGGGTCAGGTTGGCGAAGAGCGCGGCGACCGAGGCGCCGGCGATAACGGGCGGGGTGACGAGCGGACGGGCGGGATAAGTGATGCGGTAGATGCGGCCGTGAGTGTGGTCGCGCAGCGGGTCGCGGGCGCTGTGTTGCATGTGCCCGATCAGGACATTATGCCAATCGACCAAGTAGAGGGAACCGTCGGGAGCGAACTCCATCGAGACCGGGCGGAAATTGCCGTCCTTGGACTGCAGGAGGTTCTGGCGGAAGGTCAGCTTGAAGCCCGTGCCCTCCTCCGCGACCGCGTGCTGCTTGGTCCCGAGGAAGCCGATGGTGTTGTTGATCAGGATATCGCCCTGCACGTCTTCCGGGAAGTGGCGGCTGCTGACGAACTCGAGGCCGGCGGTCGGGCGGACCATCTGGGCCTTGGGCACGAGGTTGGGCGGGAGCGGGGCGAACTCACCGAACGGCACGCGCAACGTGGCCGGGGACATCCAGCGCAGGTTGGGGTCGGAAGTATCCGCGAAGAAGTCCTGCCCATAGGCGTCGAAGGCGATGCCCCAAGGATTGGGGATGCTCACGCGGGCGGTGCGCTCGAGCTGGCGGCGCTGGGGCGAGTAGCGGAAGAAGCCGCCGTTGGTGCTGCGTTCGACCCCGTAGGCGGTCTCGACGTGGCTGTGCAGGAACGTGCCCTCGGCCAGGTAAAAGGCGCCGGAGGGGTCGGCCCGGAAGGCGCTGATCGCGTGATGCGTGTCGTGGTCGTCGAAGCCGCTCAGGACGACCTCGGAGCGGTCGGCGCGGCCATCGCCATCGGTGTCACGCAGCAGGACGAGGTGGCTGCTCTGGGGAACGTAGACGCCATCCGGGGCGAACTCAAAGGAGAGCGGCAGTTGCAGGCCGCGGGCAAAGATGGTCTGCTTGTCGGCGCGACCATCACCATCGGTATCCTCGAGGATGAGGATCTTGTCATCGGGCTTGGCATCGCCAGGTCGCCACTGCGGGTAAGTCGGCATCGTGGCCACCCAGAGGCGGCCACGGTTGTCAAAGGTCAGGCGGACCGGGTTGGCCAGGTCGGGAAACTTCTCCTCCGAGGCGAAGAGCTCGACCTTGTAGCCAGCGGGCACGGTGAAGGTCTTCACCGCTTCCTCGCCCGGCAGGTAGTTGGGCGAGCCGTTCTTCGTGTTGCCCGCGGAATAGTTGGTCTTCACGGGCGGCAGCACCGTCGTCCGGGCGTCGGCCGCGGCCACGTCGAACGTCGCACCCTTGGCGGCGGCCCAGACGGCGCGGTCGCGGATCAGCACCAGCTCCTCGAGCTTCTTAAGCTCAGCCGGGAAATTATCGGGCCCGAAGGGCGTGTGGCGGCGACCGAACACGTGGACCCCGTTCGGCACCTTATAGAGTTTCTCCCAATACCAGTTCTTGTCGTCGATTGCGGCGGTGAGCCCGGCGAGGTCGACCTTGGCGGCGGAGCCCGCGGCGAAGGCGCCGTCGACGAGCGTCCGGGCGACGTCGACCTGGCCGGCGGCGTGAAGATCGACGAGCGGGAGCTTGCGGGCGGAGGCGACGTCCTTGATGACCTGAGCGTAGAGGGCGACGTTCGCGTTGACGGCGGCCGCCGCGGCGGGGCCCTGCGGGGCGGAGGCGATGTCGAGCGGGCGCGGGGTGATCAGCACGACCTGCGGGGCCGACTTACCGTTGTATTTCTGCTGGGCGGTGTGATCGAGCCAGGCTTCGAGCTCGGCGCGGAAAGCGGGGAGCCCGGCCTTGCCCTGGAAGGACTCGGCGTAGCCGAACCACGCGAGGATCACGTCGGCCTTGAGACCCGTCAGCCACTGGTCGGGCGACTGCGCGAAGCCGGAGCCGGCATGCCCTGAGCCCCAGAAGTCCTTGGCCTTGGAGAGCGGGTAGAACTTTTCGGCGCCCGGGTAGGCGAAAGGCGAGTTGCGCCCGGAGTGATCGCGATAACCGGGGGTGTCACCGTCGTCGCACAGGTTCCGGATCGTCAGGTCACGGCCGGCGAAGCGCCGCTGGAGCTCAGCCTCGAAGGCCGTCTCCCGGAGCAACCGCTCCCCTTGCCCGCCGCCGACGAGGACGATGACGCCGCCCGGGGCGGGATCGATGGGACCGGCAGCCAACCGAGGCAGGCTGGCGAAGGTGAAAGCGACAAGCAGGAACCAAAGACGGGCGCTACGCATGACGAGAAGGAGCATCGTGATTCGAACCCCCGCCCTGTCCAGCCTGACCCTCCGAGTCCGCCACCATTACCCTTCAAATACCGCGAGAGGCCGCCTAGGGCATCCGCCTCGGCTTTTGCTTTGAAACCCCGCCCTTCACCCCCTTGTCTGATGCTTAGACCCATGCTCACCGCCCTGCGACCCCTGGCGTTCCTCGCCCTACCCTTGTCCGTGCTCGCCGCCGAGGAGGTGCGCTACAACCGCGACATCCGCCCCATCCTCTCGGAGAACTGTTTTTCCTGCCACGGACCCGACGAGAAAGCGCGCAAGGCGAAGCTGCGGCTCGACCTGTTCGCCGAGGCGACCAAGGAATACAAGACGGGCACCCCGATCGTGCCGGGCGACCTGAAGAAGAGCGAGGTCTGGACGCGCATCACCAGCGACGACGAGGACGACGTGATGCCGCCGCCGAAGTCGCACCTGAAGCTTTCCGCCGCGGACAAGGCGAAGGTGAAGGCCTGGCTCGAGCAGGGCGCGAAGTACGAGGAGCATTGGGCCTTCCTGCCGCCGCGTCGCCCGGCCCTGCCTGCCGACCTCAAGGGCTCGCCGATCGATGCGCTCGTCGACCAAGGGCTGCGTGCTTCCGGGCTCAAGGCCAACCCCGAGGCCGATCGCGCCACCTTGCTGCGCCGGCTATCGCTTGACCTGACGGGTCTGGCGCCCTCGGCCGAGGAACTGGAAGCCTTCCTGCAGGACCGCTCCGCCGCCGCCTATGAGAAGCAGGTGGACCGCCTGCTGGGCGCGCCGCACTTCGGCGAACGCATGGCGCTCGATTGGCTGGATGCCGCCCGCTACGCGGACACCAATGGTTTCTCGATCGACGGCGGCCGCCATCTCTGGCTCTGGCGCGACTGGGTGATCCAGGCTTTCAACGACAACAAGCCCTACGACCGCTTCCTGCTGGAGCAGCTCGCGGGCGACCTCCTGCCGAACGCGACGGACGCCCAGCTGATCGCCACGGGCTTCCAGCGCAACAACATGAACACCCACGAG
>BJHS01000026.1 GCA_014193315.1 Verrucomicrobiota bacterium
GAATGGTCGACTTGGGCGAAGGCCCTTCGCGCCGACGCCGGGGCCAACCTTGTCGCCTTGGTGAACGAACTCGATGCACTGGCCGGCGATGAGCCGAGTCGGGCCTTTTTCCGCGGCCACCTCGCCAACGTCAAAGCGCCGCCCGCCGCCCGTCAGCGAGCCCTGGCCGTTCTGGTCCAGTCGCGCGACCGCGCCGTCGCGCCGGTACTCCATGCTTGTCTGACCGATCCGTCCGTCGCCGGTCCGCTGCGTCGGCAGGTCATCCAGGCCCTGGCCTCGCTCGGCGATGCCGACACCGCCGAGCGGCTCATCGCCGGCTTCAAGGGCTTCGCACCCGAGGAGAGGTCCGACGCCTTGCCCGCGCTGATCGCCAACCCGGCCGCCGCGGCGCGCACCTTGGAGGCCGTCGCCGCCGGCGACCTTGACCGGGCCGTGCTCTCGCCCGTCGCGATCCGCCAACTGAAGTCGATGAAGGACGCCAAGGTCGATGCGCTCCTCGCGCAGGTCGTGGGCGTCGTCAATGCCACCAAGGCCGACTTCGCGAAGTCCAAGGCGAGGTACGTCGACCTGCTCAATTCCAAGGCGATGAAGAAAGCCGACCTCGCCGAGGGCAAGGCGCTCTTCCTGCAGTCGTGCGGTCTCTGCCACCAGCTCTTCGGCGATGGCAACGCCGTCGGCCCCAACCTCACCGGCTCCAACCGCGGCAACCTCGACTACCTTCTCGATAACGTCCTCGACCCCAATGCCCTCATTGGGAAGGACTACCAGCTGAACGTGTTCAAGCTGAAGTCCGGGAACACGGTCAGCGGCATCGTCCAGTCCGAAACCGCGGATGTCTTCGACCTCGTCATGCCCGGCGGCGTGAAGCTCGCCGTCGCCAAGCCCGAGGTCGCCGTCCGCGAAGTGCTGGCCGTCTCGCTCATGCCGGAAGGCCTCTTCGACGCGCTCAAACCCGAGCAGGTCGTGAACCTCGTCGCCTACCTCCAGTCCCCCGACGGTAAGACCAAGCCCAGCGCCAAGACGGCGAGCCCGGACGTCGTCTGGCGCGTCGACGGCGCCCTCGAGGGCGAATCGCTCAAGGTCCTCGGCAAGACCGGCGGGCGTTCCTCCAATCAACCGATGACCAAGTTCAAGGCCAGCCAATGGAGCGGCAACGACCACCTCTGGTGGGCCGACGCCAAGACGGGCGATACCTTGACCCTCGCTTTGCCGATCAAGCAGGCGGGCGCCTACCAGCTGACGTTCGTCTGCACCAAGGCCCATGATTACGGCCGGTTCGAACTGCGCCTGGACGGCAAGGTCATCACCGGTCCGCAAGGCCTCGACCTTTACAACGCCAAGGAAGTCGTCACGTCCGGCGAGCTCGATGGCGGCCGGCATGAACTCGCCGCCGGCGAGCATAAGCTCGAGGTAAAGGTGCTCGCCCTGAACCCCGTCGCCACCCCGCGCAACATGTTCGGCCTCGACTTCATCAAGGTTGAAAAGAAGTAATTTTCCGACACCGTTCCACCCATGAAACTGCTTGCCCCGTTGTTCTGCGCCCTCGCCGTCCTCGCTGCCGATGGTCCGCCCGCGCCGACCATCGAGAAACTCGACCCTGCGCTCGACGCGCTCGTCGCGACCGATGCCCAGATCGAGAAGGTCGGCACCGGGTACGGCTGGGCCGAAGGTCCGGTCTGGTTCAAGGACCGCTTCGTCTTCTCTGACGTCCCTAAGAACGTCGCGTACGCGTGGAAGCGTGGCGACGCCGAGCCGGCGGTGTTCCTCAAGCCCAGCGGCACCGACGAGCCGTCCGACCTCCAGGGGTCCAACGGTCTCGCGGCCGATGGCAAGGGGAACCTCGTGCTATGCCAGCATGGGGCCCGCCGGATCGGCCAGTCCCTTGGTGGCGGTAAGTTCAAGCCGCTCGCGACGACGTTCGAAGGCAAGAAGTTCAACAGCCCGAATGATCTCGTTGTGGCCGCCGATGGCTCCGTCTATTTCACCGATCCGCCTTACGGCCTGCCCAAGGGGCAGAAGGCGGAGCAGGATTTCCATGGGGTCTACAAGCTCGCCGCGGACAGTAAGGTTACGCTCGTCAGTAAGGCGGTCAAATGGCCTAACGGCATCGCCTTGAGCGTCGACCAGAAGACGCTCTACCTAGCGGTCTCGGACGGCGCCAACACGCGGGTCGCCGCTTGCGACCTCGACGGCGGAAACCTGCGGGACATCTTCGTGGCCCAGCCGCTGAAGAAGGCCGGCCGCCCCGGCGGCTGCGATGGCATGAAGGTCGACGAACAGGGCAACCTCTGGACGACCGGACCCGGCGGCGTCCTCATTGTCTCGCCGCAGGGTAAGCATCTCGGCTCGATCCTATTCCACCAGCCCACCGCGAACCTCGCCTGGGGCGAGGATGGCAAGACCCTCTTCGTCACCTCGAACCATGATGTCTTTGTCCTCCGCACGAAAGTCAAAGGGGCGGGATTTTAGGAAATAGGAAGTAGGGAGTGGGTGAAAGGGACTGGATGGCTGGGGAATCGATTCCACCCTTGCCCGTGTCCTAAAGCCTACCTTTTCCGCTCCCTTTCGCCGGGCATCTGCATCCGTTTCTTGCCCTTTTACCTGCCGTCGCCCATACCCGAGGCGTCCCCATGAAAGCGCTTCTGCTCACCGAATATAAAAGCATGTCCTACACCGACGTGCCCAGTCCCGTCTGCGGTCCGGAGGAGGTCCTGATTCAGGTCAAGGCCTGCGGGATCTGCGGGTCCGACATCCATGGCTATGATGGTTCCACAGGGCGCCGGATTCCGCCCTTGGTCATGGGGCATGAGGCGGCCGGCGTGATCACCGGCGTGGGCGACCAGGTGACGACCCTGAAGCCGGGCCAGCGCGTGACCTTCGACTCGACGGTTTTCTGCGGCGGCTGTGTTCACTGTCAGCGCGGCGACGTGAATCTTTGCGATAATCGCCAGGTGCTCGGCGTCTCCTGCGGCGACTACCGTCGTCATGGTGCCTTCGCTGAATTCGTCACGGTGCCCGCGCGCATCGTGCACGTGCTGCCCGACGCCCTAGGCTTCAACGAGGCGGCCATGATCGAGGCCGTCTCCGTCGGCGTGCACGCCGTGCGCCTCACGCCGTGCGCGCCCGGCGATACGGCCGTGGTCGTCGGCACCGGGATGATCGGCTTGCTCACCTTGCAGGCCGCCAAGATCGCCGGCTTCGCCCAGGTCATCGCCGTCGACACCGAGGAGTCTCGCCTCGCCGTGGCTCGTGAGCTGGGGGCGACGCATACCTTCAACGCCAGGTCCGGCGGCGACCTCACCGAGTTCGTCAAAGGCCTGACGAAGGGGCAGGGTGCCGACGCCGCCTTCGAGTGCGTCGGACTCAACGCCACCGTCCTTTCGGCGATCCACGCGGTCCGCAAGGGCGGCACCGTGACCCTGGTCGGCAACCTCTCGCCTAAGACCGAGCTCCCGCTGCAGGTCGTCGTCACCCGCCAGCTGCGCCTGCAGGGCTCCTGCGCGTCGGCCGGCGAGATCCCGCGCTGCATCGAGCTCCTCGCGACCAAGCAGATCAAGGTAGATAAGATCATCTCGGCCGTCGCCCCGCTCGCGCAGGGGGCCGATTGGTTCGCCAAGCTCTACGCTGGCGCCCCTGGCGTCATGAAAGTCATCCTCGCCCCGAACTCCTGATGTCCTCCCCCTTCTTCAGCCTCGCCGGCAAGGTCGCCTTCGTCACCGGCACCAGCCGCGGTCTCGGCCAGCATTTCGCCCGCGCCCTCGCGCAGGCTGGCGCCGACATCGCCATGTCGAGCCGCGACGTGACCAAGCTCGATGCTTTCCGGAAGGAGATCGAGTCGCTCGGCCGCCGCACCTGCGCCGTCGCCCTCGATGTCCGCGACGGGGCCAGCATCACGGCCGGGGTGGCCGAGGTGGAGCGTCAGCTGGGCCGCATCGACATCCTGGTGAACAACGCGGGCTGCAATATCCGCAAGCCCGCCCTCGAGGTCACCTGGGAGGACTGGAACACGATTCTCGACACCAACCTGCGCGGGACGTTCTTCACGTCGCAGGCCGTGGCCCCGGGCATGATCGCGCGCGGTTACGGGCGCATCATCAATATCGGCTCCGTGACCTGCGTCTCCGGTTACGCTGGCCTCGCGCCCTATGGCGCCAGCCGCGGTGGCGTGAAGCAGCTCACGATGAGCCTGGCCGACGATTGGGGTCGCCATGGCGTCACCGTGAACTGCCTCGCCCCGGGTTGGTTCAAGACCGCCCAGAACGCCGTCCTCTATGAACAGAAGGAATGGGTCGAGTACCTCTGCGACCGTATCCCGCTCAAGCGCCCGGGCGCCGCGGGCGACCTCGCCGGGCCGGTCGTCTTCCTCGCCTCCGAGGAGAGTCGCTACGTGACCGGGCAGACCTTGCTCGTCGACGGCGGCATCAGCACCGGTGCGACCCGCGCCACGGTCGCCCCGCCCAAAGCCTGATCGCCATGCTCTTCGCCCTGCTTGCGATCGCGGTCCTCGTCGGGCTAGTCACCTGGCTGAAGCTGAACCCGTTCATCGCGCTGCTGATCAGCTCCATCGCGTTGGGCGCGATGGCCGTGGGCTGGGGTGCCGCGGTGCTCGTCCCGGCGCCGCCGGCCGCCTCGCTCTGGGAACCGATGACGATTTTCGACGCCCTGCGGCTGTTCCAGACGGGGTTTGGTAATACGCTCGCCAGCACCGGGACCATCATCGTGCTCGGGGTGGTCTTTGGTAAACTCCTCGCCGAGTCCGGTGGCGCCGGCGTGCTGGCTCGACGTTTCATCCAGGCGCTCGGGCCCTCGCGGATCGGACTCTGCATCATCCTGCTCGCCCTTTGCGTCGGGATGACGACTTGGTTCGCGGTGGGGCTCCTGCTTATCCTCCCGATCGTGATCACTTTGGCCAAGGAGACGGGGAAGCCGTTCCTCCTGCTCGTGCTCCCCATGCTTTCCTTCCTTTCGGTCATGCACGGGCTCATGCCGCCGCACCCCGGGCCAGTCATCGCGATCGACGCGCTGCATGCCAATATGGGTAAGGTCATCCTCTGGGCGCTGGTCCTCGGCATTCCCGTCGCCGCCATCGCCGGCCCATTCTTCGCGCGTCTGGCGGTTAAGCGGGTCGAGGTGGCCACGCCGGATTACACGCCCTCCGTCGCCGCCGGCCAGACCTTGCCGACCTTCGGCTTGACGTTGTTCACGGTTCTTCTGCCCGTCCTGCTGCTGCTGATCGGCACGCTCGTCGAGCTGCTCGGGGTCAAGGCGACGGCCTGGGGTAAGGCCGGGCTCTTTCTTGGCCACCCCGTGGTCGCCTTGTTGCTCTCGGTTCTGTTCGCGATGTGGGCCTTTGGGCGTCGCTGCGGTCGCTCCCAGGCCGAGCTGCTGAAGTTCTCCGAACAAAGCGTCTCCGGCATCGGCATGACCCTCATCCTGGTCGGCGCCGGCGGTGGTTTCGCCCTGGTCATGCGCGAGGCCGGGGTCGCGAAGCAACTGGCCTCCCTCGCCGCGGAGGCCGGCCTACCGCTGCTGGTGTACGGCTGGTTGGTCTCCGCTTTCATCCGGGTGGCGACGGGCTCGGCCACCGTCGCTATCACCGTCGCCGCGGGCTTCATCGCGCCCGTGCTCGCCGCGCACCCTGGCACCAGCCCCGAGCTCATGGTCATCTCCATCGGCTGTGGCTCGCTCTTCCTCTCGCACCTTAACGACAGCGGCTTTTGGATGGTCAAGGAATGCCTCGGCCTCACCGTCGGCCAGACGCTGCGTACCTGGACGATCACCGAGACCCTCATCGGGTTCTCCGGGCTCGGGATGGCGCTTCTCGCCGAGCAAGTCCTTCGTCTGCTCTGAATCTGGGCATGAGATTCCTCGCCGCGATCCTGCTGCTGGCCTCGGCCATCGGCGCCGCCGAACCGCCCGCCCCGCGCCGCATCATGGCGGTCGGCGACTCCATCACGCAGGGCGGGGGAGCGACGTTTGCCACCTACCGCACCGTCCTCGCGGCCAAACTCCGGGCCGCCGGCCTGAAGTTCGAATTCGTCGGCTCGCAGGTGACCACCACCCCGCAAGGCCCGCTCCGGCATGAGGGGTATGGCGGTAAGAACGCCGAATTCCTCGCAAGCATCCTAGGCGCGAAGCTCACCGCCGCGCCCGCGGACATCCTGATGATCCAGGCCGGTCATAATCACTTCGTCGAGGAGAAGCCTATCCCCGGCATCCTGAACGCCACCCGGGCCATGGTCGCGACCGCGCGGGCGCGTAACCCCAAGGTCGTGGTCATTGTCGCACAGGTCATCCCGGCCGGCAAACTGCCGAAGTATTCGTACATCCCTGAACTCAACCTCGCGCTCGCGGCCCTGGCCAAGGAACTCGACCGGCCGGATCAGCGGGTCCTCGCCGTCGACCTCGCGACCGGCTTCGACGTCGCCACGGACACCATCGCGGATCGCGTGCACCCGAACGAGCGCGGCGCGGAGAAGATCGCGCAGCGCTGGGCCGAGGCCCTGACGCCTTGGTTGAAGTAGCTCCGCTTACTTCCCGCTGCGCGACGATTTCCAGACCTCACCCTTGGGGCTGACGAGCCACACGGCGAGGCCTTCGCGCTCGGCGAGGCGCTGGGCTTCATCCCAGCCGGCAGCCATCAACGCGGTGGCCCACCCATCAGCCCGCAGGCCGACCTTATCCCAGACACAGCAGAGTTCAATGGTGGGGTCGACCGGTCGTCCCGTCTTGGGGGAAAGGATGTGCGAAACCGGTTTGCCCGCCTCCAACCGCTTGGCGCGGTAGAGTCCGGACGGGGACAGGCAGGCGTCTTTCAAGGTGACTTTAGCGAGGAGTTTACGGGGGTTGAACGGGTCTTCGATCCCCACCTGCCAACTCCCGCAAGCCAGCAGCTCCCCGCCGACCTCGATCAGGAAATCGCTTTGCCCGTGTTTCCGGAGAATCTCCGCCACCTTGTCGTCGGCGTAGCCTTGGAGCACGGAGCCAAGGTCAATCGCCAGTTTCGGGTGGCTCTTGCGCAACATGACCCGCGCGGGGTCTAGTGTCAGTTTGTCGGCCCCGACTTGTGGGAGGAGCGCGGTCAACTGCGCCTCCGTCGGGACGGGTTGCTTGCCCGTCGGGCCGTAGCTCCACGCGGACACCAACGGCGCGACCGTCACATCGTAGGCCCCGTGCGTCTTGGCGCTCAGTTCCTGGGCGAAGGCGAGCACCTCGAGCAGTTCAGGCGTCACGCCAATCGGCTCGATGGAGCTGGTTCGGTTAAAAGCACTCGACGCGGAGGCCTCGCGCCAGTGCGAGAGCGAGAACTCAATCCGGTTCAATTCGGCCTCGATCTCGCGGTTGAGCAGGTCTCGGTCGACGCTCGCACCCCGCACTTTCACCGTCCACGTGGTCCCGAAGATGCCCCCATGCAGCTCGGTCACGGCCGTCGTGGGTCCGCTGGCGAGGTGGATATTCTCCGCGGGGAGCGTCAGGTGCAGGAGGGCCCCGAGTCCGAGGATCGCCGCGGCGCCGGTGTCTCGCCGCGACCAGCTTTCGCGCTCACTCTGGGTGCGCACGAGTTTGAGGAGCGCTCCGGTCGGGCACCCGTACTTGCAGAAGGCCTGCGGGATGAAGAGCGAGGCGACCAGGCCAAGGGCGGCGAGAGCGAGCGGGATCGCCGTCGCGCCGCCGAGGGTCCAAGCGTCGAAAGGTTCCCAGCGGCCGAGGTTCGTCGTCGGCCACAGGAGGGCCGCCAGGAAGGCTGCGGCAAGCACCACGTAGGGTAGCGATGAGAGCCACGCGTGCGCTTGGCCCGACACGGAGACATGCAGCCGACGGAATCGTCCCAGTAATTCCTGGGCGGCGCCGTGCGGGCAGAGGTGGTGGCAGTAGGGCTGGCGGCGGGCGGACCACGGGACGAGCAAGGCGATGGCGCCGAGGGCGATGAGGCCCGGCGTCTGGGTCCAGCCTAGCCCATGGCGGGCCCAGCCGACGAAGAGCACGAGGGAGAGGAGTTGGCCGAGCCAGAGGCCGAGCCCGGCGACCAGCAGCACTTGCCAGGCGCGCCGGATCAGCGGCCGCCCGTGCCAAGGGGAGAAGGTCATGATCAGCCCGCCCAGCGCAAATAACCAGAGGGCGGCCGCCCGCGTCCATTCCGTCCGTCGCCGAATGTCGGCGCCGGCTTTCTCGGCGTCGTCGGCGAACCGCCGTTTGATCCCCTCGGCCATGGCGTAGCTCGTCAGGGTCGCCCCCGCCACGCCCTCGAGGCGCGCCTTGTCGAAGTCCAACGTCGCCCACTCGCGGGCCGACCACTTCGTGAGCAGCTGCAAGTACTCCTCGTCGTTGCGGACCCGGTCGACGTAGTCGGTCGTGTCGTAAGTCTCGCGGATGACGACCTTGCGGAGGGTGAGCCCATCTGGCGCCAGCGCGATCAAGGTGTCGGTCGGACCAGCATAACCATTGACCTCGTCGCCGGAGGGAGAGGAGCGGACCACGAAGCCCAGGTGGGTGTTGCCTGGGCCGCGCACGAGGTTCCAGCCCAGTCGTGGGTTGTTACGTTCGAAGCCCGTCGCCTCGGCGAAGCCCGCCGCCTTGATCTCCTCAAGTTTGAGCGGGGTCGGGAAGCGCAAGGACGCATAGTTGCCGGAAAGGCGTTTCTGGATCGACTCCTCGATGGCGAGGGCCGTCAGCGTGGACCCCGCGTAGCCTTCGAGTCTGGGCGCGGGCTGGGAGGTGGGGCGCCAGTCCTTGAAGCCGCGTTCGAAGGCGGCGTTCCCGCGAAGTTTATCGACGTGGTCGGGGGTGTCGTCGCTGGTGAGGATGCGGGTACCCACGATGCGCTCTTGGTTGTCCAGGGCTACCAGCACGTTGCTGGGGCCGGAGTAGCCCATGATCGTGTCGGCGTCGGGCGAGGTCGTGAGCAAGCGGCCCATCCGGTTGCCGAACTCATCCTGGATGAGCAAGGTTTCCTGCGGGCCGGGCTTGAACTGCTTGGCGCCGGGGAAGAAGGCTCGCACGTCCGCCAGGGTCAGCTGGGTCAGGGCGGTCTCGCGCGGGGGCGTCGTCCGGGCGAGCAGGAGCGCGGCGAGGCTCAGCGCGGCGCAACGCCACCCGCGGAGCAGCCAGGTTTGCGCACGCGGCGACATCGCTTATTTGACGGGCACCAGCTGGACGGCGTCGGCGTGGATGTTGCCGTTGGCGTTCTTGCCGCCCAGGATGACCGAACGTCGACCCTCGAGGAACTCGAAGGTGCCGACCACGTGGAACCCGCCTTCCGGCGTCGTCTTCTGGTCGAGGGTGACGGCGACGACCTTGTCCCCGCTCGGGTTCAGCGTCGCGGTGGCGTTACTGGCGCGGTTCGCGTGGCCGGCCCAATAGATGCGGACCTCGTAGCGTCCGGTCTTGGGGATATCAAAGGCGTACTCGGCGGTGTGGTCGCCCTTCGAGGCGTAGTGATAGCCGGTGCCGAGGTGGGGGATGCTTTCGCCCGCGGTCCAGCGTCCCGTGAACTTGGCCTCGGTGTCGTCGATGACGAGTCCAGGCAATTTGGAGAGTTCCGCCTTCTCCTCAGCCGAGAGTTTAGGCGTCGCCCCGGCGGTCTTGCCGAGGTCGGCATTCATGCGGCCGACCGGCAGTAACTTGTAATCCGCGATCGACGGGTCGAGGACGAGTTCGCCCTTGAGCTCGGTGCGGCGCATGCGGCCGGGTTGCTCCATCAGGTTGATGAGCACAGGCAGGTGCTGGGCGTAGACACCGCGCGGGTCGGTGTTCTCGCGGACCGCCAGGTAGGCAGCCTTGCCCACGACCTCGCCCATCATTCCGATGGTGCGCATCACGCGGACGGTGCCGAGGGCCTCGTGCGTCACGGAGATGTGTCGGCCGGCCATGAAGAGGTTGCCGATGTTCTTGGAGTAGAACAAGCGGTAGGGCAGGGGGTAGCCATTGCGCCGATCCACCGCGGTGATGTGCTTACCGTTGGCGTCGACGTAGCCGAAGGCCGCCCGGGAGATGAAAGGGTTTTCGGGGAACTTCTTCGCGTACTGTTCCCGGGCGTAATGGAGGTCGATGTCCCAGGTCGTCGGCACGCAGCCGTCGGCGAAGTCCTTGCGCGCGACGATGTCTTCCTTGGTCAGGATGAGGTCGCCGGTCAGCAGGCGCGATTCGCGGGGGCCGCCGACGTGCGAAGCCCACTTGAGTTCGGCGGCGGCGTACTTGGCGTGGTCGGGGCCGTTCTTCAGCGCTGAGAAGGCGCCATAGATGGCCCGGAAGTTCCAGTCGCGGATGTACTCGAGGTCCTTGATCGGGTCCTGGTCGAAGCCGGACTCCCAGAACCATTCGGCCTTCATGAAGGGCTTGTCGTCGAGCAAGGATTTCGATTTCTGCAGGGGCGGGAAATCGCCGAGCTCGAGCGGGAGGGCCCAGGGCGTGGCCGGCCAGCCGGAGGGCTGGGCCGCGTCTTGGTAGAACCACATGTTCGACATCCCCATGCGCTTGGCGGGCTCCTGGGTGAACTCAGCGCCCGCGTAGGCGCCGATCCAGCCGTGTCCGGTGGTGTCGGCCACGAACTTCGCGCGGAAAAGCTTCTCGCGGCCGGTGCGCACGTCGATGGCCTTCACCGCGGCGATGCGGTTGCCGTCCATGACGACGCCGGTGGCGAAATGGCCGAGGAACAGGGCGATGTTCTTCTCGTTGCGGACGACCTTCTCCTTGAGCTCGTCGCCGAAACTGTCGACGCGTCCCGGGCTGTCGGGCGACCGGTCGGCGATTTCCTCGATGATTTCACCAAGGTGCGGGTACTTGCCGCGGGTGGTGCCGCCCATCGCCCAGACGCCGATCTCGGAGCTGCCGTTGCCGCCGAGGACGAAGCGGTCCTGGAGGAACGCGACCTTGAGGGACTGGCGGGCGCCGGAAAGGGCCGCGCCGAGGCCGCCGTAACCGCCGCCGACCACGACGAGGTCGAATTGGCCGGCATCCTCGGGGCCGTTCGGGGAATTGAAACTGGCACGGAAGCTGGCGAGGCTCTCGTCCGCCGCGGGGGGCTGCCCGGCTTGGCGGGTGAGGAGGATGGCGTCGCAGCGACCTTCGAAGCCGGTGAGGTCATGCAACGCGAGTTTCACGTCGCCAGCGGCAAGCGTGACCTTGCCGCCGTCCTGCCAATGCCAGTCGGCGCCCGTGGTGCCGAACTCGGTCGCCAGCGGCTGGCCGTTGACGAGCACTTGGAAACGACCCGGCGTGCCCGGGGCCTTCCAATGGGCGACCCAATCCTTGGTGCGGACCCAGACGCGGTACTCGCCGGCGGTCGGGATGCGGACCGAGCCAGTGGCATCGGCCACCGGTTTGCCTAAGCCATGGGCTAGCAGGTAAGGGGAGCCGACCACGTTGGTGAAGGCGGTGTCCAGTTTCCAGCCACCATAGGAAGCCAGGGACTCGGCCTCGACCCAGACGGAGTCGGCGGCGCGAACGGGTAGGCTGGCGAGCAGGGACAGGCCGAGGAGGGAAAGCGTGCGCAGGGGCATGTCCTTAAGATTTGCCTTAAGACCGTCGGGTTCCAGCCGAAAGCGGGCCATCCGCCCTCATTTTCAGGCGGAAACCGACCGCGGGAACGGGTTGCGCCTCCGGCTGGTCCGGGCTTAGTTCCGTTGATGAGAAAACTCCTGCTCGTTCTTGCCTGCGGTGGAGCCCGTTTGGTCGCGGAGGCTTGGCCCGCGCCTCTCGCCGAAGGGCTCTTGGTGGATCTCGACGCCGCTCGGGGGCTGACGCTCGATGCCCAATCACGGGTCACCCAGTGGACGAACCAAGTCGGCCCCGCGGCGGCCCGTGATTTTGTCGGCCAAGACAAGGGTCGCAAGGTGCCCGGGTCCGGCCTGCCCCAACTGGTGAAGGCCGGCACGACCAGCGCGCTGTCCTTCCGAGCGCAGGAACTGCTCTGCCCTGACGAAAAAATCTTCGACGGTCTCATCAAGGGCGATGGCTGCACCTGGGTCGCCGTGCTCAAGCCTTACGCGCAAGCCAAGGGCGGGCTCAAGGATGTGAACTCCTTCTTCGGCAACCTTCGCAATGGCGGGAAGTACGAAGGCATCTGGGGATGCCTGGATGATGATAACACCCTGTGGTGGGGCGCTCGTAATGGGCTGAGCTTTGGTCGTTTCGACGTGAACAACCCGAAGGTAGCCGGCCCGAAACTCGAGGTGGGCCGCCGTTACGTTGTCGCGGGTCGCCTTGGCTCCGGGGTGGGCGAGGTGGCGATCGAGTTGTTTGTCGATGAACCGAAGGCGGTCGCCGCCGGTCGCTTTCCGGTGAATCCCGCGGCCGATGCGTCCAAGCTCGCGGTCGGGCAGGAGCGCGATGCGACGCAGCACCCGGGCTTCGAATCCTTCGACGGCGAAATCGGCCGTTTTCTGTTGTGGGGGCGGCCGCTCACGGACGCCGAAATCAAGGCGGTGCTGGACTCGCTCCGGTTAACGCCTGCCGCCAAGTGAGCGCTCGCTGAAAGACGCCGCGCGGTCGGGGCCTACTTGGCTGCGGGGGCGGCTTCGGGTTTCTTTTCCTCGGTCTTCGCCTTATCCCCAAGCGGGAAGGGCTTGGCCGGCGTCTTGGCGTCCCCGCCTTTCTTGCTCCCCGCCGCTTGCTTGATGCTCTGTTGGCGGTGGTCCTCGATGGCGTCGCTGATCTTCTCGACGGTTTCCTTGGAAAGCGTGGGGTCGGCCTTGCCGATCGCGGTCAGGGTGGCCTTGCGGATTTCCTCGGCGAGCGCCTCGAGGTCGTTGCGCGCGTCCTTCTTTTCGGCGGCGCTGGCGAACTCCAGTCCCTTGCGTTTCTCGAGCTGCTTTTCCCGGGCGGCTTTCACGCCGTCGTCTTGCTGGGCCATGGCTAAGGCGACCCGGAACTTGGCCAGGTCCTCCTTGGAGACGCCCTCGACCTCGGGCAGGTTCGTGAGCGACCGACCGGCGTTGGCGGCCTTACGGTCGGCTTTGGTCTTGGTTTCAGGGGCGTCGGCCGCGCCCAGGGAGAGGGTGGCGGCGAGGAGGAAGAAGGGGAATGTTTTCATGAGAGAGGGGTGGGTCGCGGTTGCGTGAACCCTGGCAGGGGCAGCGCCAGGTAATCGGAGTCTGGGTGTCGGTTCAGCGGGCTTGCGGACGCATGCGTTCCTCGACGACCTCGCTGATCTTGGCGATGGTCTCGGCGGGAAGGGAAGGGTCGTTCTTGGCGATAGCGGCGCGGGTCGCCTTACGCACGACGCCGGTGGCTACCTCGAACTGCTCGTGCATGTCGCCCTTCTCCTTCGCGGAGAGGAACGCGGCGTTGACGCCCATCTCCTTCAACTTCTCGCGGGCAGCCTGCACTTCTGGGTCGAGGAAGGCCTTCATTAAGGCGATCCGGTACTTCGCCATGTCCTCCGCGGGGACGCCGTCGATGTCGGCCAAAAGGGTCGCGAGATTGGGTTGCGCCTTCGCGCGAGCGGTGTCCGCCCCGCCCGCCTTCTTGGCGGCGGGCGCGGCGCCATCGGTGGGCTTGGTCTTCTCGTCGCCGAACGGGAAGGGCTTGGTCGGGGTGGCCGACGCTTTCGTGTCCTTTTCCGCCGCCGCCTTGATGCGGGCACGGGCTTTATCCTCGAAGGCCTCGATGACCTTCTCGATGGTCTCCTTCGCCAGGGTCGGGTCGGCTTTGCGATAGGCGGCTTTGAGCGCGTTGCGGTTGAGTTCCGCGGCTCCCTCGAACTCGCCCCGCATTTCCTTCTTCTCGTCCGTGCTGGCGTACTCGGCGCGCTTGCGGAGCTCGTTCAGCTTGTCGCGCACCGCGATCACCGCAGGGTCTTGCTGCGCCTTGGGGGAGGCGGCGCGGAACTTGGCCATCTCCTCCTTGGAGACGCCTTCGATGTCGGGGATGAGTTTTTCCAACATCGCCCGCCCCGCGGGCGTCCGGGCGGCGTCCGTCTTGGATGCGGGTGTCTCCGCGGCGAGCAGGGCCAGCGGGGCGGCGAGAGCGAAGAGGATGGTCATCAGGGGCACGCTATTCATACACCGTGGTTGGGGAAAAGTTCGCAAGCCTAAGGGCTGGGCACAAAAAACCCCGGTCGCCCGGGGTGTGTTTGGTGCCGGTAATCCGAAGATTACTTGGCGGCAGGGGCTTCGCCCTTGCCCTTGCCCTTGCCTTCGCCACCCTTCCCGCGGTTGGCTTGGGCTTCCTGAGCCTTCTTGACGACTTCGGCGAGCTCGGGGTGAGCCTTGACGATCGCGGCGTTAACCGCTTCGCCGAGGGCCTTGTAAGCCTTCATGCCTTCTTCGCGAGCGGCCTTCTTGGCGTCGTCGTCCTTGGCTTCGGCACCCTTGTTCTTGGCGGCAGCGGCGGCTTCGGCGAGTTTCTTGATTTCAGGCTCTTCCATGGCGGCCTTGCGGGCGTCGCTGAACTTCTGCATGTCCTCGGCGGAGACGCCGGGAATCTGGAAGCCGCCCTTGCCCTTGCCGCCCTTACCTTCGCCCTTCGGGGCATCGGGCTTCTTGGCGTCGCCAGAGGCCGGAGCGTCGGCCGCGATGAGACCGGCCGTGGTGATCAGGGCCAGGAGGAGGGGGAACTTGAGTTTCATAGGATGATTTGGTTTGGGTTGCGTTTATCTAACCCCCCCGCCCTTGGAAGGTTTCGACTTATTTGAACGGTTTTATGACGCTATCTATCAATGACTTGTGATGAGGTTTTGGCATTCTGGCGTTGATGCCTCCTCTCCTTCTGCATGTCCCGCACGCTTCCCCGGCGATTCCAGCCGCGGATCGCGCGGACTTCCTCCTCGACGACGGCGCGTTGGCGGCGGAAGGGCTTCGCTTGGTCGATGCGCATACCGATGCGCTTTTCGGGGCCGACCTTTGGCCGGGCGATGTTCTGCAGGCGAAGGTGTCCCGGCTGGTCGTCGACGTCGAGCGTTTCTCCGATGACGCGAGGGAGCCTTGTGCCCGCGTGGGTATGGGTGCCACTTACGTTCGGACCACGGACGGAGGCGACTTGCGCCGATTGTCGCCGGCCCGTCGCCAAGAGCTCCTGGCGGCCTATTACACCCCGCATCACGCGGAGGCGGACCGCTGGGCGCAGGCGCGCCTCGCTACTCAGGGTCGCTGCCTCGTGCTAGATGCGCACAGCTACCCGGCCGTACCCTTGCCCACCGAGGTCTCGCCATTGCGCCCGGAAATCGGCCTCGGGTTGGATCCGTTTCATACCTCCGCGGAACTGCTGGCGGAGGTGGAGGCTTTCTTTCGAGGGCGCGGTTTCCAGGTCGCCGTCGATGCGCCCTTCACCGGGTCCTTCGTGCCCAATGCCTGCTACGGGCGCGATCGCCGTTGTCAGTCGATCATGGTCGAGGTGCGGCGCGACCTTTATATGGATGAACTCACGGGCGGGCGCCATGCAGGTTTCGCCGTGGTCAGTGCCGCCCTGCTTGGGCTGCACGCCGTGTTGGCGCGATTCGCCGGGCGACCGACTTGGCCTACCTAGGCGGCGGCAGGATGGTCGGGTGGCCGGCGGCGGTGAGTTCGGCGGCGAACTCTTCCATGGCCTCCTGCCACATCGCCTGGATCCGGGGGAGCTGCTCCGTGCGCTCCTGCTCGGTGCGCTCGGGCCAGGCGTGCTCAAGGGTTTTCCATTCCTCGATGAGGGTCCGGACGCGGGCACGTTCGATCCACCGTTTCGCCAGCGGGTCGAAGGTCTCGGCACCGAGGAGGGTTTTCTCGGTCTTAAGAAACTCGCCCCACTGTTTCACCACCGCCTCCTTCTGCTCCTTTGCCGTGAGATGGTCGGGCGCGATGTTGGCCTGTTGGTCCAGTTTGAGTTGGGAGGTGCTGCGCGCCGCGCCGCTGACTGGTGGGTGCGTCGACGGGTTGCCGGTGCGTGTGACTTGCCCGGGGTCGGGCGCGCCCTCCGTCCGTTGTTTCGGTTGGCCTCGCCAGCATAGGGCACCGACGAGGGCGACCCCCAGCAGGGCGGTGAGGCCAAGGAGGCCGCGGCTGGAGCGAGGGGGCTGCATCGCGGCAGGCTGGCCTTACATGATGATCACCGGGGCGGCCGCTGGGGCCGCCGGCGCCTGAGTCTGCACGGGTGCCGCCTGCCCAGGCGTGACCACGCTGGCACCGCCGAAGGTCTGGATCTGCACCGGCGCGTTGTCGCTGGGCTGCGGTGCACCGCCCGCGGCGAGGCGGGCCGCTTCGGTGCGGACCAAGCCGAGTCCCTTGGTGCGGATGGCTTCCATCTGGCTCATGATCGCCGCTTTCTCCTCGTCGCTCGCCTTGGGCCACTTGGACTCGAGTTCGCGCGACTGCTGGAACATGGCGCGGAACTGCTCGTTCTGGAAGAGCGTGCGCATGACGACGCCCGTCCGTTCCCGATCGCCTTGGAAGATTTCCTCAAACTGCTTACGGCCGTCGTCGCGCCAATTACGGAATTTGGATTCCAACGCTTCCTTCGGCGTCAGGTCGCGGGTCAGGGCTTCCTTATCGAGGTCGGGAATGACGTTGGCGGTCTTGTCGAGCTTCAGTTTCTTCGTGGTGCGGATCGCCGTCCCGGGCTTCTCGCCGTTGGTCCCGCCGCCAGTCCCGCCGCCACTGGGCGCGGTGGCCGTCGGCTTGGCGGTGTTGGCGGGGCTGCTGGGCAGGAACTTGGCGACCACGACCCCGAGGCCGATGACGCAGATGAGGCAGAGCAGGATGAAGGTCTTTGAGGCTTTCATGGAGTGGTTGGTATGATGATTTAACTCCGAGGCGATGGAGGAAGTTGCCGAAAGCGAGGCCGCCCTTGGCAGGGGGTGCTTATCCCTCGACTTCGGCGGGTTTTATTCACCAATAGGAGGCCGATGGCCCCTGCCTCGCCCATGCCTGTTCCCGTTCGGATTGTCGACTCCCATACCGGTGGCGAGCCGACCCGCGTGGTCTTCTCCGGTGGGCCCGACCTCGGCACCGGCCCCTTGCTCGGTCGACTGGAGCGATTCCGGCGGGAGCACGACCGTTTCCGCTCCGCCATCGTGAACGAACCCCGGGGCTCGGACGTCATCATCGGGGCCTTGTTGGTGCCCCCTCATGACCCGAGTTGCCGGTTCGGCGTTATTTTCTTCAACAACATCGGGACGATTTGGATGTGCGGTCACGGCATGATCGGGTTGGTCGCCACCTTGGCTTTTCTTGGCTGGGTGGAGCCCGGGGATATCCGGATCGACACCGCGGTCGGCCCGGTGACGGCGACGCTGCATCCGGATGGTTCCGTGACGATTGCCAACGTGCCTTCCTACCGCCACGCCAAGCAGGTCGGGCTGGAGGTGCCCGGCCATGGCTTGGTCCACGGCGACATCGCCTGGGGCGGCAACTGGTTTTTCCTGGTCGAACTTTTCGACCGTCGCATCGCCCTCGACCAGGTCGAGACGCTCACCGCGTTTGCTTGGCAGATTCGGCAGGCGCTGACGGCGCAAGGCATCACGGGCGCCGAGGGCGGGGAGATCGACCATATCGAGCTCTTCGCCGCCTCCCCGACCGCCGATAGCCGCAACTTCGTGCTTTGCCCCGGTAAGGCTTACGATCGTTCGCCCTGTGGGACCGGGACCAGCGCCAAGGTCGCCTGCCTGGCCGCCGACGGCAAACTCGCCGAAGGTGCGACCTGGAAGCAGGAGAGCGTCATCGGGAGCGCTTTCACGGCGACCTACCGCCGACTGGCGGACGGCAAGGTCCAGCCCTTGGTCACCGGCCGCGCTTACGTGCAGGCTGAAAGCACCTTGGTCTTCCAGACGGGGGATCCTTTCGCCTGGGGTATCCGCGGCGAATGAGCGGTCCCACGGTCATCGTCGGCGGCGGCATCGTCGGCGTGAGCGCGGCCTACGAGTTGCTGCGGCGCGGGCGGCAAGTCGTGCTCCTCGAGAAGGGCGCGGCCGACCACGATTCCTGTTCCTTGGGCAATGCGGGGATGATCGTGCCAAGCCATTTTGTCCCGCTGGCTGCCCCCGGCATGGTGGCCCTCGGCCTGAAGTGGATGTTCGATGGCGAAAGCCCGTTCTGGGTCCGTCCTCGGCTCGACCCGGCGCTGTTCTCCTGGGGCTGGAAATTCTGGCGGGCGTCGACCCGGGCGCACGTCGCGCGTTGTGAGCCGATCCTGCGCGACCTCAACTTGCGCAGCCGCGCGCTCTTCCTGCGCCACCGCGACGAACTGCCCGGTCGCTTTGACCTCGAGGACGTCGGCTTGCTCGCGCTTTGCCAAACCCAGCAGACCCTGGACCACGAAGCCGTGATGGCCGCGCGCTCCAATGCCTTGGGCGTGCCGACGGAAGTGTTGTCGGCCGACGAGGTGCGCTGGCGCGACCCGGGCGTCGATTACGCCATCGCGGGCGCCGTGTTGTTCACGAAGGATGCCCATCTTGACCCTCGTAAATTGGTCGCCAGCCTCACCGCGGAAGTGACCCGCCTCGGCGGCCGCATCGTCTTCGACGCCGAGGTCACGGGCTGGAAAGGGGAGGGCGACCTCCTCCGCGCCGCCGTGACCAAGCAGGGCGAGTTCGCGGGTGAGACCTTCGTCCTCGCCGCGGGCGCGTGGTCCCCCGCCGCCGCCGGGGCCCTCGGTTTGCGGATCCCGATGCAGGCTGGTAAAGGCTACAGCATGCGATTGGAGCGGCCGGTCCAACGCCCGAAGTATTGTTCGCTCCTGATGGAGGCTCGCGTGGCCGTGACCCCGATGGGCTCCGCCTTGACGGTGGGGGGGACGATGGAGATCACGGGCAACGACCTTTCCGTCAATCCCGCCCGCGTCCGCGGCATCCGCAAGGCCTTCGTCCGCTATTACCCGGCCTTCAAGGAGGCTGACTTTGAGGCCTTACCCGTCTGGTCGGGGTTGCGGCCTTGCCCACCCGACGGCATGCCCTACCTCGGGCGGACCCGGGCCAAGCGCAACCTCATCGTTGCGACCGGCCATTCCATGATGGGCTTGAGCCTCGGCCCCGTCACGGGTGAAATAGTCGCCCAGCTCATCTGCGGCGAGCCGACCTCCGTCGACCTGAAGGAAGTCGACCCTGATCGACACGCCTAAACCTTTCCTCCCTCTATTCACACTACCATGACCACCCCCGTCTCGAAGAAAAAAGTCCGCGCCCAATGGGATGGCGTGATCCCCGCAATCACCACCCCCTTCCGGAAGGACGGCAAACTCGACGCCGTCGAGATCACCCGCCAGTGCCGCTGGATGGTCGCCTCGGGTTGCATCGGCATCGTCCCCTGCGGTTCGCTGGGGGAAGGCGCCACGCTCACCTACGACGAGAAGGTCGAACTGATCCGGATCTGCGTGAAGGCCGTCCCGGGCACGCCCATCATCCCCGGGATCGCTTCGCTTGCCACCGCGGAGTCGGTCGCCTTGGCCAAGGAGTCCGAGCGGCTCGGCTGCGGCGGCCTCATGGTCCTCCCCCCTTACGTCTACAGCACCGATTGGCGCGAGATGAAAGCCCACGTCTCGGCGGTCATCGCCGCGACCAAGCTGCCGTGCATGCTCTACAATAACCCGCCGGCGTATAAGACGGACTTCCTGCCGGCGCAGGTCGCCGAGTTGGCCGCGGAGCACCGTAACCTGGAGGCCGTCAAGGAATCCTCCGGTGATTCGCGGCGCGTGACGGCCATCCGCCACCTGTTGGGCAATC
>BJHS01000027.1 GCA_014193315.1 Verrucomicrobiota bacterium
GGTCAACGTGGCCAACACGGTGATCACCTCGGCCACCTACCAGGACAGCCTGGACGTCGCGGCGACCACCTCGAACGGCAAGCTGACGCTCAGCACCCTGGGCAACCTGATCGCCGGCGCCGACGCCGACCTCGTGGTCACCGCGGCCACCGCGGGCAGCCTCGCCTCGACCCTGACCCTGGCCCTGACCTCCAACGCCCGTGGTATCGCGGACCTGACCAACGAGGCCCTGACCTCGAAGACCGTCGCCGTCACCGGCACCGCCTACGACTACGCCCGCGCCACGCTGGCCAGCAAGACCCTCGCCTTCGGCCGGCTCCACGTCGGCGCCAACGCGGTCAGCGACACCGTCGCGGTGACCAACACCCTGACCGCTTCCGGCTATCAGGATAACCTGAACGCCACCGCCACCGCGGTCGCCGGGGTCTCCGTCTCGTCCATCACCGAGCTCGCCGCCGGCGGCTCCGCCAACCTGATCTTCACGGCCGACACCTCCACCGCCCGTTCGCTCGGCGGCAACGTCAGCCTCGGTCTGAACTCGACCAGCACGGTCTCCGGTCTCGACGCCAAGTCGCTGAGCTCGGCCGCCAGCTTGGTCACCACCGGTCAGGTCTACTCGGGTCTCGCGAGCTGGAACAAGAACGGCAACGGCTCGTGGGGTACCTTCGCTTCCGAGTTCGGCATGAACTGGGGCGCCAACCAGGGCTCCGCGGGTCTCGACGCCGCCTTCGCCAACGTCGACACCGCGACCTTCGACAACACGGCCCTCACCGCCGGCTCCTCCGCCACGGTCACCCTCGACGGCGCGACCCCGAGCCTCAAGTCGGTCGCCTTCAACACCGCGGGTGGTGGTTACACCCTCGCCACCGGCACCAGCGGCTCGCTGACCTTCGCGTCCAACACCGGCACCGCCGCCCTGACCGCCACCGCCGGCACGCACCTCGTCTCCGTCAACGCCACCTTGGCCTCCAACCTCGCGGTCTCCGTCGCGGCCGACTCTCTGGCCATCACCGGGATCGTCTCTGGTCTCGGCTCGCTCACCAAGTCCGGCAATGGCGTCCTGACGCTCTCCGGCAACAACACCTTCGCGGGCGGCACCACCGTCAACGCGGGTCAGCTGACCCTCGGTCACGCCGCCGCCCTCGGCACCGCCGCGGCCACGGTCAATGGCGGCAAACTCGACCTGGGTGGTTTCACCCTCGCCAAGTCCATCACCCTGTCGAACGGCACGCTCTCGAACGGCACGCTCGCCAACAGTGCCCTCACCGTCGCCGCCGGCACCATCTCGGCCAACCTCGCGGGCTCGACCACGGTGACCAAGACCGGTGCGGGTACGGCCACGCTCGCCGTCGCCAACACCTACACCGGTGCCACCGCGATCACGGGTGGGACGCTCGCCCTGGGCGACGCCGCCGCCCTCGGCACCTCGACCGTCACGGTCGCCGCCGGCGCGACCCTCGACCTCGCGAACTACAACGTCACCGGGGCGACGCTCGTCCTCAACGGCGGCTCGATCGCCCACGCGGGCAACTTCACCGGCTCGGTCGGCGTCGACGCCGGCATCACGAGCTTCGGCGCGACCGACCTCGCCTCGCTCGACGCCAGCGTGGCCGTCCGCGTCGCCGCCGGCCAGACGCTCGACACCGCTTCGCTGACCCGCGGCATCGACTTCCGCGGCGGCAACCTGGCCAACCTCGGTGGCTACGCCGGCGTCCTCGACGTGAAGGGCAGCCTCAACGCCGCGGCCACCGGCCTGTCGGTCGGCGCGATCAACCTGACCTCCACGGGCAGCATCGCCCTCGGCACCACCGCCTCGGACAAGACCATCAACTACCAGGGCGGCGCGCTCAGCGGCGTGAACTACACCGGTGACCTGGCCTTCTCCGGTTCCGTCACCGTCGCCGGCGTGGTCACCGCGGGCAACTTCACCCTGAACTCGGGCGACACCCTGAACATCGCGGTCAACGGCGTCTCGGCCAACATCAAGATGCTCGGCGGCACCGTCGACTTCGGTGGCCGCACCTCGACCTCCTCGGTGGCCTACACCTCGGGCACCATCGCCAACGGCACCGGCTACACCGGCGACGTCAGCTACGCCGGCTCGCTCACGCTGGCCCAGAACGCCTTCGGTGACGGCCGCATCCTGGTTGCCGCCGGCAACACCGCCAACTTTGGCGCCGGCTTCGCCAACCGCGTGAGCTACTCCGGTGGTACGATCGTCAACGGCGCCAACTACGCCGGCACGCTCACCGTCACCAGCGGCGCCACCCTCGCCGCCGCCACCAACCTCGCCGGCTCGATCGTGCTGACCAGCGGCACGCAGCTCATCGGCGTCGGCTCTGTCGGCTCCGTCACCGCGAAGGGTGGCTCGCAGATCTCCACCGGCGCCACCACCCCGGGTCTCCTAACGACCGCTGGCCTGCGCCTCGAGACCGGCTCGTCGTTCACGATGAACATGAAGGACGCCACCGCAGTCCGCGGCGTCGGCTTCGACTCCGTCGCGGTCACCGGGCTGCTCGACCTCTCCGCGCTCAGCGGCGTCAATCGCGCCACCCTCCACCTCAACTCCCTCGACGCCAACGGCGTCACCGGCAACCTCGCGGTCCAGAACTTCGCCTGGAACGACCCGAAGAACTTCACGCTCTTCAGCTACGGCACGCTCAGCCTCGGCGCCGGCGTCTCCATCAGCGACATCTTCTCGATCGACTACTCCGGCTTCAAGGACGCGCACGGCAACGTCGCCCGCGCCGACTGGTTCACGGTCTCGAACGACACGCAGAACGGGGCCATCGTCCTCACCGCGATCCCCGAGCCGTCCACCTACGGCCTGGCCATCGGCGCTCTGGCGCTCGCCGCCGCCGCCCTCCGCCGCCGCCGCAAGGTCAAGGCGTCCGACACCTCCGCCCAGTAAGGGTGGGTAGGGGTAGGTTTTGGGAAGTAGGTGATTGGGTTTAGGTATTTGTATGTAGGTGTTAGGTGTTAGGTGGTCGGTTTCGGGGTGGGCTCTTGGGTGCGGAGGAAGTCGCCCCTACGGGCTGCTACCTTGCACCCACTCCCTACGCCCTCTTTCCTGCCGCCCCATTTCCTTATCGTCCTCGGCCGATTTTTCCGACCAATGTAGGGCCGCTTCCATGCACCGCCTTTTCGTCGAGAAAAAACCCGCTTTCCGGTCCGAGGCCGAGCACCTCCTCCGTGACCTTCAGGATTCGCTGCGCCTACCGGGCCTGAAGTCCCTTCGGATTCTCCAGCGGTACGACGTCGAGGGCGCCACCGAGGCCGCCACCCGCCAGGCCATCCCGACAGTCTTTGCCGAGCCGCCGGTCGACGATGTGACCGAGGCCTGCTTCCCGCTGGCCGCGGGCGAGACCGCCTTTGCCGTGGAGTTTCTCCCGGGCCAGTTCGACCAGCGCGCCGACTCCGCCGCCCAGTGCCTCCAGATCGTCGGGGGAGGGGAGCGGCCCCTCGTGGCCGCCGCCCGTACCTACGTCGTGAGCGGCGACCTTTCGCCGGTCGACCTGGCCCGGGTGAAGGCCTACTTGATCAACCCGGTCGACTCGCGCGAGGCCGACCTTGCCCCGCCGACGTCCCTGTGCCGCGCGGCGCCGACGCCGCGGCCCGTCGCTTCGCTGCCCGGATTCTTGACGAAGCCCGCCGCCGAGCTGGCTGCCCTCCGCAAGGAACTGGGCTTGGCGATGTCCGATGCGGACCTGCAGTTCTGCCAAGCCCACTTCCGCGACCACGCCCGCCGCGAGCCGACGCTGACCGAGATCAAACTCCTCGACACGTATTGGTCCGACCATTGTCGCCACACGACCTTCCTGGCCGAACTGAAGTCGGTGGAGTTCGCCGACTCGCCGTTGCTCGCCCCGTTCAAGGCCTCCTGGGAGCGCTACCAGCGCGTGCGCCTCGGCCTCAACCGCCAGGGCAAGCCGGTCTGCCTGATGGACATCGCGACAATCGCGGGCCGCGAGCTGAAGCGCACGGGGGCGCTGGATGACATGGAAGATTCCGAGGAGGTGAACGCCGCCTCCCTCGTGGTGCCGGTCGAGATCGACGGGCACACCGAGGAGTGGCTGGTCATGTTCAAGAACGAGACGCACAACCACCCGACCGAGATCGAACCCTTCGGCGGGGCCGCCACCTGCCTAGGCGGGGCCATCCGCGACCCGCTGTCGGGCCGTTCCTACGTCTATCAGGCGATGCGCGTCACCGGCGCGGCCGACCCCCTGACCCCTTACGACCGCACGCTCCCGGGCAAGCTCCCGCAGCGCAAGATCACCACCGGCGCCGCCGCTGGCTACTCCTCTTACGGTAATCAGATCGGTCTGGCGACGGGCTTGGTGGCCGAGCACTACCACCCCGGCTACGTCGCCAAGCGCATGGAGATCGGCGCGGTCGTGGCCGCCGGCCCGCGTCGCTGCGTGCGCCGCGAAGCCCCGGTCCCGGGCGACGTCATCGTGCTCGTCGGCGGTCGCACCGGCCGCGATGGCGTGGGTGGCGCGACGGGTTCGTCGAAGGAGCACACCGAGACCGCGCTCCAGAATTCCGCCGAGGTGCAGAAGGGCGACGCGCCGACCGAGCGCAAGCTGCAGCGCCTCTTCCGCGATGAGTCCGTCAGCGCGCTGATCAAGCGTTGCAATGATTTCGGCGCCGGCGGCGCGTCCGTCGCCATCGGCGAGCTCGCCCCGTCGCTGCACATCCACCTCGACCGCGTGCCGCTGAAGTATGACGGCCTCGACGGTTCGGAGATCGCCTTGTCGGAATCTCAAGAGCGCATGGCCGTCGTGCTGCACCCGAAGGATGTACCGGCCTTCCTCGCCGCGGCCCGCCGCGAGAACCTCGAAGCCGTCCAGGTGGCCGACGTCACCGACACCGGCCGCCTGATCATGGAGTGGCGCGGCCAGCGGGTCGTCGACATCGCCCGCGAGTTCCTCGACACCAACGGGGTCACCCAGTCGGCCACCGCCTCGGTCGCCGCCCCGGATGCCTCGAAATCCCCATTCCAGGCGCCTTCCCAGGCCATTTCGGCCGCCGACCTGAGGAAAGCCCTGTCCGACCTGCCCAACGCCTCCCAGCGGGGCTTGGGGGAGCGTTTTGACGCCTCCATCGGGGCCAACACGGTCCTGCACCCCTTCGGCGGCGCCACCCAGACCACCCCCCAGGAGGCCATGGCGGCCAAATTGCCCGTTTTGGGTGGGGAAACCGATGTTTGCACCATCATGGCCTACGGGTTCAACCCCGAGGTCGCCCAGTGGTCCCCGGGGCACGGCGCCGTCTGCGCGGTCGTCGAGTCCCTGGCCCGCCTCACCGCGGCCGGCGGCGACCCCGCCCGGGCCCGCCTGACCCTCCAGGAGTACTTCGAGAAGCTCGGCACCGACCCCAAGCGCTGGGGCAAGCCGCTCGTCGCCCTGCTCGGTGCCCTTGAAGCCCAGCTTGAGTTCGGCACCGCCGCCATCGGCGGCAAGGACTCGATGTCGGGTTCCTTCAAGGACCTCGACGTCCCGCCGACCCTCGTCTCGTTCGCGATCGTCCCGGGCAAGGCCAGCCAGGTCATCTCGGCCGAGTTCAAGCAGGCCGGCTCCACCGTCGTCATCGTCGACGTCCCGCGCACCGCCGCGCTGCTCCCCGATCTCAAGGTCGCGCGCGAACGCCTCGCGGCGATCCACGCGCTGATCAAGGCCGGAAAGGTTCGCGCCGCCGCCGCCGTCCGTCAGGGCGGGGTGGGGCACGCCCTCGCCCGCATGGCTTTCGGCAACCGCATCGGGGTCGCCCTCGCCGCCGCGCCTTCGGCCGAGTTCCTGCTCCCCGCCTACGGCTCGCTCGTACTCGAGGTAGCGTCCGCGTCCGACCTCGGCACGTTGCCGCACGACGTGCTCGGCCAGACCACCACGGCCCCCGCGCTCGCGTGGCCGGGCGTGACGATCGCGCTCGACGAGCTCCTCGCCGCCCACGAAAGCGTGCTCGAGCCCGTCTTTGCGACCAAGGCTTCCGAGCCGGCCGGCGTCCCCGCCCCGATCTCCTTTGCCGTTCGCTCCGGCCTGAAGCCCCAAGCCCGCGTGGCCAAGCCCCGCGTGATCATCCCGGTCTTTCCGGGCAGCAACTGCGAGTATGACACCGCCCGCGCGTTCCGCCTCGCCGGCGCCGAGCCCGAGATCCTAGTCCTGCGCAACCTCGACGCCGCCGGCTTGGGCCAGTCGCTCCAGGCGCTCGCCGACGCCATCGCCCGCTCGCAGATCCTGATGATCCCGGGTGGCTTCTCCGCCGGCGACGAGCCGGATGGCTCCGGCAAGTTCATCGCGGCCGTCTTCAAGTCGCCCGTCGTGCGTGACGCCACCATGGACCTGCTGAAGTCCCGCGACGGCCTCATCCTCGGCATCTGCAACGGCTTCCAGGCCCTCATCAAGACCGGGCTTGTGCCCTTCGGCGAGATCCGCGACGTCGACGCCACCTCGCCGACGCTGTTCCACAACCGCATCGCCCGCCACATCTCCCGCTATGCCCACACCCGCGTCGCCTCGGTGAAGTCGCCCTGGCTTGCGCGCCTCGAGGTCGGCCAGGTGCACAACATCCCGCTCTCCCACGGCGAAGGTCGCTTCACCGCGTCGCCCGCCGTCATCGCGGAGCTCGCCAAGAACGGCCAGGTCGCCTTCCAGTACTGCGACCCCGCCGGCGTGCCGTCGAACCGCATCGAGTTCAACCCCAACGGCTCCGTCGAGGCCATCGAAGGCATCACCAGCCCGTGCGGCCGCGTCCTCGGCAAGATGGGCCACTCGGAGCGCGTCGGCGCGAACGTCGCCAAGAACCTCCCCGGCCACAAGCACCAGCCCATCTTCCAAGGCGGGGTGGAGTATTTCGCTTAAGCGAGCTTAAGCCAAAAGCTGGCCAGTGGGCCCGCTGTCGAGATTGAGTACTGAGTAGGGAATACGGAGTACGGATTGCGGCGGGAGTCTGGGGCCTAGGGAGGCATTCAGCCTTCTCGCTCATGCTTTGTTCAGAGCTCCGTACTCTGTACTCCGTACTCTTTCGCGCTCCTACTTCCCCGGCAGCTTATCCACGTCCACCTGGGGCGGGGTCTTGCTTTCGGGAATCTGTAAGATCACGCCGCGCTTGCCCTTGGGCTCGCCGTAGCCGCCGGTGCTGAGGACGACGCCATTGCCTTCCACGTAATGGTCGAAGTCGGCGCGGCCGAGTTCGGCGGTGGCGCTCGACTTGGCTTCGCGCAGCTGGAGCCACTTGCCCTCGGTATTGCGGATCCAGACGTTGGAGTAGTGGCAGACGCGCTTCTGCTGGCCGGCGCTGCCGGACCAGTCCTCCACGAAGGAGTAGAGGCCGTCGAGCTTGGCCTTGGTGTTCGGGCGGCGGAAGGCGGTCAGGAACTTCCACTGACCGCCGTCGACGCGCACGTAGGTCGCGAAGACCGCGCCCGTGCCGTCGGGCTTCACGCCCAGCAGGAATGCGTATGTCTCGTTGTCCTTCCAAGGGTATTCCCAATGGCTATGGCCGCCGGAGCCCTCGTGGTCGAACGCGTAAGCCTTCACGTCGTCGCCCTTGGCCAGCATCCGCACGATCGAGTTCTTCAGCTCCTCGGAGTCGGCGCCTTCCTTCTTCACGGCGTTTTTCACGTAGCCCGAATCCCAGAGCGAGTAGATGAACCAGCGGTCGTCGGGGTTCGTCCCGAGCGCGCGGCGCTGGAAGCCGAAGTAACCCTGGCCGAAGCCGAGCACGCAGTTGTAGGTCGCGGCAGGGCCCGGGGCCGACTTCGCCTCGGCGTAGGCCCAGAGGGCGGTCTCGCCCTTCGGCACGGGGTAGCCGTAGTGCACGGACTGCGCGTTGCCGTTGGGCAGGGACCAGAGGTTGGCGTTGGTGCCCTTGCGGAGCAGCAGGCCGTTGACGGTCAGCGGCGCCTCGCCGTCGGCCTTGCTGGCCAGCGCGATCAGGTAGGTGCCGACCTTCGGGAAAGAGAGGGTGAAGTCGGCGGAGTTCGCGACTTTGCCGGTGCCGGTCAGGGCGAGGTCGGTCACCGCGGCCCGGGTGCGCACGGCTTCCAGGTCGTCGGTCACGGTGACCTGCAGCGCGCGCTGGGCGCCGGCGGGCAGGTTGAAACGCGCCGCGAAAGTGACGTCGCCGGACTTTTCCACGACGATGGGCACGAGCAGGAGCCCCGCGCCATTGAAGGTGGCGGCGCCGACGTTGCCGCGGTCGCTGAGGGCGACTTCCTTGCCTTCGGCATAGGCGGTCTTGAAGTGCGCGACGGGCGTGGCGACGGCATCCTGGTCAAACTTGAAGCCGGTGACGACGACGGTGCCCTTGCGTTCGACGGCCTCGAGGTTGAGGAACGTCGGCACGCTGGCCGTGACCTTGGCGGCGCCGAGCGCGACCCACTGGGCTTCGCCGTTACCCTCGACCGAGCCGGCGAGGTCCTTGCCGGCGAGGCGGCCCTTGAAGCCGGTCTTCCCGCCCTTGGCCAGCTTGACCTGGACGGAGACGGCGACGTTGCCGTCGGCGGCGAAGGTGAAGCAGGCCATCAGGCCTTTGTCACCGTTGAAGGCCGCGATGCGCTTACCGCCTTCTTCACTGAACCGTGCCCCGAAGCGCGTCGGGCCGGCGGACTCCAGGCCGACCTCATTAGCGAGGGCGGGGACGAGCAGGCAGGGTAGGACGACGAGAGTCGACAGGAGCTGGAAGAATGGGCGCATTGAGGAAGTTCCTTTTCTGGTGCATCCCACCCGCCAATCCAATCCAAACATATGGCGTTTAACGGGCGTGAAGGGAGGGGGATGCAAGTTGACCAGTTGATTGGTTGGCCAGTTGGCCAGATAGCTCAGGTTAATCCGTTGACCAGTTAGCCAGAGGACTTCCTGAAGCCTCTAATCCTTACTCTGTCCCTGACCTGAATTCATCCCTGCTTACGTTTAGGGACAGGCGGCCCTGCCTGTCCGTGTCTCTAACTCTTCCGACCAACTGGCCAACGGATCAACCGATCAACCAAATTCAAAACCTCCTCGTGTACCCCACATACACCGAACGGGGCTGAGCGCCAAAACCGATCCCGGTGGGCGGGGCGCTCTTGTTGGTGAGGTTTTCGAGTCGCAAGGAGACTTCGCTATGGGCGTCGATGGCTCGGCGAATCCACACGCGCAGGTAAGCGGCGTCAGGCAGCTCCACGCGTTGGCCCAGGTTCCAATCGAAGTCGACCCGCCCTCGGAGCACCTGGACGGATGCACCGAAGGTCCACGCGTCGTCGGGCATGATTTCCGTGCCGAAGTTGAGCACGAGGTGAGGGCGGCGCAGCAGGCTTTGCCCCGCGACGGCGATGCCTTGGTAATCCGGCGAGAGCACCTCGGTGTCGAGCAGGGTGGCTGCGCCGAAGACCCGCACCCCCTTGGCGGGGCGCCCCGACGCTCCGAGTTCCAGGCCTTGCGTGCGCGCCTTCGCGATGTTGAAGGTCTTATAGTCATCTGCCGGGTCAAAATCGATCAGGTCGGTGAGTTGATTGCGGAAGGCGACCAAGGTCAGGGCGAGTTCGCCGGGGATCCGGCTTTCATACCGGAGTCCGGCTTCGATGCCTTCATTGGATTCGGGGCGTAGTCGGCGATTGCCGGACGTGCCATAGGCGAGGTCGTTGGCGGCGGGCGCTCGGTAGGCGGTGGCAAACTTGATTTCGGCGGACACTTCCCGAATCAACTGGCGTCGATAGCTGAGTTCCCCGGTCGTCTTGCCGGCGAATTCCGAGTGGGCATCCCTTCGCAAGGCGGCCGTGAAGCGATCGACCGAGGTTGCCGACCAGTCGGCCCGGGTCCAGATTCCGCGGGTCTCCTGTTGGTCGCTCCATGCGGTGGAGTTGCCGTCGAGGGAGAGTTGGTCGAAGGCGGTGCGTTCGTAGGTGGCCCCGATGCCGACGGTAAGGTCGGGTCGGAACTTCCAGTCGGCGAAGGCGGTGAGTTCGTCACGGTTGAGCAAGTATCGTTGGTGGTATGAATAGTTGCCGGTGAAGTCGGTGCCGTCGGTCAGGCTGGTCACCGCGGAGCCTCCGTGGGACCAGAAGACGACCGCGGTGAGCAAGTCATCCTGGTAGCGCAGGCCAGGCGAGAGCAGCCAGCCAGAGTCCTTTTGCCAGTCGTTGGGGTCGCCTTGGGCGGGCGCCCCGCTGGTTTGCCCCGGCAAGCCGGCTCGGGCGAGGTCCGCCGAGCCGATGATTTCGAGGACGAGCTGGGGGGTGAGCCGCCATTCGGACTTCACCAAAGCATTCGTTGCGTCGCGACCTCCATTGGTTCGCCATCCATTGTCGTGGGTGGTGGTCAGCGCCAGCGAGGTGCCTTGGGTCGCGGCGGCTTTACCGGCGGCGTTATTGGCCAGCCAGTGAAAGGCCAAGGAGCCGCGGCCATACGAGCCACCTTCGGCCTGCCAGCGGCCTCCCGCGGTCTCCGTCAGGGGCGAGGCAAGGCGTAGGTCGACCACGCCGCCCAGCGCATTGGCTCCGTAGAGCGCGGAGGACGGTCCGCGGAGAATCTCGACCGAGTTCAGGCCGAAGAGGCGGTAGCGACCGATCTCATAGGTGCCAGAGAAGCCCGGCGGTAAGCGGCGGCCATCGAGGAGCACGGCGCTCTGCGATGAATTGGTGCCCCGGATAAAGAGCGAGGCTTGCGAGCCTTCGCCGGTCTGCTCGGTGGCGTAGAGGCCAGGGGTGGTCGCCAAGGCTTCCGCGAGCGTGGTGAGGCCGGCCTCCGTCGCTTCCGTGACGTTCACACGGCTAACCGATGGCGAGGCTTCCCCGAGCGGCGCGACCTGTCGGCTTTCGATTACGATGGTCTCGGGCAGGCGGGTAGGCGCCTGGGCGAGAATCAGGGCGAGGAACAAGGCGGGCATGGCGCCGAATGTTTGGTTCGTTAGGCCTTAATCAAATGAAAACGGGCTGGCGAATGCCCCAGCTTTGGGCATCGTGGGTGCGATGGGCTCCGAAACCACCAGAGAACCCGACCACGGTCCGGTCCGACAGTTCTCCATTTTCGTCGAGAACAAGGTCGGGCGCCTCAACGAGCTCGTGCAGTCGCTCGGCTCGGCCGATGTCCACATCATGGCGCTGTGCTTGGTGGACACCACCGACTCCGCCATCATCCGCATCGTGGTGGACTACCCCGAGCGCGCGGAGGCCGTGCTCAATGAGCATAATTTCGCCCACGACGACGTCCCGGTGGTCGCCATCGAGCTCCAGTCCGAGGCCCAGTTGAAGGATGTCACCTCGATCTTGCTCAAGGCCGAGATTAACATTCATTACGTCTACCCGTTTCTCTTTCGACCCAACGGTCGTTACGGCCTCGTCGTTCGCACCGAGGCCCAGGAACTGGCGGCTTCGGTCCTTGCAACCCACGGCATCACCGTGATCGGCCGCGGGGACATCGCGAGGTAAGGTCCCCGTCCTGCGACCGGGGTGGGTTGATCGGTTGAACCGTTGGCCAGAGCGATGCAAAGCTGGCCGGCTGGCAAGCGGGCATGCGGGCAAGGGCGTTGATATTGCCTCTTCACGCGCGCTCCGCGCTCCGGTTGGGGCAGCACCGCGTGCTGCCCTAGCTGCCTCCGGGTTGGGATAAGCTTCCCTGCTTGTCCGTGTCTCTGCCTCTTCCGGCCAACTGGCCAACCAATCAACTAACCCGCCCCTTGTCCCCCTGTCACCTGGCCAACTGATCTCTTGCTTAATCTCCCCTTAATCCACCCTTCAGATTTCGTTTATGTAAAAGTAACTTTGATAGGCTTAACATCCGCCACGAATAGGCTTTAATCATCTGTACGGAAAGCGCCCTCGGCTTTCGTAAACCCCAAACCAAATACCCCCATGATCACCGCCCGCCTGATCGGAACCCTCGCCCTCATCGCCGCGGCCACGCAGCTCGCCGCGGCCCCCACGCCGCCTCCCGCCACCGGTGGTGCGAACAATGGCCCGGCGCCGGCCCCGATGAAACTCACCCCCGCCCCCGCGCCGGTGAAGCGCACCGTCGAGCCCGACGCTCAGTTCGCCCCGGTGAAGAAGCCCGCACTGCGCCCGCAGCCGCTCTTCCGTCCCGCGATGCCGCGCATGAATCCGGCCAAACCCTTGTTCGGCGACCCGCTGCCTGGCCTCACGACCGCTCAGCTGGAGCTCTTCGTCGACGGCAAGGTGGACTTCGAGAAGTCCGAGGATGTCGAAGGTGGCCTCGGCCCGATCTTCAATGAGAGTTCCTGCGTGGCTTGCCATAGCAGCGGGGCGACGGGCGGGGCGAGCCCTCGCAATGTCACTCGCTTCGGTCGCGTGACGTCGGCGGGCTTCGACGGCCTCGATGCCCTCGGAGGCTCGCTGCTGCAGGATCAGGCGATCCTGCCTGACGCGATCGAACTCGTCCCCCTCGAGGCTAATCTCGTGGTGAAGCGTAACTCGACGCCGGTCTTTGGCCTGGGCCTGATGGAGGCCATCCCCGATGCCGCGATCATCGCCAACGTCCGCAAGCAACCGGTGGACGGCGTGAAGGGCAAGGTGAATATGATCACCGATGTCGTGAGCGGCCAGACCCGCGTGGGTCGTTTCGGCTGGAAGGCCCAGCAGACAAGCGTGTTGGCCTTCGCGGCTGATGCCTATGCGAATGAGATGGGTGTGACTAATCGCTTCTTCCCGACGGAGAACGCTCCGAACGGTGATGCTGAGAAGTTGGCGAAGTCGGACTTTGTTCTGGATCCAGAGGACGCTCCCGCGACGGGTTTGGCCGACTTCGAGAAGGTTGCGAACTTCATGAAGTTCTTGGCCCCGCCTCCGGGCGTGAAGCTCACGCCGACCGCGGCCGCTGGCCAGCAGCTCTTCATGGCCGCAGGTTGCGCCCTCTGCCACGTCCCGAGCATGCAGACTGGCCCGAGCAAGGACCCAGCCTTCGACCGCAAGGAAGTCCGCCTCTTCTCCGACCTGCTCTTGCACGACATGGGCTCGCTCGGCGACGGGATCGTCCAGGCTCAGGCTGGCCCGCGCGAGATGCGCACCGCGCCCCTGTGGGGCCTCCGTGTCAGCGCGCCCTACCTGCATGACGGCCGCGCGACCACCCTCGACGCCGCCATCGCCGCCCATGACGGCGAAGCCAAGGTCTCGCGCGATCGCTACCTCAAGCTGACCCCTGCCCAGAAGAAGCAGCTCTCCGAGTTCCTGCTCTCGATCTGAGTGCATGGGAAGGGTCGGGACTGCATAACGACCTCACGCCAAACCAGGGCGGCCTCCGGGCCGCCCTTTTTGTTGGGGTAGGGTCAGATGGATGGCAGGTATCCGATCATCAGATGGAATAAGCCCGCCGCTGTTTCAACGATCCAGCCAATCAACTCCCCCACCGACCTTCAGCACCGTCGTCCCCTGCTTCAGTCCTGGATAAGTCTCACCCAGTGCCTTCGGGTCGAATCCAATCACGAGAATCAATTCCATCTTGGCTGAGTCGAAGCGATAAGTGCAGCCTTGAATCATGCGGCTTTTTTGTTCCGAGCCGGCGTCATCCTTGAAGGCCTTCCACTGCATCTGCCACTCGGCCAAGTTCATCGGAGGTTGTTTCTCGAAGGCGAAGAGTTGGTCGGCCGCGGAACCTCCGTAGAGGTTGCCGTCGAGTTGCCGCCCAGCACACCGGAATTGATCCGGGGCGGTCAGCTTCAGGCGCAGGCCATTTCCGCCGAGCATGAGGTTCTGCTGGATCGCACACCGCTCCGCACTCCAGTTGCTCGTTCGCTTACGTTCGAGCGAGAACTCCACGTCGGCCTGCTTCGAGCCCACGAAGAGGTTGCGAGCGATGGTCACGCCGCCCGATTCGCGGGTGCGCACACCGACCATGTTTTCGATCAAGATATTTCCTTCGACTAGGCACGGCTTGGCTGGCCCGATCTCAAAGTCGATGCCGGCGCCTTGATTAATGACCGTATTCTTGACGATCCGCGTGTCCTGTCCGCCCCCTTGATCGCACCAGATTCCCCACATCACGTAGTTATCTCGGACGAGGTTGCCTTCGATGACGGAGTTATTGGGGTTGTGCAGTTTGATGCCGGCACTTTCCCAGCGCTTCTTGCCGGTGAAGCGGAGCCGGTTATTCCGCTCGACGACGTTACCGCGGATGGTGAGCGAAGAGCCATTATAACTGGCCGTCCCGGCGGCGCCATTGTCGGCGATGTGGTTGCCTTCGACCAAGTGTCCGCGGGCGCCAGTGGCCTTACCGTTCTCGCCTTTCTCGAGGTCGACCGCCTCGTTGCCTTCATTGCCGAGGTCGAGTCCGATGCTGTTGGCGTAGCGGAGGATATTGCCGCGGATGGTCCAGTTGCGGCCGGACCGCGTGCCAACCATGCCGGCGTGTTGCCAGGCCGCGTGCTCCGGTTCCCAGAAGTTCGAAGGGTATTGGTTCCCGCAGCGTTCAAAGATGAAGCCTTCAATCGTGATGAAGCCGAGCTGACGTTTATGCGGGGCGAATAGCCGCCGCTGGTTGGTGACCTCGACGGCGTGCCGGCTTGGTTGGTCGTCAAGGAAGTGGATGCTCAGTGTGCCGTTATCGTAACACCAAGTCTTGGGACTTTTGGCGTGTGCGGTCGCGTTGGGTTCCTGTTCGTAGCACTCGTCGTCGACGAAGACCTGTCCCAAGTTGAACGATAGCTTTGGGTCGCTGTTCGGGTACTTGCGTTCCGCCTCGGGTTGGCCCTCGCGGCCGTAGGGCGTGGAGGATGACGGGATGCGGAAGGGATTGCCCCCGTCGACGTGACTTGTATCGGCGAAGAGCGACTCATCGACTGGGCCCGAGTAGATGCCAGGCGCGACCTTCTGCCAGGTTGGCTTCCAGGGCGTGGAGCCGCGCACGACTGCGCCATGCTTCTCGGAAGAACGGAATACGATTGGTGCGCCCTCCTTGCCGCCGCGGGGTGGGGCGATGCGTTCGCGGTAGATCCCTGGCGCTACCAGCACGGTATCTCCAGGCTGGGCCTGTTCGGCTGCCTCTTGGATAGTCCGGAAAGGCTTAGCCGCGCTCCCGTCTCCTTGGCCATCACCCTTAACGTTCACATGGAGGGTGGCCGCTGCGACGGATAGGCAGCTGGCACAGAAGAGCAGGGCGGGGCGGAGCATGGCGGAAGCGGCCGCATCTTGAGGACTGACCGTAGGTCCGTCACGCCCAAGTTTTATTACTCATATTTCACACTGCCTAGGCATTCTGCCGGGTGCATCTCACGTTCTTTTCTCGTAGTCCGTAATCTTTACTCCGTCCTCATCCCCTCGCAATCCCCCTCAACTCTTTCGCACGCCCGTGTCCCCGGGCGCGGTGGTCTCCGTTCTAGACTCCTATTACTTTCGGCCTTATACCTAGGAGCAACCCCGCCCTCATGACCACCCGTCGTGCCTTCCTGTGTAATTCCCTCGGCGTGCTTGGCGCCTTGAGTCTGTCGGCTCAGGTCCCGTTTACCACCGAGCCGCGTAAGGTCCGGGTCGGCATCGTGGGTGGCCACTTCGGCGCGACCTTCCAGTTCCATGAGCATCCCGATTGCATCGTCGAGGCCGTGAGCGACCTGCGCGCGGATCGCCGCGCTGGACTGCAGAAGACCTACCGGTGTGCCAAAGCCTACCCTTCGCTGGAGGAGCTCCTTAAGGACCCCAAGGTCGAGGCTGTCTTCTTGGCCACCCCCGCGCCTGAGCATGTCCGGCACACGCTCCTTTGCCTTGCGGCTGGCAAGCACGTGCTCAGCGCGGTCCCCGCTGCGATGACGCTCGAGGAGTGCGCCCAGCTTGTGGGTGCCGTCAAGCAGTCTGGCCTGACCTACATGATGGGCGAGACTAGTTGCTGGCAGCAGCTGACAATCTCCGCGCGTAAGTTCTACCAGGAAGGCGCCTTCGGTCGTCTCTTCCACGTAGAATCCGAGTACCATCACCCGGGGCTCGAGTCGCTTTACTTCGAAAACGGCCAACGCACCTGGCGACACGGTCTGCCGCCGATGCATTACCCGACCCATTGTACCGCGCACTTGCTCGGTATCACGGGCGAGCGCCTCGTTGAGGTCTCGTGCCACGGCTGGGGTGACGACGATCCTATCTTGAAGGACAACGTCTATAAGAACCCTTTCTGGAACGAGACGGCGCTATTCCGGACCAATCGTGGCAACTCCATGCGGGTGGCCGTTTGGTGGCGTGGGGCGCAGAAGGGTGGGGAGCGCGCCCGCTATTATGGAGACCGCATGAGTTTCTACCAGGCCGACCCTGCCGGCCTCGGTGGCCCCGTCATCGTCCGTGCGAAGGCGACCGCGGAGAAAGATAGCGGCGGCTTTTCCCGCTCCGCGCAAGTGGTCGAGCGCTATGCCGCGCCCGCGTGGTGGAAGACCGACCTCTTGCCCGAACCCCTCCGCCATGACAGCGGCCATGAAGGCTCCCATTGTTTCATTACCCACGAGTTCGTCGACTCCCTCGTCAAGGGTCGCAAGCCCTTGGTCGACGTTTACGCTGCCGTGGCTTTCACCGCCCCCGGCATGATCGCGCATCAATCCGCCTTGCAGGGCGGAGCCACGCTAAAAGTCCCTTCGTTCGACTGAACGGGGCCTCGGGAGCCCATGTTTACAGCTCTTCCGCGCGACCCTCCTTCGTGCCTTGACCATCGCCCGCCTCTCACCATTACTGACTATCCTTCGAATTAACGAAGGACCTGGAGAGGTGGCTGAGTGGCCGAAAGCGCCCGTTTGCTAAATGGGTATACCCCAAAAGGGTATCGTGGGTTCGAATCCCATCCTCTCCGCCA
>BJHS01000028.1 GCA_014193315.1 Verrucomicrobiota bacterium
CGAACATCGTCGAGCAGAACCGCATGGCCGCGAAGGTCATGGCCGAGATGGGCGTGCCGATCGTCGACTTCTACGGCCTGCTCGTCGATAAGCGTGAGCTCGCCCGTGGCGACATGTTCCACTGGACGGGCCCGGCCTACGACCTGATCGCCCAGGCCGCCGTCGACGCCATCCTCCGCGAACTTTCCGCCAAATAACATGCGTCTCCTCGCCTCCCTGCTCTGCGCGCTCTCGCTCCACGCCGCCGAACGGCCCAACATCGTCGTCATCCTCGCCGACGATTACGGCTTCGGCAGCGCAGGGTGCTACGGCGCCGACCCGAAACTGGTCCGCACCCCGGCGATCGACCGGCTCGCGACAGAAGGCCGCCGCTTCACCGACGGGAACACGACTTCCTCCGTCTGCTCGCCGACTCGCTATTCGCTGCTCACCGGTCGCTACTGCTGGCGCACCACGCTGGACCACGAAGTCCTTGGCACCTTCTCCCCGCTCCACATCGAGACTAATCGCTTTAACCTGGCCTCCCTGCTAAAGCAGAAAGGCTACCACACCGCCGCCGTGGGCAAATGGCACCTCGGCTACGGCAAGGAGAACGAAGACCCGAAGTGGCGGACGGAATACAAGGCCGAACTCTCGCCGGGCCCGTTGGACGTCGGCTTCGATTATCACTTCGGGGTTCCGAGCAACCACGGCGACCTCACGGGCGTCTTCGTCGAGGACCGCTTCGTCTACGGCCTGCGCTCCGGCCAGATTCCCGCCGGTATGAAGCTCGCGGGCCCGGCCGCCGACAGCGACGATTTCAAACCGTCCTACGGCGCGGAGGATACCGAAAACGGTAAGAACTCCGGCCGCATCCTCGAGCTCGACGCCCCGCGGCGGAAAAACGAACGCGTGATGAAGGTGCTCACCGACAAGGCCACGGCGTGGCTCGAGGCCCAGCCCAAAGACCGGCCGTTCTTCCTCTATTTCACGCCGGTCGCCGTCCATAACCCGGTCACGCCCGACAAGGACCTCGCCGGCAAGAGCCCGGCCGGCCCCTACGGCGACTGGATCCACGAACTCGACCAGAGCGTCGGCCGCATCCTCGCCACCCTCGACAAGATGGGCGCGACCAAGGACACGCTGGTCCTCTTCACGAGCGACAACGGCGGCGTCTTCAAGCCGGAGAACGAACGTCTGCTCCAGACGGCGGCCTTCAAGGCCGGCCTGAAGGTCAACGGCGCGATCCGCGGCGGCAAGCACGACGTCTGGGAAGGCGGCTTCAAGGTCCCCTTCATCGCCCGCTGGCCCGCCAAGGTGCCCGCCGGGTCGACGGCCGCCCAGATGGTCAGCGTGGTGGACATCCTCGCGACGGCCTCCGAGATCGTCGGCCAACCGCTGCCGGCCAAGGAGTCGGGCGCCGAAGACAGCCGGAGCTTCCTGCCGGCGCTCCTGGGCGCGCCCGAGGCGCCGGGCCGCGACGACATGATCGTGCACAGCGCGGACGGCGTCTTCGCCTTGCGCAAAGGCCGATGGAAGTGGATCGAAGGGGTGCCGGTCGATGAGATCAAGGACGGCGTCCGCAAGTCGCGCAAAGAACAGTTCCGTTCCCAGCTCTACGACACCGTCGCCGACCCCGCCGAGACCAAGGACGTCGCCGCGGCGCACCCCGAGGTCGTCGCCGAGCTCAAGGATCTGCTCCGTCGCTACCGGGACGGCGGCTACAGCCGCGAACTCCCGCCGGCCGACGTCAGGCCCTCCCGCGCCCGGGTCGCCACCCTGCCCGCGCCCGGCGGCGCCGTCGTGGTCGCCGACACCTTGGCGAAGCTCCCCGGGAAGCCCTGGATCGTCTCCGCGGGCGAATGGTCCGCCCGCGACGGTGGCGTCTTCGCCAAGCCGAAAGGCGGGTCCGAGAAGCCGGCCTCCTTGCGCACCCCGCTGGCCTTCGGCGACGGCGTGTTCGACTGCGCGCTGAATCTCCAAGGAGCGAACCGCGTCTCGCTCCGCTTCGGCGCCGGTGACGCCGGCTTCCGCCTCGTGATCTCGCGGGCGGGCGCGATCCTCACGAAGAATCCGTCCAAGGGCGAAGCCGCCACCGCCACCGAAGACATCGCCAAACGGAACCTGAAACTGGCGGCGGGCGAATGGGTCCCGGTCCGGCTGACCTTCAAGGGCGACGAAGTGATGGTCCAGGTCAACGATCAGACCTTCCGGGGCAAGCACCCCAGCCTCGGCAAAGCCAAGACCTCCGTCGACTTCCTCGTCTTCGGCGACGGCGCCGGCTTCCGCAACCTCACCATCGCCCAATGAAACCGATGCGTCTCCTCGCCTGCCTCCTCCTAGCGGTCTCGCTCCGCGCCGACCCGGTCGCCGACCGCCAGGCCGTGCGCGACCTCGTCGTCACCTGCGCCCAAGCGACCAAGGTCCATGAGGACGAGGGCTTCAAGCCTGACGGCACGGTCCGGGCGATCTTCTACGAAGCGCTGCCGTGGAACGGAAAGCCCACCCGCGTCTTCGCTTGGATTGGCCTCCCCGCTAAACGCGAAGGCAAGGTCCCCGGCATGGTGCTCGTCCACGGCGGCGGCGGCACGGCCTTCAAGGAATGGGTCCAGAGGTGGAACGCCCAAGGCTTCGCGGCCATTAGCATCGCCGTCGAAGGCCAGACCGACGTGAACGAGAACAAAGTGAAAGGCCGCAGCGCGTGGGCGCGTCATGCCTTTGCCGGACCCGCCCGCGACGGCACCTTCGCCGACACGAAACTCCCGCTGAAGGAACAATGGATGTATCACGCGCTCGCCGACACGATGCTAGCAAACTCCCTCCTCCGCTCCTTGCCCGAAGTCGACGCCTCGAAGATCGGCGTGATGGGCGTCTCCTGGGGCGGCGTAATCACGAGCACAGTCATCGGGCTCGACGAACGCTTCGCCTTCGGCATCCCGACCTATGGCTGCGGCCATCTCTTCGACGCCGAGAATCACTGGGGCAAGGCCCTGCACGACAACGAAGGCTACCAGCAGGTATGGGACGGCATGAACTACGCCGACCGCGTGAAGATGCCGGTCCTCTGGCTCTCCTGGCCGCAGGACGCCCACTTCCCGCTCGGCTGCCAGGCCGAGCACTACCGCAAGGCGCCCGGACCGCGCATGGTCTCGCTCATCACGAAGATGGGCCACAGCCACCCCGCCGGCTGGAACCCGCCCGATAGCTACGCCTTCGCGAAGAGCGTCGTCGAGACCGGCAAGCCCTGGGGCGGCTCCCCTTCGGCCAGGACCCAGGACGGCACGGCCATCGCCGTCTTCCATTCCTCCAAACCACTCACGCGCGCCGTGCTCGTCTCGACGACCGATAAGGGCTTCACCGGCACGCGCAAATGGGTCGAGACGCCGGCGATGGCCGCGAGCGGCGGCGGCGGGACGACGGCCTCCGCCCCCCTGCCGCCCGGGACGACCGCGTGGTATATCAACGCCTACGCCGGCGACCTGACGCTCACCTCTGATTATCAAGAAATCAAATGATCCGTACCCTCCTCGCCTGCTGGTTCGGCGCGCCCCTCGCGCTTACCGCCGCCGATCGACCGCCGAACATCGTGATCATTCTCGCCGACGACCTCGGCTACGGGGATGTGCGCGCCTACAACCCGACCCGCGGCAAGATCCCGACGCCGCACATTGACCGCTTGGCTGCGGAAGGCATGCGCTTCACGGATGGACACTCGTCGTCGGGGGTCTGCTCGCCCTCCCGCTATGCCCTACTGACCGGCCGCTACCACTGGCGCACCCGCCTGCAGTCCGGCATCGTCGGTGTCTTCGGCGAACCACTCATCGCGCCCGACCGCCTAACCATAGCCAGCTTGGCCAAGCGCCAGGGGTATCGGACCGCCGCCATTGGCAAATGGCACTTGGGCTGGGATTGGCCGATTGCGGATGGCGACAAGGCTCTATTCCGCAACTACAAGGAAGCTGACCGCGCGTCTCCCGAAACCGACAAGGCCACTTGGCAAAAGGTGTTCACGCAAAAGATACCGGGAGGGCCCACCACCCGCGGCTTCGACACTTACTTTGGGACGGATGTGCCGAATTGGCCGCCGTTCTGTTTCATTGAAAACAATCAAACCATCGGCGTCCCCGACCAAGCGCTCCCCAAGGCCTTACTCGGAAACAACCAAGCTAGCTTACCTGGCCCGGCCTTAGCCGAATGGAAACTAGAACGTATCTTGCCGGCACTCACTGGGCGAGCCTGCGCGTTCATCGACGAGGCCGCTCGGAAGCCTGAGCCTTTCCTGCTCTACCTTCCGCTGACGACTCCGCACACCCCCTTAGCTGTCAACGAGGCGTGGAAGGGCAAGAGCGGGCTGAATAACGCCGCCGCCGACCTCATCATGGAAACAGATGCAGCGGTCGGCGAAGTCCTCGCTGCACTCGAAAAAAGCGGCACGGCCAATAACACCCTCGTCCTCTTCACGAGCGACAACGGGTTCGCCAGCTATGTCGGCGTCAAAGAACTAGAACAACAAGGCCACTACCCGAGCGGCCCACTGCGTGGCTACAAGAGCTCGGTCTTCGAAGGCGGCCATCGCGAGCCGTTCATTGTCCGCTGGCCCGGCAAGGTGACGGCCGCCTCGACCTGCGACCAGCTGGTCCATCATGCCGACCTCATTGCCACCCTGGCGGAAATCTGGGGCACCGCACTCCCACCCGAGGCCGGCGAAGATAGTTTTAGCTTCTTACCCTTACTCCAGGGTGCGTCCAAGCCGACGCGCCCTCATGCCATCAGTTGTGCCTCGGTCGGAACCCCGGGTCTTCGGGTTGCGAACTGGAAATACATCGCGACCCAGCCGGCCGAGCTATACGACCTGGCCACCGACCTCGGCGAAACCAAGAATCTCGCCGACGAACAACCCGCCCGCGTGGCGGAAATGAAGCTACTGCTAGAAAAACTCATCGCGGACGGACGTTCCACCCCAGGCCAAGCGCAGAAGAACGACGTCGAGGTCGTTCGCTACCCCAAGGCCGGTACGCCGAAAGCCAAAACCACCAAGAAGGCCATTTCTAAATAACCTTAACATGAAGCATACTTTTATCTTTCTCAACGCGCTGCTGCTAGCGCCGCTGTCCGCGCTGCCCGCCGCCGAAATAGCGCCACCTAAGAAGCCGAATATCATCTTCATCCTATCGGACGATCAGGGCTACGGAGACCTGGGGCGGCACGGGCACCCGCTGCTCAAGACCCCTAATCTGGATGCGCTGTTCGACCAGAGTGTGCGTTTCGAACAATTCTATGTGAGCCCGTCCTGCTCGCCGACGCGCGCGGCGCTCCTGACGGGCATGCACGAGTTCCGCAACGGCGTCACGCACACCACCCTCCCAAGGGAACACCTGAACAAGGACGCCGTCCTCCTGCCGCAGCTCCTGCGGGAGGCAGGCTATCGCACGGGCTTCGTCGGCAAGTGGCATCTGGGCGGCGAAGGCGACTATGCTCCGGAGAAGCGCGGGTTCGCATGGTCCTCCACCAATGTCGGCGGCCCGAACGTCCACTTCGATCCGGTCATGATCCGCAATCGCAAGCGCGAGCCGCGGAAAGGCTATCGGGAGGACATCTTTTTCGACGAGGCCATGGCCTTCATCGATGAACGCAAGGACGCCCCGTTCTTCTGCTACCTCGCCACCTATTCGCCCCATGCGCCGCTGGCCGCCCCCGCGGAATTCACGGCGCCGTTCCGCGGGAAGGTGGACGACGAGGAGGCCGCCTATCTCGGCATGGTCGCCAACCTCGACCACAACCTCGGACGGCTGATGCAGCATCTCCGGGAGCGTAAATTGGAAGACAACACGATCATCGTCTTCATGAACGACAACGGCCAGACCCACGGGCTGGATGTCTTCAACGCCGGCATGAGGGGCAGCAAATGCACCATCTGGCAGGGCGGCTCGCGGGCCATCTCCCTCTGGAAATGGGCCGGGAAATGGACGCCGCACACGGCGTCGAACCTGACGGCGCACCTGGACGTCCTCCCGACGCTCTGCGACCTCGCCGGCGCGCCTCTCCCGCCCGCACTTGGGGCGAAACTCGAAGGCTTCACCCTCCGGCCGCTGCTTGAGTCAGCGGCGCCGGTCAGTTGGCACGACGACCGCCTGCTGTTCCATCATGTCGGCCGCTGGCCCAGCGGCCTGGCGGCCGCGCACAAATATGCGATGGCCTCCGTGCAGACGGGCGACCTCCTGCTCGTGCGCAGCCGTCCGTGCGACGACCCTGCCTGCAAACAATACTCCAGCCAGTGCACCACCCTGCGCTCCGTCGAAGCGGGCGCCACCGCGGCGACCTACACCAAAGCCGACGCCCAGTTCCACTGGGGCGTCACGCCGCCTGGCCGCTGGGCGTTGTTCGACCTGAAGAAAGACCCGGCCTGCCGGAACGACCTGGCGACCGAACGGCCGGAGCTGACCGCCAAGCTCGCCACGTCTTACGACCAATGGTGGGATACCCTCTACCCCACGATGATCCGACTCGGCGGCGACCTGGGTGAGCCCGAGCCGCTCAGCAAGGGCCGAGTCAAAAAGCAGAAGTAAGACCATGAGACCTGCCCTCGCCCTCCTCGCGGCCCTGCTGCTCGCCCCGCTGGTCGCCTGGGCGGCGGTTGACGCGGCGCCGAAGCGCACGAAGCCCAACATCGTCTTCATCTACGCCGACGATTGGGGCTGGGGAGACCTGTCCTGTCATGGCAACACCTGGCTGAAGACCCCGCGCCTCGACAAGCTGGCCAGCGAAGGCATCGACTTCCAGCAGTTCAACGTCCTGAGCCCGGTGTGCTCCCCCAGCCGAGCGGCGGCCATGACGGGGCGTTTTCCTGGTCGCTTCGGCATCAACACGGTCTTCGGCGTGACCAAGCCTCCGGAGATGCCCGACTGGCTGGACCCTCGGGCGCCCACGGTCGCGCGGATGCTCAAGACTGCGGGGTATCACACCGGACACTTCGGCAAGTGGCATCTGGGCGAAGGCACGCCGACCATGGCGGACTATGGTTTCGACGACACCGCCGTCTATCACGGACCGGGGCCGAAAATCGGGCCCTACGGCGACGACATCCCGAACCGAGCGATCAAGTTCATCGAGGCGAACAAGGACCGCCCGTTCTATGTCAACGTCTGGCTGCACGAGAGCCACCTCGCCCACAGCCCGTCGGCCAAGGCCATGGCGCAATGGAAACACCTCGACCCCCGGCAGCAGGTCTATGCCGCGGTCATCACCGACGGCGACGATAAGGTCGGCCTGATCCTCGATGCGCTCGAGCGGTGCGACATCGCCCAGGACACCTTGGTGGTCTTTTCCAGCGACAACGGCCCGGCGAAACCCAAGGCGGGCGACCAAGGCGTCCCCGGGAAATATCGCGGCCACTACAACGTCGGGGAAACCGGCGGGCTGCGCGGCCAGAAAACGAGCCTCTTCGAAGGCGGCGTCCGCGTGCCGTTCATCGTGCGGTGGCCCGGCCGGGCGCCGGCCGGCCTGAAAAACGACGCCACCGTGCTGACGGCGGTGGACCTGCTCCCGACGTTCTGCGCCATCGCCGGAATCAACCCGCCGGAAGCAATCGACGGAGAGAACCTGCTGCCGGCCCTCAAGGGCGAAGCGGCTCGCCGCACACGGCCCATCTTCTGGCGCATCAGCGGCAACCTGAGAGAAAAGGACTACTGGCCTGACCTGGCGGTGCGCGAGGGAAACTGGAAACTGGTCAGCACCTTCGACGGAAAGCGGTCCGAGCTCTATGACCTGCCGGCAAACCGCGCCGAGGATACCACCAAAAATCAGGCCAAGGAACACCCCGAGGTCGTCGCCCGCCTGACCCGGCTCGCGCTGGAATGGAACGCGACGCTGCCCACCAAGGCGGACCCCGCCTGTTCGGCGAAACCGCGGTAAGCCCGGATGAAGGAAACCCCGACGGTGCCAAAATGGTCGCATTCGGCCCGGCCAGACACGGGCTGACCGCTTGACTCCGTTCGTCGGCGAAGCGGAAATAAGGGCCTCATGAAGACCCCGCTGCTCGCCCTCCTCGCCGGCTTCGCCCTCGTCGGCTGCCAGACCTCGGAAACCGCCCCCGCCAAGAGCGCGCCCGTCGCCGCTCCGGCCAAGGCCGTACCGACCCAGCGCAACCTCGCCGTCGGCGCCACGCCCGAGAGCGTGACCAAAGGTTTCGGCGGAAAATATTTCGTGACCCTCATGGGCACCTCCCGCAAAGCGGGCGACGGCGACGGCAAAATCGTCAAGGTCGACGGCGACAAGGTGACGGTACTCACCGAAGGGCTCGATGATCCCAAGGGCATCGTCTTCGTCGCTAACCAGCTTATCACGGCCGATTTCGATAAAGTCTGGTCCATCGACGCCAAGGGTAAGAAGACCCTCCTCGCTGGCCCCGCCGCCTTCCCTACCCCACCGACGTTCCTGAACGATGTCGTCGTCTCGCCTGACAAGAAGAGTGTCCTCATCACTGATATGGGTGCGGTCACCAAGATGCGCGGCGCCGACGGCAAGCTCTTCGCCATCGATAGCCCCGAACATAAAGCCATCCCCGTCGTCGCCCGCGTCTTCAAGGTCACCCTCGAAGGCAAGGTCACCGAAGTCATCGCACCGACTGCCAAGATGCTCAACCCGAACGGCATCGACGTCCTGACCGACGGCCGCATCCGCATCGCCGAGTTCTTCATCGGTGACGTACTCGAATATAAGGACGGCGTCTTCACCACGATTGCCAAGGGCCACCGCTCTGGCGACGGCATCGTCCACGACTCCAAGGGTCGTTTCTACATCTCCGAAGTCATGACCGGCCGCGTCACGCGCTACGAAGCCGATGGCTCCGCCCCCAAGGAACTCGGCCAAGGCCTGAAGGCCGCCGCTGACCACTTCCTCGACGAGAAGGCCGGCGTGCTCATCGTTCCCGATAGCAAAGCGGGCGAACTAGTCTTCATCGCGCTCTAATCTCGATGCGCTTCGTCCTCGCCTTTCTACTCCTCCACCTCGCCACACCGACCTTCGCCCAGGACGGCTTCACTCCGCTCTTCAACGGCAAGGACCTCTCCGGATGGGACGGCGAACCGGGCCTCTGGGCCGTCGAGGACGGCGTGATTGTCGGCACGAGCGAAGTCAGTAAGCCGAAGACGAATTCGTTCCTGATCTGGAACGGCAAGGTCAAGGACTTCGAGGTCCGCGCCACGGTCAAAGTCGTCGGCGACAACAACTCCGGCGTACAGTATCGCAGCCGCCGTCTGCCCGAAGTGACGCCTTGGACGATCCTCGGCTACCAGTGCGACGTCCATCCGACCGACGTCCATACGGCGATGACCTACGAGGAACGTGGCCGCGGTATCTTCGGTTACAACGGTGTCGACGTGGTGATGGACCCGACGGGCCAGCGCTGGCAGGTCGGCGAACGCCCGCGCGTGCAGGCTGACATCTCCCAGTACAACGAGTTCACGGTCATCGCACGCGGCAACCGCCTCGAGCACAAGGTCAACGGCCAGACCACCTCGGTGTTCATCGACCATGACGAGAAAGGCCGCGCCCTCGAAGGCCTCATCGCCATCCAGCTCCACGCCGGCAACCCTCATAAGACCTACGTGAAGCAGGTCCTGCTCAAGGTCCTCGAAGATGGGCCCATCCTGCCCTTCGACCAAGCCGCCCTCCCCTCCGGTTCTAAGAAGATCGAGAAGCCCAAAGTCGTCAGCGCCCAGGGCAAGAACCCGCCCACCAAGAAGGCCCCGGCCAAGAAGTAAGCTCCATGCGCGCTTTCTTTCTTCTGCTCTCGGCCTGTTTCGCCGGGCAGCTCTTGGCGGCGCGGCCGAACATCCTGCACATCCACGCCGACGACCATCGGGCCGACGGCTTGGGCGCGCTCGGCGCGCCGGGACTCCTCACCCCGAACCTCGATGCCCTTGTCGCCCGCGGCCTCACGTTCACCCGTGCCTACACGCAAGGTTCGATGATCGGCGCGGTCTGCACCCCGAGCCGCACGATGATGCTGACCGGACGCTCCTGGCAGCGCATCCCGGGAGCGAAGTCCGCCCGCCCCGGCGCGAACGACCCGCAGACCTTCCTGCCCAGCATACTGGCGGCGGCAGGCTATCGCACTTTGCACATGGGCAAAGGTGGCAACGCTTTCACCGAGGGACTTCGCGCCTTCCAGACGAGCATCCTGGACGACGCCAAGACGACGGACGACCCCGCCGCCGATCGCGCCCACGCGAGCGCGCGCCTCGCCGACCGCACGATCGGCTTCCTGAAGGAGCATGCCTCCCGCAAGGACGCCGCGCCTTTCTACGCCTATCTCGCCCCGCCCGTCCCACACGACCCGCGCTCGGCTGAACCGCGTTTCCACGCGATGTATGACCCCGCCCGCATCGCACTGTCCCCGGCGTTCATGCCGCAGCACCCTTGGAACAACGGAGAGATGACCGTACGTGACGAACGCCTCGCACCGTGGCCACGCACGGAAAAAGACACCCGGCAACAGACCGCGGATTACTACGCCTGCGTGACCGGACTGGACCACCACGTCGGCCGGATCTTCGCCGCCCTCAAAGAGACCGGACAGTGGGATAACACCATCATCGTCTTCTCCGGCGACAACGGCCTTTCGCTCGGCGAGCACGGGCTCTTCGGCAAACAGAACCTCTACGAGTTCGGCGGCATGCACGTGCCGCTGGTCATCGCCGGACCCGGCATCCCTCACGGACGCAGCGCCGCGTTCGCCTATCTGATGGACCTCTTCCCGACCTTCGTCTCGTTGGCCGGCGCCAAGTCACCCGACGGCGTCGATGGCCTCGACCTGACGCCGGTGCTCCGCGGCGAAAAGCCGGCGGTCCGCGACGGGGCTTATCTGGCCTACCGTGACTGCATGCGCTCCTTCAGCGACGGACGCTGGAAGCTCATCCGCTACCCGCTCGTCGACCGTACCCAGCTCTTCGACCTAGAGAAGGATCCGCGCGAACTGACCAACCTTGCCGAACTCCCGGCCCACGCCGAAACCTTACGTCGCCTCCAAGCACGGCTCGGCGCGGAAATGAAAGCCTACGACGACGCCTTCCCGCTCAGCGTGGCTAACCCCGCTCCGGCGGAGTGGATGCCCCCGAGCAAGGAGCGACTGGCCACCGAAGACGCCAAAGCCAAGGCCGGTCGGAAGAAAAAGACCGCCAACCCGGCCAAGAAGTAATCGCCGAACTATTCGGACCCGATGGGGTCAGACCCTATTAATGGGGTCTGACCCCATTTCCGTCTTTGCCCTCCTCTTGTCTTGCCCCGTAATTTGTCCTCCATCCCTATGCGCCCCCTGCTCGCCCTGCTCTTCGTCACGCTGACGGCTCTCGCCGCCACGGCGCGCCCTAACATCGTCCTGATCCTCGCCGATGACCTGGGGTACTCCGACCTAGGGTGCTACGGGGGCGAGATCGCGACACCGAACCTGGACGCGCTGGCGCAGCAAGGCCTCCGCTTCACGCAGTTCTATAACACGGCGCGCTGCTGGCCGTCGCGCAGCGCCCTGCTCTCCGGCTACTACGCCCAGCAGATTCATCGCGATGGCCTCCCCGGCCTCGGCGGCGGCAATCAAGGCGTCCGCCAGCCCTGGGCCCGGTTACTCCCCGAGTTCCTCCGCACCGCGGGCTACCGCAACTACCACAGCGGCAAATGGCATATCGACGGAAAGATTCTGCCCACGGGCTTTGACCGTTCGCTAAACATGCAGAATCAAGGAAACTACTTCACCGCCCGCGGCAATTCCATCGACGACGTTCCGGTTAAAGTCCCCGCGGATGAGAAAGACTACTACTCCACTACCGCAACGACGGCCCACGCCCTCGATTGCCTCAAGGACCATGCCGCCAACTATAAGGATAAGCCTTTCTTTCACTACGTCGCCTACATCGCCCCGCACTTCCCCCTCCACGCCCTTCCCGAGGATATCGCGAAATACCGCGACAAATACCTCGATGGCTGGGATGCGATGCGCGCCGACCGTTTCGCCCGCCAACAGGCGATGGGATTGACCAAGACAACGCTCTCGCCGCTCGAACGCGAAGTGGGGCCACCCTACGCCTTCCCTGCTGCCATCGAAAAACTCGGCTCGGGCGAGGTGAACCGTCCGCTGCCTTGGTCCGAATTAACTGCCGAGCAACGCCGCTTCCAAGCCACGAAGATGGCTATCCACGCCGCGATGGTCGACCGCATGGACCAAGACATCGGTCGTCTCATCGCCCAGCTCAAGGCCATGGGCGCCTACGAAAACACGCTAATTCTTTTTGCGTCCGACAACGGGGCGAGCGCCGAGATCATGGTGCGCGACGGTGGCCATGACCCGCAGGCCCCGATGGGCAGCGCCGCCAGCTACCTCTGCCTCGGGCCCGGCTTCTCCAGCGCCTGCAACACGCCGCACCGCCTCCATAAGACCTGGGTCCACGAGGGCGGCATCAGCACGCCCTTGATCGCCCACTGGCCCGCCGGCATCGCCGCCCGCGGCGAGCTCCGCCAGAGCCCGGCACACCTCGTGGACATCGTCCCCACCCTGCTCGAGCTCGCCGGGGCGACCAAGCCCAAGGAGTGGCAGGGGCAGCCCATCCCGGCCGCCCCCGGCAAGAGCCTCGTGCCCGCGCTCGCCCAAGACGTCACCATCGAACGCGAGAGCCTCTGGTGGCTGCATGAAGGCAACAAGGCCCTCCGCGTTGGCGACTGGAAACTGGTCGCGGCCAAGGAGCAGCCCTGGGCGCTCTACGACCTCCGCACCGACCGAGCCGAGCAGAACGACCTCTCCGCCAAGATGCCCGACAAGGTGAAGGAGATGGCGGCCTTGTGGCAAAAGCAGACCGACGAAACCATCGCCCTGGTCAAACTGAGCCCGAACGCACCGCCCAAGGGCAAGGCCAAGAAGACCGCCCAATAAGCCAGCGCACCCTCCCCACCCTCTGGCCGATGGGCCAGCGGGCAGGAATGAGCAGCTTTTTCGCAAGACAGGCAACGAACACCACCCTTGAGCCCTTATCGTTTAATCACGTTCCTCGTTTGGCAGGTGGGCGTACTCGCCGCCCCCCTCGCCGAGCATCCCCCAGCCGTCCTGAAGCCCGATGCACTGCGCAGCTATGTCGCGACCTTCAATGGGCAGCGCCCGGACGATACGGCCGTAGATTTGCCCAGCGATGGCTCGATCACCATCATCCGCAACGACCAAGCTGCCGCCTGGATGGAGCGAAACGTCCCGCTCTTCGAGTGTTCCGATAAAGAGATTGAAGAGACCTACCACTTTCGCTGGTGGGCCTATCGCAAGCATATCTGGCATACGCCCGCTGGCTTTGTCGTCACGGAGTTCCTGCCGAAGGTCAGCTGGAGTAAACTCTACAACACGATCAACTGCCCGGTAGGACACCAACTCTACGAAGGGCGCTGGATTCGTGACGCCAAGGTCATCGACGACTACACGGCGTTTCACTTTGGCAAGGGCGGCGACCCGGGGGGCTCGAGTAAGCAGTACTCCCAGTGGATCACCGACGCCATCTACGCCCGCTATCTGGTCAACGGAGACAAGCCCTTTGTCACGGGACTACTCGATGGGTTGATCAAAAATCATGAGGCTTGGAAACAGGGCGAACCGAAGCTCAACGCCTGGCAGAAAAGCCGCCTACTCGACAATGGGCTTTATTGGCAGGTAGACTCCTGGGAGGGGCAGGAATTCTCCATCGGCGGCACGGGCATCCGCCCACCGATGAACTCGTATATGTTCGGCGGAGCGCAGGCCCTCGCCCGGATTGCCGAATTGGCAGGCCGGAAGGAACTGGCCGAACGCTATCGTGCCGAAGCCGAGCGCCTGCGCCAACAAGTACAGGCCCAGCTCTGGGACCCTGAGGCGAAGTTCTTCAAAGTGAAGCGCCACGAAAATGCCCCCTCAAACCAATATAACAACTCCGTCGCCGAGGAGTGCGCACCAGGCCAGCTCGTCAAGGTCCGGGAAATCTTTGGTTATGTCCCCTGGTATTTTAATCTACCGGCGGATGGCCAGGGCTACGAAGAGGCTTGGCGTCAGCTGACTGACCCGCAGGGATTCCTCGGCACCTATGGCCCGACGGTGGCTGAGCGTCGACATCCCAAGTTCTTCATCAACGCCGCGGGCTGTATGTGGTGCGGAGCAAGCTGGCCTTTCTCCACATCCCAGACCCTGACCGCCTTAGGCAATGTGTTGAACCACTACCACCAAGGGGTGATTGGGAAGAAAGAGTATTTCGACACGCTGAAAGCCTACACGCGGAGCCATCGCCTGAAGGTGGACAATAACAAGGTCGTGTCGTGGCTCGACGAGTCAATCAACCCCGACACGGGTATCTGGATGAAGGTCGGCCCATTTCCTAAAACGCGGGGCCGTGATTACAACCACTCGACCTATTGCGACCTGATCATCACGGACCTCGCCGGACTCCGCCCTCGCGCGGATGACTTAGTCGAAGTCAACCCACTGGTGCCTGAGGGTGTGCTGGATTACTTCTGCCTCGATAACGTGAGCTACCATGGACGCTCGCTCACGATCCTCTGGGACAAGACAGGCTCGCGCTACAACCGGGGTGCTGGCCTGCGCGTGCTCGTCGATGGTAAGGAGATCGCCCACAGCGACACTTTAAAGCGAGTGACGGGAAAGCTGCCGTAAGGGACGACACCGAAGGTTTGACCGTCGACATACCGCGACACGTCGTGATGTTAATCTGGGTACCCCCAACAAGAAATAGCCTGTTATTTTATGAAAACCACCCTGCCGCTACTTGGCGCTATCTTACTGGGGCTCGCCGCCCCGCTTCGGGCGGCGGAGGCACCCTCCGCCATCTTCGATGCCCGCGCCTACGGGGCCGTCGGCGATGACGCCACGGACAACACCGCGGCCTTTTCCCGCTGCCTCGCCGCCGTGGTCGCCGCCGGGGGCGGTCGCATGACTTTACCCACCGGCGTTTTTCGCGGCCGGATCATGGTCCCTCCCATCAACCGCCCTGCCCCCAGCTGGGTTTCAATCGAGATCGTCGGCGCGACGGAGCCGACGCCGGTCTTCGGCACGATCGGAGATTTCCCCCTGCAGAATCACGGAACCATCGTGAAGTGCCTCGCCGAGGCGGGCCCCGGCGTCATCTCTGTCCCGCGGGCTCCCTCGTCATTGTACGGTGGCTTCTCAGCCGTGTTCGTCGTCCTGCGCAACCTGGACGTACGCACCGACGACAACCCTCGCATCGACGGCGTCGACTTGCGTTTCGCGATGCAAGCCAAGCTGGAGAATGTCTTCATCAACACCGGTGTCTATAATGTGCAGGCCTCCCGGCCGAGCCATGGGACCAAAGGGCTCATCACCCCCGCCTGTAATAACGCGGCGCTGACGATCCTCCGGCAGGTCGTCGTGACCGGTTACCACACCGGGATTGTCGTCAACGAGCACACCGACGCCGACAACCTGGTCGTGGCGAGCAATGCCCGCGGCCTTGAGTTCGCCCAAGCCCATCATGCTTCCCGGCTCGGGCGCGTGGGCGCCTACCGTAACACGTGCCACGTCGCCGTCAGCGGGGCCTGCGGGTTCTCAATTGAACAGCTCAACACCGAATTCCCCGGCCGCGGGCAGACCGACGAACGCAACGCCTGGCAGACCCTCGTGTGCGACGTCGAGGACCCCCGGAATCTCGCGAACGCCGACCTCAACTTCTGGGCCGTCCAAGGGAACGTCGGGGCGGTCCCCGACTTCATTATGCAAGGCGGCGCCAACATCCGGGCTCGCCATATCGGCGCCGCCAAGTAAACCCTTCACTCACCATGCGCCCCCTCCTCGCCCTCCTGCTGCTCGCCCCGCTGGCCGCGC
>BJHS01000029.1 GCA_014193315.1 Verrucomicrobiota bacterium
CAGATGATCTCATCGCGCAGCGCGGCGGTCGCGATATTCGGCGGGATGATGAAGCGCACCTCGATCGGCGTGCCGCGCTTATCGGAGAGGGTGAGGGACTTGAGGCGAGGGCCGGCGGCCGGGGCGCTGTGACCTTGGCGCCGGATATCCTCTTTGGGGGACTTGGTGGTCTTGGCGGCGGGGGGGCTTGGCTTGGGGGCGGGGGCGGTCGGCTTGACGGTGTCGGGCGCTTTGTCCGGTTGATGGTAGCCCTCCTTTTGAGCTAGGGCCAGGTAGGCGGCGACCGAGTGCACGCAGAGCTTGCGTCGCCCGACGGAGACCTCGCACCCGCACTCATTGCGCTGGAACGTGATGGAGCGAAGGTTCCACCGGGCCTCGCGGGTCTCGGCCCCATCATCGACCAAAGCCTCCACCACCGCGGCGGTCCAGAGGGCTTTCTTCACTTTGCCTTTCGTCACCAATTCCTTGGCTAAACGCACGGTCGCTCCGCCCGCTAGGTCGATCAAGTCGTCTTCGGTGATATGAGGCAACGGCTGGCGGGCTGCCATGGGTTGGGTGTGCGTCGGGCGGCGCTCCCTGAAAAGGGGCGCCAAAGGAGAGTGCTAACGAGGAAAAGACGTCTCGCCTTAAACGGCGATGTCTTGGTCCGGGACTTCGGGGTGCATCTCAAAGATGCCCACGGGGGTCGTCGGACCTGTCATCACGATGGAATAATCCCCACCGATGCCAATCATAATCTTACCTCCCGGCATATGGACCGTTAAATCGGGGTCGACCAAGCCCATTTTGCGGGCCACCGCGGCACAGGCCGAGGAGGAGGAACCGGAGGCCAGGGTGTAGCCAGCCCCGCGCTCCCAGATCTCGATCTGGATGTTCGCGCGATCCAGGACCTTCATGAACTGCACATTGGTCCGGTTCGGGAAATTGGGGTGGACCTCGAGCCCCGGACCATAGGTTTTCGCCAAGTCGGCGGTCAAGTCGGACACCGGGATCACGCAGTGCGGGTTGCCGACCGTCGCGGCCCAGTAGCGGAAGGTCTTGCCGAGCACCGTGATCTCTTCGCCGAGGACCTCGCGGTCTGGGCCGAGGTGCGGGATGATCGGGGAGCGGAAGGACACCGTGCCCATTTCGACGCGGATGCGGGCGCCGCCGTCGAAGACGTTGCAGCGGACGGTGCCACCAGGCGTGTGCAGGCGGAACTCCTCGCCCTGCTTGATGCGCTTGGTCTCGAGCAGGTGGCGGCAGAAGATGCGGATGCCGTTGCCGGACTTCTCGGCCTCGGAGCCGTCGGGGTTCAGGATGCGCAAGCCGAAGGCTCCGTCGCCGCGTTCGATGGGCCCGTAGAGGATACCGTCGGAGCCAAGGCCATAGTGGCGGTGACAGACCTTACGGATGGCAAGCGGTGAGAAGAGGGTGGGGCAGTCCTTCGGCTCGAGCACGAGGTAGTCGTTGCCCAGGGCGTGGTACTTGGCTAAGCGCATGCCCATCCATTGGGAGGTTTGCCGCCGTTTGGCAAGCAAGCGGATGCACTGTAGGCTTGAAATAAGGACCGCTGCCGGTATCACCACTTCATGCGCCTGACCCCTTTTCTGGCCTTTTGTTCCGCCGTCCTCGCCGCCGCCGCCGAGCCTTCGAAGCGTCCGCCGAACATCGTTCTGCTTTACGCTGACGACATCGGCTGGGGCGACCTCGGATGCTACGGGGCGAAGGTGATCCCGACGCCGAACCTCGATCGGCTCGCGGCCGAAGGCCTGCGTTTCACCGCGGGGTATTGCACCTCTGCGACCTGCACGCCCTCCCGCTATTCCTTGTTGACCGGCGAGTATGCCTGGAGGCGCAAGGGCACCGGGGTGCTACCGGGAGATGCGAACATGATCATTAAACCCGGGAGGCCGACCTTGCCCGCGAGTTTGGCCAATCTCGGTTACGCCACCGGGGTGGTTGGCAAGTGGCACCTCGGCCTCGGCGGTGAGGTGGTCGATTGGAACAAGCCGATCAACCCATGCCCGAACCAGATTGGCTTCACCTATTCCTACATCATGGCCGCGACTGGCGACCGGGTGCCGACCGTGTTCGTGGAGAACGGCGGGGTCGTCGGCCTGGATCCCAAGGATCCGATCGAGGTCAGCTACAAGAAGCCTTTCCCGGGCGACCCCGACCTCACCACCGACGCCGAGCGCGCCAAACTGAAGATGGATTGGTCCCACGGGCACAATATGGCCCTCGTCAACGGCGTCGGTCGCATCGGTTGGATGAAGGGCGGCAAGGCCGCGCTCTGGAATGACGAGACCATGGGCGATGTCTTCGCCGACAAGGCCTGCGCGTTTATCGCGACCAACAAGGACAAGCCTTTCTTCCTCTACTACGCCTCGCACGAGAACCACGTGCCCCGCGTCCATCACCCCCGTTACGCGGGCCGTACGCCTCTCGGGCCGCGCGGCGACGCCGTCGTGGCCTTCGACGACCAGGCGGGCCGGATCCTGGCCGAGCTGGACAAGCACGGGCTCGCCGAGAACACGTTGGTGATCTACACGTCCGACAACGGACCGGTGCTCGACGACGGTTACAAGGATCAGGCCGTCGAGCGCAACCAGGCCGCCGGTCATCGTCCGGCCGGGCCTTTCCGCGGCGGCAAGTACAGCATCCTCGAGGGCGGCACCCGCGTCGGCTTCATCGCCCGCTGGCCCGGCCGCGCGCCGGCCGGCAAGGTCTCCGAAGCCCTGATGTCGCAGGTCGACCTGCCGGCGGTGTTCACGAAGGTGGCGGGTGGCGATCCGGCCGAGTTCCTCCGGCTCGACGGGGTCGACACCGGCGCTGCTTTGACCGGTGGCCCGGGCCGCGAGACGATCATCTCCAGCACGCAGGCCAACATCCTTTCGATCCGCGATGAGCGGTGGAAGTTCATCCCGGGCTGGGGGGCGCCGGGTAAGGCGAAGAACGCCGCCGCCAAGGCGACGGGTCCGCTCGTGGCGCTCCTGGGTAGCGAGGACGACTTGGAACGGGATCGCCGCGACCAGACCGGCCCGCGCCTCTTCGACCTGCAGAACGATCCCGCCGAGCGCAAGAACGTGGCGGCCGAACACCCGGACATCGTCGCCCGCCTCCGCGCCAAGCTGGAGGAGCAGAAGGCCAAGGGGGTCGCTCTGCCCCTGCCGCAGTAAGGCATAATCGCTCGATAGTGGGCGTGTGCAGGGTATCTCTCGGCTTGAAGCGAGGAGGGGAGTGGTGATGCTGGGGGCAACCCTTCCCCCTATGCACCAAAACAAGTCCCTGCGCTACGCTCTCGCCGCGGTCGTGATGTTCCTGACCCTCTTCGCGTGGGGGGTGTATTTCGTCCCGATGGGTCGCTACCTCTCGGTGGCCTTCCCGGGCGACCCGAACGTCACGGGCTTTGCCTATGGTGCGGGTCCGCTGGCGGCGATGGTCTCGGCCCTGATCGCCGGTTGGTTGGCGGACAAGGCGATCTCCGCCAACCGCTTGTTCTTCGTGCTCGCCGTCGTCGGTGGCGTCTTGCTCTGGCTCGTGCCGACAGGCAAGACCGCCTCGGCTTTCTCCGGGTTGCTGTTCTGCCACGCCCTTTGCTATTTCGCGGCTCTGCCGCTGTTGAATGCGATTGTGCTGCGGACACTCGGTTCTGATTCGCAGTATTTCCCTTGGTTCCGTTCCACCGGCACCATCGGTTGGATCGCCTCGGGTTACGCCATCGGTTTCGCCGCCAAGGCGCTCGGCATCGCCGAGGTGGCCACGGACGCGGTGATCTTCAAGATGGGCGCCATCGCCTTCGTCGCCGCCGGCATCCTCGCCCTCTTCCTGCGGACCAATGATGCGGAGGATGCGGCGACGAAGGCTGCCGGTCCGAGCCCGAGCATCTTGGTGCTCTTGGCCGACACCAAGTTCATGGTCTTTCTGGTGTTCTCGTTCCTCTTCTGTATCCCGCTGGCGCTCTACTTCACCTATGCCAACACCTTCATTGCGAGCCGGGGTATCGAAAACCCTGAGGTTGTCATGACTTACGGGCAATATTCTGAGATTTTCTTCCTGCTGCTTCTGCCGTTCGCCTTCAATTACCTGACCGCCAAGCGAGCCCTTCTGGTCGGCATGGCCTGCTGGGCCATCCGTTACGCGATCTTCGCGAACTCCGGCAATGTGGAGTGGATGCTCATCACGGGGGTCGTGATGCACGGCCTGTGCTACGACTTCTTCTTCGTGACGGGCATGCAGTACGCCGACCGCCGCGCCCCGGCGGGCTTGCGCAACTTGGCGCAGTCAGCCGTTTCGTGGGTCACGCTCGGTCTCGGCCTCTGGGCCGGCAACATGATCGCGCCCCTGCTCGACAGCCGCTTCATCGACCGTACCAACCCGAAGCTTCTCGTCTTCAAGGATGAGTTCTGGCTCTACCCGTCCGTCTTCGCCGCCGTCCTGCTCGTCATCTTCGCCCTCTTCTACCGCGACGACACGCGGCTGAACGACCAGGCCAAAGGCTAAGCGACCGACCTCTCCATGGCTTCCCCTATCCGCATCCTCTGCGTCGGAGCCGGCCACATGGGCCGCTCCCACGCTCTCGCCTACCATAAGCTCCCGGGCTTCCAGATTGTTGGCCTGGTGACGCGCTCGGCCGCTTCCCGCACCAAGCTCAACCGGGAACTCGGCGGCGGCTACCCGGAGTTTGCCGATTTCCATGAGGCCCTGAAGGCGACCAAGCCGGACGCGGTTTCGATCTCGAGCTACCCGGATACCCACGCCGAATACACGATTGCCGCGCTCGAGGCTGGCTGCCACGCGTTCGTCGAGAAACCCCTCGCGGCCTCCGTGGCCGAAGCCGAGCAGATCGCCGCGAAGGCCAAGTCCACTGGCCGCAAGGTCGTCATCGGCTACATCCTGCGCCACCACCCGGCGTGGACGCAATTCATCGCCGAGGCCCAGAAGCTCGGTAAGCCGCTGGTCATGCGCATGAACCTCAACCAGCAGAGCTCGGGCGACAACTGGAAGACGCACCGGGCGCTGATGCAGACCTGCAGCCCGATTGTCGATTGCGGCGTCCACTACGTCGATATCATGTGCCTGATGACCGGCAGCCGTCCGGTCCGTGTCTCCGGCATCGGCGCCCGCCTGTCCGACGAATTGCCCGCCGGCATGGTGAACTATGGCCAGCTGCAGGTGACCTTCGCCGACGGCTCCGTCGGTTGGTACGAGGCCGGCTGGGGTCCGATGATGTCGGAGGAGGCTTTCTTCGTGAAGGATGTGGTCGGCCCGAAGGGGTCCGTCACCATCGTCGCCGGCAAGGGTGCCCAGGAGGGCAACTCCGCCGACGTCGACGGCCACACGGGCGCGCAGGCGCTCAAGGTGCATCACTCGGCGCTCGGGGCCGACGGCAAGTTCTCGAAGCCCGATCAGCTGGTGTCGACCGAGGCCGACCCCGGCCATGATGGGCTGTGCGAGCGCGAGCAGGTGTATTTCGAGAAGGCCATCCGCGAGAACCTCGACCTCACCGCCCACCTCGACGACGCCGTCAACTCGATGCGCATCGTCGCGGCGGCCGACCAGTCGTTCCGCGAAGGCCGCACGATCAACCTCTGAGGTGACCGTGGCGCACCCGAACGTCGTCTTCATGGGGGTCTGCGGTTGCGGGAAGAGCACCGTGGCCCGCCGTTATGCCGACGTCACCGGACGCGTGCTGGTCGAGGCCGATGATTTCCACCCGCCGGCGAACATCGCGAAGATGCGGTCGGGGCAGCCTTTGACCGACGAGGATCGCGCGGGCTGGCTGGCGGCCTTGGCGGTCCGGATCGCGGAGGGTAAGGCGCGCGGCGAGGGCTTGGTCCTGACCTGCTCGGCGCTGAAAAAGGCCTACCGGGATCGTTTGCGAAAAGCCGACCCCGAGCTCTTCTTCGTGCACCTTTCCGGTTCCCGGGAACTGCTTTCCAGCCGGCTGGGCGCGCGGCATTGGCATTTCATGCCCGCCAGCCTCCTGGATAGCCAATTGGCGGCCCTGGAGGCGCCGCAGGCGCCCGCGGAGCGCTGCCTGACCGTGGACATCGCTTCCCCGCCGGAAGTCCTCTGCGCCACCGTGGCGACCTTCCTGCGAGGGGTCTAGGCCCTCACTTGAGGTCGGCGGGCCTTAGCCGTGGCGTCGACCAAAGGAGGTTGGCCGTGTTTAGGCCTTCTTCGGCGAAGGGGTTCGCCAGTGTTCGGTGAACGTGATTTCGGCGACGAGCCCGGCTGCTTGGATCGCCTGCGCGGTTTCTTCCGCCACGCGGCGGACCTGGCTTTCGTGGCTGGGGTTGATGTCCGCCGGCCGGAGCCAGGAGGTAAGTTCCACTTCGGTCGACGAAGGCGCGTGCACGAGGGACAGCATGAAGGAGTGCTCGTCGTGCCTGGTGTTATGGATCGGGATGACCGTCAGCCGACACTCGCGTGTCGGGTATTCCCGCTGGATCGTCCGTTGGAAGCGGAACGGCCAGAGCTTCGTGCGCGTCACGATCGTATGCGAGCCGTCTGCTTTTGCCGTGGAGTTCAGGCCCATGCTCGCATTGTGGGGGAATACCGCGATCGCCAAGCAGCCGAATCCTCCGAAGCAGAGACCGATGGGAAGGAGCACCCAGCCCTGGTTTTCGCTGAAGAAGCTGATCATCATCATGACGCCTAGGTAGGTGAACAATAGGCCGATCAGCAGGCTCGCGATCGCCGCGAGGGTGTGGGTGGCGGAGCCAAGGCGCGGCTTCCCTGACCTGTCGTTCCGGCCGAAGCTAAAGGCGCCCTCGGCGACTTGCAGGACCTCTCCGTCGTCCATGACGCAACGGTAGAAAGGCTTCGGTGATCCGGGGGCGCTCATTCAGGCTCAATGCTGGGGGTCATGGTTGGACGGCTTCAAGGTCGGCGATCGCGCGCGTTGCTCACTCGAGGTCCAGCGGTATCGGCGGGGTCCGGCGAACCTTGGCCGCGGCGTCGACCTCGAACGCCTGGCCCTCGAAGTGGGCCCAATCGGCGTGGCTGGTGAAGGCCGCCTTCGGGCCGACCTTCACGACCCGGCCGTCGGCCAAGGTCAGGACCAGCCGCAGGTTGCGCACTTTGAATTTATCGTCGTTGAGCGGGACGGAGACGCCGGCCACGTTGCGCAACGCGAACCCCGTCAGGGTCTCCGCCTTCAGGTCGAACCCGAACGCCTTCCACGCGTCACCGCCGGTCGGAAGTTGGCCGACCGCGCGGCCATTCAAGGTCACGGTCTTCTCGCCATAGCCAGCGTTGACGCCGAAGGTCTCGCCCTCGAGGCGGGCCGACTTCACGCCGCGGAGGTCTTCGGCGCCGAGCTTCACCTTGGGCGCGGGCGCGGCCGGCAACTCGGTTTCCCGCAGCACGGCGGCGGTGTGGCGCAGCACGCCCGGGAAGGTCAGCGGCGACAAGGTATCCTTGTCCGCCTGCTTGCCGAAGCCGCGTTCGGTGAGCAACCAGGCCTCGGCCTTGGTCGCCTCTTCCGCGCCGGCGAAGCGTACGGTCACTTCGGCCGTGCCGAAGGAAGCGAGGTCGAAGCCGGCCATCTCCCAAGCCCGGGCCTTCTCGCTCGGCATGCCGCTACGGGCGTAGCCCGGGTAGGCGTTGAGGCGGCTCTTCGTGCGCCGCGTGGGCGTGGCCGGCTTGCCGTCGAGGAAGACCTGAGGCAGGGCGGGGTAGCCCATCACCAGCAGTTCCCGCCGCTCCGCCGCGAACTCGGCCACCTTGATCTTGCTTTCGAGCGGCCGGGTGCCCGGCTCGATGCGCGCCGTCGGCGCCAGTTTGAACATCGGCCCGCGCGCCTCGCCCGGTTCGAGTTCGATCGCCACCGTCTCGTAGCCCGGGATCGTGATTTCGCCCGCCGCGCCCGACTCGAAGCCCTGCGCCAGTTCCTGCCGGTAAGGGTAGACGATCCGGCCGCGCCAGGCCTTGCGCGGGGTGCCGCGGAACAAGGTCGTCGCATCCAGCCCGAAGCGCAGCGTCTGCGCCTCCGCGCGCGGGTTGCGGGCGACCAGGGTGCCGGTGGTGCCGTCATGCGACCAACCTACGAAGCCGTAGGCCGCGCCCTCGTCGGGACGCCCACCCACGTAGCAGGTGTTGATCATGTCCGCGTGCCGGGATTCCGTCCAGCGGTGGATCGCGATGAGCGCCTGCCACTCGTGCGGCAGCACCGAAGCCGGGGACAAGTACCACTCGCGCAGCAACGTCCCGCGCCCGTAGTGCATCAGCACGTAGTCGGACCAGTCCCGCGGCAGGTCGGTCTTGTAGGACATCTGCCCGCCGGCGTTGCGGATGATCCCGTGCGTCATGATATTCGCGATTGGGAACCACGGACGGTCGGAAGGGTCGCCCCACATCCGCCAGAAATACACGTCGCGGTCGGTCGTCGCCTGCGCGCGGCCGGCCAGCTCCGGCCAGTTGCCGTTGAACCCGTCGTCGCCCGCCAAGAGCCAGACCGAATCCGCGTAGTTCAGCCACGCCGGCGAATGCCACGTCCAGTTCGTCGCGTTGATGAAGACGCCGGCGGCGTTGGCCCAGTAGGTGGATAAACAAAAACCCTTGAACTCGGCGTCGTGCCCGTGGCGGTCCGTTGGCACCACGTTGGAAAGGTGGTTGAAGTCGAATTTGATGTAGCTGACCTTGGTCTCCTCGGTCAGCGCCCTGATCTGGTAGCCTAGGTGGAGTTGGTAACGGATATCCGCCAAGGAGTAGTGGGCGAAGTATTGCTTGAAGTAGGCGTTCGGCTGGGCCCTTGCGTAGCCTTCCTTCACGCCCCAGCCGATGTCGTTGGTCGTGCCGTCGGCGGCCATCCAGAGCCCGAGAGAGGAGCCCTGCGCGCGGAGGGTCTCGCTGAGTTTGTTCAGATCTTTCATGCCCTCCGGGAAGGCGCCCGGGGCGGGTTGCCAGATCGATTTACGATCCTGCCAGCCGTTGTCAGGCACCATGCCATCGACCTTGATGCCCGAGCCCTTCAGCGCGTCGAGGAACTGGCGGTGGATGGCGGGCAAATTGTCCCCCTTCAGGTTCTTCCCGGCCGGGTCGAACCAGTTGTTGTAGTGGGTGTAGCTCTGGGTGCTACCCTTCGTCCGGCTGTAATCGATGACCGCTTGTTCCGAGGTCAAGCCACGCGGGACGGCGAAGACTCCGACGAAGGACGAGGTCGTGAGGTGGGGGCCCGATGGTTGCGCCGGCGGGAAACAAAGTGCTCGCACGAGACCCGGCTGGGGGTTGGTCTCGAGTTCCGCCCGTTCGAAGTCGACGAAGCTATGGTTGCCGATCTTCTCGAAGCGGTGCGAGTAGGCCGAGGGCTGGTTGCCGTCCGTATGCCGCGTCAAGGTCGTCGGATCGACCGGCATCAGGATCCACGCGTCGTCAAGGACGACAGGCTCCCCGCGGCCGCCACGGCCGCTTTGGGCCTTGGTGCGGAACCGCTCCACTTCAACCGTGACCTTGTGGTCGGGTTTGCATTCGGGCCAGGAGATCTCCACCGCCTTGAGGATGGTGCCGGCTGGGATACCCCTGGGCTTCTTTGGGAGTTTGCCGAGGTCGGAGCAGAACATGGCTATGACCAAGGGGGGCGCCAGCGGGTTGGTCGTTTTCTTGGGTCGAAGCGTGAAATCGACCTGCCCGAGGTCGCTTGGGTCTTGGGGTGCGCCCGTTGGTCCCTTTGTCTTCGACCAAGTATTCACCTTCGCCTCGTAATCATCGGCGGTGAGCACGGTGCCGTCGGAGAGACGGATCGCGAACTCGTCGCTGTCCACGTCGAGCGTCCGGCCGGTAGCCTGATCCGTCCAGCCCAGCGTGCGGAAGCGTCCGTCCTTCAGCTCGAAACGACGGATGAGGTCGCCGTTGCGCAACTCGTAGGTCTCGGCGTGGACCAGGGCGCCGAGGCACAGCGCGAGCAGGGCTGAAAAGAAGCGGGACATGGCAGGAATCTGCCACGCCCCGGTCGGGCTTCAAGCCCGGCAAATAAGAGATAGGCTTTATTACTTCTTCCAGACGACCTTTGAAGGCTCGATCACGCTCGTCTGGTCCTTGGTCGGGAAACCTTCCGGGATGGCGATGGTGACCTTGCCCGTGGCCGCCCACTCGGTGGAGCGGGCCAGGATGGTCTGGAAACCCACGCAATGGAGGGCGTCGAAGGTCTTGTCGCCGACCCAGAGGTGGCCCATCGAGGTGGTCACGACGCGGCCTTCGCCGAACTTGGCCCACCAGACCATCGGCTCGTGCATCTCGGTGCCGCCGAACTTCTCGGAGGAGAAGGCGCTCTCAAGGACGTCCATGTGGTCAGGGGAACCGCGCATGCGGTGGTAGAGCTCGTCGGAGGCGTGTAGCCATTCGGTGGGGAAGCCCTGCAGTACCGGGTGGGCGGCGTCGCGGGTCTTGAGGATGAAGGCATGCTTGGAGCCATGACCGGAGCCGAAGCCCTTGGTCTTGATTTTCTCGTCGGCCTCGGCGACCGCGACAGCCTTGCCGGAGGCATCGTCGATAGCCACGCGCTTCTCGAAAGTGGCTCCGCGCCAGCCCACGCAGATCATCTCGTTGAAGTTATCCCAGCCCGTGAAGCCGTTGTTAGCCGCGTGGACGTTGACCAAGCCGCCGCCCTTCAGCACGTAATCGGTGAAGGCGTCCTTCATGTCGGCGCCCCATTCCGGGCCGTTGTAGTTATTCACGACGACCGCATAGGCGGAAAACTTAGGCACCCACTTGTTCCAATCCTCAGCGTGAGCCTTATTGTAAGCGGCTTCCTCCTCTTTCCAGGCCTTCAGGGCAACGTCGTAGGCCTTCTTGCCTTCGGCATCGCCCGCCTTGGGCTTGGACGGCTGGCCCTTGGTGAAGGCGGCGGGGGCGGTCGAGACGTCGACCTTGAAGCGGCCGGTGGCCTCCAGGGTGGCCTTGCACGACTCGGTCGTGCGGACCCAATCGTGGTTGTTGCGGCCATCGATGATCAAGACCTTGATGGCGTCGGCCGCGGCGAGCGGCAGAGCCAAGGTCAGGGCGAGCAAGGCCGCGCTGGTGTGGAGGAGTCGGGATTTCATGGGGAAGGCTCCATTGGAGAGGAATCTTTCCGCCGGGCGAGCGTTTTCAGCCTCGGTCGAGGGATCGGTAATGGATGGCTTCGAGTAAGTGAGTGGTCGCAATCCGTTCCGCTTCGGCCAAATCCGCGATGGTGCGGGCCACCCGAAGGATGCGGTCGTAGGCTCGGGCCGAGAGTTTGAGGCGCTCCATCGCCTCCTGGAGGAGGTCGCCTTGGGCTGGTTCCAAGGCGCAGCAGGCCCGCAGGGCCTTGCCGGCGAGCAACGCGTTGCAACCACCGGCCCGGTCACCGAAACGCCGACGTTGCAGGGCCCGGGCCGCCTCCACCCGGGCGCGAATGGCCGCGGAAGGCTCGCCCGGCTCGCCACCTCGCAGGGCTTCGATCGATAGGGCGGGAGCCTCCACTTGTAAGTCGATGCGGTCGAGCAAAGGTCCCGAGATCCGGCCCCGATAGCGCTGGACCACCGCGGGTCCGCATCGGCAGGTGCGTCGTTGGTCGCCGAGGTAACCGCAGGGGCACGGATTCATCGCCGCCACCAGCATCAGGCGCGAGGGTAGGGTGACCTTCGCGGCGGCCCGCGACACCGTCACGTTGCCGTCCTCCAACGGCTGTCGCAGTACTTCCAGTACTGAGCGGCGGAACTCCGGCAACTCGTCGAGGAAGAGCACCCCGCGATGGGCGAGCGAGACCTCACCGGGCGTCGGCATCGCTCCGCCGCCGATCATGCCGACGTCGCTGATGGTGTGGTGTGGCGAACGGAACGGCCGCATCCAGGCGCGCGTCGTGTCGGCCACGTTCATGCCGGCGGCCGAGTGTACCGCGAGGATCTCGAGGAACTCCGCCTTGTCGGGCGTGGGGAGAATCGACGGGATGCGTTTCGCGATGAGCGACTTGCCTGAACCCGGCGGGCCGATGAGCAGCAGGTTATGCCCGCCCGCCGCCGCGACCTCGACCGCGCGACGAACGCCAAGCTGGCCTTTGACCTCGGTGAAATCGGGCTGCTCGCCCAGACCAGCGAAAGTGAATGGGTCCGTCACGGTGGGCAGAGGGGGGAAGCCTTCCTCGCCCGCGAGGAATCGCAGCGCTGCGTCGAGGCTGTCGACCGGCACGGCCTCGACGCCGTCGATGAGCGCGGCTTCCTGGGCGGCGCCGCGAGGTAGGATGACGCCCTTCAGGCCGGCGCGCTTGGCGTAGGCCGCCAAGGCCACGCCGCCTCGGATCGGACGGACCTGCCCGCTGAGCCCGAGTTCGCCGGCAAGGAGGTAATGCGGCAGCCGGGTCTTGGAGATCTGCCCGGTCGAGGCGGCCAGCCCGACCGCGATCGGCAGGTCGTACATCGCGCCTTCCTTGCGGAGGTCGCCGGGCGCGAGGTTGATGGTCGTCACTGTCTCCGGCGGGCGGAGTCCGGTATTGATCAAGGACGAGATGACCCGGGTTTTGGACTCCTTGACCGCGGTGTCGGGTAGGCCGACCAGGAAGATCTCCAGTTCCCCGTATTCCCCGGTGTTGACCTCGATTTCGACGGCGACGGCTTCCACCCCCACGAGGGCGCCGGAACGGATGGTGGCGAGCATCCCGGACGGCAGGGGCCGGGGCGGGGCATGGCAAGGGGCGACCCTTGGGGCCTTTAACCAAAGGAAACCTACGGATTATGGCGTGGGGTGATGCTCGGAACTTGGCAACCCAGGGGACATTTGACTGTCTCAACCCGTATCCCTGATGACCGCCCGGTTCCTTGCCCTTTTCCTCCTGGTCGCCGCCGTTCCGGCGGCCGAAATCGCGCCGTTCCTGGACAAGCACTGCCTGGAGTGCCACGACAGCCAGACCCGCAAGGGCAACTTCGACCTTGAGGCGCTGAAGTTCGCCCCGACCGACCCGCGCAACCTGGCCGCCTGGGTGAAGGTCCATGACCAGATCGCCGCCGGCGAGATGCCGCCCGCCAAGAAGGAGCGCCCGGAACTCGCCGCGCAGTCGGCCTACCTGGACGATCTCAAGGGCAAACTCATCGAAGCCGACGCCGCGCGCATCGCCGCCGACGGGCGTACCGTCAAGCGTCGCCTGAATCGCTTCGAGTTCGAGAACACGCTGCGCGACCTGCTCGCCGCGCCTTGGTTGGATGTCCGCGAGTCGCTGCCCGAGGACACCGAGGCTTTTCGTTTCAATAAGAGCGGTCAGGCCCTCGACGTCTCGCACGTGCAGCTCGCGCGCTACCTCACGGCCGCCGAAGATGCCTTGCGCCAAGTGCTCTTCGCCTCCGCCGAGAAACTTCCCTCCGCCCCGCGCCGCTTCTACGCCCGCGATCAGGGCAGCTACGTCGGTCCGATGAAGTTCTCGGTCCTCAACACGTCCCCGGAGCGGGCGACTTTCCCCACGCTGGGTTTCGCCGCCCAGCCCGACGTCCGCGCGGGTAAGGCCCCGACCACGGTCGGCAAAGCCGACCCGGCCAAGCGCGACCTCGAAGGCGTCGGCGTCGTCGCCAGCGCCTACGAGCCGATCGAGCCGAAGTTCAGCGCTTTCAAGGCCCCGGTCTCGGGTCGCTACCGCATCAAACTCTGTGGCCACACGGTTTGGGTCGGTCCCGGTGAGACCAAACGCTGGTTCATCCCGAATCTCGATAACATCAGTCAGGGCCGCCGCCCTGAACCCGTCACCGTCTATGCCATCACGCCGCCTCGCGACCTGCGTCGCGTCGCCAACATCGACCTCAATCCGGAGGTGACCGTCGCGGGCATCGATGTCTTGCTCGAGGCGGGTGAATCGATCCAGGTCGACGCGGTGCGCTTCTTCCGCTCGCGCCCCGGCGCCGGGCGCTTCCAGAACCCTTTGGCGACCGCGGAAGGCCAGCCGGGGATGGTCATGCGTTGGATCGAGGTCGAAGGCCCGATTTACGACCGCTGGCCCACGGCCGCCTATCAGGCGCTCTTCGACGACCTGCCGGCCCGGAAGACCGACGCCACGCCCCTGAAGGTCGAGGTCACCCCGAAGGACGCAACCAAGGATGCGGAACGTCTCCTCCGTCGTTTCGTCCAGCAGGCCCACCGTCGTCCCATCACCCCGGCGGAGGAGGTGCGTTTCCTGCCGGTGATCCAGCACGCGCTCAAGACCGGTAGTTCGTTTGCCGAGGCGATGGTCGCGGGCTACACCGCGGTCCTGAGCTCGCCCGGTTTCCTTTACCTCCAGGACAAGCCGGGCCGCCTCGATGACGCGGCTTTGGCCGAGCGGCTGAGTTTTTTTCTCTGGAACTCCGCCCCCGATACCGAGCTGCGTCGCCTCGCCGCCGAGGGCAAGTTGCGCCAGCCCGCCGTGCTCCGGGCGCAGGTGGATCGTCTGCTCGATGACCCGCGGTCCCGTCGCTTCGTCGATGCCTTCCTCGACTACTGGCTGGAACTGCGCAAGGCCGGCGTGACCAACCCCGACGAGAACCTCTACCCGGACTACTACCTCGACGACCACCTCGCCGAGTCCTGTGTCGATGAGAGCCGCGCGTTCTTCGCCGAGCTCCTGCGGGGCGACCTGCCGGCGCGCCACGTCGTCGCCGCGGACTTCGTGTTCGTGAACGAACGCCTCGCCACGTTGTATGGCCTCCCCGGTGTCACGGGCTCCGCTTTCCGCAAGGTCTCCTTGCCGAAGGACAGCGTCCGCGGCGGCTTCCTCACGCAGGCCAGCGTGCTCAAGGTCACCGCCAACGGCACCACCACCTCGCCCGTCGCCCGCGGGGTCTGGAACATGGAGCGCCTCCTCGGCCGCAAGCCCCCGGCCCCTCCGCCCAGCGTGCCGGCTGTCGAGCCCGACATCCGCGGGGCGACGACGATCCGCCAGCAGCTCGATCGCCACAGCACTCAGGAGTCCTG
>BJHS01000030.1 GCA_014193315.1 Verrucomicrobiota bacterium
GCCCTTCGCGGTCGAGACGGCTCATATCAAGTTCCATAAGTCCGACGTCTCGGCGCGCATCATCCGCTCGCTCTTCGACACGGCCCGCCAGTACCGCGAATCGATCGACGTCTACGGCTCGAAGAAATCCTTCGAGTGGCCGCTCATCGAGGGCGAGGAGCCGGTCATCCACACGGCGAAGAAGGCCGAGCCGGAGATCCCGCAGAAGGTCAAGGTGCCCGACTTCGCGCACCGCCTCCCGAAGGAGATCCAGCGCTTCACGACCAAGGGCGTCTACGGCGAAGGCGAAGACCACCTGTCCTTCACGCAGGGCGGCGGCCACGGCGGCTCCCACCCGCACCTGGCCAACGAGTTCATCCAGGCGCTGCTCGCCAAGCGCGAGCCGTTCCCGAACGCCCGTCAGTCCGCCAACTGGACCTGCACCGGCATCCTCGCGCACGAGTCCGCGATGGCCGGCGGCGAAATCCGCAAACTCCCCGCGTTCACGCTGCCTGCGTGAAGAGTTGATCGGTTGACCGGCTGGCCAGTTGGCCGGGGGCAAGGGAGAGACAGGTGTTAGGGAATAAGGAGTAGGAATTAGAAAGTAGACGCGGAGCCGCTGAAAGCCCCCCCACCACCATCCACTCCCTGTTACCTAATCCCTAATTCCTAGATCAGCCCCTACCCGCGCGCGAAGCGCGCGAGTTCAGAGGCATCAGGTACGCTCGATTCAGCACTCGATGCAGCACTCTGTACTCTGTCACAAAGAGGCAAACGCTACGCCCCTTGCCCGCTGGCCAGCTTGCCAGCGGGCCAGCTGATGCTTCCCCAGCCAACTGGCCAACTATTCAACCGATCCACTCGGCAGGCACCCGCCTCCTCACTTCTGATCCATCCAACGGAAATCCGCCCCGAAGAGCACGTAGGCGAGGAACGCCAGCCACAGGCCGGAAGCCACGACGACCACCCAAGCAAACGGACGCCACCCCCGGCCCGCTGACTCCGATCGACCGAACCAAAGAAAGACCACGCCGGCGACAAACGCGACGGGTACCGCGAGGAACGTCTGCAACAGATGGATCGGGCGCTGGCTCCAACCCAGACGCTCGGCGCACCAGAGCCAAGGCATGCAGGCGATGGCTAGTCCGCTCGCGCCAAGCATGGCCCGACGGCTCAAGGAGGTGGCGGTAATGCGCATACAAGTATCTCGTAAATTCTGCTTCTGACTGTCAACCATCGCGGCCTCGCTTGCCCTTGATTCCCTTCCGCCCATACTAACTGGGTGTTCCGGTTCCCCTTACTTCTTCTCTGCCTTTCGGCGCTCGCCGCGGATCGTCCAACCGTCGGGGCGATCCGCTGGGATGCCTGGAGCGGCGGTGGCGTGACCGCACAGGTCGAGCAGACCTTAGCGCCCAGCCAATACCGGGCACGGCTACCGTGGTTTACAGAAGTTGATGAGAAAGGCCACGCCCACATCGATGGCTCCGCACCCGGCGTGATGGAACAGGAGATCGCCTACGCGCACGGGGCGGGGCTGGATTACTGGGCGTTCCTAACCTACCCGGCGGACGATGCGATGAGCTCCGCGCTGTCCCGCTACCTGGCCAGCCCGCGCCGTGGCGAGCTTGGCTTCTGCCTGATCCTCCACCAGACCTTCGGGGTTCCCACCGCGCGCTGGCCGGCGGAGCGGGACCGCGTGCTCCGTCTCCTCCAGGAGAAGGGCTACCAGCATGTCCTCGGTCGACCGTTGGTCTACGTGTTCGGCGTCGACCTCGCCCAACCGGAAGTCGCCCGCCGCTGGACCGAACTCCGCGCCACCCTGCGCTCCGCAGCCTTGGATCCTTACTTCGTGTTCATGGGCTGGGAGCCGGCTAAGGATTTCGCTGCGCACGCCGCCCAAGGGTTCGCCGCCGTGTCCGCCTACGCGCACCCCAGCTCCGAACCTAACTTCGCCCGTTATGTGGAAGCCTTCGAACGCCACGCTTGGGATTCGGCCCGGCGGACGCGGACACCCTACGTCCCGCTGGTGACGACCGGCTGGGACAAGCGACCTCGCCAAGACCATCCAGTATCCTGGGAAAAGGGCGCGACGTATCTCTCCCAGGCAACCTTCCCCGCGCCAGCGACACCCACGGAACTCACGAACCATCTCGCCCGCGCCCTGACGTTCACCTCCAGCTACCCGGAAACCTGCCCGGCGCGCACGGTGATTATTTACGCCTGGAACGAACACGACGAAGGTGGCTGGCTCTGCCCGACCTGGACGCCGAACGGCCTTCCGGACCAGCAGCGACTTGAAGCGATACGCAAGGTTTTGAGACCTTAGACCAAGACAACGGTCCGCGGACCGTTTTTAGTGGAACTCCCCCCTTCCCCTATGGTCTTATCCCCCATGCCCCGCCTCCCCCTCCTCGCCGCCGCCTGCCTGGCCGTACTCTCCGCACCCATCTCCACGTTCGCTGAAGCCCAGTGGATCTGGACCGCTAAGAATAACGTAACCAACCAGCAAACCTGGGCCCGCACGGTCATCGACCTCAAGGAGGTCCCGTCGAAGGCCCTGTTGCTCGCCGTCGCCGACAACCACATCGAGGTCTGGGTCAACGGCCAGCCCGCCGGTAAGTCCGATGAGTGGGCCGAAGCGGCGAAGACCGACGTCACCAAGCTGCTCAAGCCTGGCCGCAATACCATCGCCGTACTCGCCCGTAATGACGGCGGAATCGCCGCACTCGTGGTCCGCCTTGAGTCTGGCAAGGTCGTCCTCAGCGAATCCAACGCCGCTTGGCGCGTGACCAATACGAAGCCCGATGCGAAATGGCAGACGGCGGAGTTCGACGACGCGAAGTGGGAAAAGGCCACTGTGGTGAAGCCGCTCGGCGAAGAGCCGTGGGGTAATGTCTTTGGCGGTGCTGCTGGCAAGACGGCCGGCGCCGGTAAGCGCGGTTCCGCTGGCTCCGTCGCCGCCGCTGATTCGCTGATCCTCCAGCCGGGCTTCAAGGCCGAGCTGCTCTACACCGTCCCGAAGTCCGAACAGGGCTCCTGGGTTTCACTCGCGGTCACGCCCACTGGCGATCTGGTCGCCGGCGACCAAGGGGGCGTGCTGTGGCATGTGTCCCTCAAGGACCCCACCAAGCTGACCATCACCAAAATCGACACGAAGGCCATCGGTTGCCACGGGCTGCTCTTCGCCCACGGCGCCCTCTACGCCTGCACGAGCGAAAAGGGTAAGGGCGACATCTGGCGCCTCCGCGACGTCAAGGGCGACGGCTCCTACGCTGAGCAAACGATGATTCGGTCGCTCAAGGGCTCCGGCGAACACGGGCCGCACCAACTGGTCCTCGACCGCGATGGCTCAATCCTCGCGGTCGGCGGTAACCACACTAAGTTGCCCGACGATGAAAAGGCCGGCGCGCCCGTTAAGCGTTACGATGAAGATGACTTGCTGAAGAAGTTCGAAGACGCCAACGGCCACGCATCCGGCATTAAGGCTGTCGGCGGCTGGATCGCCCGCATGGACAAGGACGGCAAGGATTGGGTCCGCGTGACGGCGTCCTTCCGTAATCCCTACGATTGTTCCATCGCGCCAGACGGCGATATCTTCACCTACGATTCCGACATGGAATGGGACATGGGCGCTCCATGGTACCGCCCAACGCGTATCTACCTCTGCACGCCCGGTGGCGAGCTGGGTTGGCGCTCCGGCGCCAGCAATAACACGCTCGCGACGCTCGACATGCAGCCTGCGCTGGTCGATGTGGGCCCCGGTTCCCCCACCGGAACGGCCATGGGCACGGGTGCTAAATTCCCCGCCGCTTACCAACGCACGTTCTACGCCTGTGATTGGACTTTCGCCACGCTCTACGCGATTCACCTAACGCCGGAAGGCGGCGGCTGGAAAGCCCGCAAGGAGGTCTTCGCGGCTGGTCGTCCATTCTCCGTGACCGATGTCGTCATCCGCCCGCAGGACGGCCACATGTATGTGACCATCGGTGGCCGCGGTGGCCAGTCCGCCCTCTACCGCATCACCTACCAAGGCACGGAATCCACTGCGCCGGCCGGCTGGTTCGCCGCCACGCCTGAGCAGAAGCTTCGCCGCGAACTCGAAGCCCTCCGCGACGTCGCGCCGTCCGCCGCCTCCCTCGACAAGGCCTGGCCGCTCATGGGCCACGCCGACCGCTGGGTCCGCTTCGCCGCCCGCATCGCGGTCGAACACCAACCAGTCGCCGCTTGGCGCGCCCAAGTGAAGCCCGACGCCAACGCCGACCTCGCGCTCAATGCCGCGGTGGCCCTCGCTCGTTGTGGCACCAAGGATGACCTGCCCGCCATCGTCGCCGCTGCCGATGCCGCAGCTAAATCTAAGGACCTGCGCCAGCAGCAAGATCGTCAGCGTATCTTCCAAGTGGCGTTCTCGCGTCATGGACGCCCTGACGACGCCACCGCAGGCCGTCTCGGCAAGGACGCCGCCGTCCGCCTGCCATCAGGTAACGATGCCTACGATCGACAGCTTGCCCAGCTCGCCATCTTCCTCGGTGAACCATCGGCCCCCGCCCGCGTGCTGCAGGCCATGAAGGTCGCCCAGGCAGGCCCGGCCGTTATCGCCGACCCCGAGATCCTCGCCCGCCACCCAGGCTACGCCAGGGACGCTACCGCCGCCATGGCCGTGACGCCATCATCGACGCGTATCGGACTCGCCGTCTACTTGTGCCGCGCAACCGTCGGTTGGACGCCTAACCTCCGTAAAGAGTTCTTCGGCTTCCTCGACGAGCTGAGCCTCGCCCAAGGCGGCAATTCGCTGAAGGGATTCGTCCGCAATATCCGCAAGGAGGCCGTGGCGATGGTACCCGCAGCGGAACGCGCCGCCTTTGAGGCCAGCACGCCCGTGGTTAAAGCCGCGCCGATTCCCGCCGCCCAAGGTCCGGGCCGCCTGTGGACTCACGCCGAGGCCCTGAAGGCCTGGGAAAACGGTAAGGCCACGGGTACCCTGGATTTCGCCAATGGCCAGAAGATGTTCGCTGCGGCGCTCTGCTCGCAGTGCCACCGCATGGGTGGGGCTGGCGGCGCGCAAGGCCCCGACCTCACGGGCCTCGGCGTCCGCACCGCCGCCGCCGACATGCTGACGAGTCTCATTCAGCCTAGCGCGGTGGTGTCCGACCAATACGCCAATTCCGAAATCTCCCGCGTCGATGGTGGTAAGACGATTGGCCGTATCCTCAACGAGGAAGGCGATAAGCTGCAGCTCGCTGTCAGCGCTTTCGACCCCTCCATCCAAATCAGCGTCAACCGCTCCGACATCCTAGCCATTGACCGCTCCACGGTCAGCCCGATGCCCGCCGGCTTGCTCAACTCGCTCAACGAACAGGAAGTGGTCAACCTCATGGCCTACCTCCTCTCTGGCGGTAACGCACAGGATAAGGTTTATAAGAAGTAAGGTCGGGATTTCAGGGCAGCGGTCACTCCACCCAGTCGAACCTCACCAGAGGACCGGCTGGGTGACGACGATATTGCGCTGTACTTCGGGGTCGGTTGGATCAGCGGGTAACTTCTTCCAGAGGTCCAGATAGGTCGCCTCGCCGTGGGATAATTCCGTTTTTGGTCCAGCGGCATGCATTTCAGGGGGTGGCTAAGTGTTATGGTTAAGCTGCTACTAGAGTCAACAAGTGAGCTCGGCGGTCGACGGGCTTGCCGGCGAACTCGTCAGGGGTCTTGAAGTCCAGGCTTCCGTGGGGGCGGTAGCGGTTGTAGTCCCACAGCCAGTCGCCCATGGCGACGGCGATGTCGTCGTAGTTGTGGAACCACCACCGGTCGGCGAACTCCCGGCGGAAGCAGGAGTTGTAGCTCTCGATGACCCCGTTCTGCCAAGGGCAGCCGGGGTCGATGTAGATGGCCTTGATGCCGTTGGCGGCCATGAACTCTTGGACGGTCTCTGCGATGAACTCCGAGCCGTTGTCGGACCGGATGTTCTCGGGCCGGGCCTCCTCGCGGATCATGGCCTCGAGGAGGACGCGGGCGACGTCCTCCTGCTTGATGGACGGGGCCATGTAGGAGGCCACGATGCGCTTGGTGTACTCGTCGATGATGAAGAGGACGCGCAAGGCGCGCCCCTTCCTCGTGCGCAGCATCACGAAGTCCCAGGCCCAGACCTGGTTGGGTCTGGTGGCGACGCCCACGTGCGTGCTCGTGGTGCGGCCGCGGCGGCGGACGCCGGCCTTGGGCGCCTCGCCTTGGAGGCCGTGTTTACGGCGTATCCTGCGCACTTGGCGCAGGCCGACGTTCAGGCCGAAGGCCCGGACTTGGCTGAGTATCTTGCGGTGGCCCTGGGTAGGCATGCGGTTGGACAGCTCGATGACGACCTTGCGGATCTCCGACGCCGACGCGCTCAGGCGAGGACGGTAACGGAGGGCGTTGCGGTTGGCGTCCAGCGTCCGGCAGACGAGGCGCTCGGAGGCCGCCGGCAACCGGCGGACGACCCGGCCTTCCGGCCCGGTCGCCGCCTTTACCAGCGCCTTGACCGCCGCGGGCGTGAGCTCCGCGGCGACCTCCAAGGCGACCTGCCTGACCTCTCCAGGGCTTAGCGTTTTTTTTGGAGGGCGATCTCCATGATGCGCATCCGGACGGCCTGGTCGGCCACGATCCGCGCCATGTGCTCGATCAGCTTCTCTTGCTCCCGCATCTTCACCGCGTCCGAGGGCGCCAGCAGGTGCAGCTGGTCCCTCCATCGCTTCAGGGTGCCGGGGGTGATGTTCATCTCCTTGCAGATCTCGGAGGCCGGCCGGCCTCCGTCCTGCTGCTGGACGGCCCGGATCCGGGCCTCCTTGGGGTGGTGCTTGTGTGCCATGTTGGGGGTGTTCTTGGTTATTTTGGTGTTGTTGTAAACACCCCCCGAAAGTTACACTCTGCTGGACCAACAAACCGTGACTACCCCAGGTGGTTGAAACGCCGATGCCCGATGCCCCGATGGCCGTCACCTGTCACCTTTAGATTAGGCCTTAGCTAGGCTCGATGATGTCTTATGTCCGTCGGCGAACGGACGTGATGGCCATCGCGGCCCTACCTAAGGCAGGAGCAGCTAGGGCAGCACGCGGTGCTGCCCCTACCTGGATACAGCGGTTGCGATGTCATCCCATCCCCTCCTCCTCACTTCGGTGCTTTACCGTAGTAAGGGAATTTATCCCAGGCGTCATAAGTCAGATCAAGGCGAGGGTCGTGGGTGTCGCGCATCCAGGCGTCGACGCGGGCCCGGTGGGCGGCGAGGTCGGTCGCGTAGGCCGGGTCGGCCGCGACGTTGGTCAGTTGATGTGGATCCTGGCGGAGGTCGTAGAGTTCTTCGAGTGGACGCCGGCCGAAGACGCGGGCGAAGAACGGCCGGCCGAGGTCGTCGTTCTGGTGCGCCAGCAGAAAGTCCTTAGTCGCGATGGTGTCGACGTCACCGAAGGGACGGCCGTGGAGGAAGAGATTATCAGGATCGCCGGCTGGCCAGCGGTCTGGGCGGACGTTGCGGATGTAAAGGAAGTCGCGGGTGCGGACCGCGCGCATCGGGTAACTCAGGTGGCCGTGGCGGACGTCGGCGTGGCGTTCGCGCTCGATGAAGACCGCGTCGCGATTCGTCGCTGACCCGCCGCGCAGTAGGCCCATTAAGCTGCGCATCGTCATCTCCTTGGGTGGCGTCAGGCCGGCGGCTTCAAGGAACGTCGGGGCGAGATCGCCGAGGTTGACGAACGCATCGACCTTCAGGCCAGCCTTGGCTTCCTTGCCCCACCGAATTGCGAGGGGGACGCGCGATCCTTGGTCATAGCAGTTGCCGAGGCCGCGAGGTATCTGCCAGCCATTGTCGGAACAATAGACGACGAGCGTACGCTCGAGTTCGCCCGCGGCTTCGAGGGTCGCGAGGGCGGCGGCCGCTTCGCGGTCCATGCGGATGATGCCGCCGTAGTAATTCAGCAGGTCGAGCCGGACCTCTTCGCAATTAGGCAACTCAGGCGGGATCGGAAGTTTCGCGGGATTGATGCCAGCCTGCTTGGCGTCATCGAGATAGGGTCGCTTACCGGCTTTCGTCGCCGTGTCGGTGTTGCCGAGCCAGAAGAAGAATGGCTGACCCAGGCGGCGGGCTTTCAGGAACGCGTCAAGACCAGAGAACTTCGGCCCAACCGGGTTTTCCTTCCAACCAGAGACCTCGGCATTACCCGGCGCCCAAGGCTTACCTTGGTAGCCGATGGCGTAGCCCGCGTCGCGGAGTAGCTGTGTGACTACCGGTGTGTCCTGCGGGAAGCCACTCCACAGCGAAGCGCGTTCGCCGAGCTCGTGAATCGCCCGACCTGTGAGCAGGCTCGCGCGACAGGGAGAACAAGACGGCGCGGGATTGAACGTATGCGTGAAGAGCACACCTTCCTTGGCGACGCGGTCGAAGGCCGGTGTGCGCGCGTACGGATCGCCGAAGACGCCGGCGTTAGGGTAGCGCCAGTTGTCGCCGAGGATGAAGAGAATGTTCGGGTGATCCGCGGCGCGAAGTCCGAGGGAGGAGAGTAGGAATAGGCAGAGCGCGGGGGCGAAGCACGCGTAGTCCCAAGCAAGGTGCGAACGCGTCTTGGAGCGCGCGGAGAGTTCGCCGCCGTCCGACAAGGCTTCTTTATTTGACGGCATCAGCCTCCGCTTTTTTCCCCTTCCGCGCACCTTTCGCTATCTCCTTCTTCTCCTCGGGGCTCAGATTATTGACCGGCGAATTTGGTTCATTGTGCTTCGGCATCTCAATACGCAGTCGCTCGATGATCTCCTTATATTCCGGCTGGCTGGCCAGGTTCCGGTGCTCGAGCGGGTCGGTCGAATGGTCGTACAGTTCCTCGGCGCCGCCTTTCGCGCCGTAATACGTGAAGCGATATCGTCCGTCGGTGACGGAATGGTTCCCGCAGTTGTAAGTCGTCAGCGTGGGGTGGTTCCAAGCCAGGGTCGGATCCTTCAGCACGGGCGCGAAACTACGCCCCTCGTTCTCGGGGTTGGCGGGTAGCCCGCACAGCTCGATCAGCGTCGGGTACATGTCGAGCAGGTTGACCACCGCCTCGCTCTTCAGCCCCGCTTTGGTCACGCCCGGCACGCTCACGATAAAAGGAACCCGGTCCGACTCTTCCCAGAGATCGGTCTTACCGTATTTGAGTTTCTCGCTGAGGTGCCAGCCATGGTCGCCCCAGATCATGATGATGGTATTGTCGGCGTATTTGCTCTTGGCCAAGGCGTCGAGGACGACGCCGAGGCAGTGGTCGGCGTAACTGATGTTCGCGAGGTAGGCGCGCTGGGCCTGCTTGTGCATGTTCGCCTTGTCGGCGGCCAGGAAGCGCGGATCAGCCGAGAACAGTTCCTTGCCCTCCTTGTTCGTGATGTCCTTCAAGTCGTCGCGGAAGATCTCGACGGTCTTGAATTTATCCAAGGGATAGAGGTCGAAAAACTGCTGCGGGACTTCCCAGGGCAAATGTGGCTTGGAGATACCGAGGGCCAGGAAAAACGGCTTGCCGTCGAAGTCGCGCTTGAGTTGATCGGCGGCCCATTTGCTGGAGACATAATCTTTGGTCTGTTCGATGGGAGCGGCGACCGCCCCCCACCGGAATTCCTCACCTTTTTCTTTCGTGGCCTTCTCGCTTGCCGATTCCTTCAGGGCGGCGGGTGATTCTGACCAGAGCATGCCACCGTTGCCGCCGCCGGCGTCCACGAACTCTTTGAACGCCCACTGTCCCTCGTCCATCCCTTTCGCGGTCGGGTGCTTATGGAAGATTTTTCCCGTGGAGAGGGTGTGATAGCCGTGCTTGGCGAAGTATTCCGGCAGCGTCACGACGTCCTTCGCCTTCGGGGCGTTCTTCAGGTTCTGCCGATTGCCGTAGACGCCAGTCGAAGCCGGCTGCTTGCCGGTCAGGATGGCCGAACGGCTCGGGCAGCAGACCGTGGAGGCACAATAGGCCTTGTTCAGGACGACACCTTTTTCCTTAGCCAGCTTGTCCATGTGCGGGGTGATGGCCTGCGGGTTGCCTCCCATGCATCCCACCCAGTCGTTCATGTCGTCGACGGCGATGAACAGGACGTTGTAGCCCTTGCTTTGATATTCGGCGACCTTCTGCCGGGCGTCATCAGCGGCGACCAAGGTGCCCGGAGCGGCGATCAGCAGGACGCCCAATAGGCAGAGGAGCCGAAGGAATTTCACGGGGTTGATTTCACGGTGCTTCATAAAGATTAATCAAAGTAACCTGGCGGAGGGGAAGGGATTCGAACCCCCGGAACCTTGCGGTTCATCTGATTTCGAATCAGACGCAATCGACCACTCTGCCACCCCTCCTAACCAGGACTGTCTAGGAAGCGGTTACGCCGTAGACGGGCAAGCGGAAACTACCCGCCCGCGCCCAAAGCAAGGGGTTTCGCGGAATTTCGCCGCGCCAATCGGACGGGAATGGCGGAAACGCCGACCGTCTCGTGCTTGCGATTCATCAGGGGCTTCCGATGATGGGCGTGTGTCCGAGACCCCTGAAGACCCCCAACCCACCCGTCCACGTCGCAGCTTCTGGCAGCGTCTCGGTGGCGAGGGCCTGACCATCTCGCTGTTCATCCATTTGGCGTTAATCATCATCGCCGCAATCTGGGTCATCTCCACGGTGACGGACTCCGTAAAAAAGGATCCGGATAGTTTCTCGACGGGCTCCGGCGGCGGCGCGGCCGGCGACAAAGCCAAGTCCTTCAAGACCAAGGCTCAGCCGAAGAACCCGAAGTCGATGGCCAAGAACGCGACCCGCATCACCTCCAAGAGCGCGAACGCTGCGATCGCCCTGCCCGACCTGCCGAACGCTTCGATGGCCACGCTCAACTCCGGCTTGATGGGCGGGGGCTCCTCCAAGGGCTTTGGCGGCGGCACCGGCGGCGGAATCGGCTCGGGGAACGGCATCGGGGTGGGCAATGGCAAGAACTTCGTCTCGCTCTTCGGCGGCCGCGGGCTGGGCAATGGGCTGGTGGGCGAGTTCTGGGACATCAAGCGGGCCAAGGACAAGAAGCCACTCATCACCCTCAAGCCAGGCGTGAGCACCTACGGCTATACCGATGAGGAAATCTCCGACTACTTCCGCGCGATCCGCAAGGTGATCACGGCCAAGGGCGATGCGACCGCGGCGCTCGATAAGTTCTTCCACGCCGACGCCGTCCTATCCGCCAACGGCATCTTCCAGCCGACGATGAACGCCGCCGAGGCGCCCAAGGCCTTTGGCGTCGAAAAAGAGGTCGCCCCGGTGCTCTGGCTCGGCGTCTACCGCGGACGGATCCGCGCGCCGTTCGCCGACCAGTTCCGCTTCGTGGGGGGTTGCGACAACGTGCTGATCGTGATCGTCAACGGGAAGGTGGTCCTCGACGGCAGCCTGAAACACATGCCGGGTTCGTCCGTGCAACATTACTACGCGGCCGACTGGAAGCAGACGACCGAGCCCGTCGCCGGCGTGCCGGCCCGCGCGGCGACCAACAACTTCAACTTCGTCTACGGCGACTGGATCAAGATGGACCCGGGCACCGACACCGACATCACCATCCTTCTGGGCGAATCCGGCGGAGCCTACGGCGCCTTCCTGACCGTCGACTACAAGACGGCGAAGTGGCACAAGAAGGGCGGCGAACTCCCGCCCGGCGGCTTCCTCCCGCTCTTCCTTGTCGGCAAACCCGACGGCGAGTTGCGCGAGCTGATGGATAAAGCGGGCGCCCCCGCCGGCGTGAAACCCTTCCTCGACGGCCCCATCTTCACCGCCGGCAACCGCGGCCCGAAGAGGTAGGATGGGGAGTGGAGCGGCTCGGGTGACCAGCGAGACAGGACTAGCTGGCAGGTTGACCAGTTGGCCTGTGGACAAGGGAGAGGTGACGCAGAGTTGATCCGTTGACCAGGGGGAGTCTGGGCGAGACGCGGACCAGCAGGGACGCTGGTCCCTACCTAGATGCAGCTAGGGCAGCACGCGGTGCTGCCCCTACCCGCGGGCGAAGCGCGCGAGTTCAGAGGCATCAGGTACGCTCGATTCAGCACTCCGTCCTCCGTCCTCTGCCTCTTCCAGGTGCGTTCCGAACCCCACGGACGGAACCTCAACCCTACCTCAGAAGCGCCAGCGGGAGCCGAGGCTGATCAGCGCGCCCGGGGCGAGGTCGTAGTCGCTCTCCACGCCGCCGACCGCGCGGCGCGCCCGCGCCCGGAAGGCCCAGCCGAGCGTGAGTTCGTCCACGCGATCGGCAGTTACCCGCCGCACACCGAACAGCGCCGCGACCCGTTCACACTCGTAATCCTGGCGCTGGCCTGCGAGATCGGCGAGCCGCGCCTCCTCCTGCTGGAAGGCGAGGGTCAGCGAGGCGCGCCAGGCTTCGTCGAGATTGCGCTCGAGCACGAGGGACTTGCGGCCGGTGCCGAGCGACCAGTCGGGCGCAAACTGCCAGCGGAAGGTCGGCACCACTAAGATCATCGGCGAACGGACGGCGCGGGTTTCGGCGAGGAAAAGGTAGCCGAGCGTGAGGGTCTCGGACCGGCGCCAATCCGCGCCGTACAACGCCTGCACGGTGAGCGCATCCCCGAGCGATACGCCTTCCGCGGCATCACCATTGACCTGGAGGACCGCGTAGCGGGAACGGCCGGCCTCGGTGGACGCATACCCGCTCAGGTTGAGCGATGCGCCCCGGACGAGATCAAAGTCAACCGGCGCCGCGGTCCAATCATGGCGCGTCTGCGCATAACGGAAGCCCCAGTCGTACTGCCACGCGCCGGACTTCAGTAGCGGGAAATTACCCGTGACCTCGACGCCAGTGGCCCGGTCCTCGGCTGGACCATGACCGGAAGGTATGGCGGCGTTGAACCGGACACCTACGCCCTCGAAGCCCGCCCGCGGCCGGGGAGCTTCGGCGAGCAGGGTGGCGGCGAGCAAGGGGAGCAGGGCACAGCGGGTTAACATGCGTGTAACGTTACGGAAAGCCGTGGGCTGTCAAACGAGCACCGACCTCGACGCTCCCCTCAAAACCCGATGACCATCATCTCGCCCTGGCTCACCTGAGCAGCCTCTGAACCGAGCACCCAGCGCTCCTCGAACTTCGGCCCCCAAGAATCGGAGACCGCGATTTCCCCGGTCTCCTTGTTGTAACCGATAATCATGCAAACATGGCCCTTTTCACGCTCGGGCTTGAGCGGCTTTTGGCCCTTCCGGCTCTCGGCCAGCGTCTTCTTCCAGGCAGCCGCGTCGGTCGCCGCTCCCCGGGTGCGCGTCCGCGCGTCGGCGAGCTGGTTATTGTCTTCGGTGCTATACATCGACCAGATGATCGGCTGACCACAATCGATGTATTTGGCCACCTGAGTCGCATCTAGCTTAAACGAGGCGGTCTCGAGTTTGCGACCGGCCGCCGTTGAGGGTGTCGCGGACCCCGGCGGCGAGCGTGGATAAAGAGGTGCCGCCGCCGGCCCCGCTCTGGCCGACCATCGCGAGCACGTACATGTCGGCGGGGATGCCCATGTAGCGCAGCACGCGCTCCCAGGTGGCCGGGACGCAATACCCCTTGGGCCCCTGATTAACCATCGGGATTCCCCGGATGACCACGTCGCCGTTAGCTACCTCACCCCGTACGAGTTCATGGGGCGGGAACCGGGCCTGCGGCCCGGGTGCTTGACACAAGAACCCTGCAAAACTACCTTACGCGAAGCGACCCATCTGTAACATTACCGTTGGCCCCACAAACCGTCCCCGATCAGATGGCCTTAATCTGGGCCTCCTTCCTGTGCCGTTTCTTACTCATTGTCGTCGTATTTATGGGGGTGGTTTGGTGGTTGGGCAACCCCCCGAGTAACATTTCAACTGGCCCCATTTAGCGTGACCCAATCAGCGGCACCGCCTGTCCCACATGAGGAAGACCCCCCCTCACCTGCCACTGAATAGGGGCTATTAAAGTCCCCGCTGGGCTCTTGATACCGGACGGACACATAGGGGAATTCAGGAGACACCTAACGTCATTTGACTCCTAAGGAACTGGGCGTATGTTCAGCAAGTACTACGCCCTACCCATGTTTAAAAAGTTCACCTTTACCGACCGACTGCTGTTTATCGCAGTATTTTTGGTCATCATCTTTTCGAAGCTCCTTTATTTATCGGACTACAAGTTGGAGGCGATTTTCGTCGGACTTTGGGCCCCTTCCATCCTCGCCTTCGGCATTTACCTGAAAGCCATCGAGAATTCTAAAGATGAATGAATACGTCCCCTATTTCGCAGTCTTCATCTTCATACTGTTCGGTATCGCTTTTTTCTCCGCGATGCAGCGGTTCAAGAAAATGAATGCCGACGACCGCGCCGAAGGTAATAAAAAGCCGGGGGCCTAAGCCCTCTGGCTCTCTATCTGCGCAGACACACGCACCAGAGCAGAGAATAAATTAATGGGGTCAGGCCCCATTATGACAGGCCCTCCAGTCCTCGCTTTCGGCCCTTGGCCAACTGGCCAACCAGTCAACGGGTCAACTTATCATCGGCCAGACATCTCTGACCGACGCATGGGCATAGCGTCGATCAAAGCGAAGAGCGTCGGGGTATCGACGGGTGCGCCCCGGTCGAGCTTCACCCCGCCATCCTTACCGACCAAGCGGACCCGGAAGGTTTTCGCCGTCTGGGTCACAATCTCCACGTGCCTTTCCCGCAGGCCCGCTGATGCCGCCGCCAGCGCCGCGCTTTGATCGGGTCACGCTAAATGGGGCCAGTTGAAATGTTACTCGGGGGGTTGCCCAACCACCAAACCACCCCCATAAACGAGACAAACATGAGCAAGAAACGGCACACGAAGGAGGCCCAGATCAAGG
>BJHS01000031.1 GCA_014193315.1 Verrucomicrobiota bacterium
TAGACCTTGCTCCCCTTGATGTAGCTCTTGTCGTCCTCGGCGTGCGCAATGAAGGTCGGCGCGGTCTTCGCGTCGACGAGCTTCGGCAGGCCTTGGTCGAGGTAGGCCGGGTAGACGAGCAGCGCGAAGTCGGGCCGCAGCGGTTGGTCGTCGGCCTCGTCGATCCGCGGGTAGGTGGCGGGGCCGCCAAGCGTGCTGAGGCGCGCGGCGAGGTGACCGCCGGCGGAGAAGCCCATGGCGCCGACGCGGTCGGGGGCGATGTTCCATTCGGGGGCGCGCTGGCGGACGATCCGGATCGCCCGCTGGATGTCCTGGTAGGCGCCTTCCTGGTTCTTGGGCACGCGGTATTTCAGGACGATGCCGGTGATGCCGAGGGTGTTGAGCCAGGCCGCGACCTCGGTGCCTTCCTTGTTGTAAGCCAGACCGCCGTAGCCGCCGCCGGGGCAGATGATCACCGCGGGCGTCGGCTTGGTCGCCGCGGCCTTGTAGACGGTGAAGGACGGTTCGGAGATGTCGGTCAGCCGCACGACGTGATCGCCGCGGGCGGGCAGAGTGCGCTCGGGGCCGGGGACGGCTTGGCCGGGCATCGCGCCCTTCGGCCAGAGCGTGACGACCACGCCGGGGACGGTGGGCTCGGGCTTGGCTTCCTCGGCCCGACCGAGGCAGGTCAGCAGGCAGAGGGAAAAGGCGAGCGTCGGTAGGCGAGGCATGGTCGGGGGTGCCTCAGGGATAGGCATCCGGTGGGCGTCATCAAGGGTTTACCCTAGCCGTGCCTAGGGCCGTTCCTCGGAAAAGGGGTCAGGCCGTTCGTCGTACCCCCTGTTAGTTTAAAAGGCAAAAATGGGCCTCTAAACTAACACCCTCCGGCACGAACGGCCTGAGCCCTTTGATGAGGCTGCCATCCATGCCCTTGCGTCCAGGCAGTCCGAAGCTTTTTACGGACACTGGGCGTGAAGCGGGAAGGTGCTTCAGTTGCCGCCTTTCTTGTCGCCCCTCGGCTTGCCCTTGCCTCCGCCTTTGGCCTTCTCCGGGGGTGCCAGCGTCTTCGGATCGGGCTCGGTCTTTTCCCTCGAGCCAGCCGTGGGCTCGCCCCCGCGTACAGCCAGGAACCATTGCGGCGTCGTCTTGTCGGCGTAGGTCACCAAGCCCGAGGTGAAATCGGTGAACCAAGCCCGCTCGGGCCGGTTGCACTGAGTGGTGGAGGACCAGTAAGCGGCGGCGTTCATCCCCGGAAGGAATTTTCGATCGGCGGACGGCGCGGCGAGCGCATCGTCGCTCAGCGACCGCAGCTCCTTGATGTTGGGGAGCCGCCAGTCCTTGCGTCCCGCGAGGTCGAGTTCGGAGCAGGCGCGCAACGCCTCCTCCCATGTGCCGCGTCTGGCTGGGCCGACCTTCTGCCAGACCAGGCCGGTGCGCTGGTCGGTGACCGTGCCGTCGCCGTTGTCCTTGAGGGTCGGCCCGGAGCCTAGGCGCGAGGTGCCGCGGACGCAGCGGATATGCACGGGACGGTTGCCCCCGGCGCTGACAGTTTCGGTCTTCGCGTGGGCGCCGATGCCGCCGCCCGTGTTGACCAGCCAGACTTTGGACGGGTCGTCGACCTTGGCCGTGCCCGTCCACCAGTAGCGTGCTTCGAGGTGCGGGAACACGGTGGTGTCCATCGCCGGCCCATGGAAACCGTGGTTCATGAGGCTCAGCAGTTCGTTGCTGTTGGGCAGCCGCCAGTCCTGTTTGCCGGCGAGGCGTAGCGACTTCGCGTATTCCTTGGCCTTCTCCCAGGTCATCTCGCCGCCGTCTACCCTCTGCCAGACCAAGCCGGTCACGAGGTCGGTCACCGTGCCATCCTTGTTGTCCTGATAGGCAGGGGATGACCCCGTGAAGTCGGAGTCTTCCCCGAACGACTTGGTGTAACGCGTGGTCTGGCCCGTATCCGGCAACCCGCCGGTCGGCGCACGTTCGGCGCCAGCGGCGAGGGTTGCGGCGAGCCAGGCGACCGCGAATAGCAAACGTTGCAGCATGGGCGGAACCATAGGATGGGTTCACGACGAAGTCAGCCTGCCGATGCGTCAAAAAACGATGCTCCCCGCCAACTTTTCCCGCCCTGCGGGGTTTTGGCGTGGGTCAACCTGCCTGGCCCGATTCCGGTTCCTCCAGTTCTCCGTATCCGCTGCGGCGCAGGGGGCGCGGCGCTATCTCCCGCCGGGGTGCTGCCGGAATCCGCCCCAAAGGGGTCAGGCCGTTCGTGCCAGGGGGTGTTAGTTTAGAGGCGGTAATTTGCCTTTTAAACTAAGAGGGTCTTTGACGAACGGCCTGACCCCTTCGATGAGGTGATCGCCTATTTTTTGGCCGGAGCCGCCGGCTTCAGCGGGTGTTCCTTGAGGATCTCCTCGGCGGTGTAGAAGTTGACGCGGTCCTGGGTGGCGGCGCGGACCTTCGCGACCTGCGCGGGCGTGATCAACTTGCCGCTGTTGCCGAAGGAAAGGCGCACGAAGCTAAGCACGGCGGCGGCTTCCTGATCGTTGAGCATCCCGCCGAAGCCCATCATGGGCGGCACGCCCTTGGCCGGGTCGAAGGACTGGCCGCTGACCGTGATCGGTCCCCAGAGTCCCTTGAGCACGATCTTGATCGCCCGCTCGTCGTCCGCGAGCCAGTCGCTGCGCAGGAGGGGAGGGTAGACGTTGGCGATACCCTTGCCGTCGGCCTGGTGGCAGGTGGCGCAATGCGCGTCGCGGAAGTAGACCTCGCGGCCGAGCTGGTAGATCTTCTCTTCGGCGGCGGTGAGCTTGCGGACAGGCTTCGGGCCCGTCTCCGCGATCGGCTGGCCGAGCTTGGATTTGCCCGCGAGGTATTCGGCCGCGGCGGGGTTGTCGGCGAGGTCCAGCGCTCCCGCGGCCTGCAGCGCGGCCACGTCATCCTTGAGCGTGTAGGTCAGGGCGTAGTGCAGGACGGGGGCCAGCCACCGATCGACCGGCTTCCGGAAGGCCTCGAGCGCGACCTTGGCGCCGTCGGCGTTGTCGAGCCAGGTTGCGGCCACGATCGCCGTCAGGCGCACGCGCGGGTGCTCGTCGCGCACCGCCTGGTTCAGCAGGGCGACGTGGTCCGGGAGCTGCCGGAAGGCGTGGCGGACGACATCCGCGGCCGCGGCGCGGGCCTCGAACTGCCTGGCCTTGAGCAAGCGGCGGACCAGCTCGCCGTCGGGCTGGTTCTGCGCCCAGGTCGCCCAAAGTGCCTCGCACAGGTGATGCTCGTAGGCCGGATCCTGCGGGTCGAGCTGGGCGACCCACGCCTTGACCGCGGGGAGCACCTCGGCGGCCGGGTGGGCGCGCAGCTCGCGGCGGGTGCGGTAGCGCGTCCGGTATTCGGGTTCCTTCAGGTTCTCGAGCAGTTCGGCGACGGTGGCGCCGGCGACCTTGGCGGGCTTGACCAGCGGCCGCCCGGGATAGGTGACGCGGTAGATGCGGCCGTGCTCGTGGTCGCGGTTCGGGTCGCGCGCGTTGTGCTGCATGTGGCCGATCAGCGGGTTGTGCCAATCGAGGAAGTAGAGCGAACCGTCCGGCGCGAACTCTAGGTCGACCGGGCGGAAGTTGCCATCGGTGGAACTGAGCAGGTCGCCGTTGGCCTGACCGACGAAGCCCGCCCCATCATCGTGTTTCTGGCCGAAGCTGATGCCGAGGAAGCCGATCGTGTTGCACGTCATGAAATCGCCCTGGTTCGCGTCGGGGAAGTGGCGGGAGGACACGAATTCGCCACCCGAGCTCGGGCGGGAGCGCTTGGGGACGAACTGCTCGACCTTCACCTGCTCGATACCGTAGGGCATCTTCGCCGCGAACGGCAGCGCCCACCAGTTCTCGCCCGGGGAGGCGTCGGAGATGAACGGCTGCTCCCAGCGGTCGAACGAGAAACCCCATGGGTTGGAGACGTCGACCTGCAGGCGCTCGAGGCGGTAGGACTTGGGGTCGAAGCGCCAGGCGCCGCCGTCGTTGCAGCGCCGCGGTCCGTAGGGTGTCTCGACCTGGCTGTGGAGGAAGCGACCTTCCAGCAGGTAGAAGGCGCCGGACGCGTCGGCGCAGTAGGCGGAGATCGCGTGGTGGGAGTCATGCGAGTCGAAGCCATGGAGGATCAGCTCCGTTCGGTCGGCCTTGCCGTCCCGGTCGTCGTCGATGAGCAGCGCGAGGTTCGGCTCCTGCGAGACGTAGACGCCCTCGGGCGCGAGCTCGAAGCCGATCGGCAGGTGCAGGTGGTCGGCGAAGACGGATTGCTTGTCGGCCTTGCCGTCGCCGTCGGTGTCCTCGAGGATGATCAGCTTGTCGTTCGGCAGGGCGTCCCCCGGGCGGTAGTGCGGGTAGGTCGGGGTCGTGGCGACCCAGAGGCGGCCGCGGTCGTCGAAGGACATCTGCACCGGCTTCTTCAGATCGGGGAATTTCTCCTCCGAGGCGAAGAGCTCGACCTTGTAGCCGGGCGCCACTTTCATCTTCGCGATCGCGGCCTCGCCCGACAGGAACTCGGTCGGGTTGCCGTTCTTCATGTCCGGCTTGAAGTTCGACGGCACCGGCGGGAGCGCGGCCGTCCCGCGGTCGTCGACGGTCAGGTCGCGTCGCTTCCCTTGGGCGAGGTCATGGATCAGGGTGTCGCGCACCGCGGCCAGCTGACGGGACTTCGCCACCTCGGCCGGGTAGTTCTGGGGCCCGAACGGGTTGTAGCGCTGACCGTGCGTGTGGACCCCGTTGATGATCGCGTAATCGGTGTTCCAGAAGTAGTCCTTCATCTTCACGGCCGCGTTGACCAGCGACTCATCGGCCTGCGGGACGCGGGGCGCGGCCCCGTAAAGCCCGTCGGCGAGCAACTTGGCCAGTTCGCGGTAGCCGAAATCCGTCGGGGCGAAGCCGTTGATCGTGTAGGCAGCCTTGGCCTGGCGGTAGGCGGCGAGGGTGGGGTGGAAAAGGTCGACGTAGGTCAGGCCGTGTTTCTTGGCGACGCGCTCCATGGCCGCGGCGTAGAGTTCCAGGTTGGCGTTCTCGCGCTTACCGTCCGGGAGGTCGCGCTTGGCCGAAAGGTCCTCGAAGGCGATGGGCGACACCAGGACGAGGCGCGGGGCCGTCTTCCCGTTGTAGGCTTTGGTCAGCGTATGCACGACGAAGGCGTCGACCTCGGCCTCGTAGTTGGCGATCCGCCCGGCGCCGTCGAAGGATTCGTTGTAGCCGAAGAACGCGACGATCGTGTCGGCCTTCAGGTGGAACAGCCATTGGTCCGGGGTGGGGAAGAAGCCTTTGCCGTTATGTTGCGCATATTCCGGATGGAACTTCTCCGCGCCCGGGAACGCCCACTGGCTGGGCCGCGCCGGATGCGGGCGGAAGGCCGGCGTGTCGCCCGACCGGCCCATGTTCCGGACGATCAGGGCCTGGTCCGGGAAGCGGAGGTGCAGCTCGGTCTCGAGGCGACCGTAGTAGGTGTCGCGTTCCGCGAAGCCGTTGCCGATGAAGACCACGCGTTCGCCGGGAACGGGCGCGGTCGCCGCTTGGGAGCGGGTGGCGGTCGCGAGCGGCGGAAGCTCCGCGGGCGCGTGCGGCGTCGGGGAGCCCTTGCTGTGGTCGGGCCAGTTCGCCGCGTTGGCCTTGGCTTCTCGGGTCGTGAGCAGCTCGGTGCCGCGGGGGGCAGGCTGGGCGGGCAGCAGGCTCATCGCGAGCAGGCAGGCGAGCAGAGAGGAAAGCGGGCGCATGGGAGCCGGCATCCTTGCCTATCCGGCCGCGAAATCCAGCCCGACCTGCCGCTTTGCCCCGCCTTTTTCAGGCGATTGCGCCGCCGCTGCGGGGAGAGTGCGGGCAGGATTTCGATTGGTATGCGGTTCGGGGCGATTTAAATGCCGCCATGCGTTCCCTCGTCTGCCTGCTCCTCGCTTGGGCGACCCTCGGCGCCGCCGAGCGAACCCCGGTCGCCGTCTATCTCCTGGGCGGCCAATCCAACATGCAAGGTCTGGGCAAGCTGGCCGAGCTCCCGCCGGCCGAACTGGCCGAGTCGCCGGGCGTGTTCTTCTGGAACGGGAAGGCTTTCGAGCCGATGCAGCCCGGCAAGACCAAGCTCTCGACCCGCGCCGCGGAGTTCGGCCCGGAGGTCGGCTTTGTGCGCGGCCTCCGCGCGGCCGGCGTGCGAGGCGACGTCTACCTGATCAAGCATCACCTCAGCGGTCAGCCGCTGGACGCCGGTTGGAACAACGCCCGCTGGCAAGGTCCCGACCCGGGCCCTAAGCGGGCGACCTTCTACCCGGGCAAGGAAGCGACCGACCCGAACATCGGCCTGCATTACCTGGCGTGGCAGAAGATGAATACCGCCGCCTTCGCCGCCTTGCGCGCCGCCGGCAAGGAGCCGGTGGTCAAGGGCATCGCGTGGGTCCAGGGCGAAGCCGACGCGAAGCACGAGGTTTCCGCGCAGCGTTATCCGGCGACCTTGGCTTTGCTGCGTCAGCGTCTGAGCGCCGACCTGGGCCTGAAGCCGGAACCTCCGCTGGCTTACGCCCAGGTCCTGCCCGCCGCCGGCCCGGTCGCCCGCTTCGTCGCGCGCGACCTGCTGCGTCGTCGCATGGCGGAAGCCGATGAGTCCTCCCGGCACGCGGACGCCGTCCCGGGGCTGCGGATGGTGAAGACGGACGGTTTCGGCGTCATCGCCGACCTCGTCCATTTCGACACCGGCGGACAGCTCAAGCTCGGTGAGGCCTTGGGCGCGGCCTTGGCGAAGTAGTTTCGCGGCTCCGCTTACTTGCCTTCCGGGGGGCGCGCTGCCGCCGGTTTGGTCAGGCGGGCCGGTTCCTTCGACCAGGTGTCCAGCTGCTTCGGGTCGAGTCTCGCCTGCAGGATGAACGGAGGCAACCCGCGGCCATCGGGATGGTTCGGGTGGGTCGAGTCGGGGGCGAGGATCCAGTGGCCGTAGGTGACCGCGAGCACCTGGCCGTTGGGCAGCAGCTCCACGCCGGTGTAGCCGCAGTCGCCGATGTTGTTGTTCGTCGAGTTGCCGTAGTTGCGCCGGAGGCGGACCCGATACTGGCCTTCGCGCCCGGCCTCGAGGTCGGCGAACGTGCCCATCCACGCCACCCAGTCCCCGTGCGTCGGGTTCCCGACGTGGAGGGGGCTGAAGTCGCGCATGAAGACCAGCGTCCGCCCGTCGGCGAGGTTCACCGACTCATGCCGGTGTCCGGTGAGCGCCCCGGGGAGCTCGCGCGGGTCAGTCCAGGTGAGGCCCGCGTCGTCGGAGAAAGCCACCATCGAGTTCGTCAGTCGTTTCTCGGGGCGGAAGAGCAGGGCGATTCGCTGGCCGTCGGGCCGGGTCACGAGCCCCGCCTCGCAAAGCCCGGCGCGGTTGGCGGCGGTCCGGCCGGCGGGCGTCGCGAAGTCGATGCGCCGCAGGTTCTCGAACTGTAGGGTCGGCGGGCCGGTCAGCGCCGACTCGACCTTCAGGTCCACCGTCCAGTTGTCGAAGGCGAAGTCGTGGAAGACCCCGCGCCAGGAGGGTTGCTTGCCGGGCAGCGGCCAGAGCGAGGCCAAGGCGACGATGATGCCTTTCGGGCCCTCGAGTTTCCATTGCTGGCGACCTGACCAGGTGTCGCCCCGGTCGTCGCTCCACATCCACTCCAGGATGTTGGCGCGCGGCTGGCAGGTGACCATCAGCACCCGTTCGCGGCCGGCCGGCAGGTCCAGCCGGTACAGCACGGGCGTCTCCATGACGCGCTGGCCCGACGGGGGCAACGCGACCCAGGTCTGTCCGGCGTCGACGCTGCGGCGGAAGATCAGGTTGCCGCGGCCGTGGCCGTCCGGGTAGGCCACAAGCAAGGTCTTGCCGTCGCGGAACAGCACCGTCGACGGGTGGCCGAGGTAGGTCTTGCGGCGCTCCACCGTGGTGAAGAGCTTGTCCTCCTTCATCAGGTCCACCTGCGGGATCGAGAAATCGCGCCGCGGCTCGTCGGCGCGGACGACCGGCAGGGTGAGGCCGAGGGCGAGGAGCAGGCAGGCGGTGGGGAGGCGCATGGGGGCATCCTCGCCTTTGCCCGTGTCCTGCCAAGCGGGAAACCTTGCTCAGGCTTGCTTGAGCGAGGCCATGTCGATGACGAAGCGGTAGCGGACGTCCTGCTTGATCATGCGGTCCCAGGCCTGGTTGATCTGCTGGATCGGGATGAGCTCGATGTCGGAGACGATGCCGTGCTTGGCGCAGAACTCGAGCATCTCCTGGGTCTCGGGGATGCCGCCGATGCAGGACCCGCTGAAATTGCGCCGCGGCATGATCACGCTGAACGCGTGCACCGCGAGCGGATGTTCGGGCACTCCCACGAGGCAGAGGGTGCCGTCGAGTTTCAGCAGGGCGAGGTAGGCGTTGAGGTCGTGCTGCGCCGAGACACAGTCGAGGATGAAGTCGAGCGAGCAGGCGTGCTTGGCCATCGCGGCGGCATCGGTCGAGACGACGACCTCATGGGCGCCGAGGCGGAGGCCGTCGGCTACCTTGGAGGGGGAGGTCGTGAAGGGGCGAGCAACGGGGTCAGGCCGTACCCACCCGCAGCCTGAACCAAAAAGCGTATGATTTAGGCGAATTTCGGTTCAGCACTCCAAAGGTACGGCTTGGCCCCGTTGCTCGCCCGACCCCGTTGCTCGCCCCCCGAGTAACATTTAACTGGCCCCATTTAGCGTGACCCGATCAGCCGCCCATCTGGGCGGCCTTTTAGTTTCTTGTCTCTCCGACCGCTAACACCTGTTTCGGGTAGGGTCGGGACCGCGTCACGACATAGTTGCCTCTCAATGGCGGGTTAGGGACAACCCGCCCTACCCAAGGCAGCTCGATTCATCTCTTGCCTTGGCCAGCACTGCGTTTGCTTCGAAACTTGGGGTGGTCATTTGGGAGGATTGGCCTAGTTTGAGCCTACCCCTATGAACCTTTCGTTTCGCCATGCCCTGATGTTTTTTGGCTTCGGGCTCGGGGTTTTAATCGCGGCAGAGCCGATCCCTGTCACCCAGCAGCTCGCCGACCTGAAGGGACGATTCAAGGCCCAGTATGATATCGAGATCCGGTCAGCTCAAGCGGACGACAAGGCTTTGTCGGCGTCTTACGATATCACCCCGGTCGCCGATGCGAATCTCGCCGGTACGGTGAAGGTGCTCGGATGGGTGGAAGAGGAGCTTAAGCGCTATCCAGCCGGTTTCCTGAAGCATCATGGACCTCGCCAGCTCGTGCTGGCCGAATCTTTCTTGTCCAAGCGTCCGTCGTCGGGCGTGACGCCCGTCTCCCCGTCGTCTCTCGATTTCAAGGCCGCCGAGGCGATTGCCCTGACTGTCCCCGCCAAGCTCACCGCGGTGCAGGAGTTTTTCAAGGGGCGCCATATCCATCAGACCCTGATCGGCTTCCTGCTCCAAGACCATAAGGCTCCGGCCGATCCCATCTCGTTCGACGCCTGGAAGAAACTCCCCAAGCCGGCTACCGCGTCCACCTCCCCCATCGGAAAGCGCTTAGCCGGTGTCGACTCGCGTGCCGCCTTATTCGGTCTTTTGTGGGACCCGTTTGAGCACCTTGATCTGATCGCCGAAGCTAAGGTGGACGCATCGGTCGCCCAGAAGCTCGCCGTCATGAAGGATTTCCTGGCCACGCAGGACAAGGGCTTCGACCAGGCATTCTTCAATCAACTCACCATTATCCCCGAGTCCCAGCGGATTGTCTGCACGAACGACCTCACCGATCTAGGCAGCGTCGACCTGATCAAGAAGGACGCGGAAATTCAGGCCGACTTGCGTCTCATTGAAAAGAAGTGGGGTATCACCGTGCTGTGGGCGCCCGGTTCGCCCGCGCCGCCGATGCCCGCCAAGGTCCGCTTGGTCTATTCCTACTTCACCGACAAGAAGATCGTCCAATTCAAGGCCTTCGTACGCATGCTGCGCGAGGAGTTAGACATGTATCCGGATGCGATTGTCTCCCGGCTAGGCTTTGGCAATATCTACATCCTGGATGAGTTCACTTACCGCGACGTCAAACTGGCCGGCCAGAGCTTCAGCTGGATTCCCAAGCCGGCGGTCGCCTACGGGTTGAACTCCTTCAAGCCGGAGGACGTGGCTTCCCGTGCCTTCTTCAGCCGCACCACGCACCACGAGGTCTTTCACGCGATGGAACGACAGTTCACGACCGCAGGTGGCCCGCTGTTTGGGGCGAATTGGGATATGCTGAACGAAGACGGCTTCAGATATCGGATCGGACCGAATTCTGTCAGCGCCGACGGACAGCCCACTCACACCAAGGACAACAAGGGACGAAAAGGTTTCGCCGAACCTTACGGCACGAATTTCGCCACCGATGACCGCGCGACGCTGTATGCGCGCATGATGGTAGCCGACCAGATCTTCTACGGCCGACTGCCGACGGACCCAATCCTGCTCGCTAAGACCAAGCGACTACAGGAATTCTTCCTTAACATCCGCCACGAGCTCTCCGTGCCGGAATCCAGCCCGCTCTACCAGATGTTGGCCCGGACTCCTGCGGATGCCGCATCGGCCGCACCCAAGGGCGAAGCGAAGTAATTCGCTCAGGCCGTCTTCAGCGAGGCCATGTCGATCACGAAGCGGTAACGGACGTCCTGTTTGATCATCCGCGCCCAGGCCTCGTTGACCTGCTGGATGGGAATCAGCTCGATGTCGGAAACGATGCCGTGTTGGGCGCAGAACTCGAGCATCTCCTGGGTCTCGGCGATACCGCCGATGCAGGAGCCGCTGAAGTTGCGGCGGGGCATAATCACGCTGAAGGCGTGGACCGCGAGCGGCTGCTCGGGGACGCCGACAAGCGTGAGCGTGCCGTCGAGCTTGAGTAGGGCGAGGTAGGCGTTGAGGTCATGCTTCGCCGAGACGCAGTCTAGGATGAAGTCGCAGGACGAGGCGTGCATGGCCATCGCGGTCGCATCGGTCGAGACGACCACCTCGTGCGCACCGAGGCGGAGGCCGTCGGCGACCTTGGAGGGGGAGGTCGTGAAAAGGACGACGTGGGCGCCGAAGGCGCGGGCGAACTTCACGCCCATGTGGCCGAGCCCGCCGAGGCCGACGATGCCGACCTTCTGCCCGGGGCCGACTTTCCAATGGCGGAGCGGGGAGTAGGTCGTGATGCCGGCGCAGAGCAGTGGGGCGGTGGCGGCGAGGTCGAGGCCGGCGGGGACGCGCAGCGTGAAGGCCTCGTCGACCACGATGTGCGAGGAGTAACCGCCGAAGGTATGTCCGCCGAGGTGCTTGTCCGGGCTGTTGTACGTGAAGGTCGCGCCGGTAAGGCAGAACTGCTCGAGGCCCTTTTGGCAACTCGGGCAGGTGCGGCAGGAATCGATCATGCAACCCGTGGCGCCGGTGTCGCCCACCTTCAACTTGGTGACTTTGGCGCCGACCTTGGTGACGCGGCCGACGATTTCATGGCCCGGGACGCAGGCGTAGTTCGTGCCGGGCCACTCGCCGCGCGCGGTGTGGACATCGGAATGGCAGACGCCGCAGAAGAGGATCTCCATCTCGACGTCGGTCGGGCCGGGCGCGCGCCGGTTGATGGTCAGCGGGGCGAGGGGGTTGGCCGGGGCGGAGGTGCCGAAGGCGCGAGCAGTGGTAGTCATGGGAAGGTGTCCCCTTCCGATAGCCGGAAGGGGGACTTAGGCAAGCCGGGGGAGGGTTTGCGAGGGGCGGCCTCAGCGGAGCGCGCCCGCGAGCGGCTTGCCGTCGGCGTCGAGCAACTGGAATTCGTGCACGCCGAACTTGGTGCCGTCGACGTAGGTCCAGACGACCTGCTTGTCGCGGGTGATCTCGACGAGTTTGGGGCGCGGGGCGCGGGCTTCGTAGTTGCTGAAGACGATGTTGCCGTTCGGGAGCCAGGCCAGCGCGGTCGTCCGCGTCAGCGGTACGTCGGCTAGATCGCTTTGGTTGAGTTCCCAAACGACCTTGCCGCCGGCGTCGACCTCCACGACCTGGTTGCCGATGGTCAGGCTGATGAGCGTGTGGCCCGCGGCGTTGCGCAGCGCGCAGAAGGTGCGGTTGTCCAGTTTGGAGGCTGGCGCCCGGTATTCCCAGACGACCTTGCCGGTGGCGTCGAGCTCGCGGACGAGCCGGTCCTGGGGCACCAGGTAGTGGCCATCCGGCAGCTTGCGCGCCATCCGGCTCTGTAGGTGCGGGTTTTTGGCCGTACATTGCAGCGGGATCTCGACCAGGGTGCGGCCAGCGGCGTCGACCTCGAGCAGGCGAGGGTGGTCGCCCGCCTCCGTGAGCAAGGTGCGCCCATCGGGTAGGCGTTGGGCGGTGTTCACCTCGGCCTGGGTGCCCTTGTATTCGAACACCACCTTATGGTCGCGCGTGACCTCGATGACCGCGCCGCCGGGGTAGGCGTCCGACTTATGCAAGGTGAGCAGCACGTTGCCGTTCGGGAGGACGCACCCGTCGCGGGTCTCCGCGGGGTATTTCCAGACGACCTTGCCATCGGCGTCGACGATCTGCGTGACCCCGCCGAGCATGAGGAAGGAACGCTTGGTCGGCGGCTCGGCGGCGAGGGCGCCGAGGGCGGTGGCGAGCAGGGCGAGGCAGTAGCGAATCATGGGGTCGAACCTAGGTCGTGCCGGCACGGAGGACAGACTTTAATCGCCGGCCGACTCCCGGGTTGTCAGGCGGGAGGGCAGGGCTATGGTCGGGTTCGCCCCGCCCCATGAGATCCCTTCGTCTGCTCGTCTGCCTGCTCACCTCCGCGATCCTCGCTTGCGCCCAGTCCGCCGAAGCCCTCGCGGGCAAACGCATTGTCGTGCTTGGTGATAGCATCACCCAAGGCGGCACCTACGTCTCGTTCATGGACTACTTCCTGCAGAAGGCCCGCCCGCAGCTGCGTTTCGAGGTCTATCCGCTGGGTCTTTCCAGCGAGACGCTCTCCGGTCTGAGCGAGGCCGGTCATGCCGGAGGCAAATTCCCCCGGCCTAGCCTGTTCGAACGCCTAGGCCGCACCTTGGAGAAAATGAAGCCGGAGGTGGTCTTCGCCTGCTACGGGATCAACGACGGCATCTATCAGCCGCTCGACGAGGCTCGCTTCAAGGCCTTCAAGGACGGGGTGACCAAACTCCTGGACCAGTGTCAGGCGGCCGGCGTCAGGCAGGTCTACCTCGTCACCCCACCGATCTTCGACGCCACCACCAAGCCGGGCGAGTTCAACTACGACGCGGTGATGACGGCCTACGCCGCCTGGGAGATGCAGCTGAAGCGCCCCGGGCTCACGGTCATCGACCTCCACACCGTGATGCGCAAGGCGCGTGATGCCCGGACCGAGGTCTTCTCCCGCGATCGCATCCATCCGGGCGACGATGGGCATCTCCTCATGGCCCGTACGATCCTCGCGGGCGCCGGCGTCACGACTCCCGACGTCACCGCCAAGGAGTCGATGGCCGACCCGCTTTTCAAGGCGGTCGACCAGCTCCGCAAGTTCCGGGCCGGGAAGTGGTTGGCGTACATCGGTTACTCCCGTGAGAAGGTCGTCGCCCCGACCCCGCTCGGCGACGCCGAGGAACAGGTCGCCAAGCTCCAGGCCAAGGTCGACGAACTGCGCCGCGCGAAGTGAGCGGACGGTTGCTGAGACTCATCGGTGGCGTGGTCGCCGCGCTGGCCGCCTTTCCGGTTCGCGCCGACACGGCTTCGGCGCATCCGCCGATCTGGGCTTTCTATTACGCTTGGTACGGCGTGCCGCAAGGGCCGCGGCAGCGTTGGGAGTTGTGGGCGGACCGCGGCGAACCCGCGACGGGCGCCAAACTGCGGCTACCGTTCCTTCCGCTGGTGGGCCCTTACGACAGCACGGACCCCGCCATCGCCGCCTGGCATTGCCGGCTCGCCGAGGCC
>BJHS01000032.1 GCA_014193315.1 Verrucomicrobiota bacterium
CGCGCCTACGCCTGGGATCGCACCAAGAAGTGCATCGACATCGCCAACGCCGTCGGCTCCAAGGCCATCGTGCTCTGGCTCGCCCGCGAAGGCACCTACATCCGCGAAGCCAAGGACGCCAAGCTGGCCTACCAACGCCTGCTCGAGACGGTCAATGCGATGCTCGACTACGACAAGAACATCGAGATCTGGATCGAGCCGAAGCCGAATGAGCCGACCGACCAGGCCTACGTGCCCACCATCGGCCACGCCCTCACCCTCTCCTACGCCTCCAAGGACCATAAGCGCGTCAAAGGCCTCATCGAATCCGCCCACGCCATGCTCGCCGGCCTCGACGCCAGCGATGAGATGGCCTTCGCCCTCGCCCACGACAAGCTGGCGAGCGTCCACCTCAACGACCAGAACGGCCTGAAATACGACCAGGACAAGAACTTCGGCGGGGCCAACCTCCGCGCGGCCTTCAACCAGGTCCGCGTCCTCGAGGAGTCCGGCTACGGCCGCCGCGGCGAATTCATCGGCCTCGACGTCAAGGCCATCCGCACCCAGCGTGGCTGCCCGGTGACCGACCACCTCAAGAACAGCCGCGAGCTGTTCCTTGCGCTCGTCCAGAAGGTCCGCACGGTAGACCAGAAGCTCGTCCAGCAGTACCGCGACGCCCGCGACTACGAAGCGCTCGAGCTCACCATCCTGAAGCACCTCATGGGACTGAAGTAAGTCCCGCCCTCCCCTCACCCTCATGAAGCAGTATCGCCTCAACCGCCTCTTCAACGCCTCGTCCAAGCGCTGCTTCGACGTCGCCGTCGACCACGGCTTCTTCAACCAGCCCGGCTTCCTGCAAGGCATCGAAGACATGCGCCAAGTCGTCGCCACGCTCGTCGACGCCGGCCCGGACGCCATCCAGCTGACGGTCGGTCAGGCCCGCCACCTGCAGTCCGTCCCGGGCAAGCAGAAGCCAGCCCTCGTCCTGCGCACCGACACGGCCAACGTCTATGGCAAGGAACTCCCGGCCACGGCGTTCAGCCTGATGATCGAGGAGACGATGCTGCAGGCCGTCCGCCTCGACGCCGCCTGCGTGTGCGTGAACCTCTTCCAGATCCCCGGCGCGCCCGACGTGACCGCGCAGTGCATCGAGAACATCCTCAAGCTCAAGCCGCAGGCCGATTACTACGGCATGCCGATGATGGTCGAACCGCTCGTCTTCCAGCCCAACGCGGTCGCGGGCGGCTACATGGTCGACGGTGACCTCACGAAGATCCTCCACCTGGTCCGCCAGGCGGTCGAACTCGGCGCCGACGTGATCAAGGCCGACCCGACCGACGACGTCTCGCAATACCACAAGGTTATCGAGACGGCCTCGGGCATCCCGGTCCTCGTCCGCGGCGGCGGTCGCGTCAGCGACAAGGAGATCCTCGTCCGCACCGAAGGCCTCCTCAAGCAGGGCGCCTCGGGCATCGTCTACGGCCGAAACGTCATCCAGCACCCAAACCCGCGCGGCATCACGCAGGCGCTCATGGCGATGGTACACCGCAACGCGTCGGTCGACGAAGCCCTGAAGCTCATCTGAGCCCCGTGCCCTCCCCTGCCCCAGCCGTCCTTGCCCGCCTGCGTGCCATCGTGGGCGAAGCGCATGTGCTGACGTCGGCGGAGGACACCATCCCCTACGGATTTGACGGCACGGCCGCCCTCAAGGGGCCGGTCGGCGTCGTCGTCTTGCCCGGCTCGACCGCCGAAGTCTCCGCCGTGGTGAAACTCGCCTGCGAGCTGAACGTCACGATCGTCACCCGCGGCTCCGGCACCGGGCTCAGCGGCGGCAGCGTGCCTTCGGCAGGTTGCCTTGTCCTTTGCCTGACGCGTCTCGACCGGATCCTCGCGGTCGACGCCGCCAACCTCACCGTCCGGGCGCAGTGCGGCGCCATCACGGCCGCCATCGACGCCGCGGCCAACAAGCACGGCCTCTTCTATCCGCCCGACCCGGGCTCGATGAAGATCAGCACCATCGGCGGCAACGTCGCCGAGAACTCCGGCGGCCTCCGCGGCCTGAAATACGGCGTGACCCGTGATTACGTCATGGGCCTCGAAGTCGTGCTGCCCGACGGACGCATCGCCCATTTCGGCAACGCCTGCGTGAAGGACGTCGCCGGGTATTCAATGAAGGACCTCTTCATCGGCTCCGAAGGCACGCTCGGCATCATCACCGAGGTCCTGCTCAAGGTCCTCCCCCGCCCCGCCGCCCGCCGCACGATGCTGGCGAGCTACGACCGCATGGAGGACGCGGCCCAGACGGTGTCCGACATCATCGCGGCGAAGATCATCCCTTGCACGCTGGAGTTCCTCGACCGCATGACCATCGGCTGCGTCGAGGACTACGCCAAGATCGGCCTACCCCGCGACTGCGAGGCGCTCCTGCTCATGGAGACCGACGGGCATCCGGCCGCCGTCGCCGACGAGGCCGAGCAGATGCTAGCCCTGGCCCGCGCCCGGGGCGCCCGGGACGTCCGCGTGGCCCGCGACGACGCCGAAGCCCTGCAGCTCGCCTCTGCCCGTCGCTCCGCCTTCTCCGCCCTCGCCCGCGTCCGCCCGACCACCATCCTCGAGGACGTCACCGTCCCGCGCGACAAGCTCGCCGAGATGGTCAGCTTCGTCGCCGAGGTCGCCAAGAAGCACAAACTCCTCGTCGGCACCTTCGGGCACATGGGCGACGGCAACCTGCACCCAACCTTCCTGACCGACGAGCGGAACGCCGACGAGATGGCCCGCGTCCACGAAGCCCTCGAGGAGATCGTGACCAAGACCCTCGCGCTCGGCGGCACCATCACCGGCGAACACGGAGTAGGGCTCGCCAAGAAAGCCTGGCTCCGACGTCAGGTCGGCGAGAACAGCCACGACCTCATGCGCGAGATCAAGGGCGCCTGGGATCCGCGCAACCTGCTCAACCCCGGCAAGATCTTCGACTGAGGGATGAAGCCTTCGCTTAAGCTCCTCGATTACTCGATCCTCCAGCAGTGCATGCATTGCGGGATGTGCCTCCCGGCCTGCCCAACCTACGTCGCCACCAACAAGGAGCGCCATAGCCCCCGCGGCCGCATCTCGCTCATGCGCGCCGTCGCCGACGGTGAACTGAAGCTGTCGCCGGCCTTCGCCGACGAGATGAGCTACTGCCTCGGGTGCCTGGCCTGCCAGACCGCCTGCCCCGCCGGCGTGGATTACTCCAACCTCCTCGAGACCGCGCGAGCCGAAGTCCAGTCCGCCGGACTCAATCAGACCTTCACCAGCCGCTTCTGGCGCACGGTCACCATTCGCGGCCTGTTCATGCGCCCGCGCCTGCTCCGCTTCGTCGGCCGGCTCCTCTGGCTTTACCAGCGCCTCGGCCTGCAGACCGCCTTCCGCAAGATCGGCCTGACCAAGCTCCTTCCGCAGGACCTCCGTCGCCTCGAGCCGCAATGCCCGACCATCGCGACGAAGTTCTCGCCGCAGCTCATCCGTCCGGTCGAGTCCCCGGCCAAGAAAAACCATCGGGTCGCCCTGCTCACCGGCTGCGTCCAGGATCTCGTCTTCGCCGATATCAACCGTGACACCGCGGATGTCCTCCTGGCCAACGGGTGCGAGGTCCACACGCCTCCGGTCCAGCCCTGCTGCGGTTCCCTCCACGCGCACAACGGCGAAGCCGACGCGGCCAAGATGCTGGCCAAGCGGGTGATGGACCTCTTCCCGCCGTCGCAGTTCGACGCCATCATCACGAACGCCGGCGGCTGCGGTAACCATCTTCGCCATTACGGCGCCCTGCTCGCCGACGACGCTATCTACGGGCCGCTGGCGAAACTCTGGGATACGAAGCTCCGCGACATCCATGAATGGATGATGGAGCACGGCTGCCGCGCCCCGCGGGCGGGCCTGGGCGACCTCACCGTCACCTACCACGACTCCTGCCACCTGACGCACGGCCAGAAGGTCACCAAGCAGCCCCGCGACCTCCTCAATCTCATCCCCGGAATCAGGCTCGTCGAGCTACCTGAGGCCAACTGGTGCTGCGGCAGCGCCGGCATCTACAACATCACCCAGCCGGAGCAGTCCGAACAGCTCCTCGTCCGCAAGGTCGGGCACGTCATCGGCACCGGCGCATCGGTCCTCGCCACCGCCAACCCAGGGTGCCACCTTCAGATCGCCCGCGGCCTCCGCCAAGCCGGCTCCCCCATCACCCTCCTCCAACCCGTGACCCTGCTGGCCCGCGCTTATCGCGCGGAAGCAAAGATGAAAGATGGACGATGAATGATGGAAGATAACGAAAAGAAGTTACCCAAACCCTCATCCCATCTTTCATCCTCCATCGGTCTTTAGTAATCCTCCCTCCGTCATCGGCCCTCTGTCCTCTCCCTCTGGCCAACTATTCAACGATTCAACCAATCAATCACCCCTCATGTCTCCCGTAAACATCGGCATCATCGGCGGCGGCCTCATGGGTCGCGAAATGGCCAGCGCGTTCGCCCGCTGGTGCGCGCTCACCGACGTCTCCGTCCGCCCGGTCCTCGCGGCCGTGGCCGACCTGAATCCCGCCACGCTCTCCTGGTTCGATTGCATCCCCTCCTGCACGCAGAAGACCACCGACTACAAGGCGTTGCTCGCCAACCCGGACGTCGACGTGGTCTACGTGGCCGTTCCGCACAACCTGCATGAGCAGTTGTACTGCGACGTCCTCGCCGCCGGCAAGGACCTCTTCGCCGAGAAGCCCTTCGGCATCGACCTCGCCTCCGCCCGGCGCATCCATGCCGCGGCCAAGGCCAGCGGCCGCTTCGTGCGCTGCAGTTCCGAGATGCCCTTCTTCCCCGGCGCCCAGCGCGCCTTCGAGCTCGCGAAGTCCGGCGCCATCGGCCGCATCCTGGAAGTCGTCTCGGGTTTCCATCACAGTAGCGACCTCGACCCGACCAAGGCCGCGAACTGGAAGCGCCTTAACTCCATGTGCGGCGAAGGCGGCGCCCTGAACGACCTCGGTATGCACGCCTGCCACATCCCTCTGCGCCTCGGCTGGAAGCCCTCCCGTGTCTTCGCCCAGCTCCAGAAGGGTTACCCTCAGCGCCCCGACGGCAAGGGCGGCGTGACGAACTGCGACACCTGGGACAACGCGCTCCTCAACACCTGGATCAAGGTCGGCGAGCGCGAAGTCCCCATGCGTCTCGAGATGAAGCGCCTCATGCCTGGGGCCACGAACACCTGGTTCATCGAAATCCTCGGTACCGACGGCGGGGTCCGCTACAGCACGGCGGACACCAAGGCCCTCTGGCTCTTCGAACGCGGCAAGGAACAGTTCTGGAAGCGCACCGACCTCGGCTTCAGCACGCCCTTCAAAACCGTCACCGGCGGCATCTTCGAACCTGGCTTCGCGGACGTCATCCAGCAGATGTGGGCCGCCTACCTGATGGAACGCGATGGCCTGCTCAACGGCCGCTTCGGCTGCGCCACGCCCGAGGAAGCCGTCGCCACCCATGAGATCTTCGCCGCCGCCCTGCAGTCGCAGGCCCAAGGCACCGTCGTCTCCCTCTGACCATCATGCCTAAGACTCCCCGCCAAGGCATCCTTGCCGCCGGCAACTTCATCGTCGACTACGTCAAGGTCATCGACGGCTACCCGACCCAGGACATGCTGGCGAGCATCCTGAGCGAATCGCGCTCCAATGGCGGCGGCCCCTACAACGTCCTCAAGGACCTCGCGGCGATGAAAGCACCCTTCCCCCTCGCGGCCTGCGGGCTGGTCGGTAACGACCCCAATGGTCAGTGGATCAAGCGTGATTGCCAAAACCACCGCATCGACGTCTCCCTCCTGCACCTCAGCCAGGACCACCCGACCTCCTACACGGATGCGATGACCGTGCAGTCCACCGGCCGGCGTACCTTCTTCCACCGCCGGGGCGCCAACGCCCACTTCGACGTCAAGCACTGCCCCTTTGGCAGGACCAACGCCCGCATCCTGCACCTCGGGTACCTCATGCTGCTCGACCGCCTCGACACCTTCGAAGGCGGTCAGAGCATCGCGGCCAAACTGCTCTTCAACGCCCGCTCGGCAGGACTCACGACCTCGGTCGACATGTGCAGCGCCACCCACCCGCGGTTCCGCGAAATCGCGCTCAGCGCCCTGCCCCTCACCGATCACCTCGTGATCAATGAGCTCGAAGCTGGCCTGAGTCTCGGGGAAATCATCGACCCCAAGAATGCCGGCTGGCTCCTCCGCTCCGCCGAACAGCTGCTCTCCCTCGGCGTTAAACAGACCGTCACCATCCATACCGAGCACGGCGCCGTCTGCGCCACCGCCGAAGGCCTCCGCCTCAAACAGGCCGCACTCAAGCTTCCCGTCGGCTACAGCCAGGGCGCGACGGGGGCGGGCGATGCCTTCGCCGCCGGCATGCTCTACGGGCTCCACGAAGGGCTCGAGATACCGGCGCGCCTCCGCCTCGCCAGCTGCGCCGCCGCCGCCTGCCTCGCCGACCCGACGCCTTCCCAGGGACTCCGTCCGGTGGCGGAGTGCTTGGCGCTGGCCAATCAGTTCGGTTTCGGCGACTTCTAAGGAGGCCGCGGGTGCGGGCGACCCGCGGGTGGATCCGGCTGACGATGAGTTCGACCGCTTCCCTTACCTCGGCGACCCGCCTAAGGCCGAAAAATAAGCCCCTAACGTCCCCGCGCCAACCGGGCGAGTTTCTCGCCAGCGGCCAGCAAGGTCTCCTCCTTCTTGGCGAAGTGGAAGCGGAGGTAGCGATGCTCCGACTCCCGGAAGAAACTCGACCCCGGCACGCCCGCCAGCCCGACCTCCTTGACCATCCATTCCGCCGCCTCGGTGTCGGTCTGGAAACCGAGCGGGGAGATATCGAGCAGTGAGTAGTAAGCACCTTGGGGCTCGGTGTACTTGAGTCCGGTCGTCGCCAGGAGGCCGCTAAACAAGACGCGCTTGCGGGCATAGCCGGCGGCCATCTCCTGGTAGTAAGACATCGGCAGCTCAAGCCCCGCGACGGCGGCCTCCTGCAGGGGAGCGGCGGCGCCGACGGTCAAGAAGTCATGGACCTGGCGGGCCCGCTGGATGATGTGCGGCGCGGCCTGGATGTAACCGAGGCGCCACCCCGTGATCGAGTAGGTCTTCGAGAGAGAGTTGCAGGTGATGGTGCGCTCGAAAGCCCCGGGCAAGGCGGCGACGTGCACATGCGCGTGCGGTGCGTAGACGATGTGCTCGTAGGGCTCGTCGGTGATGACGAACGCGTCGTGCCGCTCCGCGAGGCCGACGATTTCCATCAGCTCGGCGCGGGTGAAGACCTTGCCGCAGGGATTCGAAGGGTTGCAGACAATAATGGCCTTCGGCTTCTGGGCGAAAGCCTGGGCCAGCTCGACGGGATCGTAAGTGAAGTCCGGCGCCCGCAGCGGCACGAAGATCGGCGCCGCGCCGGACAGGATCGCGTCGGCGGCGTAGTTCTCGTAGAAAGGCGAGAACACGATGACCTTATCGCCAGGGTCACAGGCCGTCATCATCGCCGCCATCATCGCCTCGGTGCTCCCGCAAGTGACGACGAAGTGCTGATCAGGGTCCAAGGCCAGGCCGGTGAAGCGGTTCACCTTGGCGGCGAGCGCCTGGCGGAAGCGCGGGGCGCCCCAGGTCACGGCGTATTGATGGTGCGGCCCGCGGGTGGCACGCTCCAAGGCGGCCAACAAGGCCTCCGGCGGGTCGAAGTCAGGGAAACCTTGCGAGAGGTTCAACGCCCCATGCTGGTTGGCCAGACGCGTCATCCCTCGGATGACGGATTCCGTGAAACCTTCGAGGCGGCGGGCGGTAGCGGGCATGGCGGGGAAGCCCCGTTGGCCTAGCCCAACCCCACCCCGAGGGCAAGGCCGCTCAGCGGTGGTCCGGCTTCCAGGTCGCCGCGCGATCGGTCAAGTACTTCACGTAGAGGTCCGAATCGTTCAGGCAAGGGATCTGCGCGAAGTGTTCACCACCCGCATGGATGAAGGTTTCCTTACCCTCCTCGCGGATTTCCTCAAGGGTCTCCAGGCAGTCGGACGTGAAAGCCGGGCACATGACCAACAGGTTCTTGGTGCCCTCGGCCGGCAGGGCCTCGAGCCGCTTGTCGGTGTAAGGCGAAACCCACTTCTCGCCCGCCAGACGGGACTGGAAGGAGAGCTCGTATTGCGACTCCTTGAGGCCGGCAGCGGCGACGAAGAGGCGCGTCATCTCGACGCACTGGTGGCGATAGCAGGTCGCCTGACAGGGGCTGTAATGCGAGCAGCAATCCGGCCGCTTCATGCAATGCGCCTTCGACGGGTCGCCCTTGCGCAAGTGGCGCTCCGGCAGGCCGTGGTAGGAGAAAAGCAACTTATCGAACGGCTTGCTCAGCCAAGGCTGGGCGGACGCAACCAAGGCATCGATGTATACCGGGTCATTGTAGAAGGGCTGCAGGACGTGGTATTTCACCCCGGGCGCGAGGCGGGCAAGCTCCTCCTGGACTTTCACGACGACGGTCTCGTAGGAAGACATCGCGTAGTGCGGGTACTGCGGCATCACGAACAGGTCATCGATGCCGGCGGCGAGCACCTGCTGCACGGCTTCGGCACAGGAGGGCGTGCCGTAGCGCATGCCCATGATCACCGGCAGGCCGGTGGCCTTCTCGAGTTTGGCACGCAGTTTATCGGTCGTGACCACCAGGGGCGAACCCTCGGGAGTCCAGACGCTGGCGTAGGCGGCGGCGCTCTTCTTTGGGCGCGTGCGCAGGATGATCCCTTCGAGCAGCAGCCAGCGCAGCGGGGCCGGGTAATCGATGACGCGGTCATCGTTCAGAAACTCCCGCAGGTAGTTGCGCACGTCGGGCACGGAAGTGCTCTTCGGGGAACCGAGATTAAGCAGCAGGATACCTTTGCGGGACATTGGAGCAAAAGAGGCAGGAGGGAGGCAGATGTCAAACGGCGGCGACAACCGCGTCCAAGACCGCCTGAAAGGTCTCAACCCGGGCCTGGGGCGTGATGCCGTGGCCGAGGTTGAAGATGTGGCCGGGGTCGCCCGCGTTGTCGGCGATGACCTCCATGGTCGCGGCATGGGCGGCGGCGGGCTCCCCGACCATGAATTCGGGGTCGAGGTTGCCCTGCAGGCAGAGCGGGCGCCCGGCGAGACGGCGCACCTGGGAGAGGGGCATGGTCCAATCCACGCCGAGGCAAGGCACGCCCGTGGCGGCCAGGGCGGCGGCCTGCGGGGACTTGCCCTTGGCGTAGAGGATGACCGGGGCGCCGACGGGCAGCCGCTCCAGCACCGCGCGGATATAGCGCAAGGAGAACTCTTCGTAATCGGCCCCCTGCAAGGCCCCGGCCCAGCTATCGAAAATCTGGATCGCGTCGGCTCCCGCGGCGAACTGCCGGGTCAGGTATTCCGCGACCGCGTCGGCGAGGAGGCCGAGGAGGCGGTGCAGCAACCTGGGGTCGGACTTCACCATCGCCTTGGTCCGGGGAAAATCCTCGGAGCCGCCGCCTTCGATCAGGTAGCAAGCCAAGGTCCACGGGGAGCCGGCGAAGCCGAGCAAAGCTTTCTCCTGGCCGAGCGAGCGGCGCAGCAAGGCCAATGCTTCGTACACGTAATGGAGACGGTCGGCGGCGCCAGCGACGGACAAGCCATCGACGTCGGCCGAGGTGGCCAAGGCCCGCTCCATTGCGATACCCCCTTCGTCGCGGAAACGGTACCCGACGCCCAAGGCCTCGGGGATCACCAGGATGTCGCTGAAGAGGATCGCCGCATCCAGCTGCGGGAAGCGGCTCAGCGGTTGCAGGGTCACCTCGACGGCCAGGTCGGGCGTGCGCACCATCGTGACAAAATCCGACTTCGCCTTGAGGGCACGGTACTCGGGCAAATAACGACCGGCTTGGCGCATGATCCAGACGGGGGGTCGGCCGTGGGGCTGGCGGCGCAGGGCGGCGAGGAAGCGGTCGCGGGAGTTCATCAAGACCCCGCCAGCCAATCCTGAGGTTTCAGATAATGCGAGATTAGTTCTGCCTCGGGGGTGCCGGCCGCCGGCTGATGGGCATACCGCCACTGCACCCGGGGCGGGAGGGACATGAGGATGGACTCGGTCCGCCCCCCCGACTGCAGCCCGAAAATCGTGCCGCGATCGAAGACGAGGTTGAACTCGACATAACGCCCGCGGCGAATCTCCTGCCACTCGACCTCCCGGGGGCCATACGGGGTATGGGCACGGCGACGGAGGATCTCGGCATAGGCCGGGCCATAGGCGTCGCCCACCTGGCGCATCATCGCGAAGGCGCCTTCGAAACCGCCCTCATTGAAATCATCGTAGAACACGCCGCCGATGCCCCGGGCCTCCCCGCGATGCTTCAGCAAGAAATAGTCGTCGCACCAAGCCTTGAACTTCTCGTAGTGGCCTCCGGTCGCGGCCTGGGCGGCGCGATGCCAGGATACGGCATCCTCCGTGAAGCCATAATAAGGGGTCAGGTCGAAGCCACCGCCCATCCACCACACGGGGTCGGGCCCATCGGTACAAAAGAAACGCACGTTCATGTGCGAGGTCGGCGCGTAAGGATTGAGCGGGTGATGCACGACCGAGACGCCCATCGCGCGAAAACCACGGCCGGCTAATTCCGGTCGGCTATGCGTGGCCGACGGCGGCAGTTTGCTCCCGCGGACATCGGAGAAAGCGACGCCGCCCTTTTCCATCACCGTCCCTCCGGCGATCACCCGGGTACGACCCCCGCCGCCCTCTTCACGGGTCCAGACGTCCTCCTGGTACTTGGCCCGCCCATCCATTTCCTCGAACGTTGCGCAGAGACGATCCTGCAGCCCCATCAAGTAGTTTCGGACGCTATCGGGATTCATGACCCGTCGATACAACGGCGACCCGCCTCCGGGGTCAACGCCGGGCGACCGGACCGCCTAGGAATCAACCCGGCTTATCCCCCTTATGCAAAGCCCGTTCAAGGTAGTCCTTGAAGCCCCACCCCGAAGCGACACCGTGACCGACCATGTTGTGGGGTCCCAAATTCTTCCTCCTCGCCGTCCTGCTCGGCGGGACCGCCTTGGCGATACCCTGGCTGGCTTACCGTCGGCTGAAGGCATTGACCCGCCAACGCGGCGGCGTGTTGCTGGTCCGCGGGATCAGCGGGGCCCAAGCTGCCCGCATCATCCTGCTGCGCGGCAACATCGAGCAGGTCGACGTCGACGAGACGTCGCTAGCCATCACCGACTACTATTCCGCCTTCGAGCCGGCCATCAAGCTCTCGCCCACCACCTACCACGGTCGTACGCTTTTTGACGTCGCGAGGGCGGCGCGACTGGCCGGCCATGCGCTCCAGCACCGCGACCGCCGCCTCGGTTCCCAGACGTCGTGGGATTCGTTCATGATCCTTTGGGGCAACGGCTGGCCCTTCCTCCTGATCGCCTTCGTCTTCCTGAAAGAAGGTAAGCTCCTCTTCGGTCTCATCGTCTTCGCCGGGCTCGCAGCCATCCTCGCAGGCATCCATGCGACCAAGCACCGGAACATCGTGGACGCAGCGCGGCGCGGTCGTGCGGAGTTGGCGGCGGCGAATCTACTCGACGGACACCCTCGCGCGGAAGTCGACGACGCCTTCACCGCCGCTTGCCTCGAAAACCTCGCGCTCCCCTACACCCGCACCTGGTGGGGGATGCTGGTGGGAAGGTGAGAGTTAGGGAGTAGGTGTTGGGTGTTGGGTGTTGGGTGTTGGGTTCACCCCTATTCCCTACTCCCTAACTCCCTCCCTCCTACTTCACTATCTCCCCATTCACCATCCGCAGGATGCCCAAGGGGTTAGCGGCGCGCAGTTCAACGGGGAGAGCGGCGTCTGGGAAGTTCTGGTAACAGACGAGGCGGGTGAACCGATAGATGGCGTTCGATCCAACCGAGGTCGTGCGACCATCCGAAAGCGAAGGGTAAGGACCGCCATGCACGATGGCGTGGGAGACCTCCACCCCGGTGGGGAAGCCATTGACGACGACGCGGCCTGCGAGGCTGGCGATTCGGTCGACCAGTGGCGCGTTCGCGGCGAGCTCCGCCTCGGTGGCGTGCACGGTGGCGGTGAGATTACCTTCCAAGGCGCCAAGCACCTTATGCAACTGGGCCGCGTCATCGCACCATACGATCAGCGAGCAGGGCCCGAAGAGTTCGGCCTGCAATGACTTATCGGAAAGGAAGGTCTTGGCGGAGACGGCCAGGAGCGTGGGCAAGGCACGCCCGGGCTGACCGCTCCCCTTGCCAGGGGCATAAGTCTGGATGCCACCGCGCGTCGAACGGGCGGTGAGTCCCTTGACGTAGGCTTGCTGAATCGGCGGCGTGAGCATGACGCCTTCGGGGGCGGCGCGAAACTGGGCGGCCAGAAGTCCGGCGAAAGCCTCGGCGGCGGCGGAACGTACCATCAGCAAGAGGCCGGGCTGGGTGCAAAATTGGCCGACCCCCACCGTGCAGGAAGCGCCGAGCCCCGTGGCGATGGCGTCCCCGCGGGCGGCGAGCGCACCTTCGAGCAAGACGACCGGATTGATACTGCTCATCTCGGCGTAGACCGGGATCGGCACCTCGCGCTCGGCGGCGGTATCCATCAAGGCACGACCACCGGTCCGTGAACCGGTGAAGCCAATCGCGCGAATCGCCGGGTGCTTGGCCAAGAGTTGGCCCACTTCGCGACCATCGCCTTGGAGCAGTGAGAACGTGCCCTCGGGCAGGCCGGCGGCGCGCACGGCGTCCACGATCAGACCGCCCATGATTTCCGCGACCCCCGGGTGCGCATGATGGGCCATGACGACCACCGGGCAACCCGCGGCGAAGGCCGAGGCGGTGTCGCCGCCCGCGACGGAGTAGGCGAAGGGGAAGTTGCTCGCGCAGAAAACCGCCACCGGACCCAGGGCCCGGCACATCGAGCGATGATCCGGCTTAGGCAGCGGCTTGCGGTCGGGGTTGGCGGTCTCGATACGGGCATCGACCCACTGGCCTTTCTCCACCAGGTCGGCAAAAAGGCGCAACTGTCCCATGGTGCGGCCGATTTCCCCGAGACAGCGGGCCTCGGGTAGAGCAGTCTCCTGCTGGGCGCGAGCGGCCAAGGCGGGCGTAGCCACCTCGATGCGACTGGCGATATCGCGCAGGAAGGCGGCCTTGGCCTGGCCGGACAACGCGGCCAGGACCGGGGCGGCCTCGGCGGCGAGCCGGCCCGCGGTGGCGACGTCCTCAGCCGTGGCGGAGTGAAAGAACTCCGGCAGGTGATGCCAGGTGGCGGTGCTGAACGCCTGCCAACTGTAGCCACCAGGCCGGCCACGCGCGAAGCCAAGGAAGGAAAGACCGAGCAAGGGCGAGGACATCTTAGTTGATCTTCGGGCGGTTCTTGAGGGCGACCTGCAGGGTCTTGCTCGCCAGAGCGAGGTCGGCGCCGTCGAGGGCCAGACGCGGCCCGCGCACCGAAGGGTTCGACCCGCGGACCTTAGACTGCACCCACTTGATGTGCTGCACAAACTTCGGAACCGTATCGAGGCGGAGCAAAGGAAGGAACCACTTGTAGATCTCGTCGGCGGTCTCACGGTCGCCGATCATCGCCGCTTCATAAAGCTCGACCGACTCGACCGGGAAGGCGTTGACCAGACCGGCAATCCAACCGCGGGCACCCGCGGCGACCCCCTCGAGGATGCAGTCGTCCATGCCGACCAAAATGGTGAGGCGATTGCCCAACAGGTGGCGGATGGCCGTCACGCGCCGCGAATCACCGGAGGATTCCTTGACGGCCTCCAGGTTACGGTGCTCCGCGGCCAACTCGGCGACCTGCGCCGGCAGGAAGTCCGTCTTATA
>BJHS01000033.1 GCA_014193315.1 Verrucomicrobiota bacterium
GGTAGTAGCCGTTGTCGCTCGAGAAGACGAAGACCGTGTCCTCCGTCAGCTTGAGGTCGTCGAGGAGCTTGAGGAGCTTGCCCACGTTGTCGTCGACCGAGTTGATGCCTCGGAACATACCGAGGTTGGTCGGGACTTCCTTGGCGTCGGTAGCCTTGCCGCTGGGGCCTCCCTTGGCGTAGATCGCCGGGATGCCGTAATTGGGCGTCGTCCGGGCCCGGGCCCCTTCATAGTCTTTCTCGTTCCGGGGTGGCGGGGTGAAGGGCCCGTGGCAGGTCTTGAGGCCGAGGATCAGGAGGAACGGCTTCGCCTGGTTGGTCTTGATGAAACTCGCCGCGTAGTCGGTGGTCACGTCGTCGACGAACCCCTTGCTCGGGGTGGCGACACCGTCGACCTCGATCGGGCAGTCGAAATACCTGCCTTGCCCGACGAAGCTCGCGGAGGTGTCGAAGCCGGGCCGCTTGCCGGATTGGTTGCCATGGTGCCACTTGCCGAAATAGCCCGAGGTGTAGCCAGCGGGGCGGAGGAGGGCGGCGACCGAGAGGTTGCCGGCGGGGTGGGGGGTGTGATTGTTGGTGACACCGTTGACGTGCCCGTACTGCCCCGTGACGAGCGAGGCACGCGACGGGGCACAAAGGGAATTCACCACGAAGGCATTGCGAAAGCGCATACCCTCGGCGGCGAGCCGATCGAGGTTCGGGGTCTTGAGCCAGGGGAAGCGGCCTTTCTCGCCCTGTTCGCGTTGCACCACCCCGAGGGCGTCCCAGCGTTGGTCGTCGGTGAACACGTAGACGAAGTTCGGCTGGCGGGGGGGCTCGGCCGCTTGCCCGATGCGGGAACCCGCGGCGATGGTCAGGGCGAGGGCAAGGAGGCGAGGGAGGCGCATCGGGGCGATGGGTCAGCGGGCGGCGGCTTCGATCGTCTCCAGCAGGTACCTACCGTGGATGAAGTTGGCAAGGTAAAGAGGGTGCTTCACCACCGCGCTGGTGACCTCGGTCGTGACCTTCTCGTCGTGGTTCTCGCGTTCAAAGCACATTCCCACGATGAGCGGGCGGCCTTGTCCCCCGTCGATGAAGCCCGGACCGCCGCTATCGCCCGGGCACGCATGGACGTCCGCAAAGAAGGTCGGGTAGGCGGTCGACGACAGCAGGGGCGGGGCGGCGAAGATCGCCTGACGCGCCACGGGAAAGCCGGCGCGCACGGATTCGATCCCGTGCGGGAAGGAGAGCAGGATGAACGGCGAACCGATGGCTGGCTTGGCGGCGGCCAGCCGGGCGTCATCGGCGATCTCGCTGGTCGGCAAGGTCGCGTAGGTGCCTTTCGGCGGAGTCGTCAGCTTCAGCACCGCGAGGTCAAGCTTCGGGTGGCGTACCCAGGTCGGCTTACCTTCCTTGCGGATCGTGATCGCGAAATCGTGGCGCTTGTAGGAGCCGTCGGGTTGGAGCTCGCGCAGCACGACCATGCAGGTATCCCCTTTGGCCCCTTCCATCTGGTGTTGGGTCGTCACCAGGTAGATGGCGTCGTCCGGGGCGGGGCGACGGTAGAGCGCGCACGTCCCATTCAGGGCCGTGTTGTGCAGCTTGTAAGTGGCCGCGTAGGCCTCCTCCGCGTAGTTCGCCCGGAGGCTGGGCAGGAGGAGGCCGAGGGCGGCCAAAGGTAGGGTGAGTCGCATGGCAGAAGGTCAGGGGGTGATGGGGACGGCGCAGAAGGTCAGCGCAGCGAGGCCGTTCGTGCCACGCAGCAAGGTCTTCTGGCTCCAGTTCTTGCTGTCAAGGTAGGTCAAGGTGCGGCCACCGGGCGTCTTGAGTTGCAGCGTGAGGACGTTCCCCGCGACTTTGCCACCCGTGACGACGCCGGTGGTGCCGTCGACGCTGAATTGACCGCAAAGGCCGTCGTCCCACTCGATCGGCTGGTCGAAGGTCAACGTCAACGTGTCGTGAGCCGCATTACTTTGGAGGGTGCGCAGGTTTGGGGCCGTCACGGGCCCGGTAGGCTGGAAGCCGTAGTGCTCGCGGGCCACGACGGGGTAGAGTTGACGGGCCATCTCGGCATAGCCAGCGGGCGGGAAGTGGCAGCCACCGGGCGGATCGATGCCCAGCGTCGACTGGATCGTCATGTGGGCGAAATCCTCCGGCAGGCGACGTTGCACCTCGCGGAGGTAGTTGTCCGAACCATTGACGCCCATGGCGCAGGACTTCGGCCAAATCTGGAACAGGTGGTAAACCTGCACGTTGGGGTAGTCCGACTTCCAGTGGCCGGCCAGGCGATGGAAGAATTCGCGGTAAAGCTCGTAGCCATAACCGCCGGTGGGGCCGTCCGCGCCTTGGTCGTTCTCGCCTTGGTGCCAGAAGATGCCCCGGATCCCGTGGGTTAGCTTAGCCTCGCGGACGCGCCAGAGCAGGCGGCCGTAGATGGTGGTCATGTCGGTGGGCTCGGCGAGGTTCCGCTGGTGTTGGTCGATGCGGGTCCCGCCGACCGCCCCGTTGATGAAGCACACGGGCACCTTTTGTTGCTCCACGATGCGTTGGCCGAGTTCCATGCCCCAGTAGCCGATCTGCAACTTGCCTCCCTGATGGTCGCGATGCACCGCCGGCCCCCAGAGTCGTAGGCCTTGCGGGCTCCCGGACATGCTGCCGAAGCTCCGGATCCATTCGCTTTGGTAAGTGCCTTCGCCTTTGCCCCAGTCGGTCGAGACCGCATTCGACTGACCGATGATGATGAAGGCGTCGCCGCAGACGAGGTCGTCCGCGGTGTGTAGGGTTGTCTTTTGCCCGTCCCGTTCGGACGTCAGGACGGCACGGTAATGCACAAGACCGGGTTTCAGGCTGACCGCGCAGGTGTAGCGGTCGCCCGTGACGGTGGGGGTGGTCTGCGCGTAGGGCTTGCCGTCGACGCTCACGGTGAGGGTGAGCTTGGCGCCGGGGCGGTCGACCTGCCCATTGCAATGCAAGGTGCCTTCGCCGCGGTCGTCCCGGGCGTAGAATTGGTGGTCGGCCGGCTTCTCGTCCGGGTCGGCGGCGCGAGTCGTCCAGGCCTCGTTCGTCGGTTCCCGGACGTCGATGGTTGCACTGGCCGTCGTCGGGGCGCCGCCGTTGTCGACGGTGGCCTTGACCGTCAGCCGGCCGCTTCGTTGTGCCCGCGTCAGGTGCAAGGTCGCGCCCCGGGCTTCTTGGGTCACCGCGAAACTATCAGCCTGCCAGCGCACGGTGAGCCCACCCGCGCCGGCTTGGGTCAGGGCGGCTTGGTTGTCGGCGACGACCGCGATGTCCAGCGGGCTCCGTCCATCCCAGTTCGGGGGGGCTTGCAAGTGAACCTTGGGCTCGGGGATGGCCTCGCGAATCGTGACCGTGGCGATGCGTTCGACGGTACCCTCCGCGGTAACCACGCGAGCGATGACTTTAACGCTGGCATCGCCCTGGGTCCGGCCGGCCGCGAGTTCGTAGCGGAATCGATCCATGGCGATGACTTGCTCGCGGCCGTCGCGGACGACGAGCCAGGTGACCTTCTGGGCTCCGGGAGCCGACAAAGTGAAGGGGAGGTGGCCGCCTTCGGCGATTTCGGCCGTCGCGGGCGTCAGTGTGGCTGCGCCCTTGCCGGGGACGGCGAGGAGGCCGTGCAGGCTCTGGCGGGGCCCTTGGTTGGCGTGGCTGAGTTTGACCCAGGCGGCGGAACGCGCGACGCGCGAGAGGCGCACCTCGTCGATATCGCCGACGAAGTTGTAGTTGTCATACCAGCCGCCGATCCAAAGGCGGGCCGGGGTCCGGATATTCAGCGGGGTCGAGCGGCCTTTGGCGGCATTGGCCAGCTCGCCGTTGACGTAGACCTTGGAGTCGCCGGGTGCGTAGGTGTGGACGACATGCACCCACTCCCCCGCGGGGAACGGCGCGCTTTGGACGTCGGCATCGGAGAAATAGCAATCCATCTTCACGTGCGAGGGGCTGCTGTAGCGCATGACCACCTTGCCCTGGCCCTGCTCATTGCCCCAGGCCACGACGTTGCCGTTGGCCTGCTCGGGGCGGAACCAGGCCTCGGTAGAGTGCGGCTGCGAGCCCGTGGGTAGGCCGGTGATCTTATCGCCGGCGAACAGGCCGGCTTTACCGGGAAAGTGGCGGGCGGCGCCGATCATGCCCACCGCGGCAGTGGTGCCGGTGTCTTTCGCCGAGAGGCGACCCGTCGCGTCCTGGGGGGTCTCGCCGAGGTGCCAGACCGTCAGGTAGTCGTTGCTTTCGTTGAAGACCTTGGCCCCGTCGGAAACGTCCGGGGCGTCGGCCTTGCCCCAGTGGAGGTGCAAGGGTTGGCGCTGTTGCCCGATGATTTTAGGGATGCGTACCCAAATTTCGGCCGTGCCGGCGACGGGATCCCACGCCTCGATTTGATGCGGCAGGACTTTGCCTTGATCGTCGGTGAAGCGGAGGTCTTCCCCGTGTGGCTTGGTTTGAGTAAACGGGAACCAATCGCCCTGCAGGCGGACGAGGAGGGGGAAGTCGATCACGCTTTCCGTCGCGGGTAGGTCGACCCCGGTGCGGTCCGTCAGGAGGAAGATCGTGCCGTGTTTGGGCCAGTCAAGCAGGGTGGTGTCGGCGGCGCCGAGAACGCCGGCCAGCAGGATGAGGAGGGAGGTGCTAAGGGTGCGCATAGGGGTCAAAGGTTTTTCAGCCAGTGCAGGAAAGTGCCGGGCTCGGTGATCAAGATGCTCAGGAGGTCGCTCTGTTCGTCGGTCCAGAGCTTAACCTTGGCCGGGATCGGCCGTCGTTCCGTGGTCGCGTCGGCGATGATCTTCCGGTCGAGGACCCCGCGGTCGCGAGACAGCAGGACCCAGTCCGAGGCGTACATGCCCAGGTTGTCGAGTTCGCCGCCCAGTACCGTCTCTTCGCTGTCGTGCACAATCGCGCTTTGTAGGTGGTGCCGGTCGGCGAGGAGCATCACGACGGGCTCGAGGTTTAACGAACGGTTGGAGATGTGCACGGCCAGCGTCCCGCCCGGCGCCAGGTGGCGGAGGTAGGTCCCGAGCGCCTCATCGGTGAGCAGGTGCACGGGGATCGCATCGCTGCTGAACGCATCCAGCACGATGATGTCGAACTGTTGGTCAGGCTCGCGCTCGAGGCTCAGGCGGGCATCGCCCATCGCCAGTTCGACCTTGGCCTTGGTCTCGCGCAGGAAGGTGAACGTGCCGCCCGCCAGCTTCACGATATCCTCGTTGATCTCGTAGAACCGGAAGGTGTCGCCGGCCCGCCCCCAGGCCGAGAGGCTACCCGTGCCGAGCCCGACCACGGCGACCTTGCGCCCGCCGTTGGGACGGTCGGCCTGGAAAAGCCGTCCGACGCCGCTGGTCGTGGTGTAATAGGTCGCGGGCAAGTGCCGAAGGTTCGGGTCGGAGTATTGCATCCCGTGCGTGGTGCCGCCGTGCTGAAGGATCAGGCGGTGTTCGGTCGGTTCGCCGGCATGATGCTCCGTGACTTTCAGCACCCCGTAGAAATTGCGCGAGAGCGTGTAGGCCCCCGCGGTCGTTTGCCGGACGTCGAACCAGAGCGTGACCGCGAGCAATAGGGTGCCCACGCCGAGCATCGCCCACGCCCACGGGCGGCGGCCGCGGTGCAGCGCGCTGCCTTCATCGAAAGCAAGCACGCCGAGCACGAGCAAAGCGGTCAGGAGCAAGGCGGTCTGGAATTCGAAGTAGTTGTCGAAGATCATGGGCGCCGCCGCGGCCACGAACAGTCCGCCGCACGCGCCCCCGGCGGAGAGCGAGAGGTAGTAGCCGGTGAGGTGCGTCGCCGCGGGGCGGAGGCGGTACACCTCGCCATGGCAGGCCATGCAACACACGAAGAGCGTGAAGAGGTGGATGCCCAGCTCTTGGTACATGGTAACGTCGTCCGCCAGACCGATGATCCATGGCAGGGGCTTGAGCCAGCCGAGGATGGCGGATTGATGGTGTCCGAGGAGCAGCCAGGCGGTGGCCGCGAGGCCTAAGGCCAACAGCGGGAGCCAGACGCGTCGGCGATACCAGCGCGGGCTATCAAAGTTGATGATGAACGTCAGCAGGTAGAGGCTTAAGGGTAGGATCCACAGGAAAGGGATGACCGCGATATCCTGGCAAAGGGTGTTCGTCGTCGCCAGCAGCAGTACCACGGCGCAGGCCGGCAGGAGGAACCAGAACCACCTTTGGCCTGGCTTGATGCCCTCGGCCGAGTCGTGCGCCGCCGTCGAGACCGGTTGCTCGGCGGTCCAGACGCGGGCGCCGCACCACGCCGCCAGCAGCGCGAACCCCCCTAGGCCCCAGGACCAGGCGCTGGCCTGCTGATGGCGCGTGAGGTTCGGTTCCATCAGGAAAGGGTACCCGAGCAAGGCCAGCAGGGAGCCGACGTTGGAGAGCGCGTAGAGGCGGTAAGGCGATGCGCCGGGGTGGGCTCGGCTGAACCAGGCCTGTAACAATGGGCCCGTGGCCGAGAGCATCAGGTAGGGTAGGCCGAGGCAGACCAGCAGCAGTTGGAGGATGTGCGCGGTGGGGGCGGAGGCGTCGAGGGGTTTCCATTGCTCCGTCGGGGTGATGGGCAACATCCAGAGCGCGAACGCCAGCAACCCAAGGTGCAGGACGACCTGTTGCTTCGGTCGCAGCCGGCTGATGCTGAAATGGGCATACGCGTAGCCGCCGAGTAAGAGGACCTGGAAGAAGAGCATGCAGGTCGTCCAGACCGCCGGGCCGCCACCGAACCACGGCAAGATGAAGCGGGCGATCAGGGGTTGGACGAGGAAGAGCAGCAAGGCACCCCAGAAGATGGCGAGACCGTAGGCGAACATATCAAGCGCGCGGGGCCGTGGGGTGGAGGGGAGCCATGTCCCGGAGTTAAGGCGGGACGGGGGCAGGCTCAATCACCAAGGCGACCCCTCCTTAAGGCGCCTTAAGCAACCGCTTTAACGGATAGCCAACTCCGCCAAAGTCCCTTGGAAGGGCGCTGGGTGGAGGTAGCGGGCGGCGGGGTTGGCTGCATCATGCCCGACGCAGAAATCCTCCGCGGGCTGTTTGCCGATCAGGCCGCTTCCTTTGACCACCACGGCTGGCCGTTCGTCGACTTGTAGGCTCAGTTGACCGTTCGATGCGAGCCGGGCCACGACCCGGTGGGGTCCTTCGGTCAGCGGCTCTGGAAGGGCGACTTCGCTATCGTCGCCGGTGGCCCGCCGGACCGAGAAGGTCAGGCGGCCTTCCCGGATATGCAGGGCGTAGCCCAGCATCGTCCCTCCATGGGAAACGATGATGGTATCGGTCTGACGGGTCGCGAGGGTGCAGCTCACGGTGAAGGGTTTGCCACCCACCTGCGGCGCGACGGTCGCCTTGAGGTGGTCGCCCGGTTTCAGGTCGGGTACCCGCCCGGTGGCGGCCGGGGGCGGGGTCGCGGGTTCGGCGGCGTCCAAACCATCGCCACGCTTTCCGATTGGTCGCTTGTGCGCCTCCAGTTCCGCCCATCGGGTCGTCGCCTCCTGTCGCAACTGCGCGACCACTTCCGGGTGCTTCGCCGCGACATCGTCGTGTTCGGCCAGGTCCGTCGTGAGGTCGAATAACGAGAGGGCCGGCCGGCTGGGTTCGCCTTTACGTTTAGCCGGTTCGATCAAGAAGAGTTTCCACTTCCCTTGGCGGATCGCCTCGAGCTTCTGGCTGGCGGTGACATACAGGTGCGTGTCGCGCACGGGGGGCGCGGACGGGTCCGCGAGGAGCGGGGAGAGGTCGCGACCGTCGAGGATGCGATCTGTCGGGACTTGCGCCCCGATGACCTTGGCCAACGTCGGCAGCACGTCGATGTTGCCGGCGATCCGGTCGCAGGTCGTCCCTGCCGGGATGCGACCGGGCCAACGCATCAGGCAGGGTTCGCGGACGCCGCCTTCGAGGTTGGTGGTCTTGTTGCCGGAGAAGGGCGGGGCCGGTCGGCCGGCCGGCCCGTTATCGGAGGTGAATATCACCAGCGTCCGCTCGTCCAGGCCGAGTTCCTTCAAGGTTCCCATGATCTGCCCCACCGACCAGTCGATTTCTTCCACGGAGTCCCCGAGCAGGCCTTGGGCGCTCTTGCCCTTGAAGTTAGCCGACGCCGCCACGGGGGCGTGGATCATCGTGTAAGGGAGGTAGAGGAAGAAGGGCTGCTCGCGATGACTGCGGACGAATTGGACGGCTTCCTCCGTGTAACGACGGGTCAGTTGCGACTGGTCCGGTTCGGTCTCGATGACCTGCTCATCCCGGTAAAGCGGCAAGGGCGGGAAGCCGGCGCGGCTCTTCATCATGTCGTTGCTGTACGGTAGGCCGAAGTAGTGGTCGAAGCCCTGTCGCGTGGGGAGGAACTCCGGCAGGTGCCCGAGATGCCACTTGCCGATCATCATCGTCTCATAGCCACGGGATTTGGCCACCTCGGCCAGCGTCACCTCGTCGGGATGCAAGCCGATACGGTTGGGCGGGAAGAGCACACCGGGCATGCTGACGCGCGCGCTGTAGCAGCCGGTCAGGAGGCAGGCCCGCGACATCGAGCAGACCGGGGTGGCGTAGAAGCTCGTGAAGCGCATGCCTTCCGCGGCGAACCGATCCAGGTGGGGCGTGCGCAGGGTCTTGTTGCCGAAGGGGCCGATGTCCGCGTAGCCCATGTCGTCGACGAAGAGGATGACGACGTTCGGGGGTCGGGCCGGTTCAGCGGCGAGCGCCGTGAGGCTGGCGAGGAAGAGGGCGAACAGGGGACGCATAGGGAAGCGGGCGGAAGCGCGGCACGGGCTTACTTCTTGGTAGTGATGCGGGTCGGCGGGCGCAACTCGTCGGCCGTCCAGCCGTTGGTGCGGCCGGCGTCCAAGGCACGGGTGTCGTGGACGAACTTGGGGTCGACGGGCGCTGCGGTGTGCTCCCACTCGCGACGAACGTAAGTCAACACCCCCGCCACCTCTTCATCGCTCAGTTGCGGCATCGGGGGCATGGTGAGGTCCCAGGTGCGTCCCGAGACCTTCACCGGACCGCCGAGGCCGTGGGAGACGATGCGCACCAACACGTCGGGTTTACCGAGGACCCAATCGCTATCGACGAGGGGTGGGGCGAGGCCATCGAGGCCAAAGCCATGCGGCTGGTGACAAGCGGCGCAAAGGGTAGCGAAGGTGGCCTTGCCTTTCTCGAACAGCGCCGTCTGGGTGGCGTTCAGCGGGGTGATCTTGGGTTGGGCGGGGGCGCCGGGCTTGCCCGGCCAAGCCAGGCGGCTCGTCACCGCGGCGAGCGTCTTCTGGCCTTGGAGCGCCGCGAGGGTCGCCGGTTCCTTCGTTAGCCAGAGTATCTTGGGGGTGGCGGGCTTGGCGGTCTTGCCCTTGGTCGGGTTGCCGTCCGACGCGAGGCCACGGAGCAAGGCGGACTGGGCGTCGCGGTTCGTACCGAGCGAAGCGGCGAGGGTGAGCATCTCTTCAAAAGGGCCGGCCTTGTTGGCTGCCGCGATCAAGCCCGCCAGTGACTCTAGGGCGGCCTGGGCGGGCGAACCCGCGCCCCGGGTCGCGATCGCCTTGGCCAAGGACGTCTCGCGCCCGCGCACGCCCGTGAGGGCGGCTTCGCGGAGTAAGGCGATGTTACCGTGCTGGGAGAGGAGGTCGGCCAGCGCCTCGTCGGCCGCCGGCTGGTTCATCGCCGCAAGACGCATCGCGAGATGCGAGAGCACCAGCTTGTCGGATTCCTTGGTCAACGCCACGAGGGCCGGCAAAGCGTCCAGCGGGGCCAGCCGAGCCGCCGCCGCTCTGATTTGCGGGTGAGCGTCGTGGAGGGCGGCTTGCACCACGGCGGCGTCGATCAGGCCGAGGCCGTCCAGGGTCCAGAGGGCGTGCAAACGGCCGAGCGCGGGCGCTTTGGCATCCGTCGCCAGGGCCCTTAAGGCCGGGCCGGCGGAGAGGTCGGCGGACTCGACGAGGAGGCGCTGGGCGGTGTCGCGTACCCAGCCGTTGGCGTGGGTCAGGAGTTTGATGCGAGCCCCGGCCTCGAGGGGGATCTTCGTCGCCCGGGGGGCGGCTTGGTCGTCGCGCACGATTCGCCAGATGCGCCCGCCGGTGACCGGCAGCTCGAGGTGGCGGGCTTTGATGTTGGCGATGAGGTAGTGGGTCAGGAAGGCGGGGTGCTGGAGCATGCCGCGGTAGAGGTCGACGACGTAAAGGGCGCCGTCGGGTCCGTTGGCCATCATCACCGGGCGGAACCGTTCGTCGGTCGACGTCAGGAACTCTTTTTCTTCGTAGGCGTTAGTCCCGGTGAGCAGGCCATCCTTCTCGGCGATCAGCACCCGCTTGACGAGGTTGGAGGAGGGCTCGGGGATGAAGGCGTTGCCCCGGTATTCGGTCGGGAGCGCATCGCCGCGGTAGATCACGGCCCCGCAGGTCGAGGTGGCGGCGGCGAGCGTGCCGTCGGCGCGCAGGGTCTTGGCGTCGTAGCCGCGATTCACGCCCGGGGTCGGGTGGGAAGGGTAGACCGACTGGTCCTTCACCACCTTGCTATTGACCCCGATTGCATCGCGGAGGAGCGGGTTGCGGGCGTAGGCGGGGGCCGGGAGTAGGTCAGCGCGGAGCAGGTCAGAGTTGTAGTTATAGAATAGACGGCCGGCGTCATCCTGGCTGAGCCCCCACTGACCCCGACCGAGTCCAGGCCCTTTCTGCCAAGCGCCGTTGGTGAGTTTCAAGCTCGTGCCGTAGTTGGCGGCGTAGACGCGGTTGTCCATCGTCCAGGTCGGCGTGTTGGCCATGTGTTCGGGTTGGCCGCCGAAGGTCCCGAAGTCGGAGGCGATGAGGACTTTCTCGTCGGCCACGCCGGTGCCCTTGGTGTCGCGGCAGAAGAACAGGTTCGGCGGTTCGGCGACGAAGGCGCCCCCTTTGACCGCCATCACCCCGCGGGGCATGACCAACTTATCGAGGAACACCGAGGCTTTGTTTATGCGCCCGTCGCCATCGGTATCGGTCAGGAGCGAGACCCGGCTGGTCGGGTCCTTCTCCGTGGTCCCTTCGAGGTCCCGCATGTAGCTACGCATCTCGAGGACGAACAGCCGGCCTTGGTCATCGAAGCTGATGGCGACCGGCGACTCGATCATCGGGTCGCTGGCGACGAGCTCGATGCGGAAGCCGGGCGGGAGGCGGAAGGTCTTAAGTTCCTCCTCGGGCGAGAGGGGGGCCGGGGTCGGCGGGTTGAATTTCAGCTGAACATCGGTCGGCCCGGCGTTACCCTTGTTAAGGGCAAAGGCGGGCGTGACTCCAAGGAGCAGAGTCAGGACGGCAAGCGGGGTCTTCATGCTGGTTTCCAGACAGCCCAAACCCGCCGAGGTTGCAAGGCGAACCCCAGTTTGGGCGGGGCGAAAGACCCGCGGCCGCGGCGCGGCGGTTCAGCGGCCGAGCGCGGGCTTAAGCAAGGGGGCGAGTCGCTCGGCGTAGACCTCGTAGCCGGCCAACGACAGGTGGATCTTGTCGGCCGTGAAGAGGGCCGGCTTGATCGTGCCGTCGGCGTTCAGGAAGTCCTTGGTGAGGTCGAGCACCTTGACCTTCGGGTCGGCGCCGAGGTGCAGTTTTTCGATCTCGGCGTTGGTCAGGAGGATATCCTCGTAGAAACGCACCTTCGGCGCATGGCACGGAAGGATCTTCGCGACGACCACGTCGGCCGCGGGGAATTTCTCGCGGAGGTTGGCGAGGCAAGCCTTCACGCCTTGAGCCGCGGCGGGTACGCCGGTCTCCGGCGTGAAGAACATGTTGTTGTTGCCGATCATCAGCACGATCGCCTTGGGCTTGAGCCCGTCGACGCCGCCGTGGTCGAGCCGCCAGAGGACGTTCTGGGTTTTGTCGCCGCCGATGCCTAGGTTGATGGTCTTGGCGTTCGGGAAGGCCTTGAGCCAGGCGCGATTGAGCACGCCCTTGTCGAGCGGGCTGCCCCACTGCTGGGTGATCGAATCTCCGACGAGCAGCACGTCACAAGGGCCGGCGTTCAGCTGGACGTAGGCGACCAGCTTCGCGTGGGTGTCGACCCAAGAAGTGCCGCCCCACGTGCCGGCGGAAGGGACGGCGGGCCAGAGTTGCGGCAGGTGTTGGTTGATCTCTCGGCCAGGCCGACGCTCGTATTCCGGCTTGGCGATGAAGGTGCGTTCCTCGGCCGAGAGCGGCCAGCCCGTCGGTTGGGGGTCGGCGGGTGGGTGAGCGTACTCAAGGGCGAGCGCCGGGAGGCTGAGCATCCCGAGCAATCCAGCGGTCAGCAGGGGGCTCATCGGGGCAGGTCTCCGCGCGCCGGATAGCCTTGCCAGAGCCATTCGAGGGCGCCCGGGAGGATTTGGCCGCGGGCATTGCCGACGCCGTGCCCGGAGTTCTGACAGAAGAGGTACTGGTAATGATAGCCTTTGTCTTTGAGGACCTTGGCCATGCGGTGGTTGGCTTCGACCCAGTCATGCATGCCGTCGCGCATCACGTTGGGGTTGAAGTTATCGCGGTCGCCGACGGCCATGTAGAGGCGGATGGGCTTGGGCTCGCTCTGCGGGATGAGTGTCTCATGGAAATCCCAGGCGCCACCGGGGGTCTTGGGGTCAAAGGGCCACTGCTGGTTGACGAAGGTGCCGGAGAGGGTGAGCACTCGACGGAACCATTCGGGGTGGTACCAGGCCATGATCAGGGCGGCGGACCCGCCGGAACTGGTGCCCATCGTGGCGCGGCCATCGGGGTCGGCGGTGAACTTGACGCCATAGTTCTTTTCGACGAGCGGGAGCACTTCGAACTGGATGTATTCGGCGTAGAGGCCGGACATGTTGTCATACTCCTTGCCGCGCTCGTGCCCCTGGGCGTCGCCGCCGCCGTTGGCGATCTGGACCATGATCAGGGCGGGGATGCGCTTCTGCGCGATGAGGTTGTCGAGGGTGTGCGCCGTGTTCAGGTCGGGCTTGCCGAGGCCGGGACCATCGTGGGTGACGAGGAGCGGGGCGGCGGTGCCGGGGACGTACTGCGCCGGGATGTAGACGGTGATGGTCCGCTTGTAGTCGATGGGGCGCGTCTTGACGATGAGGGTCTTGGGGTTGTTCGGGTCGGGCACGCCGAATTCGTCGCGGGCGATGCCCGGGTTGAAGCGCTGCGTGGTCTTTGAGTCGATTTGGAACTGCTGAATCTTGCCCTGGGGGACGGCGGGGTTGACCTTGGATTCAGGGACCGCGACGTAATCGGGTCCGACGAGGTAATTGCCGTCGGCGAGGGTCTGCTGGCCATTGAGCGGGATGAACTTCGGGGCGCCGGGGGCGTCGAACGCGCGGGTGGGCGGGGTAGGGCGATCCGGTTTTTTGGCGACCGGCGCTTTCGGGACATCAGCGGCGGTGAGCGCGGCCAGCGGGGCGAGCAGCAGGAGGGCGAGGAGGGGGCGCATGGTGAGTGAAGGGTTTACTTGGCGGCGCCGATATGGCGAGCCCGGATGTTGGCGCCGCCTTGCATAATGAAGTCGGGGACAGCCCCGACGTTCCCTTGGACGGCCCAGAAGTTGAGGTCGGCGTTCGCGAGATTCCGGGGG
>BJHS01000034.1 GCA_014193315.1 Verrucomicrobiota bacterium
TCCGCTGCTACAGATGTCCGGCATTCCGGAGGCAAAGGGCCTAGGCGGTTTCCCTATCGGCGGCCAGTGGCTCGTTTGCGACAATCCGGAAATCGTCGAGAAGCACCAGGCAAAGGTCTATGGTCAACCGCTCGCCGCGGCCCCGACGATGGCTGTGCCGCACCTCGACACCCGCATCTTGGATGGCAGGAAAACGCTGCTTTTCGGTCCCTTCGCCGCCTGGACGACGAAGTTCCTGCACCAGAAGGGCCGCTACACCGACCTGCCCTTCTCCATTCGTCCGGACAACCTCACGACCCTCGTCAATATTGGCATACATAACCTCGACCTTGTCCGCTACCTCATCCAACAGGGCACGCAGAGCATGCGGAACCGCATCGAGGTGCTGAAGATTTTCTATCCGGCCGCCCAGGCTGCGGATTGGAAGTTGATCGACGCAGGCATTCGGGTGCAGGCCATCAAGAAGACGGATGGTCAGGCCGGCATTGTCCACTACGGCACCGAGGTCATCACCGATGCCGCTTGCAGCATCTCCGCGCTGCTCGGAGCCTCGCCTGGCGCCTCGGTCTCGGTAAACATTGTGCTCGAGGTCATCAGGAAATGCTTCCCCGCCTTACTCGCCAGCCCAGAGGGGCATGCGCGGATGAAGGCGATGATCCCGACCTACGACCTGGATATTAAGCTACCTGAGAACGCCGCGCAGTTCCGCGAGTATAGCCAGCGAGCGGATGTGATCCTCGGGCTCCGGGCAAGCGGACCAGTGGGTTAACCCTAGAAACTAACCCTTCGTCGCGAGCCGCGGTGCGAATCGGGAAAGCATGGGTTCAGCCTCCGATATTGGTGGAAGAATCAATATCGGAGCCTAACCCCACAAACCGCCCCCGATCACGGCCGGACGCGTGGTCACGGATGGCCTTGATCTGGGCCTCCTTCGTGTGCCGTTTCTTGCTCATGTTTGTCTCGTTTATGGGGGTGGTTTGGTGGTTGGGCAACCCCCCGAGTAACATTTCAACTGGCCCCATTTAGCGTGACCCGATCACCCCCCGAAAGTTACACTCTGCTGGACCAACAAACCGTGACTACCCCAGGTGCAATAGGTAGGGGCAGCACCGCGTGCTGCCCTAGTGCATTCGTTCCGGGTGGCGGGTGGCGGCCCCAGGTGGCGGGTGGCGGGAGAGGCAAGCTGCCTTGGGTAGGGCGGCGATTACCATCGCCGCCGTTCGCCGGAGGAGATCCGAACCACATCCAGCTCAACGGCGGGCTCGGAGAGTCCGCCCTACCCGAGACACCCCCCCCGATACCCCGTATCAGGATTAACGATGCTCGCTGCCGGGGGAACCGTGTTATAGTTATGTCCTATGAAACCGCGTACCCCTGGCTTTTGGTTGATCATCGCAACCGTCGGCCTGCTGGCCCTGCTGCCGATGCGGGCCTTCGCCGGGATGACCCCGGAGGAGGTGAAGATGTTTACGGAAACAAAGGCGAAGGCCGAGAAGGGTGACTTGGAAGCCCACTTCAACCTGGCCGCTTGCTATGCCCGGGGCTGGGGGGTGGCGAGGGATCAAGCCGAGGCAGTGAAGTGGATACGCAAGGCCGCTGACAAAGGCTATCCGATGGCCCAATTCAGCTTAGGTAATTGCTACGACAACGGCAACGGCGTGACGAAGAATGCGGTCGAGGCCGCGAAGTGGATGCGCAAGGCTGCTGACCAAGGGTTTGTCAGCGCCCAAAACGGTCTCGCGGCTTACTACGCCAACGGCAAAGGCGTGGCGATGGATCAGGTCGAGGCGGCGAAGTGGTTTCGCAAGGCCGCTGACCAGGGAGATGCGCTAGCCCAATACAACCTAGGGAACTCCTACCGCGTTGGCCGCGGCGTGCCGAAGGATGCGATCGAGGCGGTGAAGTGGACTCGCAAAGCCGCCGAACAAGGAGACGCGCCAGCTCAATTTAACCTCGGGAACAGCTATGCCAACGGCGATGGCGTGGGGGAAGATCAGGCCGAGGCGGCGAAGTGGTTTCGCAAGGCCGCTCAACAAGGGCATACCGAGGCCGCGAAGAGTCTCGATGCCTTGAATCGTATGACCTCGAGCAAGGGAACTCCCCCCGCCGAGAAGACCGTCACGACCTTGGACGGGGCGCGCGTGGTCATTGCCAAGAAGGGTAATGTCACCAACGTCGAAACAGTCGGAAACCTGAGCCCGAATAAGGCCTTCACGGGAAGTACTTTGGCGGCAATCAAACCAGAGAATAACCCGGTCGACCTGCTCGTTCGGGCCGTCGAGCTTTTCCCCCAGAATCAGCGCGCGGCTTATCAGCTTGGGCTAGCGGCCCGCCTGCAGTCGCAGTTTGACCAGAAACGGGTCGCGGACCGGACGGCTCACCAAGCCTTTGGTGTCTTGACCATGCAGCCCGCCAATGAGCGTGTGTTGTCTTGGGGTGGGGGCAGTCAGACTATTGGGGCGGGAGACCATCGGGCGGTCTTGGAATGGGCACGAAAGGCGGGTCCGCCTACCTACCACCCGGCTTGGATGATTCAGCATGGCATGGGCGCCTTCGGTGCCACTGGCCGAGTAGGCGCTGGCATCAGCGCCGGTTTCGTGGCTGCCACCGCCTGGTCAGAGGTGCTCAACGATTATGCTAAGTTTATCGACACCCCTTCTTTTTGGGTGACCCGTCATGAACGGAATAACCCTGCGAGTTTTCCCACTTTGCTAAAAGGTATGGAGTCGCGGTACGTCAGCGAATTGGATACCGGCCGCGCAGGAGACGTCGGACGGCAAAAGCTTCGTGCGGTCGTGGTGGGCTTTGATTTTAAAGCAGCGGATCCGACTCTGGCGTTACTGGATGCGCGTGACGCCATGCGCGCGATTGTCGCTACAGCCAACTCGACACCACCAGCCAGCTCGACACCACCAGCCAGCGAGGAGGTGATCGGGTCACGCTAAATGGGGCCAGTTGAAATGTTACTCGGGGGGTTGCCCAACCACCAAACCACCCCCATAAACGAGACAAACATGAGCAAGAAACGGTGTAAGCACGGGGTCAGGCCGTACCTTTTAGGAGCTGAACCAAAACTGGCACGAAATCTTAAGTTTTCGGTTCAGGCATAGTCAGGGTACGGCCTGACCCCGTTGGCCCGCCTAGCTCGGCAACGGCCTCTTCGAGGGCACCTATGGCGCCCTCGCCCAAAGCCTCCTCGTCCTCGCCGTCCTCTGGACCTTCTGCTGGTGGCTCCACCGCCGCAAAGTCTTCATCCGGATCTGAAGGTAGGGTCGGGACCGCGTCACGACATAGCTGCATCGAGGTAGGGTCGGCACTGCGTGCCGACCTAGTGCATCCGTTTCGGGTGGCTCTTCTGATCCACCGAGCCTCTGAGCCTCCGGGCCTCTCATTTTGCCCGACCGCAGCCTGCCGACCTCCCCCAATACCCCCTATCAGGATAAACGATAGTCGCAAGGGCGGGAAACCTGTTATACTTATCCGTCATGAATCTCCTCGCCCGCTCATGGATCGTTGTCGCCCTGCTTAGCTTACTGGCCCTGTCGCCGGCGCACGCTGGGATGACCCCCCAGGAAGTGATTTGGTTTAAGGACGCCAAGGCGTGGGCCGAAAAGGGGGAGGCCGAGGGCCAATCAAATTTAGGGATTTGCTACTTCAAGGGCGAAGGCGTGGCGAAGGACTTCGTGCAAGCAGCGGCGTGGTTTCGCAAGGCCGCGGATCAGGGATTTGCCCCGGCCCAAACCTTACTGGGTCATGCCTACTTTAACGGCGAAGGCGTGCAGCAGGACCAATCACAGGCGGTCTCGTGGTATCGCAAGGCCGCAGAACAGGGACTGGCCGAGGCCCAATACAACCTCGGGTCTCACTACGCCGATGGCGAAGGCGTGGCCAAAGACATCGTGCAAGCGGTGAAGTGGTATCGCAAGGCCTCGGAGCAGGGGTATGTCCTGGCCCAATACAGCCTCGGGGATTGCTACGCCGAAGGCAAAGGCGTGGCGAAGGACCAGATCGAGGCGTATGCTTATTGGAACCAAGGCACGGTCGAGTATGCCCGCAAGAAACTGGCCGCCCTCGAAAAGCAGATGACCCCCGAACAGATTGCCGCCGGGAAGAAGCGCACCAAGGAACTCAGGCGAGAGCTCGAAGACAAGATTTACGAGAATGCGCGCCAGAAAGAGTTCGCCGCCAAGATCGCCGAAAAGCCGGACGGGAAGTGAGCGCTTCGGAGTAGAGTTACGCAAGATGGGGTCAGGCCGCACCCTCGACCCATGCGCACCTAAAACTAAGCTTTCCCCATTTAGCGTGACCCGATCAGACCGAAGGTCCCTAAAACCATTGGACAAATATTGGACAAGATAAGGCCTGTTTTGGCAGAAACTGCCTAATCCTGCAGACGACGAAACCCCGTTTTACTGGGGTTTCGCGATTAAAGTGGCGGAGAGGATGGGATTCGAAGGGGGGCCATATGTGTATTTTACTTAGTGTTTATGAGGGTTTGGTGTACCTGTAGACACTGCTGTAGTCAACTTAAGTGATAGATTTTGGAATCGGTGATAATCCGTGGAAACAGGCTTCTCAGTGCCCGCAGATGCAGCCGTATTCCGGACGCTTGCACTCCGCGCAGATGGCGGTGTTGAGCGTGATACGGAAGTTGGCGGGCTTGGCGTCGGCCTTGGCACGAATCTGGACGACAATCGGGGCGGGCTCCTTGGCCGGCAGGGGCTCCTTGGTGACGAAGCCATTGGGCTGAGCCTCCAGCGCGACGTCCTTGCCGTCGACCTTGACGGCGACGGTCCGATCGCCGCGGGCGGCCGGGTTGCCGGCCTCGTCGACGAAGGTCACCGTGGCCTTGCGATCCTGTAGGATCACGAAGTCGGCGCGCACGCCAGGGGCTTCCAGGGCGCGACCGGGACGCGGGGCGGTGGCCGGCTTGGCAGGCTCGGCGGCGACGAGCACACCGATTGAGAATAATGACAGGATGAGGGATTTCATGGTTGGTTGGGGGTTTGGCTGGAAGAAGAACGGGTAAGCGACTCGACCCAGTCGTAGAGGACGGGCAGCAGGAGCAGCGTCAAGGCAGTGGAGGTGAAGATGCCGCCGATGACGACGGTCGCCAAGGGCTGCTGCACTTCAGCGCCCGGGCCGGTCGACAGCGCCATGGGCACGAAACCGAGGGACGCCACGAGCGCGGTCAGAAGCTTCGGGCGCAAACGGGTCAGGGTGCCGTCTGTCACGGCCTGCCGCAACGGCACGCCGGCCTCGCGGAGCTGATTGATGAAGCTGATCAGCATGATGCCGTTGAGCACGGCGATACCCGAGACGGCGATGAAGCCGATGCCGGCAGAGACCGTGAACGGCATGCCGCGCAGCCATAGCGCAAGCACCCCGCCGGTGGCGGCGAGCGGCACGCAGGTGAACACGAGCGCCGCCTGCCTGAAGCTACCGAACCCGGCGTAGATGAGGAGCAGGATCAGCCCCAGCGCCGCGGGGACGACCAGGGCCAGGCGTTCGCGGGCTCGCTGCAGGTTCTCGAACTGCCCGCCGAACTCCCAGTAGACGCCGCCGACCGGCTTGACCTCGGCCTTGAGACGGGCCTCGGCTTCGCGCACGAAGCCCTCTGTGTCGCGGCCGCGGACGTTGATCAGGATCGCCAGGCGTCGCCGGGCGTCCTCGCGGGTGATGCTGCCGGGACGCTCGACCAGCTTGACGTCGGCCACCTTGGAAAGCGCGACCATCGTTCCGGAGCCATCCTCCGCCGAGACCGGCAGGTCACCGATCCGCGCGGGCGAGCTTTGCTCGGCGCCCTGCAGGCGGACGACGACCTCCACGGGACGTCCTTGGGCGGGAATCTGCCCGGCCTTGGCGCCGCCCAGGGCGGTGGAAACGATGTCGTTGAGCTCCTCAGCATGCAGATTGCGGCGAACCAGCTGGTCCCGCCTCGGGACGATGTCGACCGAGGGCAGCATGCCAGCGGCCTCGAAGGCCACGTCGTCGCCTCCCGGAATCTTGCGCAGGACCTCGACGGCCTGCGCGGCGACGGCCTCCATGTCCGACAGCTCGTCCCCGAAGATCTTCAGCGAGAGGTCGGCGCGGGCGCCGGCCATCATCTCATTGAAGCGCATCTGGATGGGCTGGGAGAACATCGTGGCCTGCCCTGGAACGGTACGGTAGAGAAGCTCGGACATCAGTTGGATGAGCCTCGCCTTGGTGACAGGTGAACCACCCTCCTTCCGCCAGGTTTCGCGTGGCCTGAGCATGACGTAGGTGTCCGAGACGTTCGGACCCATGGGGTCGCTGGCGATCTCGGACGTCCCGATGCGGGCGAAGATATGGTCGATCTCGGGGAACTTGGCTAGCAAGAGGGTCTCGGAACGCTTCTGCAGGTCTACGGACGAACGGAGGTCGAGGCTGGAGGCGCGGACGAACTGGATCGTGATGGACCCCTCGTCGAGCTGCGGGATGAAGTCGGCGCCGAGGCGGGTGTAGCCGATCACGGCCGCCAGGGCGGCGAACGCTGAGGCCGCTACGGCGGCGGTCCGATGGGCGAAGCACCATTCGAGCATCACCGCGAAACCAGACTTGAGCCGACGGATCAAGCCGCCCTCCTCCGCGTGGCCCTCGGCCCGCAGCCAGAAGGACGCCAAGGCAGGCATGACCGTGAGGGCGACGACGGCCGAGGCGGCCAGGGCGACCACGACGGCTCCGGCCATGGGCTTGAACATCTTCCCCTCGATGCCTTCGAGGGCGAAGATCGGCACATAGACGAGCGTGATGACGGTGACGCCGAGGAACATCGGCCCGGCGACCTCGCCGGCCGCGGCGGAAAGCTCGGACGTGCGCTCATCCTCAGTCAGGGGACGGCCGAGGGCGCGGACCCGATCCTCTAACCGTCGCAGGAAGTTCTCCACCATCACCACTGAGCCGTCGACGATGAGACCGAAGTCGATCGCGCCCAGGCTCATCAGGTTGGCGCTGGCCTTGGAGGCGGCCATTCCCGTGAGCAGGAGCAGGAAGGACAGAGGAATGGCCAGGGTGACGAGCAGCGCAGCCCGCCAGTGGCCAAGCAGCAACAGCAGCACGGCGATGACGATGAGCGCGCCCTCGAGAAGGTTGGTCTCGACGGTGCGGATGGTGGACCCGACGAGGTCCGAGCGGTCGTAGAGCACGGTCAGCTTGACGCCCTCCGGAAGGTGGGCGCCGATGGCGGCGAGCTTCTCCACCGCGCGGCGCGAGACCTCGCGGGAGTTCTCGCCGGCGAGCATGATGGCGGCGCCGACGACGGCCTCATGGCCGTCGACGGTGGCCGCGCCCATACGGGAGGCGTTGCCGACCGAGACGCCGGCGACATCGCCCACGGTCACGGCGGGACCAAGACCGGCCGGGCGCAACGGGATGCCGGCCAAGTCCTGGGCGGTGCGCACGCGGGTGTCGGCCCGGACGGTGAAGGCCTCACCGCCCAGCGAGACGACTCCGCCGCCGGCGTTCTCGGTGTTGCGGCGCACGGCCCGGAGCAGTTCCGACATGGGCACGCCGGCCTTGGCCAGCTTGGCGAGATCCGGCTCCACGAGCATCTGCCGCTCATGGCCACCGATGACATTGACGTCCGCCAGTCCCGGAGTGGAGCGAAGAGCCGGGCGTACCCGGGTGTCGTGCAGCAGGCGGAGTTCCCGGAGGCGCGTGGCCTCGTCGGCCGGCGCCTTGGCATCGGCCGAGTAGCCGATGGAGTAATAGACGATTTCACCAAGACCGGTGCTGATCGGCGCCATCACGGGCACGGCGCCCGGCGGCAGGTTGCCGGAAGCCTGACCGACGCGCTCGGTCACGAGCTGGCGGGCGCGGAAGATGTCCGTGCCGTCCTCGAAGATGAGCGTGACCTGGGAGAGGCCGACCTTGGAGAGCGACCGGAACTCCACGAGACCCGGCAGGCCCGAGAGTTCGGACTCCAGCGGGATGGTCATGCGGGACTCGATCTCGTCAGCCGCAAGGGCTGGGATCGCGGTGTTGATCTGCACCTGCGGTCCCGTGATGTCAGGCATGGCATCCACCGGGACGCGATAGGCCGACCAGAAGCCGAGGGCGCTGAGCAGCAGGGCGCACGTCAGCACGGCGCCGCGACGGCGGATGGACCAGCGGGCGAGGGCCGCGACCATCTCAGTGTCCGTCGGCGCAGCCGACGCCCCCCTTGATCGCCTGCAGTTCGGCCATCCAAAGGTCCCAGACGCCGGAGACGACGACGAGGTCGCCCTCCAGCACGCCGTCCGTGATCTCCGCGGTTTCCGCCGACTCGGCGCCGACCTTCACGGGGGTACGCAGCCAACGCTGTCCGTTCGCCACGAAGACGAACATGCCCTCGGACGTCCGGAGCAAAGCCTGCCGGGGCAGGACGATGCGGTCGGCCTTCGCCTGGGCCTCGGCCTTGCGCAGGCCGATGAACTCGGCCGCCTCAGGTGTGAGCAGCAGCCCCTGCCCCTTCTTGAACTCGGCGGCCTTAGCCGCCGGTGCGGGGCTTTCGGTCCCGACCGAGGTCGCGGGCTTGCCGCAACCGGCCAAGACGGCCAAGGAGCATGCGAGGAATACGTTTCTCATCGGGCGAAGACGGGATTGAAGTTCACGCCGCTAAGCTCACGGAGACGGAAGCCGGCCTCGACGGCCTGCTCTTGGATCACCAAGGCGGAGTCGACGGCCTCGAGGTAACCCGCCTGGGCGTCCATGAAGAGCTGCAGGGAGAGAGCCCCCGCGCGGAAATGGCTTTCGGCGAGCTTGGCGGCCTCGGCGAAGCGCACAGCCGGGTCGTCCTTATGCATGCGCAGCTGGTCGACCTTGGAGGCGTAGGACAACCAGGTCTGGCCGAGATCCTTCTCGACGTCGCGCCAGGCCGCGGCGATGGACGCCTTGGACTGCCGTTTGCGCTCGTTGGCCGCGCGCTCGGCGGAACCCGAACGACCGCTCACGGGCAACGGGATGTCAAAGCGGAGGCCGACGATGGTTTCGCGTCCGCCCACGCGGTCTTGCGAGACATAAGGTCCGGCCGTGAAGCCCGGGACGCTATCCGAACGGGCAAGGTCGGACTGCAGGCTCATCTGCTCGGACTCAAGCACCTGCATCCGGTAGGAGAAGTTGCCATCCCGGGCGGCGGAGAGGAGCTCATCGAGTTTAGGAGCGTCCTTGAGCGCGAGCACCGGCGCCTTCACGACGATCGGGGCGAGCGAAGGCGCGCCTCGCAGCTGGTTCATCTCCAGCAAGGCCTGCTGCAACGCCAGGCGGGCCTCCTCGGCGCGACGGCGGGCGACGACCTCGGCGGCCTCGACGGAACGTAGCTCGATGGTCGGGGCGGGGCCAGAAGGGTCGCGGCCGACCAAGGCCTTGCGCAGTCCGGCAAAACGTTCGGCGACCTCCTCGCAGGCCTGTGCGCGGACCTGGGCACGGGAAAGACGATAAGCCAGCACCGTGGCCTTGGCCTCAAGAGCCTGCTCGAAACGCCCCAGTCCGAGCTTGGCGGATTCGATCTGCCGGTCCGCGATCGCGCGGCGCAGGCGCAGGCGTTCAGGCCATTCGAAGGTCTGGCTTAGCGACGCCGTCCAGACCTGGCCTTCGTCGAGGAAAGCACCGCCCGCATCGCGCAGGCGCTTACGACCGATCTCGACCGAGAGCACGGGGTCGGAATTGGAGGAGGCAGAAGAGCCTGCCTCTCGTTCCGCGGCCAGGGCGGCGATGTAGGCCTTGTGTTCAGGGTTGGACTCGACGGCTTGGCGGACAAGGTCGGCGACCTCGACCGGGGAGGGATTGGGTTCGGCGCCGCGGACGAGCAGCGGGGCCAAGAGTAAGAAGATGGAGAGGCGGGAAATGGTCATAGATTCGTTTGCATGCGGGCGCAGGCCCAGGGTGCCCCCTTGGACGACGGGGTGTTGATACGGCACGCCCCACGGTCGTCGCGGACGCAGGGGTGAAGGGCGGACGCACCGCCGACGGATCTACCTGCTCAGACTCGCAGACACATCGTCCCCGCCCTCAAGGCTGGCGGACGAAGCGGGACGAATAAGGCTGACCTCTGAAAATGGACGACGGCCGTCGGGCAGCGCAGACGGACCCCTTCCGAAGCTCCGACGTGGGGTGGGAGAAACAACTGCGACTTGGCCTGAGGGACGAGCGCGACCAGTTCCTCGACGACGACGTCGGAAGCAGCGGGCTTGAAGCAATCGGAGCAGTCATCCGCCTGGGCGCAGGCCTTGCCGGCATGCTCGCAAGAAGAAGCGGCCTCTTCGCAGGCGCAACGATCGGTCGCAAAGGCTCCAGCCGTCGCCCAGAGGAACACGGCGAGGAAGGCGAACCATCGGGAACGGACAGCGCTCACTCTCGTTAAAATCGCCCCACACCCAGGGAAGTCAAGCGGAGCAGAACCCCAAGCCCTTCGCTTAGCACTTGTCGTCGCTCCGCACACCCGGCCACATCCAGAGTTAAGTAGACAAATCGTGGGATGCTGAAATTGCTCCGGTGCGGGGTTAATCTCCGCATGCTCTGCGACTTACGAGACGGAGTACGTTTTCCCGCAGCCGACCTGTAGACAATTTAACGGCAGATTTGAATCATTCACCAAAGAAAAACCCGCTTTTCAGCGGGTTTTCTCAGGTGTTTTTATGAGAAATTGGCGGAGAGGATGGGATTCGAACCCACGATACCCTTTTGGGGTATACCCATTTAGCAAACGGGCGCTTTCGGCCACTCAGCCACCTCTCCAGGTCCTTCGTTAATTCGAAGGATAGTCAGTAATGG
>BJHS01000035.1 GCA_014193315.1 Verrucomicrobiota bacterium
TGGTCAGCTCGCGGCGATGCAGGTGCGGGGCGTGCGGGAAGGTCAGGTCCTGCTGCGTGATGCCCACGTAGACCACGCGGGCGGCGAAGGCCGCGTAGGCGAAGCAGGCGACCATCGACTTGTTGCTGCCGGTGGCGTCGATGACCACGTCGGCGAGCTGGCCGTCCGTGAGGGCGGCGAGCGCGGCGACCTCGGAACCGTCGCCCTTGGCGAGGATGACGCCGTCCACCTTCATGACGTCGGTGCAGAACTTCAGGCGATCGGCGTTCATGTCCATCACCACGCACTTCGCGCCGGAGACCTTGACGAACTCGACGGCCGAGAGGCCAATCGGGCCGGCGCCGATGACGAGGACCGTCTCGCCGGCCTTGGGAGCGGCGCGGTCGACGGCGTGGCAGCCGATGGCGAGCGTCTCGACGAGCGCAAGCTGATCGTAGGAAAGCTTCGTGGAGATGTGCAGCTTGCGGGCCGGGAGCAGGAACTTCTCCGCCATGCCGCCGTCGCACATCACGCCGAGCGTCTGGTGGTTCTCGCAGCAGTTGGTGAAACCGCGGCGGCAGCTATAGCACGTCTGGCAGTTGATGTAGGGCTCGACCGAGCAGCGGTCGCCCGGCTTCACATTGGTCACGCCCGGGCCGACGGCGAGGACCTCGCCGCCGAGTTCGTGGCCGGGGATGCGTGGGTAGGAGTAGAAAGGCATCTTACCGAGGTAGCCTCCATAATCCGTACCGCAGATACCGATGCGATGCACGCGGACGACCGCTTCGCCGGCGGCGGGCGCGGGTGGCTCAGGGATGTCGATGCGCGTGAACTGCCCGGGCTGGTCGAGACGGATGGCTTTCATCGGCTCAGTTGTTCTCCTTCAGCCCTTCGAGGTGCCCGAGGTTCTTGACCGGAGCGAAGATCGCCTGGACTTCGGAGAGCAGCTGCTGGTCGATCGGTTCCGCGGCCCACTTGGCCCAGTTGCGGATGTTGGTCGGGTTGGCGCTACCGGAGACCGTCGTGGCGATGTCGGGATGCTGGAGCGAAAACTGTAGCGCGAGCTTGGCGATGTCGCTCCCCTTGGCGGCGCAATGGGCGGCGGCGGCGCGGGCGGCGGCCTTCACGGCCTCCGGCTCCTTGAGCCAGGCCGGCAGCGGGGCGTTGGTGAGCAGGCGGGCGCTGAACGGGCCGGCATTCATGACGCCGATGCCTTTCGCCTTCAGGTACGGCACGGTCTCCTCGGAGAAGCGGGTGTTCTGGAGCGTGTGCTGGTTGTAGCTCAGCACGCAGTCGACCTCGGCCTGCTCGCAGATGAACTTGAAGATCTTCTGCGGGTAGCCGCTGAAGCCGATGGCCTTGACCTTGCCGGCCTGCTTCGCCTGGCGGAGGGCCGGGATGGTCTCGTCGACGATCTGCTGCATCGGGACGAACTCGATGTCATGGCAGAGGATAATGTCGAGGTGGTCGGTCCCGAGGCGGTGCAGGGAGACGTCGATGCTCTCCGCGACCCGCTTGGCGCTGAAGTCGAAGTGCGTCAGGTCATAGCGGCCGAGCTTCGTGCAGAGCTTGTAGCTCGCGCGCGGGACGCCCCGCAGGGCGACCCCGAGGAGCACTTCGGAAATGCCGCGGCCGTAGAAGGGCGACGTGTCGATGAAGTTGATGCCGCAGTCGAGGGCGACGTGGACGGACTTCAGGGCGTCGTCGAAGGCGACGCTGCGGAATTCCTGGCCGAGCGACGAAGCGCCGAAGCTGAGGATGGGGAGTTCGATCCCGGTCTTGCCGAGGGGGCGGGTCTTCATGGGGCGAAAGGTCAGGCGGTGCGGCAGCCGACGGTGAGCAGCACGTTGCCCCAGAGCGCTTGGTCGCCGGTCTGGATGGTGAGGATGTGGTCGGCGGATTCGACGGCCTTGTAGAAATCCCACTTCAGGATCGGTTGCAGCTCGAGCTTCAGGCCGGCGGCCTTCACTTCCTGGCGGAACTCGGCCCAGACGGGCGGCTCGCCCTGCTGCGCGTAGGAATCGTCGGGCGGGATGCCCATCGTATTGACCGCGTCGACCGGCACGGCGCTGAGCACCGCGCGCAGCACTTGGGCGACGGTCGGGATGCCTGGCGAGAGATTGAGCGAGACCAGCTCGGCGTTCGGGCCCTTCTTGCCCCAGACCGGGTAGTTGCCGTCGGCGATTAGGATGACCGAGTGATGGCCCGCGCGGGCGAGGACTTCGGAAATCTTCGGATGGATGAGCTGGTGCTTGAGCATGGTCTTAGCGGGGTAAGTGGGTGCGGATGGCCTTGATCGTCTGCGCGGCGGCGGCTTCGGAATCAGGCAAAGGAAGGATCTCACCGGAAAGATAACCCGCGAAGCCGATATCCTTGAGCGCGGCGATGACTGAAGCGGCGTCCGTGTGGCCGAAGCCGATGGCCTGGCGGTTACTGTCGGCGAAGTGAACGTGCCCGACGTGGCGACCGCAGGCGCGGAGCGTGGCGGCGTTCGAGACCTCCTCGATGTTCATGTGGAAGAGGTCGCAGAGCAGTTTCACGTTCGCGACCTGGCGGGCTTGCAGGAACTGGGCGGCGTCGAGCTGGCGATTAAGGAGGTTCGTCTCGTAGCGATTGAGCGGCTCGTAGAGGAGCGGCACGCCGTATTGGGCGGCCTGGGCGCCGAGATCGGTGAGCGCTTCGGCGAGCCAGACCAGGGCCTGGTCGCGGGAGACGTCGCCCTCCGCCTTGCCCTGCATGGAACCGATGATGGCCGGGGCTTTGAATTCGCCGGCGACGTCGATGATCGCGCGGATGAACTCACGGGCTTGCTTGCGGATGGAAGGGTCGGCGTGGGTCAGGTGCCACTTGTGGACGAGCCAGCCGACGCCGGTGCCGAAGGCCGCGGCGGAGAGGCCGTGCTTCTTCAGCAGGGCCTGGAGCGCGGGACGGTCGATGGCGGCGGCCGAGGGGGCGAAGATCTCGATCGCGTCGAAGCCCAGCTTCGCGGCGGAAGCCGCGGCGGACTCGAGGCCGTCCCAATACACGAACGGGCCGCCCTTGGCTTGGGCGACGAGCGAAACCGTGATCGCGGATTTAATCACGAGGGAACTCTGCCCTTCCCGCGAAGGAGGGGCAAGTTCCGCTTAAACGACTTTAAACGAAAAAGGGAGCGAAGAGGCCGAGAAGCGGCGACTTACTCCGTCATTCCCTGCGAAGTGCGTCCCTTGACGAGGCGCTGCACCAAGGCGAAGCGGAGAATCTGCTCCATCTTCGCGATTTCGACCGGGTCGATGTCCTTCTGACCGCGGGCGGCCTCCACGGCTTCGCGCGCCCGCGCTTCGGCGGTCGCGACGGCCTTGAGGTCGATCTTCGATTCGTCGATGGCGGCTTCCGTCACGACCGAAACCTTGTCGGAGACGACGCGGACGAAGCCCTGGTCGATGGCGAGCCGGGTGATTTTTCCGTCGACCGTGAGGATGACTTCGCCGGCGGCGATGATCGCGGTGATAGGCTGGTGGGCGGGCAAGATGCCGATGCTGCCCATGGCGGTGGGCAGGGTCACCTTGTCCGCCGTGCCTTCGTAGGCGCGGCGGTCAGGGGTGACGATTTCGACCGTAAGGGACATGGGGGCTTATTTCTTGGACTGGCCGGCGGCGGCGAGGACCTCGTCGATGCCGCCCTTCATGTAGAAGTCGTTCTCGTTCACGTGGTCGAGCTCGCCGGAGAGGATCATCTCAAAGCCGCGCAGCGTGTCGTCGAGGGCGACGTACTTGCCGGGCGAGCCCGTGAAGATTTCCGCGACGTGGAAGGGCTGGGAGAGGAACTTCTGCACCTTGCGGGCGCGGAAGACGACGAGCTTGTCGTCCGGGGACAGTTCGTCGAGGCCCAGAATAGCGATGATGTCCTGGAGATCCTTGTAGCGCTGGAGGAGGCCCTGCACGCCGCGGGCGACGCGGAAGTGACGGTCGCCGACGACTTCAGGCGCGAGCGCGGTCGAGGTGGAAGCGAGCGGGTCGACGGCCGGGTAGATACCCAGCTCGGCGATGCGGCGCTCGAGCACGACGGTCGAGTCAAGGTGGGCGAAGGTGTTGGCCGGAGCCGGGTCGGTCAAGTCGTCCGCCGGGACGTACACGGCCTGGAAGGACGTGATCGAACCCTTCTTGGTCGAGGTGATGCGTTCCTGGAGGTTGCCCATTTCGGAGGCGAGGGTCGGCTGGTAACCCACCGCGGAAGGCGAGCGCCCGAGGAGAGCGGACACTTCGGAACCGGCTTGGGAGAAGCGGAAGACGTTGTCGACGAAGAGGAGCACGTCGCGGTTCTGTTCGTCGCGGAAGAATTCGGCCATCGCGAGCGCTGAGAGGGCGACGCGCATACGGGCACCGGGCGGCTCGTTCATCTGGCCGTACACCAGGGCCACCTTGGACTTCGAGAGATCCTTCTGGTCGATGACGCCCGCTTCGGACATTTCGTGGTAGAGGTCATTGCCTTCACGGGAGCGCTCGCCGACGCCGGCGAAGACGGAGAAACCGCCCTGCTTCATCGCGATGTTGTTGATCAGCTCCATGATGACGACGGTCTTGCCGACGCCGGCGCCGCCGAAGGCGCCGACCTTGCCACCCTTGACGAAGGGACAGATCAGGTCGATGACCTTGATGCCGGTGCCGAGGAGTTCGGCGGAGGTGGCCTGCTCGGTGAGGGGCGGGGGCAGGCGGTGGATCGGGTAGCGCTTGGTATGCTCGACCGGGCCGCGTTCGTCGACGGCGTCGCCGGTGACGTTAAAGATGCGGCCGAGGACGCCGTTGCCGACGGGCACGGTGATCGGGGCGCCGGTGTCGAGGGCGTCGCCGCCGCGCACCAGGCCTTCGGTGGAGGTCATCGCCACGGCGCGGACGAGCCCGTTGCCGAGGTGCTGCTGGACCTCGAGGATCAACTTGGTGGCCTTCCCTTCGACCTTATAGTCGATCTGGATCGCGTTGTAGATCTCAGGGACCTTGTCGGAGGGGAATTGGACGTCGACGACGGCGCCGAGGACTTGGGTGATCGTTCCTTTAGTGCTCATGATATTTGTAGAAGTGGGAGGGGTTGGAAATTACTGGGCGGCGGCGCCGGCGGTGAGTTCCAGGATTTCCTGGGTGATCGCGGCCTGACGAGCCTTGTTATATTCGAGGGAGAGGGCGGCGCTGATCTTCTTGGCGTTGTCGGTGGCAGCCTTCATGGCGACCATGCGCGAGCTGAACTCGGAAGCCTTAGATTCCAGGACGGCCTGGTGAACGGCCTGCTTAAAGAAGAGGGCGGGCAGCTGGTTGAGAATCGCGGCGGCGGATGGCTCGAAGAGCATGTCGCGTTCGTCGTCCTCGACCTTTGGCGCAGGAATGCCGAGCTTGGCGCGGAACTCGCGGGCCTGGGCGACGAGGGTGTCGGCCGGCAGGAGCTGCAGGACGCGCGGGGTCTGCACCATCGTGTTCTTAAAGTGAGCGAAGAGGACTTCGACCGTATCGACCGTGCCTTCGGTGAAGGCCTTGATCAGGTATTCGGCGGCGGGGCGGACTTCGGAGAAGTTCGCGCGGTCGGTGACCGGGAAGTCGGCGAGGATTTTGCGGCCGGAGCGCGCAATGGCCTGGGCACCCTTGCGGCCGATGCACACGAAGACGGCGTTCTTCTGCTCGGCGGCGAGACGGATCAGGTTGCCGTTGAGCGCGCCGGCCATGCCCTTATCGGGCGTGACGAGGAGGATGCCGCGGACCTTGACCTCGCGCTTCGTGAGGAGGGGGTGGGTGAAATCACCGACCTTGGACTGGGCGGTGTCGAGGATCTCGCCGAGGAGCTCGGCGTAGGCCCGACCGGCGCGGGCGGAGTCCTGCGCGCGCTTCATCTTCGACGACGCCACGAGCTGCATGGCTCGGGTGATCTGGCCGGTGCTCTTGACCGATTTGATTCGGTTACGGATCTCGCGGAGTCCCTTGGGCATGTGGCGTGGCGGTGATTAGGAAGAAGGCGGAAGGCTTCGCGGCTTAGGCCTTGAAGCTGCGGCGCCAGGTTTCGCAGGCGGCCTTCAGCTCGGCTTCGCCGTCCTTCTCGATCTTGTTGCCGAGGCGGATCTTGGTGAGGATCGCGGGCTTGGCGGTTTCGAGATGGGCCTGAAGCGAAGCGGAGGCGGCCTGAACGGACTTCACCGGCATGTCGTTGAAGAAGCCGTTCTGCATGGCCCAGATGATCCCACACTGGATATCGGCGGACTTCGGGGCGGTCGGGGGCTGCTTGAAGAGTTCGACGAAACGGTCGCCCTTATCGAGGATGCCCTTGGTCTGCGCGTCGAGGTCGGAGCCGAACTGGGCGAACGCCGCGAGTTCGCGGTAGTTGGCGAGCTCGCCCTTCACCTTGCCGGCGACCTGCTTGAAGGCCTTGATCTGCGCGGCGGAACCGACGCGCGAGACGGAGAGACCCACGGAGACGGCGGGACGGATGCCCTGGTTGAACAGGTCGGTCTGGAGGAACACCTGGCCGTCGGTGATCGAGATCACGTTGGTCGGGATGTACGCGGACACGTCGCCGGCCTGCGTCTCGATGATCGGCAGAGCGGTGAGCGAACCCTTGCCAGCGAGACGAGCGGAGCGCTCGAGGAGGCGGGAGTGGAGGTAGAACACGTCGCCCGGGTAGGCTTCGCGGCCGGACGGGCGCTTCAGGATGAGCGAGATCTGGCGGTAGGCGGCGGCGTGCTTGGAGAGGTCATCGTAGACGATGAGCGCATCGTGGCCGTTTTCCATGAACCACTCGCCGATGGCAGTGCCCGAGAAAGGAGCGAAGACCTGATTGGCGGCGTTGTCGGCGGCCGAAGCGGCGACGACGACGGTGAATTCCGTGGCGCCGGCCTTTTCGAGGGTGCCGATGGTGCGGGCGATGGAGGAGTTCTTCGTGCCGATGGCGACGTAGATCGAGTACACCGGGCGGAAGTTGGGGTCGCCGGAGGCGAGACCGACGCGGTTGGCGTTGGCCTGGTTGATGATCGTGTCGATCGCGATGGTGGTCTTGCCCGTGGCGCGGTCACCGATGATGAGCTCGCGCTGGCCGCGGCCGATCGGGATCATGGCGTCGATGGCCATGATGCCAGTCTGCATCGGCTGGTCGACGGACTTGCGAGGGATGATGCCCGGGGCGATCTTCTCGACCGGGTAGCGTTCGCTGGAGACGATGGGTCCCTTGCCGTCGAGCGGGTTGCCGAGGGCATCGACGACGCGGCCGAGGAGGCCTTTGCCGACGGGGATGG
>BJHS01000036.1 GCA_014193315.1 Verrucomicrobiota bacterium
GCTGCCGATCAGCGAGTATCACGCGACCGTGCTCCACCTGCTGGGCTACGACCACGAACGCTTCACCTACAAGTATCAAGGCCTCGACCAGAAGCTGGTGGGGGTCTTGCCGACGAAGGTCGTCAAGGCGTTGATCGCCTGAAGCCGCCTACTTCTTGGCCGGCGGAAGGTAGGGGGCGAGGTCGCGCATCGCGATGACCTTACAGCCCGCCGCCTTGAGCACGGCCAGGTAGGCTTCGAACTTCCCTGGGTCGGTATTCACCCAGGGATGACGGATGTCGGGCACGCCGTGAAAAGTAAGTACCGCGATCTTGCCGTCGCGCGCCTGGGCGATGGCGGCCTTGAACTGCTCCAGGGTGCTGTCGGGCTTGCTGTCGAAGGCCTGCGGCAAGGTCAGCGGGTCGTCCTTGGCCGGATCGAAGACGCGCGCCCCGCCGGCGCGGGCAAAACGGTAGCCGCGCTCGCGCAAGACCACGGTGGCGGCCGGACTGGTCGCATACCCGGGGTAGGAAAATGTCGTGGGCACGGGGATGCCATGTTCGACGCAACGCTTCTCGATGTGCTCGAGGTCGGCCGCAATTTCCGCCGGCTTCTGGCTGTTGACGCCCTTGTGCGCCCGGGTGTGGTTGCCGACCTCAAAGCCCGCGTCATGCATCGCCTTGATCTGCTCCCAGGTCAGGTAGTGCTCCTTATCCTGGAGAAACTCAAAACCTTCCGTGATATAAAACGTCGCCCCGAAGCCGTGCTGCTTCAGCAAAGGCGCCACGAACGTCGCATGGCTGGCGACCGAGTCATCGAAGGTCAGCACCACGAGGCCATCGGGGGCCTTCGAGACGGCTGGGGTCTCCGCGGCGGGTAGGACCCCCGCAAAAGCGAATAAAAGCGACAGGCAAAGCGTGGGGAGGCGCATGGAATCCATTACTTAGTCCGCCGGGCTGACCCAGACAAGCCGGATAGCCGGACGGAATGGATTTGCAGTAAGCCGGGCGGAACTAAACCTAGGCAAACCCCATCTACCCCTTATGCGCCTGCGTCCTGCCATCCTCGCCATTCTGGTGCTCCCCTTGGCCAAGGCAGAAGACCCCATCAGCTTCAGCCGTCAGATTCGTCCGATCCTTTCCGAAAACTGCATCGCGTGCCACGGCCCCGACGACAAGGCCCGAAAGGCGAAGCTACGTCTCGACGATGAGGCTTCCGCCAAATCCGACCGCAAGGGCGATATCGCCATCGTCCCGGGCAAGCCCGAGCTAAGTTTACTGATTCAGCGGATTGAATCCAAGGACCCCGAGGAAGTGATGCCGCCGCCGAAGCAGCACAAGGTCATCAGCCCCGAGCAAGTAGCGCTACTGAAGACTTGGATACGCCAAGGTGCGCATTGGGGAAAACATTGGTCCTACGAACCTGTGGAGACCGTAAAGGTCCCCGCCAACGGCGAAGCCAACCCGATCGATGCGTTCCTCTTCGAGCGCCTGAAGAAAGAAAAGCTCAACTTCTCGCCCCCAGCCGACCGCAGCCTTTTGGTTCGCCGCACCGCGCTCGACCTCACCGGCCTGCCACCAACGCCGGACGAGCTCACCCGCTTCGCGCAAGCGACCCCAACCGAGCTCGTCGACTATTACCTAGCACAACCCACCTTTGGTGAACACTGGGCCCGCGGCTGGCTCGACATGGCGCGCTACGCCGACAGCGCAGGCTACCCCAGCGACCCCGGTCGCTCCATCTGGCCCTATCGCGACTGGGTCATCCGTGCCTTTAACTCCAACCAACGCTTCGACCGTTTCTCCGTCGAGCAACTCGCGGGGGACCTCCTGCCGACCCCGACGCAAGACCAATTAATTGCCACGGCCTTCCACCGCAACACGATGACCCAAAACGAAGGCGGCACGAGCGATGAGGAGTTCCGGACCGCCGCTGTCATCGACCGCGTCAATACGACCTACGCCGTCTGGATGGGGACTACCATGGCCTGCGCCCAATGCCACACTCATAAATACGACCCGATCACGATCACCGAATACTTCCGCTCCTACGCTCTCTTTAATCAGTCCGCCGACTCGGATAAGGCCGACGAGCGCCCGACCATGGAAGTCATCCCACGCGAACAGAAGGTCACCCGCGATGCGCTACAACAACGCCTGACCCAGGCGGACGCTGTCTTAGCCCAAACCAAACCAGCCTGGCTGACGGGCTTCGACGCTTGGCTGAACACTAAGGCTGCCATTCCTGAAAAGAAATTAGCCGCCCTATTCGCCGCGCCGAAGGACAAACGTACCGCGGCTCAGGTCAAACAGTTGCAGGACTACTACGTCCGCAATGTCGCCCCCGAAACGAAGACTGAACGTGAGTCAGCCGCCCAACTTCGGAAGCAACTCGCTGAGTTTAAGCCGCCCACTGTGCCGGTCATGCAGGAACTGCCCGAAGCCAAGCAGCGCAAAACCTTCGTACAATTGAGAGGCAATTGGCAGGCCCTCGGAGACGAAGTCACGGCCGGCGTCCCCGTAGCCTGGCATACGGCCCCCACCAAAGCGTCGCTTGATCGCCTCGGCTTTGCCGAATGGCTAGTCAGCCCAAAGAATCCACTCACCGCCCGCGTCCAAGTGAACCGACTCTGGGAAACGGTCTTCGGCGTCGGCATCGTCCGTAGTAGCGAAGAATTCGGCAGCCAAGGTGACCTTCCCGTTCACCCCGAGCTCCTCGATTGGCTCGCCGGTGAATACGTCCGCAGCGGCTGGGATACCAAGCACATACTCCGGCTGATGTTCACGAGTCGTGCCTATCGGCAGTCCTCCGCCAGCAAGCCTACCCTCAACGAACGCGACCCCGACAATCGCCTGCTGGCCCGCGGACCGCGCTTCCGCCCGTCGGGTGAACTACTTCGCGACCAAGCCCTGGCCGTCGCTGGGCTACTTAGCACCAAAATGTACGGCGCACCCGTGCGACCGATCCGCCCCGCCTCTGGCCTAACGGCGGCCTTCGGTGGCAGCAACGACTGGACTACCAGCGCAGGCGAGGATGCCCATCGGCGGAGTGTGTATACCGATACGCGCCGAAATAGCCCCTACCCGAGCTTCACCACTTTCGACGCCCCGAACCGCGAGACCTGTACGCTTCGCCGCGATCGCTCCAATACGCCCCTGCAGGCCTTTGTGACCTTGAACGACCCAGTCTTCGTGGAAGCCAGCCAAGGCTTGGCGCGTCGCTTACTGAAGGAAGGTCCAGCCGACACCGCTGGACGACTCCAGTTGGCCTTCCGACTCTGCGTGGCGCGTGCCGCCGACGCCCAAGAGATCAAGGCCTTGGAGACCCTGCTACAGCGCTCCCTCGCCACCTATCGCGCCGACCCTGCCCTCGCCACCAAGATGGCGACGCAGCCGCTTGGCCCCGCCGACAAGGGTGCCGACCTCGCCGAGTTGGCCGCCTGGACGGCGGTCGCTGGCGTGATGATGAACCTCGATGAATTCCTGATGCGCCGCTAATCCGATGAACCCTCCTTCTTTGCATCCTGTCCGCGCGGAGCAGCTTCGCTTACAAACTCGCCGGCACTTCCTCAGCAGCGCGGGGCAATTCAGTTTAGGCGCTATCGCCCTCCAAGCGTTGCAAGGCAATGCCTTCGCAGCGACCGCCGACACCAATCACCCACTCGCACCCAAACGCCCGCCGCTCAAGGCACGCGCCAAACGGGTCATCTACCTGCACATGTCAGGCGGCCCGCCCAACCTCGACATCTTTGACCCTAAGCCGGCACTTGTGGAACAGAGCGGGAAGCCCTGCCCAGATTCTTTCTTGAAGGGACGCACCTTCGCCTTCACGAGCGGTGTGCCGAAACTCATGGGTTCCCCGCGTACGTTCAAACAGTACGGCAAGGGCGGCCTCTGGATGAGCGATGCGGTCCCCAACTTCCAGACGGTCGCTGATGATGTGACGCTCTTACGAGCGATGCATACGGACCAATTCAACCACGCGCCCGCCGAACTACTCCTCTTCACGGGCCACATCCGTCAGGGACGCCCATCGTTGGGCTCGTGGGCCACGTACGGCCTCGGAACCGAGAATCAGAACCTCCCTGGTTTCGTGACGCTGATCTCGAGTGGCACCCAGCCCAGCGGCGGGCAAGGCTGCTGGGGCAGCGGCTTCCTGCCCTCCGTCTTCCAAGGCGTGCAGTGCCGAAGCAAGGGCGACCCCGTGCTCTTCGCCAACGACCCACCTGGCATGACGCGCGACCTGCGCCGCGCGACGCTCGACGCACTCAAGGACCTCAACCAGCGCCAGCAGGACGAGTTAGGGCACGCCGAGACGGTAACGCGCATCGCCCAGTATGAACTCGCCTTCCGTATGCAGACCAGCGTGCCAGAGGTGATGGACATCTCTAAGGAATCTGTCGCAACCCTCGAAGCCTATGGCGCCAAGCCCGGCGAAGCGAGCTTCGCCAATAATTGCCTACTCGCGCGTCGCCTCGTCGAGAAGGGCGTCCGCTTCGTCCACCTCTTCGACTGGGGCTGGGACTTCCACGGCACGAACCCCGCCGAAGACATCCGCGATGGCCTGACCAAGAAGATGGCGAAGACGGACAAACCCGCCGCCGCTTTAATCAAGGACCTTAAAGAACGCGGCCTCCTCGATGACACCCTCATCGTCTGGGGCGGTGAATTCGGGCGCACACCCTTCCGCGAGGGACGCACCGCGGGCGGCGCCGTCCTCGGCCGCGACCACTATCCCGACTGCTTCACCGTCATGCTGGCCGGCGGCGGCGTGAAGGGCGGGTTCTCCTACGGCGAGACCGATGAGATGGGCTTTGCGGGCGTGAAGGACAAGGTCCACGTCCACGACCTCCAAGCAACCATCCTGCACTTACTGGGCTTTGACCACGAACGTCTGACCTACCGATTCCAGGGCCGCGATTACCGCCTGACCGACGTCCACGGCCACGTGGTGAAGGCCGCTCTGGCCTAACGGGAGCTCCATTTGCCTCGCAACTCCAGGCGGGAGGGCTTGTCTCAAAGGCAAGCCCCACCCCGCCCTATGCGCCCCACCCTCGCCTTCCTCGCCGCTACCGCGTCCCTCGCGGCCGCAGAGGTCTCGTTCACCAAGCAGACTATCACCAAGGACTTCGTCGCTGAAGGTTGTGCGGTCGCCGACTTCAACCACGACGGCCAGCTCGACGTGGCGGCTGGTCGTTTCATCTGGCTCGGACCTGACTTCAAGGAAAAGCTCGCCTACACGCCCGAGCGCCAGAACGCCAGCGGCCCCAGCAAGACGCCCTACAACCCAGCGTCAGGTTACTCGGACTACTTCATTCAGTTTGCTTACGACTTCACTGCGGATGGTTGGCCCGACCTGCTCGTCTACGGCCTACCCGGCGAACCCGCCTTCGTCTTCGTCAATCCCGCCGGCAAGGGCGGTGACTGGGCCCAACATAATATTTTTGATGTAGCCGACGGGGAATCACCCGGACTCGTCGACATTAACGGCGACGGCAAGCCCGAGTTACTCTGCCATTCGAGCGACCTCGTGAAAGCAAAGAACGCCAAAGGCGGAAAGTCTGGTGGACAGTTCGGTTACGCCGAAATCGACTGGAATAACCCGCTCGGCAAGGCGCGCTTCCGCCCGATCACGCCCAAGACGCCCGCGAACGACCAGAAGATCTTTAAATATACCCACGGGTACGGGGCGGGGGACGTCAACGGCGACGGTCGTATGGATATCCTCGAGAAAGACGGCTGGTATGAGCAACCCAAGGACACCGCTAAGGACTCTGACTGGGTCTTCCACCCTGCGAAGTTTGGTCAAGGTGGCGCTCAGATGTACGTGCTCGATGTTAATGGCGACGGACGCAACGACGTCATCACAAGCCTTAAGGCACATGGCTATGGCCTGTCTTGGTTTGAACAGAACACCGATAGCTCCTTCACCGAACGCAAGATCATGGGCGCCACGGCCGCAGAGAACCCGCAAGGCGTCGTCTTCAGCCAGCTCCATGCCATCCAAATGGCCGACGTGAACGGCGACGGCCTTCTCGACATCGTTACCGGCAAGCGCCGCTGGGCGCACGGCCCGAAGGCCGACGACGAACCCATGGCTGATCCCGTCGTCTATTGGTTCGAACTCAAGCGCGACGGCAAGGGCAGCGCGACGTTCATCCCTCATCAAGTCGACCGCGATAGTGGCGTCGGCACCCAGTTCTTCACCGGCAAGGTGAACCAGGACAACAAGCCGGATATCGTCATCGCCAACAAGCACGGCGTGTTCGTCTTCACCCAGAAGTAAGTCGCCCTTCGCTTCCCCCACGATGGGGTCAGACCCTATTAACGGGATCTGACCCCATTGTTTTTGCACCTATACGCTTTTACTCCCAACCTGCCCTCACCCCCATGCGCCCCCTGCTCTGCCTGCTCCTCGCCCTCACGGCCGTCGCCGCCGACAAACCCGCCCCGGTCGAGACCGACAAGCGGCTTCAGTCCGACGGCAAAGGCTGGCGCGTCGAGAAAGCCGTCATCAAGGACGCGAAGCTGCCGTGCGTGCTGCTCATCGGCGACTCGGTCCTCAACGGCTACCAAGGGCGCGCCACGAAGCTCCTCGCCGGCAAGGCCAACGTCGACCTCTGGGTCAACCCCTACAACCAGTCCGAACACGTCAACAAGCTCCTCGGCGAAGTCCTCGCCAACGGTCCTTACGACGTGGTCGTCTTCAACATGGGCCTGCACGGCTGGCAGGAGGGCCGCATCAAGCCCGGCACCTTCGAGCCGCTGATGAAAGACTACGTCGAAGTCCTGAAGACCAAGCTGCCCAAGGCCAAGCTCCTCTGGGCCAGCAGCACGCCGGTCACGATC
>BJHS01000037.1 GCA_014193315.1 Verrucomicrobiota bacterium
CCTGAGCCTCCCCCTCCGATTCCGATGCGCCTCCTGACATGCCTCCTCGCTCCGCTCGCGGCCCTCGCCGCCGATAAGCCGAACGTGATCTTCATCCTCGCCGACGACCTCGGCGCGCATGACCTCGGCTGCTTCGGCAGCACCTTCTACGAGACCCCGAACATCGATCGCCTGGCCAAGCGTGGCACGCGCTTCACGCAGGCCTACGCCGCCAGCCCGCTCTGCTCGCCCACACGCTCAAGCATCCTCGTCGGCCAATACCCCGCACGCACCGGCATCACCGCGCCGGTCTGTCATATCAACCCGATCTACCTGAATAAGGAGCTCACCAAGGAAGGCCCGAATGCCCGACTGCTCGTCGCCAACAGCGTCTCCCGTCTGAAGCCGGAATACTTCACGCTCGCCGAAGCCCTCAAAGAAGCCGGCTATGCGACCGCGCACTTCGGCAAGTGGCACCTCGGTCATAACCTTAAGCCCGAGGACCATTACGAGCCGCAAGATCAGGGCTTCGACTCAGACTTCCCCCACGTGCCGAACGCTGCCGGCCCCGGCGGCGGCTACCTCGCTCCGTGGAAGTTCATCAAGGATCCCACCATCACCGATGAAGTGGGCGTGAACATCGAAGACCGCATGTCCAAGGAAGCCGCGAAGTATATCGCCGCCCATAAGGCTAAGCCATTCTACCTGAACTACTGGGCCTACTCGGTGCACTCGCCCTGGAACGCCCGGGCGGACTATATCGAATACTTCAAGGCCAAGGCCGACCCGAAGAACCCGCAGCACAACCCCCTCTACGCCGCGATGGTCAAGTCCCTCGACGACGGCGTCGGCCGACTTCTTCAGGCCGTCGACGATGCCGGTATCGCCGACAACACCATCATCGTGTTTTACTCCGATAACGGCGGGTTCGCCTACCCGCCCAGGAAGACCGACCCTGAAGGTTACGCCGACATCCCGGCCACCAGTAACCTCCCTTTGCGCAGCGGTAAGGCTTCGCTCTACGAAGGCGGTACCCGCGAACCGTTTATCTTCGCCTGGCCCGGCAAGGCCAAGGCCGGCGCAACCAGCGACATCCTTTTCCAAACCGTCGATTTCTACCCGACACTGCTCTCGTTCGTCGGCCTGAAGCCACATGACGGCATCAAGCTCGACGGCCTCGATCAGTCCAAGGCCCTGCTCGGCGGCGAATCGCACCGGGACCGCGTCTTCTGCCACTTCCCGCACGGCAACGCCACGCGCGACTCCGTCATGGACGGTTTCTACGCCGGGACTTACGTGCGTCAGGGCGACTGGAAGCTGATCCGCTTCTACGCGCGTAATGACGACGGATCGGATGACCTCGAACTCTACGACCTGAAGAACGACCTCGGTGAACGCCGTAACCTCGCCAAGGAGAAGCCCGAGCTCGTAAAGGAACTCAACGGACTGATCACCGACTTCCTCAAGGACACCGAAGCAGTGATTCCGAAGCTAAATCCGAACTTCGGTAAGGCCGCGCCCAAGGCGGCCGCACCGAAGAAGGCCATCGCCCCGGACGACCTCCCCGGCGGCTGGAAGAACCGCGCTGGAAAGGCCTCGGTCATCGAAGGCACCCTGCACATCGAGTCCAAGGGGGCCGACTCCTTCATCGGCGTCGGCGCCGGCACCTACGCCGGCAAGGCGTCACTGTCCTTCCGGATTCGCGCTGCGCAGGCCGGCGAAGGACGTATCGCCCTCCTGGGGGCCGCGGGCGGAGCCGAAATCCTCTCCGTGCCCTACCGGACCTCCGGTGAGGCCGTCTGGCAGACCATCACGGTGGAATTGAACGCTAAGCAAGCGGCGAGCATCCTCCGACTCTACCTGCCCTCAGGCTCCGCTGCGGTGGACCTGGACGACATCGTCCTGACCCCAGCCCAAGGCACCCCTCGCCGCTGGGAGTTCTGAGCTAATCCGACCGTCAGAAAGGTGGCATTTAATACCTAGGCAGGGAACATCCCGCCCCGGTCCCTTATCTTATCCCTAAGAAGACCGAATCCGTCTTCCCCTCTGCCGTTAACCTCTTTTATTCAAGACACCCCTTCCCCATGCGTAAGCCCCCCTTGGCGCTCCTGCCTTTCCTAGTATCCGCGGCCTTCGCGGCCGAAGAGAAAGTTGAGTTCAACCGCGACATCCGCCCGATCGTCGCCGAAAACTGCTTCCACTGCCACGGCCCGGATCCTGGCACCCGTAAGGTCGGCCTGCGCCTCGACACCGAAGCCGGCTTCTTCGCCAAGCGGCTGACCAAGGACGGTAAAGAAGAGCCGCCAACCATTATCAAGGGCCAGCCCGATAAGAGCGCCTTGTTTCAACGTATTATCAGCAAGGACGAAGATGAGGTCATGCCTCCACCGGAAACTCACAAGGCGCTGAAGCCCGCGCAAGTAGCGAAGATTAAGGCGTGGATTGAACAGGGCGCACCTTGGCAGCCGCACTGGTCCCTCCTCCCGCCCGTCGCAGTCACGCCTCCCGCCGACCCGAGCGGCTGGGCCAAGAACCCCATCGACACCTTCGTCCTCGCCAAGCTCAAGACGGCCGGACTTCAGCCCGCCGCTGAGGCCGACGCCCGCACGCTCATTCGACGCCTGAGCCTCGACGTCACCGGCCTGCCGCCTTCGCCCGAACTTCTCGCCAAGCACCTGCCCAAAGATGGCAGTCGCTTGAGCGACGCCCAGGTGGGCACGCTCGTCGACGAACTCATGGCCACGCCGGCCTACGGCGAACACCGCGCCCGCTACTGGCTCGATGCCGCCCGCTACGCCGATTCACACGGCCTGCATTTCGACAACCCTCGCGAGATGTGGCCTTACCGCGACTGGGTGGTGAAGTCCTATAACACCAATCAACCGTTCAACACGTTCACGGTCGAGCAGATTGCGGGCGACCTCTTGCCCAACCCGACGGAGTCGCAGCTGATTGCCACCGGCCTACAGCGCTGCAACGCCACCACCAACGAAGGCGGCACCATCGTCGAAGAAAACCTCGCCAACTACGCCGCGGACCGCGTCCAGACCATCGGCTGGGTCTACTTAGGCCTGACCACTAATTGCGCGCAGTGCCACGACCATAAGTTCGACCCGTTCACGGCGAAGGACTTCTACTCACTGGCAGCCTTCTTCCGCAACACGACCCAGCCCGGCCTCGACGGCAACGTCAAGGATGGCCGCGGCCCGATCCTCGTTCTTCCGTCCGAGGCCGACCGCCCGCGCTTCAAGGCTTTGCCGGCGGAGATTGAGGCGTCCAAGAAGGTCGCGCAGGACAAGCGGGCCATCGCGCAGAAAGATTTCGACGGCTGGGTGGCCAAACTGAAGCCGGCCGACCTCGAGCAGGACGTCCCCGCCAAGGGCCTTCTCCGGCGCTTCGCTCTGAATGAGGGTACCGGCATACCCGCGCAGACGCGTGCCACCGGCCCGCTCACCTGGAGCAAGGACGGCCAGACCGGACCCGCCCCGCTCCTCAAGAAGGGCGCCAATCTGGAACTGGGCGACGTCGGCAACTTCGACACGATGAAGCCCTTGACGGTCGGCGGCTGGTTCCGCCCCGCGAGCGTCCAAGGCCTCCAGGCCCTCGTGGCCCGCATGGACGACCCCAAGGCCGCCCAGGGCTGGTCGCTCTTCCTGAACAACGCCAACTACGGCTTCTACCTGATCAGCAAGTGGCCGAACGACGCCATCAAGGTGACGACCGCCAAGCCGATCGCCAAGAAGGACACCTGGCAGCACGTGCTGCTGACCTACGACGGCAGCGGCAAGGCCGAGGGCATCAAGCTCTACGTCGACGGCGCAATGGTCCCGCTCAACCTCGAGATCAACAAGCTCGCGACCTCCAGCCAGGCCAAGACTCCCACTCGCCTTGGCCAGCGCAGCGCCAGCGAGTTCTACGAAGGAAACGCCCAGGAAGTCCGCTTCTACGACCGCGCCCTCTCCGCCGCCGAGGTCTTCGCGCTCGCCAAGGTCGACGGCGTGCGCGCGAAGGTCGCCGGCAAGCTCGCCGGCAAGGACCGCGCCGCCGTGCTGGACTACTACCTCGGCGTCCGTCGCCCCGATGTCCTGGCGGTCTCGACCCTCCAGACCACCCTCGAGGCCGAGCTCAAGGCGATCAAGGACCGCAGCCCGCTCACGCATATCCAAGAAGAGCGCAAGGACATGATGCCGATGGCGAACATCCTCATTCGGGGCGCTTATGAAAAGAAAGGCGAGCAAGTCGCCGCGGAAGTTCCCGCGGCCCTCGGCAAGCTCCCCGCCGACGCCCCGAAGAACCGCCTCGGTCTCGCCCGCTGGTTGGTCAGCGAAGAGAATACCCTCACCGCGCGTGTGACGGTTAATCGGATGTGGCAAGAACTCTTCGGCCAAGGACTCGTCAAGACCTCCGAGGACTTCGGCATCATGGGCTCACTGCCCTCGCACCCGGAGTTACTCGACTGGCTAGCCGTCGAATTCCGCCGCAGCGGCTGGGATGTTAAGGCCTTCTACCGCCTCGCCTTAACTTCGGCCACCTACCGCCAAGCGGCCGTGCAGACTCCCGTCAAGGTCGAGAAGGATCGTGATAACAGCCTGTTCAGTCGCGGCCCACGCTTCCGCATGGATGCCGAAATGATTCGCGACCAAGCGCTCGCCGCCAGCGGAACGATGTCGACCCGCATGGGTGGACCCGGCACGAAGCCCTACCAGCCGGAGAATATCTGGGAAGTCGTCGGGGTCGGCATCCAGGCCTACCGCCCTGATAAGGGCGAGAACCTCTACCGCCGCTCACTCTACAACTACTGGCGTCGCATGGCACCGCCGGCCAGTCTCGACCTCTTCAACGCCCCCTCACGCGAGGTGAGCTGCGTCCGCCGCGACCGTACCAACACCCCGCTACAGGCCTTAGTGATGCTAAACGACCCGCAATACGTTGAGGCCGCCCGTCAACTCGCCCAGCATACGCTCGTCGCTACAAAGGATGATAGTGCGCGCTTCCGGTACGCCGCCGAACGCGTCCTGGCTCGCCCATTGCAGGCTGCCGAACTCACCATCCTACAGACGAGCCTCGCCAGCCTCCGCAAGCACTACACCGCGCAACCAGCCGACGCCGAAGCGTTACTTAAGGTCGGCGACTCCGTGGCCGACCCCGCCCTACCGAAGCCCGAGCTCGCCGCTTGGACCATGCTCTGCAGCCAACTCCTTAACCTGGACGAAGTCCTCAATAAATAAAACCTATGTCGATTCTTAACGAATGGAATAGCCTCCAGACCCGCCGCCGCTTCCTCGGCCAAGGCGCCAATGCCCTCGGTGCGGCCGCCTTGACAAGCCTGCTGGGACGCTCCCTGGCCCACGCCGCCCCGGGCGCGATGAGCACGCAGCACCTACCCAAGGCCAAGCGCGTCATCTACCTCCACATGGTCGGAGGGCCCGCGCAGATGGACCTGTTCGACCATAAGCCCGGCATGCAGGCGATGTTCGACAAGGACCTCCCGCCGAGCATCCGCAACGGCCAACGGCTCACGACGATGACCAGCGGCCAGGCCCGCTTCCCCATCGCCCCTTCCAAGTATAAGTTCAGCCCGGCGGGCAAGTGCGGAATGTGGATGAATACCGAACTGCTGCCCAACCTCGCGAAGAGCGCCGATGACATCTGCTGGATGCGCTCCCTCAACACCGAGGCCATCAACCATGAGCCCGCCATCTGCGCCATGCAGACGGGCAACCAGATCACGGGCCGTCCCTGCCTGGGTTCCTGGGCCTCCTACGGCCTCGGCTCCGAGAACGACAACCTGCCCAACTTCGTGGTGCTCATCGCGACCCCGACCAACCGCGACCAGGAACAGGCCATCTCGAGCCGCCTTTGGTCCAGCGGCTATCTCCCTGGCGAACACGCCGGCGTGTCCTTCCGCAGCAAAGGCGACCCGATCCTGTTCATCAACAACCCGCCCGGCGTGCCCGACGACCTGCGTAAGCAGACCATCGACGGCATCAACCAGCTCAACCGCCTCAACTACGAGGCGGTGGGCGACCCCGAGACGCACACGCGCATCAAGCAGTACGAGATGGCGTTCCGCATGCAGGCGAGCGTCCCCGAGCTGACCGACCTCGCCAAGGAGCCAGAGCATGTCTTCAAGCTCTACGGCGAGGAGGCCCGCAAGCGCGGGAGCTTCGCCAACAGCGTGCTGATGGCCCGCCGGCTCGTCGAACGCGGCGTCCGCTTCGTCCAAATCTACCACAACAACTGGGACCACCACGCCAACGTCAACGGGCGCATGCCCAGCCAGTGCCGCGACGTGGACCAGCCCTGCCATGCGCTCATCGAGGACCTCAAGCAGCGCGGGATGTTCGACGACACCCTCATCATCTGGGGCGGCGAGTTCGGCCGCACCATCTACAGCCAGGGCGGGCTTTCCAAGGAGAACTATGGCCGGGACCACCACCCGCGCTGCTTCTCCATGTGGATGGCCGGCGGCGGCGCCAAGGGCGGCCAGATCTACGGCGAGACCGACGAGTTCAGCTACAACATCGTCAAGGACCCGCTGCCGATCCGCGATTTTCACGCGACCGTGCTCCACCTGCTGGGCTACGATCACGAACGCTTCACCTCCAAGTATCAAGGCCTCGACCA
>BJHS01000038.1 GCA_014193315.1 Verrucomicrobiota bacterium
GATGCGCTCGGCCTTCACGCCCGTGGCGCGCACGAACTCGACCTGCTTGGTCTCCTTGTCCCGCAAGGTCACCGGATTGCCTAGCGTATAAAGATGGAATTCATCGAAGGACTTCTCGGTCACGACCGGAGAGGCCTTGGCCGCCGACATCGACAGCCCCCCACCCACACCGCGTCCGAAGTTATCGACGACGCGATGCACGTCGCCGGCCATGAGCTTCAGCTTGGCGTCGGCGAAGGTCATGCCGCTCTGGTTGTTCATCGTGACCCAACCGACGACGTCCAGCAGGTCGCTCTGGTCCGTGGCGACGAGGTTGTAGCTGGCCTCCCAGGTGAAGCCTTTGCTGAGATAGGCCACTTCGGCGGAGATCTTGCCGGCGGAAGCCGAGTTCAGTTTCCAGTTCAAGGTCGGTTTGAGGACGTTGTCGTTGCCGAGCGAAGGGAACCTCGGCTGGCCGGGAAGAGTGAACTGCATCTTGCCGTCGACCTCGATGATGGGTTCGACGAAGCGACCGCCGGGCACGAAGCCGCTGCGCACGACCTTGCCGGAGACGACCTGATCGGGCTTGTTGGCCTCATGCCGCACGAACTCCAGCGTCTGGCCTTCGAACAGCGACAGGAGCATCGCCTGCGAGACGGGGTCGTTGCGGTAGGACTGCTCGAGGATCTGGAACTCGGCCTTGCCCGCGACATCGCGTAGGATCACGGAGTCGGCTTCGACCCGGGCAGTGGCGCCCGCGAAGGAGACCTGATTGAGGCCGGCCTTAAGGTCGACCGGCATCGTCTCACGGACGACGGCATAACCGCCGTTATAGATCGTGAGGGCCGGATCGGCGGCGAAGGTGGCGGAAGCAGCCGCCAGCAGGAGGAGCGGGGGGAGTTTCATGAGGCGATGGAAGTCGGGAGGGTGAGACGGAAGCAGGGTTACCAGGTATAGCGGATGGTGTAGGTCACGGTCTTCTCTTCGTCAGGCTGCAGGGGGACGCGGAACTCGAAGGTCGTCGCATCCTTCTTGTCATGCGGTTGGCTCTGGGCCGTGAGCGTCCAATTGCCGCCGCGGGAGGCGCGCTCGAGGACGCGGATCTCGACGGGCTCCTTCTTCCGGTTCCGCACCTTGATCTCGACGGTCTGGGTAGCCGTGCGCTCGGCCGATTGCTCGGTCTGGCTGACGATGCGACGCTCGCCCACGAGGTCGAAGCTATTGCCCGTCAGCACGCGGATGACCTCGTCCTTGGGGGTATGGTCGATGCGGTTCTCGCCGACGAATTCCAGCTGGCGGTCGCCATCCTGGGTATAGAAGCGCACCTTGCCCTTCGGCAGGGCCATGCCGAGCTTGTTGGCCTCGGCATTCTTGAACTCCCGGTAGACCTGGACCTTGCCGGCGGAAGCACCCCGACGGGAATAGCCGCCGCCGTCATAGACATAGATGCGCTCGGCCTTCACGCCCGTGGCGCGCACGAACTCGACCTGCTTGGTCTCCATGTCCCGCAGGGTCACCGGATTGCCTAGCGTATAAAGATGGAATTCATCGAAGGACTTCTCGGTCACGACCTTTTCGGCATCCATCGCGACGCCTCCGAAGGCTGCGGCCCTGGGTGCCATCGAATAGTCCGGCTGCGCGCGGTTCACGTCGCCGGCCATGAGCTTGACCTTGGCCTCCGCGAAGGTCATGCCGCTCCGGTTATTCATCGTGACCCAGCCCACGACGTCGAGCAGGTCGCTCTTGTCCGTGGCGACGAGGTTATAGCTGGCCTCCCACGAGAAGCCGTTGCTGAGATAGGCGACCTCGGCGTTGATCTTACCGGCGCCGGCCGAATTCAGCCTCCAGTTCAACGTGGGCTTGAGGACGTTATCGGAGCCTAAAGACGGGAAGACAGGCTCGCCGGGCAATGTGAACTGCAGCTTGCCGTCGACCTCGATGATGGGCTCGACGTAATTACCGCCCGGGACGTAACCGCTGCGGACGACCTTGCCGGTGACCATGCGGTCCGGCTTGTTGGTCTCATGGCGGACGAACTCCAGCGTCTTGCCCTCGAAGAAAGACAGCAGCAACGACTGCGAGACCGGGTCGTTGCGATAGGACTGCTCCAGGATCTGGAACTCGGCCTTGCCGGCGACGTCGCGCAGGATGACGGAGTCGGCCTCGACCTGCGCGGTGGCGCCGGCGAAGGAGACTTGATTAACGCCGGCCTTGAGGTCGATCGGCAGCGTCTCGCGGACGACGGCGTAGCCGCCGTTGTAGATCGTGAGCGCCGGATCGGCGGCGAAGGAAACGGAAGCGGCGGCCAACAGGAGAAACGCGGGGATCTTCATGGGGATGGGGTAAAGTCTGGTGACAGGGCACCACATTGCCCACATATTAATGAGCGAAGCCGGTGTCGAAATTAGCCTAGGACAAGTTGATCCGTTGAACAGTTGGCCAGAAAGACGCCCAATCAAAGGGGCACCATAGGGAGACCGGATAGTTGGCCGGGGTGAATTCTTTTCAGGTCCCAGGTCTCGGCCGTCGGGTCTCAGGTTCGGCTACTCGGGCGCAGGTACAGGTTCAGGCGCCCTGCCATCTGTCCTCTGCCATCGATTCAGCCCTCTATTCAGCCTTCAACGCAGTCCTCTGTCATGTCATCCGTCATCGATTCAGCCATCTGCCCCGCCCTACCTCCCCTTCCTCCTCTGCTTCCACCGATACTCCACCGGGGTGCACTTCATCTCCCGCTTGAACAGCCGGTTGAAGAAGGTGACCTGGCGGAAGCCGCAGGCCAGGGCGATGTCCAGGACGCTCCGCTCGCTGTCCCGCAGCTCCCGGCGGGCGGCCTGCAGGCGGAGCCCGTTCACGAAGGCGCTGAAGCTGTGACCCGAGTGCTGCTTGAACTGCCGGGCGAAGGTCGGCCGGCTCAGACCGGAGATCTTGAGCAGATGCTCCAGCCGGACCTCGTCGCGGAAGTTGGCGACCAGGTGTTGGACGGACTTCGAGATGGCCTTCTGATAATGCGATTCGGCGTTGAGCGTGAAACTGCGCGATGATAACAGGGCGAGATCCGACTCCGGAGCGTCCGCGACTTCCGCCAGCAGACGTAGCAGCGCCGCGAGCTGGCCCGCGCCCTCGCTTCGGGCGACATCCTGCATGAGCGCGGCGATGGCTGTCGCGGTCCGTCCCCGCAGATGCAGGCCGCGCTCGGACCGCTTGAAGAGATCGCGCAGTTCGAGGTTCTCCGGGAAAGCCCAAACAGGATGACTCTCCGGGAAATGCCACTGGATCGACAGGCCGCCCGAAGCGCCCGAGGTATGCCAGTAATGCGGCAGGCGTTCGCCGAGCAGCACCAGGTCGCCGGCCGCAAACGTGCCGATCGCATCGCCGACGAACCGCGTGCCCTCCCCCGCCGTGAACAGAGTCAGCTCCATCTCCTTATGGAAGTGCCAGTGATTGCCCTCTCCTTGGACCGGCTGCGTGCGCCCCGGCCCCAAGATGCATTCGACCTCCCGGAGGGACTTCGACCAACGCAACACGCGGAAGGAGTGCCCCTCGGGCAGCTCGACCTTCTCGCGGATGGCTTTCATAGGGTCATTCGTATCAGTGGCACCCCCGCCCGCAAGTGGGAATTGAGACAAAAGTGCCAACCGCTCTTGCCCTGCGGGTGCGAGAGCCTAAGCAACACGGCTCCTGCAGGGACGAACAGAGCGACCGCCTTACTTGGTTTTTTTCGTCTCCTCGTTCAAGAGCTCCGGGAGTGACGCTTTCTTCATCGCTTTAGACGCACGCGCTTTGCCTTGCTCGGGAGCGTCGTAGTGAGGAGAGGGAGTGTGCTCGGCGGTCATGATGGCTTCGATCCGCTTGACGATGTCCGGGTGGGCGGCGGCGATGTTCTGCTTTTCGGCCGGGTCGGACTTGAGATCGTAGAGTTCGAGCGGGGCCTTGGTACCAAGCCGGTAGCCTTTCCAATCACCCATGCGGACGGCCTGCTGGAAGTAGGGTTCGTAAATCTCGAAATAGAGCGATGCGTGGACCACTTGCTGACCTTTGCCGAGCAAGGTCGGCAAGATCGAATGACCATCCAGACCTTTAGGTCCGGGAACTCCGCTGAGCTCTGCCGCCGTCGGCAGGAAATCCACGGACGAGGTCAGCAGATCGCTGGTCGTGCTAGGCTGAATCTTTCCAGGCCAGCGGGCGATGAAAGGTGTGCGCATACCACCTTCGTAAAGCATCCGCTTGTAGCCACGGAGCCCGCCCGTACTGCCGAGCGACTCGATGAATTCGAGGTTCGCGCCATTGTCGGAACTGAAAACCACCAGCGTCTTCTCATCAATGCCCAGGTCTTTCAGTTTCTTCATCAGGCGGCCGACATCCTTGTCGACGAGCGCGACCATCGCGGCGTAGTTACGGACCTCTTCAGTCCACGCCTTCTGACCAAAGACCGGATTCTCCGGGATGACGAAATCTCCGTGCGGAGGAGTCCACGCGGCATAGCAAAAGAAGGGCCGATTCTTGTTCTGCTCGATGAACTTCAGCGTCTCATCGGCGATGCGGGTATGAGAATAATCTTCCCAGGTGTGCTTGCCTGACTGCGGCTGTGGCACGTCGACACCGTTTTTGACGAGATGGTCGGTATAGTAGTCGTGCGCGTGTTTCTGGTCGTAGTAGCCGAAGAACACGTCGAAGCCTTGTTTCTCCGCCGCGCCGGTCGAGCCAGGATTGCCGAGACCCCACTTGCCGAAGCCGCCAGTGGCGTAACCGGCACCATGCAGTAGACTCGCCACGGTCTTCTGACCCGAAGGGAGGGACAGAAGCCCGATATTGCTTTGGTTGGCGCGGCGCAGGGCGTGCCCGGTATGCTGGCCGGTCATCAGCACGCAGCGCGAAGGAGCGCAGACGGCGCTACCGCTGTAGGCGCGGGTGAACTTCATCCCTTCGTTAGCTAGGCGATCGATGTTAGGCGTGACGCCATACTTGCAGCCGTAGGGCGAAAAATCCCCGATGCCCGCGTCGTCGACCAGGACGAAGATGATGTTGGGCTTATCGGCGGCGTGGAGCGAAGCAAAGAGAGCCGCAAAAAGCAGAGCGAAGGAGAACTTCATGGTCGGCCTATTAATACCCCTGAAGCGGAGTAAGGTTTCAGCACAAGCCGCTTGGGACGATAGTGCCACCTTTAGAGACTCTGAGAGTAGCCCCAACGGCATATTTTGGGTAGAATAGTCCTTTCCCCATGAGCACTCTTGTCACCTATCGGTTCTCTTTCGGCCCTTGGAACATCAGCGAGGGCGGCGACCCCTTCGGCGGCGACGTCCGTAAGGCCTTCCCCCACGAGGAGAAGTTCGCCCTCTACCGCCCCCTTGGTTTCGAGGGCGTGCAGTTCCATGACGACGACGTGGTCCCGGGCATGGACGGACTGAAGCCCGACCAGCTCCACAAGAAGGCCGCCGAAGTGAAGGCCATGCTCGCCAACCAGGGCCTGACCCCGGAGTTCGTCGCCCCGCGCCTGTGGTTCGCCGACCAGACCGTCGACGGCGCCTACACTTCCAACAGCGCCAGCGACCGCGCCTACGCCTGGGATCGCACCAAGAAGTGCATCGACATCGCCAACGCCGTCGGCTCCAAGGCCATCGTGCTCTGGCTCGCCCGCGAAGGCACCTACATCCGCGAAGCCAAGGACGCCAAGCTGG
>BJHS01000039.1 GCA_014193315.1 Verrucomicrobiota bacterium
TGCTTGAGCGTGTGGGCGGGCAGAGCGGGCTGGCGGCGTAGGCCTGCGTGAAGCGCGTGCCACGCTTGGCCAGGCGATCGATGTTCGGGGTCTCGTAGAACGTGCTGCCGAAGCAGCCGAGGTCATGCGCACCAAGGTCGTCGGCGAGGATGAAGATCACGTTCGGCTTGTCGGCGGCGAGGGCCGCGAGCGGAGCGAGGAGGCATGTCAGGAGGCGCATCGGAATCGGAGGGGGAGGCTCAGGGGGTCGTTGTCACGATGACGTCGGTCAGGATAAAGGCCACGTTCAGCGGCCGGCGTGTCGCCCTCAGCGCGAGCGGAAGAGGTCGCTGGTCAGGCACTCGACGACGAGGCTGCGCAGGCCGAGGCCCTGCTGCTTCACCTTTTCATGGATGCGGTCGATGGCGAACTCGTCGGCTGGCTCCATGAGGCGACCGGTGCTGTAGGCGAGCAGTGAGCGAATCAGGTGGCGGGTAAACTGTTCCTCGCGGGTGTCGAGCAGGATGTCGCGGAAGCCGGCGAAGTCCTGGTAGGTCTTGCCGGAGGCGAACTCACCGGTGGTGTCGATCTTGGGTGCCGCGCCCTTCTTGGGCTTCGCATAGGTGACACGCCAGCGGCCGACCGGGTCGAAGGCCTCCAGGCTGAAACCGAGCGGGTCGATTTTGCGATGGCACTCGGAGCAGGCGCGGTCGGTGCTGTGCTTGGCGAGGCGCTCGCGGATCGTGGTCGTCCCGCTGACGTCAGGTTCGATGGCCGGCACGACGTCCGGCGGGGGCGGCGGCTTGACGCCGAGGATGTTCTCGCTGACCCAGGCTCCGCGGGTGACGGGCGAGGTTTCCACGCCGTTGGCGCTGACCGTCAGCACGGCCGCCATGCCGAGCAGGCCGCCGCGATGCGTATCGCCCTTGAGGCTGACCTTCTGGAAGCCGTCGGCCAGGCGCAGGGTCTTCTGCTCGGGCAGCTCGTAGAGCTTGGCCAGCTTTTTGTCGACGAAGGTGTGGTCCGCGCGCAGGAACTGGGTCACGGGCAGGTCGTCCTTGAGCATGTCGCGGAAGAACAGACGAGCCTCGGTCTTCATCGATGCCGGGAGATCCTCGGCGTAGTAGGCGCGGTTCGATTCGCGCGGGGGCGGCATGCTGCCGAGGTCGCGCAGGTTGAGCCAACTATCGAGGAAGCCGTTGACGAAGCCGTTGACGCGCTCGTCGGCCAGCAGGCGGGCGATCTGCTTCTTCAGTTCCGGATCGTCGGCGAGTTTGCCCGAAGTCGCGGCGGCGGCCAGGGTCTCGTCGGGCGTCGTGGCCCAGAGGGCGTAAGCGAGGCGGGTGGCGAGGTCGTGCGGTCGCAGGCGTCGGTCGCCCTCCTTGGTGACCTCGCTCAGGTACAGGAAGGAAGGGGAGCAGAGGATGAGTTTGACCGCATCGAGCGCCGCCTGGCGCGGGCTGGCTTTTTCGGCGAGGCGCGTTTCGAGCATTTTACGGATCGGCGCACGGTCGGCATCCTGCAGCGGTCGGCGGTAGGCTTTCGCCGCAAAGGCGAAAAGCTGGTCGAGCGCGCGGTCGGCCTGGAAGCCGTTTCCGCCGAAGACGGCGACTTCCTCGGCGCCGCCCACCGGCTCGACCACGGGGCCTTGGACGACGATCTCACTGATACGGATGTGCGGCAGCTGGCCTTCTCTGAGGATGTGCGCGCGACCGACGCCTGAGGAGCCGACCGGCGTCGAGAATTCTTTCGCGTAGCGCTTGTTGATCGTCACCACCGCGGCGCGCGATTCATAGGGGCCGTTCGGGAAGATGAAGCGCGGCGTCTGGCCGGCCTCGAGCCAGACGCGGAACTTCAGCCGGGTCGGCACGTTGTCGGGCACCACGCTGCTGCCCAGCAGCGGCTCGATGGCCTGCGGGTAATGGATATGGCCCTTGGTGACGTCGCCGGGCACGACGCCGAGGATGAAGGGCTCCGAGAGGTCGATGCCGAAGATCGCCGGATCGTAATGGGTGTCGCGATGCATCGCCGTCGCCTCGACCTCGAGGTCGTAGAGGCCGGAGACCGGTACGCCCTGCTTGAAGTCCTCGATGTGGCCGTAGCCGCCCTGGCGGGTGTCGGTGTTCGGCTGTTCATAGAGATTGAGGTAGCGGAAATTGAAGGCGCTCTTATGTGAGCCCGTTAGCTCCTCGTACTGGATGAAGTTGCCGTTAAAACGCCAGGTCTTCGGCTCGGTGGCCGGCTTGCCGAGGCGGGTTTCGACGAGGCGGTTGGCGGACTGGAAGTATTGGTCGACCAAGAAGCTGGAAGTCACCAGCGACTGACCTATCGTATCCAGGTGGCGGGCGGTCTTTTCCTTGGGGAAATCGGCGGTCAGCCCGAGGGTGTCGACACGGCGCCCGAACAAGCTGGCGAGGGTAGCTTCATATTCGCGGTTGGAGAGCCGGCGTAGGACCGTACGCGAACCGGAGCTCTGCAGCGAGGCCTCGGCCTCCGCGGTGCCGTCACGCAGGGCGCGGATCGCCATGAGGCGCTCGTCGTCGGTCGGCTGGTCGGCCTTCTTCGGCGGCATGTCGCGCAGCGTCAGCTGGTCGATGATCTCGCGCGCCTCGATCACCTTGGGCAGCGTCTTCAACGGCAGGGCGAATTTGTCGAAAACACGGTCGCCCTTATGGGCGTCGGCATCGTGGCACTCCAGGCAATAGCGGCCCAGGAACTTCTCGACGGACTTTGCCGAGGCCTCGGCGGCGTGCGTGGGGGCGGCCGCCAAGACGGCGGATAGGGCCACCAGGGTGCGGAATGCCGGCATCGACGTCACGACAGAGGGCCGAGGTCCAGGTCAGGCGAACCGTCCCGTGCTGCTGCCGAAGGCATGCGTCTCGACGCCCATCTTCTGGGCGATGTCGACGAAGAGGTTGCAGAGCGGGACCTTGTGATTGACCTCGCGCGTGACTTCGCGGAATCCGCCATGCGGGTAGCCGCCACCTGCGAGGAAGATGGGAAGGTCGGTGTTCTTGTGCGAATTGGCATCGCCCATGCCGCTGCCGAAAAGCACGGTGGTGGAGTCGAGCAGCGTGCCCTCGGCATCCTTCAACTGCGCGAGGCGACCGACGAACTTTCCGTATTGCGCGATCTGGTAGCGCTCGAGGGTGATGAGGGCGGCGATGGACTCGGGGTCGTTGCCGTGGTGGGAGATCCCGTGGTAATCTTTTTTGATACCGAGATGCTGGGGTAGGAAGTCGCCGCCGACCTCCAGCGTGGCGATCCGGGTGCTGTCGGTGTGCAGGGCGAGCGCGATGAGCTCGTACATCAGCGGCAGGTCGTCGACCGCATTACGGTTAGCCGGCTTGGCGAAGGGCGCCGTCGGCTTGGGGAGTTGGGTCCAGCGCTGACGCAGCTCGAGACGCTTCTCGACTTCGCGGACCGACGTGAAATACTCTTCGAGCTTGGCCTTGTCCTCCTGGTTGACCTGGCCGGAGAGACGTTTCGCCTCCTCGCGGACGGAATCGAGGATCGAGGCCTGCACGCGGTTTTCCTGTTCGCGGCGCACGCGCCGCTCGGCGGAGTCGCTGACGAAAAGCTTGTCGAACAGGTCGGCCGGGTTGGTGATCGGCGGCACGCGCACGCCGGACTTCGTCCAGGCGAGCTGGCAGCCGCCATGGATGCCGCCTTCGGAGCCGACGGTGAGCGAGGGGAAGCGGGTCTGGTGGCCGATTTCCTCCGCCAGGAACTGGTCGATCGAGACGTTGCCGTCGGGGCGGTTCTGCGCTTCCGAATTGAGCACGCCGGAGAGGAAGGAATGCACCGCGAAGTGACCGCCCTTGACGCCGTGGTCGAGTCCGCGGAAAACGGTCATCAACTCGCGCTGCTCCCAGAGAGGCTCGAGGAGAGTCGTCTTTTCGTAATCGCGTCCGGTGGTCTTCGGGAAGAGTTGCTTGGTCTGATAGCCGAGCAGGTTACCGATCGCCACGAAACGACGGGCGCCGATGCCGGCACCCTTGGACGTCTGCAAGGTAGGATTGCCGCTGAGGGCCTTCGCACTGAGTGAGCACAGGCCGGGGAGAGCCAGGGTGGCTCCCATAGAACGGAGGATAAAACGTCGACGATTCATGTCAGGGGGTGGCAAAGCTTGGGGTACCTACATCTTTTGGCATGCGGACTTCCTGATGCGAGCCTTTCCTTGGCTCTCGAGGAGCCGCTTTCGAGGGGTGGAGCATTGGGTTTGACCTTTTTTGACAGGCTGTTTCACCCCTTGTTCCGATGGGTGGTGCTATCTTCTGGATTGGGTCGCCAAACAAAACGGCCCGCCGGTAAGGGCGGGCCGTGAGGGGGAGGGCGCGGGGCGCTTACTTCTTGGCGACGTCGAAGCGGTCGAGGTTCATGACCTTCGTCCAGGCGGCGACGAAGTCATGGACGAGCTTCGTCTTACCGTCGGCGCTGGC
>BJHS01000040.1 GCA_014193315.1 Verrucomicrobiota bacterium
ACAACCCCGCCGGGCTGGGGCTTAACCCAATCTTTCCTCTCTCGGGCTGTAGCGTAGTCTGGTAGCGCGCTTGCATGGGGTGCAAGAGGTCGTGAGTTCGAATCTCACCAGCCCGACCAGAGGAAAAGCCGCCGAAACCCCGCCATGGGGACCGTGGGCCTATTTCTTCGGCTTCTTCGCAGGGGCTTTGCCGCCCTTGGGGCTCTGGAAGAGCGGGGCGACCAGTTCCTTGTCCCAGGCGGCCAGGTCGGCGGCGAGGCGGGCGACGACTTCGGGACGGCTCGCCGCGAGGTCCTTCGCCTCGGCGATGTCCTTCGCAAGGTCGTAAAGTTCGTCCGGTTGCTTGCCGTTGCGGACCAGCTTCCAGTCACCGGCGCGGACGGCGTAGCTTTGGCCGCCGCCGGTGCGCCAGAACAGGTTGGCGTGGGGCAGGCCGGAAGCCTCGTCCTTGAGGAACGGGATCAGGTTCACGCCGTCGAGCTTGCGTTCCGACGGGAGGGGTGCGCCGGCGAGCGCGAGCGCGGTGGCGGCGACGTCTAGCGACGAGACCGGCCGGTCGTAGGAGCTCCCCGCCTTGAGCTGGGCAGGCCAGCTGATCACGAAAGGCACGCGGATGCCGCCTTCGTAGACCATGCCTTTGTTGCCCCGCAGCGGGGTGTTGTCCGCGCCCAAGGAGGGCGGCGTGCCGCCGTTGTCGCTGAAGAAGAAGACCAGGGTGTCCCGGGTCTGGTCGCTGGCGGCCAAGGCCTGGGTGACCGTGCCGACGGCGTCGTCGAGCAGGCTGATCTGGGCGAGGCATTTCCGGCGGACCGGATCGGCGATGGCCGCGAACTTCTGCTCGCGCTCGGCGGTCGGCTGGTGCGGCGTGTGCGGGGCGTTGAAGGCGAGGTAGAGCATCCAGGGCGCGCCGGTGTTGCGACGAATGAAGGCCGCGGCCTCCCGGCCCAACGTCTCGGTGAGATGGGCGGGGACGTCCGGGGTGGCCTGGCCGTCGCGGGTGAGCGGGACGTTGTATTCCTTCTGCGCGTTGATGGCCCAGCCCGAGAACAGGTGCCCGCCGCCGATGAAGCCATACGTTTGCTCGAAGCCGCGATTCCAGGGCGCGTGCGCCGGGGTGGCGCCCAGGTGCCATTTGCCGATCCAGCCGGTCCGGTAACCCGCCTCACGGAGGAACTGCGGCAGCAGCTTCTCGGACAGCGGCAGGCCGGCCTGGGCGTTGGTCGGGTCGTAGGCCGGGTTATTCTCGTGCCCGAAGCGTTGTTGGTAGCGCCCGGTGAGTAAACCGGCGCGCGTCGGTGAGCAGAACGGGTGCGTGACGTAGCCGCTGGTGCAGCGCACGCCCGAGGCGGCGAGGGCGTCGAGATTCGGCGTCGGCACGACCTTGCCGCCGTTGAAGCCGACGTCGGCGTAACCCTGGTCGTCGCTGACGATGACCAGGATGTTGGGTCGGCGTTGCTCGGCTCCGCAAAGGGCGGCGGCGAGCAAGGTCAGGAGCAGGGCGAGTCGCATCTTTTATTCAAGGCTGCTGGAAGCTCTGCCCGTAGGCGGCCAGGCCGAGGGTTTGCCGGTCAGCGGAGGGGTTCAGGTAGGCGCGGACGGTTTCGCCTTTTTCTAGCACCTTGGGCTGGCTCGGGCCCGGCATCGGGATGACGGTCTGGATGATCGTGTAGGCGATTTTGACCACATCCCCCGGCTTGTGGCCGGCTTTGGAGCGGAGCACGGACTGGACGCTCGCGGTCACCTGCACGTCCAGTTGCCGACCGTCCTTGCCCTGCGTTATCTTGACGTCGACCTGGTCGGCTTTGATGACCAACGCCTCCGCCGCCTCCTCTTGCAGGCGACGGGTGTGGTCTGGTGAAATCGCGGCGTGCAGGGTGGAGAGACCGATGAGGAGTCCGGTGAGGAGGGTGCGCATGGGGAAATCAGCGTTGGGCTTCGATCCAGGGGACGAGCTTCTCAGCCCAGGCGTGGGCGTGGGCCTTGAGGCCTTCCGCGGAAAAGTGGACGCCTTTGCCGCCGTTGTCGCGGAGCGGTCCGCGGAGGGCGTCGGAGTCGGGTCCCTCGAGCGCGACCTTGTCCTTCCAGAGACTGGCCTGGGCGGCGCGGATGTCCTTGGAGCCGACGTCGTCGGGGCCATGGTAACTGACCTGGGCGACGAACCAGTGGGCGCTGGGCAGGACTAGGGCGTCTTTTCGGGTTCGGGTGATCAGCGTCTGAAGGTAGTCGGCATACAGTTTGCCGGACAGCGTGCGTGTCGCGTCCTTCTGGTTGGCGTCGCTTTCGCCTTGGTGCCAGAGCACCGCCCGGAAGGAGGGGACGGACTTCATTCGTTTGACCAACATCGCGTAGGCCTTGCCGTCGGACTCCCATTGGCCGTCGGCGGTCTTGCGTACGCGGCTGACGATCGTCGGCGGGTTGGGGAAGGGGGCTCCGCTGGGGAGCCACTCGCGGACGCTGGTCGCGCCGATGCCGCACGGGATGAAGCCGATCGGCACGCCGAGGCGCTTCTGCAACTCGTCGCCCAAGGCCGGCAGGAAACTGCCGCCGCCACCCGAGGCGCCGGGCTGGGGGTCGGCGCACGCTTGCCAGTCGCCCTTCGGCGTCTGCGTGAGGACCTGGTCGGAGGTCGCCTTCGTCTTCGCCGCGCCGTGGTTGGCCGAGTTGGATTGGCCCGCGACCACGAAGACCTCGCCGACGAAGAACTTCACCGCCGGCTGGGTTGCGATGGGCTTGCCCTCGCGTAGCGCGCGGATCTCCACTGCGTGCGCCCCGGTTCCCGCCGGAAACATGCCGGCGAAGACCGTCTTTCCGTCCATGCGGCCGAACGAGGTGAGCGATAGCTTCCGCCACGGACCTTCGTCCAGTCGGTATTCGGCGGCGGGTGTGTGGTAGCGGTCGTCCTGTCCGGCGACCTCGGCCCAAACCTTCACGAGCCCCGTGCGCTGGTCGGCCCGCTGGAAGACCTGCTGGGGTCGCGGGCTATCGAGCGTCAGCGTCGGCTCCGCGGCGACCAGCGACGCGAGACCGACGAAGAGGGCAAGCCGGGCGTGCATGGCGTCACTTCGCGGCCGGGAGGAGCTTCGCCTTGATGAAGTTGAATTCCTTCGGGTGTTTCACGTCGGGCGCGCCGGGGTAGACCAGCTCGCACGGCACGCCGATTGCGTCACAGTGTTCCTTGAGCTTGGCGCCGAAGTTGGCCGAGTGCGTGGCGTCCTTCTCCTCCTTGCCAAGGTTCGGCGGGGTGGGGAAGTAGAGGCCGACCGCCGGGTCGTCCTTGGTCACGAGTTCATAAGGGGAATATTCCTTGATCCAGGGAAGGATCCGCTCGCGCGCCTCGTAGAAGGCCTGGAACGAGGAGATCTTCTTGGCCGCGTCGCCGGCGATGCCGAAGGCGTGGGCGCCATATTTGCTGTTGGGCGTCCAATCACGCATCTGCTTCGGGTCGAGCGTGGTCTGGGCGCCGGAGACCGCGGCGCAGGTCACGCGGGTGGATTCGCGGGCGATCGG
>BJHS01000041.1 GCA_014193315.1 Verrucomicrobiota bacterium
AACCTCGGTATGTTCCGAGGCATCAACTCGGTCGACGACAACGTGGGCAAGCTCCTCAAGCTCCTCGACGACCTCAAGCTGACGGAGGACACGGTCTTCGTCTTCTCGAGCGACAACGGCTACTACCTCGGCGAACATAACCTCGGCGACAAGCGTACCGCCTACGAGGAATCCATGCGCATCCCGATGCTACTCCGCTTCCCGCGCGCGGTGAAGGCCGGCCGCACCGAAGATCGCATGGTACTCAACATCGACCCCGCTGCCACCTTCCTCGACCTGGCCGGCCTGCCGGTGCCCACCGCGATCCACGGACGCAGCTGGAAGCCGCTCTTGGAAGAGAAGCATACCGACTGGCGCGACAGCTTCTTCTACTGCTACTTCTACGAAAAGAACTTCGGCTCCCCGCTGACGACCGCCGTGCGCACCGCCGACGCCAAGCTGATCAAGTACCCAGGGCATGACGAGTGGACCGAAGTCTTCGACCTCAAGGCCGACCCCTACGAGATTAAGAATCTCGCCGCCGACCCCGCCTACGCCGACCTACGCAAGAAGCTGGAAGCGGAATACGAAAAACAGGCCAAGGCTATCGACTTCAAGGTGCCCGACTACGCTGACAAGCCCGGCGCTGAAGGCGAAGAAGGCGCCAAGAAGAAAGCCGGCAAGAAGAAGGCAAAGTAAGCCAAGAAAACGGGTGGTTTTCTCCGCAAGGGCTGTCATCGTGCAGCCCATGCTTATGTCCGCCCTGCTCGACCTCACCCGCGCGCCCGCCACCGATCCGCTCGGCCTCTACCGCTTCCGCGACGGGCTTTACGCCGTCGACCTCATCGCCGCCGCGATTACGGAGTTCGACCTCTTCACGAAGCTCGCCGCGAAGCCTTCAGACCTCGCCACGGTCTGCGCCGACCTCGGCACCCATCGCCGGCCGACCGACGTGATGCTGACGCTCTTCGCCGCCAACGGCTTCCTCTCGCTCAAGCACGGCGTCTACACGGTGACTCCGCTTGGCCAAGAACACCTCGTCAGCACCTCCCCGATCTTTCTGGGCGCCTACTACGCCTCGCTCAAGGACCGTCCGGTGGTGAAGGACTTCATCGTCATCCTGAAGACCGACAAGCCCGCCAACTGGGGCAGCTACAAGGACGAGAAACCCTGGAGCGAAGCGATGCTCACCGATGCGTTCGCGACCAGCTTCACCGCGGCGATGGATTCACGCGGCTTCACGCTCGGACCCGCGATGGCCAAAGCCTCGCCGGTCGGCACGCGCACCCGCCTCCTTGATATCGCTGGCGGCTCGGGCATCTACGCCTGTGCCCTCGTCGCCAACCACCCCAAACTCACCGCCACGGTCTTCGAACGCGCCCCGGTCGACGGCATCACCCGCAAGATGATCGCCAAGCGCGGCTTCCAGGACCGCGTCGACGTTAAGGCCGGCGACATGTTTACCGAAGCCCTGCCGTCCGGCTACGACGTCCACCTGTTCTCCAACGTCCTGCATGACTGGGACACCGACAAGGTCCAGTTCCTGCTGGCAGCTTCCGCGAAGGCCTTGCCCAAGGGTGGCCTGCTCATCGTACATGACGCTCACCTGAACGACGACAAGACCGGCCCGGCGCCCGTGGCGGCCTACTCCGCGCTCCTCATGAGCGTCACCGAAGGCCGCTGCTACGGCACCGGCGAGATGCGCGCACTCCTCGCCGAAGCAGGCTTCGGCGACGTCCGCCACCAGGACACCGCCTGTGATCGGAGTATTGTCACTGCAGTAAGGCAGTGAAGATGGCAGATGGCCGATGACAGATGACGGATAAATAGAGTCACACCCTTTCTCAGCGATCATCTGCTTTTCCATCTGTCATCTGTCATCCATCCCTACCCATGCGCCTCCTCATCTTGCTGATTACTGCGACCGCCTCGCTCGCAGCTGCACCGATGGATCACGAAGAGAAGCGCCTTGGCTTCGTGGCGCTTTCGGACGGTAAGACCTTCGACGGATGGAAACACCCCGGCAATTGGGAGATCCAAGACGGTGCCTTCGCGCGTGTCCGACCCTCGGGCCAGCTGACCTACGAAGCCCGCACGTTGCCCAACGATTTTGAGCTACGCTTCGAGTGGAAGGTCAGCAAGGGCTGCAATAGCGGCGTCTACTATCGTCCGGGTCAGGTCGAGTACCAGGTGCTGGACGACATCGGCAGCCCTTACGGCGAAAATCCACGTCAGGCGGCCGCTTCCCTTTTCTTCTGCATGGCGCCGAGCAAGCGCGCCACGCGGGCCGTCGGCGAATGGAACACCGCCCGTATCCGTTGCCAGGGCACAGTCATCGAACATTGGCTCAACGAGCAAAACATCCTCTCTTTCGATTATACCGACCCCAAGTGGGCTTCGGAGATCCGCCTGCTGACCATCCGCGGCGGCGACCTCAAGGGCCGCGGCGGTAAACTGCTCCTTCAGGACCACGGCCAAGACGTCGCTTTCCGGAATCTTCGCCTGCGGACGATTCCTGCCCACGAGATCATCAGAGCCGACCCAATCTTTGTGCCGATGCCGGTTCCGCCGGCCGCCTTAGCCAAGGAAGAAGCCCGCGTCCGCTCCATGCTCGAGAAGAAGTAATCACCCTCCTTCCTGCATCCTGCCTCTGTTTCATCCTTCATCTTTCATAGTTCATGCCCCATCATAACTCCATGCGCTCACCCCTGCTCGCTTCCGTCGTTGCCCTTACCCTAGGCACCGCCTCCCTGCTCGCTGCCGACGCGCCGACCAAAGCTCCCGCCAAGGCCGCCGTGCCGGCAAAAGTCACCGACCCAGAGTTCCGTAAATACCCACTCCCGATCGAACCCGACGAGAACATCTCCTACGGATCGCACCGGATGCAGCGGATCTACTTCTGGCGGGCGAAGTCTGATAAGCCTACGCCCCTCCTTTTCTACATCCACGGCGGCGGTTGGACCGGCGGCGACCGTTCGGTCGTCCGCAGCCTGCTCAAGCCCGCCCTCGACGCCGGCATCTCCGTGGTCTCGGTGGAATACCGCACGATCAAGGACTCCACCGCGGAAGGACTCGTCCCGCCGGTGAAAGGCCCGATGGTCGATTGCGCCCGCGCCCTCCAGTTCACGCGCAGCAAGGCCAAGGAATGGAACCTCGATAAGACCAAGGTCGCCCTGGCGGGCGGTTCCGCCGGCGCCTGCACCAGCCTTTGGATCGCGTTCCACGATGACCTCGCCGATCCGAACAACGCTGACCCGATCGCCCGCGAATCCACCCGCGTGACCTGCGCCGCGGTCTCCGGCGCCCAGACCACGCTCGACCCGAAGCAGATGCGTGATTGGACGCCCAACAGCAAATATGGCGCCCACGCCTTCGGCATCG
>BJHS01000042.1 GCA_014193315.1 Verrucomicrobiota bacterium
CGAGGCCGATGATCAGCCCCTGCGTCCGAACTGCGCGCTGCTCGTCTACCCGGCCTACCTCGACCAAGGCCTGCCGAAGCTCGTCGACGCGAAGACCGCGCCGACCTTCATTGCGCACGCCGAGGACGACAAGAGCTACATCAAGGGGAGCAAGGTCTACCACGAGTCCCTCCTCGCCGCCAAGGTCCCGACTACCTTCTTCCGCGTCGCCACGGGCGGCCACGGGCACGGCCTGCGCTCCGAGAAGGAAATCAAAGCCTGGCCTGACCAGTGCCGCGACTGGCTCAAGCAGATCGGCCTCCTCCCCGCTGCGCGCTGATTAGCGAGCCGCAGGATAGCTATTGGGCTTACGCGCCATCTTATCGGGCGCACCGTGTTGGCGAGGTTACTTCGCGCCCGTCGCTTCGGCTTCGGTGGTCCGCTTGGCCTTGCCCTTGCCTGCTTTCTTGGTGGCGGGGGCCGGGGCGGCGGCTTCGACCTTATTAGGTGTCGGCATCGTCGCTTTGGTCTCTTTGCGCCATGCAATCAGGCGCTCGTGTAATTCCTTAGCCTTATCGGGATTCGTCGTCGCGAGGTTCTTGGTCTCACCGAGATCGTCCATGAGATTATAGAGTTCAAGGCGCCCGTCCTCGAGGTATTCCATCAGCTTCCAATCACCCATCTGGACGAGGCTGACCGGTGTCGTGCGCCAGAGCCCATTGCCGGCGCCGAGGTAGCCAGGGAAGTGCTGGAAGATGGCGTCGCGCTTCAGCGTCGACGACTTGCCGAGCATCAGCGGGAGGAGGCTTTCGCCGTCGAGGGTCTGACGTGGCTTCGCGGCGCCAGAGAGTTCAAGTAACGTTGGGAAGAGGTCGACGTGCACCGTCGGCGTGCCGAGGGCGGAGCCTGCGGCAACCTTACCAGGCCAGCGGACAATGAACGGCACGCGGACGCCGCCTTCATAGAGGCTCCCCTTGCCGCTGCGCAGAGGCGTGTTATCGGTGATGCCATCGCCGTCTTCGTCGCCGCCGGCCTTCGGCTTCATGCCGGGCTCGCGAATCAGCCCGTCGGGCCGGCCGTAGCCGCCGACGCCCCCATTATCGCTGGCGAAGATCAGTACCGTATTATCCGCGAGCTTGAGCTCCTCGAGTTTGGCCATCAGGCGACCGACACTTTCGTCAACGCTGGCGAGCATCGCGGCGTAGGTCGGGTTATTGTGTCCGCCGACACCAGGCTTGCCCTTGAACTTTGCGACCAGTTCCGACTTGGCTTGGAACGGCGAGTGCACGCCGAAGTGCGGGAGGTAGAGCAGGAACGGCTTGGCTTGGTTGCGCTGGATGAAGTCGACGGCCTTATCGGTGAGGAAGTCGGCGAGGTATTGTCCCTTCGGGTATTTCGTCTTCGGGTCCGTCTTGAAGTCGAAGTGCTGGCCGTTGGATTCGATTGCCTCGTCGAAGCCACGCTTCGATGGATGATAGTCAGGTGCGCTGCCTAAGTGCCACTTACCGAACATCGCGGTCGCATAGCCAGCGGCCTTGAGCTGGTTGGCGAACGTGTCGCGATTGAGGGAGAGATTCGTCACGTTGTCGACGGGACGGAGTGGGCGCGTCTGCCAGCTGAAGCGGTCGATCGAGCCGACGGTGTAGGTGCCCGTGCGGGCGCCGTATTGCCCGGAGAGCAGAGCGGAACGGGTCGGGGCGCAGTTCTGACAATGGTGGTGGTTGGTCAGGCGCATACCCTGCGCGGCGAGCCGATCGATATTGGGCGTCTCGTAATATTTACTACCGAAGCAGGCTAAGTCGGTCCACCCGAGGTCGTCGGCCAGCACAAAGATGATGTTCGGCGGGCGATCTGCGGCGACAAGCGGGCCGACGAGCCCGGTGAGCAGCACGCCGAGCAGGGAAAGGACGGGGCGCATGTGTAAAAATAACCCCAACCTAGCGGCTAAGTTACAGCAGTCAGTGCAGGTCTCTCTAGTCCGCGCCTAGAAAGAAGGGGTGAAAGGTGCTTAGCGACGGAAGAGTTTACCGACGGTGGCGAGGGATCCAAGGAGCATCAGCGTTATAAGGCTGGCGGCAAAGGCCTTGGGGGCGCCCTCAGCCACGGCTTGCCAGCTGACGACGGAGCGCCAACCGAAGACGCCGCAAAGCATCAAGGTCATCGCCAACGCGATCC
>BJHS01000043.1 GCA_014193315.1 Verrucomicrobiota bacterium
GCGCTCGTCCTTGCCGCGGGGGGCGGGCTCGTGGCCGACATTCCTGACGGACTGTCCTGCTTCGACGACGACGGCCGCGTCCTCTGGCGAACGCGGCCGGGGCGGGTGATCGGGATGCAGGCCACGGAGGATGCCCTCGTGGTGGCGGCCTGTGCCGAGCCGGCGGCGGTCGTCGTGCTCGATCGGCCGACCGGCGCCGTCCTCTGGCACAAGCCGCTCGCTGCGGCTCCCGCCACCGGCCCCGTGGTCCGCGACGCCGCCATCCTCCTCGGCACGACGGTGGGCGCGTCCGCGCTGCGGCTGCGCGACGGCGAGTCGATCTGGGAGGCGACGACGGGCCGACCGTCCGGGCCGCTCGCCTTGGCGAAGACCAGGCTCCTGTACACGAGCGACGCGGGTGAACTCGTCAGCATCGACGTCGATACCGGCGCGGCCGCGGAGACGGCGATCTCCGGAGTGCCGGCGGGCATCGGTCCGCTCCTGGCACCGGGCACGGTGCTCGTCGCCTCCGCCACCGGGCTGCTGGCGGCGCCGCTGGCCGGCGGTGAGCCGCGTTCGTGGATGAAGACGGACTGGCTCGGTCGTCCCACCTGCGGCCTCGTCATGGCTACTACGGGGAGCATCCAATAGTTGACGTTTTCTACCCGGCAGCCGCCGCGTATTGAACGTGTTCTTCTTCGAAGAAGTTGCGAACGACCCCCGGCTGCTTCTGGCGGCGTCGCAGATGTGAGCGGGTGTTGGCGATCATCTGCGATTGATCGCGAGGCCTTTGCCGCCGCATAGCCTGCTTGGTGTCTTGGTTGAGCAACTCGTCTGGATTGAGTTCCGGGCTGTAGCCTGGCATGAAGCAGAGTTCCAGCATGGTCTTCCGCTCCCGCTTCGCCTCGATCCAGCGGGCCACCTTGGCCGCCTTATGGGCGGGATGCGAGTCGACAATCAGGATGATCTTCCTGCCATCGGCGGTTTTTAGGAGCCGTGTGAGGAAGCGGATGAAGACGTCGGCATTGAAGCGGCATGAGAAAACCATGAACCAGAGACGGCCCAGATTGCTGATCGCCGAGATCATGTTGCACCCGAACCGGCGGCCAGTCGCGGGCACGATCGGCGTCTGGCCCCGTAGAGAATAGGTGCGTCCGACGGTGTCGTCTGACCGAAGTCCCATCTCATCTCCCCAAAGAATCAAGGCGTTTTGGGCCTTTGCGCGCCTGTGAATGGCTGGGTACTCCTTGTCGAGCCAGGCTTGCACGGCCACAGGGTTGCGCTCATAGGCTCGCCGCACCGGCTTCTGGGGCGTGAAGCCCCAATCCTTCAGGTATCGGCCTGCCGTCCAGACCGAAACCTTCCGTCCAGTGTGTGTCTTAATGAGCTCGACAACCGCCTCGCGGGTCCAGAGGGCGAAAGGGAGTTTGAGTTGGTCGGGGCACTTGCCTTGGATGGCCCGAACGATCCTCGCTTGCTGCTTTGGGGCGATTGTTCGCTCCTTCGGTCGCCCTCGTTGCTTTGCAGCCAGGGCCGCGTCGCCGCCGCGGTCGTGAGCAGCCAGCCAGTTGTTGATCGCCTGGCGTGAGACCCCGAACGTCCTTGCCGCGTGGGCCTTCTTCATCCCTTGCTTCAGGATCGCCTCGATCACGCGACGGCGAAGGTCTTCTTGGGCCTCGGACGACAGCGAGCGAGCGTCTTTGTGTGCCATGCACCGACTATAGCGAGGTAAAGCGTATAAGTCAAGTATTTAACGCCCGGAGTAGTAATTTGCCGAACGCCATCGAATCCCGCGATGTCCCGGCGGCTCAAGGGCCCACTTCTTTCGGCGCGGTTCTTATGCC
>BJHS01000044.1 GCA_014193315.1 Verrucomicrobiota bacterium
TCGCCGGTGCTGTCGCCGAGCTGGACGTCGCGGATGTCCATGCGGTTGAGCATGCTGACCCAGAGATTATTCAGCGGGGTCTCCTTCTGATACACGACGTGGCGGCCTTGGCGGATCGTGCCGCAGCCCTTGCCGGCGAGCAGGATCGGGAGGTCGTCATGGTTGTGACGGTCGCCGTCGCCGTTGCCGGAGCCGTAGACGATCATCGAATGGTCGAGCAGGTTGCCGTCGCCTTCCTTCACGGACTTCAGGCGCTCGAGGAGGTAGGCCAGGTGCGTCGAGTGGAAGACGTTGATGTCTTGGATCTTCGAGAGCTTCACGGGGTCGTGGCCGTGGTGGGAGATACTGTGGTGGCCGTCGCGCACGCCGATAAACGGGTACGAACGGTTGCTGCCTTCGTTGGCGAGGACGAACGTCGCGACGCGGGTGGTGTCGGTCTGGAACGCGAGCACGATCAGGTCGGCGAGCAGACGGAGGTGCTCAGCGTAGCTTTCCGGGATGCCGCGCGGGGTCAGCGCGCCGGCTGGCAGCTTCTTCTGGCCGTCGGCGCCGGACTTCGCGATGCGCAGTTCCATCTCGCGGACCGCGGTGAAATACTCGTCGAGCTTGCGCTGGTCGTCGGCGCCGAGGCGGCCGTTGAGCTCGCGGAAATCCTCGCGGACCGCGTCGAGGACGGACTTGCGGGCGGCGTCGCGGCGCTGGCGTTCGAGGTCGGAGCCCGAACCGAAGAGACGTTCGAAGATCAGCTTCGGGTTCACTTCCTTCGGCATCGGCTGCGTGGCCGAGCGCCAGGAGATATTGGACTGGTAGATGCAGGAGTAACCTGAGTCGCAGCCGCCGGCGAGCTTGCTGGCTTCGGTACCGATCTCGAGGGAGGCGAGGCGCGTGCGGTCGCCGATGCGCGCAGCGGCCATCTGGTCGGCCGAGACACCGGAGCGGATGTTGGCACCGTCCGTCTTGCGGGGCTGAGCGCCCGTGAGGAAGGCAGACATCGCGCGGGCGTGGTCGCCGCCGCCATCGCCGTGGGCGCGGGCCTTGTCGGCCGTGAGGCCGGTGAGAATCGAGAAATCGCTGCGGACGTTGGCGAGCGGCGCCAGGATCGCGGGCAGCTTGGAGGGCAGCGCGCCTTCGGCACCGACGCGCCAGCCGTCCATGTTCACGCCATTCGGCACGTAGAGGATCGCCATGCGGTTCGGCGCGGCGTTCTTCGTCGGCGTGTTGCCGGCGGCCCACCCCGTCTGGAGGCCCATCGCCTCGAGCCACGGTAGGGCCATGACGGCGCCGAGGCCCTTGAGGACGGTACGGCGAGGAATGAGGTCGGTCTTCATGACGGGGCTATTTCTTCTTAGGAGATTCAGACCCCGATTCAACCTGCGATGTTCCCCGGCGGAGGCGGAAAGGGTCGCTCAGGACCACCCCGAGGATGAGGGAGGAGAAGTGGTTGCCTGATTTACGGGTCGAATCCGTGATCTTATCGACCGCCGGGCCGTCGTAGTAATCGAGTCC